>NZ_JBXWOZ010000003.1:0-404441 GCF_059611145.1 Ruegeria sp. CDSB022 | reverse complement strand
GCGTCCGGCCGTCTCTCCAGCCCGTCCCACCGTCTCTCCAGTGTGTCACAAGCGCCTCAGCAGCGCCGGTGAAGGGGGTTCTAAGCATTACAAACATACACCGCAAGCAGAAAATCACGCCCTGAGCAACTTTTTTGCACTTTCTTATTTTACTCAATAAATTCAGATAATTAAGGTGACAAATTCGACCGATGCACCCAGGAAAGCCCATTATCACGCCTAAGGTATCCACACTGCTTTCCGTACGAGCTATGCCCGATATCAACATATTGTTGAGCTCCCCACGTCTACTACAAGACTCGTATGAGTCGCCGGGTATGAAACACACCCGCACCGAGTCGGAATTTGCCTGCACGCGGTCTGAAACGGGGATGCACCGGCAAATACTTTGCACCCTCTCTTGCGAAACGCTCTGGATTGCGTTCAGGTCACCTGACTAGTTACATACTGGCACGCAGCGAGATGACACGAACACACGCCGCCATCTTCCCACGCATATGCACCGTCGGCTTTGACGGCCTGCTGGTCTCTTTCGCCGAAACCATGGCCGAGCCATCGAACCGGGCAGCATTGGCGTTTCGAGCTGCGGTGGATTCTGAACGGTGGGAAGGTGTCATTGAAACCTCTGCGACGCTGGCGTCGACTTATATCCGATTTGAACCATCCCAGTTTGCCCACGCAAACCTTCGCGACCGGGTCGAGCAGCTGTTGCGGCGGCAGGATTGGTACAAAGCGCCCCTCCCCCAGGGGCGCAGGTTATGGAGTGTCCCCACGGTTTATGGCGGCGCGCTTGCCCCTCAATTAGATGAGGCTGCGGCTGCGGCCAGGCTGTCCCCCGATGAAGCCGTTCATCGATTGAGCGCCACAACCGTCCGCGTCCTGACGATCGGATTTGCTCCCGGTCAGCCATATCTTGGCCCGCTCGGCCCCGAGTTCAACATACCGCGCCTCAAGAAGTTGACCCCGATGGTGCCCGAGGGCGCTTTGGTATTGGCGATTTCGCAATTTGTCCTTTTCTCGGGACCCACACCAACCGGGTGGCGACATATTGGCCAAACCGCTTTTCGCTGTTTTCGTCCTGAAGCACAGAACAGCTTTGCCCTGAAACCCGGCGACGAAATGCAGTTCGTGTCAGTCACGCGTGAGGAATTAGAGGCGATACGCGCCAATGACGTTGATGGATCAGGCGGCGCGACCTGTCAGGAGATCGCGGTTTGAGCCTGTCTGTCCTGCGCATAGGGCCTGCTTGTACAATACAGGACCAAGGCCGCCACGGATATCTGGATCAAGGGCTTTCCCGATCTGGCGCAGCAGATTTACTGGCCCTGCACGAAGGCGCCGCATTGTTGAGGCAAAGTCCTAAACTTGCCGCGCTTGAAATGGCCGGAATGGGCGGTGAGTTTGAGGCCACTCATCCCATACAGATTGCACTGACGGGCGCACCGATGCAGGCCAGTATTGATGGCGCTGCCATTTCGTGGAATGCCTCTTACCGCCTTGAGACCGGACAGCGGGTGATAGTCGGGGCCGCCACACGGGGAACCTATGGATATTTGCACCTGGGCGGCGGTATTGAGGTGCAGGAGTTTCTGGGATCCCGCTCAACTCACCTTACTGCCAAAATCGGGCGCGCCCTACAGGCCGGAGACAGCTTATCCACCGGGGCAGCGTCACAGCAGGCAGGACAGAAGTTGCGCGCTGAAGATCGGTTCTCGGGCGGTTCGCTGCGGGTTGTGGCCAGTTTTCAGACCGAACTGTTCGACCGGCAAACGCTGGACCGCTTTTTGCGCACGACATTCACTCGCGGGCCCCGCGCAAATCGCATGGGAATGCAGCTGGAAAGCGACGGAGAGGGTTTCGCCGCAAAGGGGCAGCTGAACATATTGTCCGAGGTCATCACCCCCGGCGACATTCAGATGACCGGCACTGGCAATCCCTTTATTCTGCTGCCCGAGTGTCAGACAACTGGCGGGTATCCCAGAATTGCGACCGTCCTTCCCTGTGACCTGCCGCGGGCTGTGCAAACCCCGGCGGGCGTACAGCTTCAGTTCAGGCTGGTCGAAATGGACGAGGCCATTTCCCTGCAAGCGGCTTTTCAAAAAGAACTGGCCAACCTGCCATCCAAGGTCGAACCGCTGATCCGTGATCCTCATGACATTGCTGACCTGCTATCTTATCAACTGGTCAGCGGAATGATCTCTGCCACAGACTAAGGAGTTTGCCGATGCCCAGCGTAGATCTTAATGCCGATATGGGGGAAAGCTTTGGCCCCTGGAGCATGGGCGATGACAAAAGCCTGTTGCGGATTATCACTTCGGCCAACATTGCCTGTGGCGTTCACGCGGGCGATCCGGACGTCATGGCGCAAACGATGACCCTGGCTGTGGAAAACGGTGTCGGCATTGGCGCGCATCCCGGCTTTCCTGACCTACAGGGGTTTGGCCGCCGCAATATGAAAATACCCCATGATAGCCTGCGAAATCTTGTTCGGTATCAGTTGGGATCGGCGATCGGTATGGCAAATGCCGTTGGAACGCAGGTCCGGCATCTGAAGCTGCACGGTGCATTGTCCAACATGTGTTCGGTCGATATCGACATGGCGCGGGCCTGTTATCAGGGCGCGCTGGACGTGAACCCAGATATCATCATCATGGTGCTGGCCGTCACCAAGCAGGAAGAAGCCGTTCGGGAATTGGGCTGCAAGTGGGTCGGCGAAATCTTTGCCGACCGCGCCTATAACGACGATGGCACTCTGGTCGACCGAAGCTTGCCCGGAGCCGTCATCCACGACCCCGAAATTGCAGGGCCTCGAATTCTGGAAATGGTCCGCGAAGGGGCCATCATTACCGAAACCGGCAAAAGGCTTGAAACCGCGATCGACACGATCTGCCTGCACGGGGATGGACCAACCGCCGTTCAGATTGCGCATTCGGTCCGCGAAAACCTGATCGCGGGCGGGGTCGAAGTGACAAAGTTCCTGCGGTAATCCCGCGGGTGCAATGCGTCCGCCCGTACTCAGACTGTTGCCGAGGCTGAATTCCCTCCCTAGCATGTCAGCAAGCATATGTTCTGAATACCACAATCCCGGCAACGAACCGCACCTGGGTTGCCTAGTCTGGGCAAGGAGTAACTTTATGTCTTTTGATTTAGCGTCTTACGAACCACGCGGCGACAAGAAGAATTCGGACTTCTTCAACGAGTATTTGCCAAAAATTTACGAACGCCGTGCCAGATCTGGTGTCGCCCAGCAGGTTGGGCCCATGCGCGCTGTCGTGCTTCAGGTCGAAACTGACGTTCTTTTCGACACTCTGGTCGAGCTATATGTGATGTCGCCATACCGTCACACGGCCAGCTATCTTGGACGGACGCATAAATACTCGGTCCTGTATTCACACCTGGACTACCCGGCGCTCATCGTGATGGCTCCGCTTAGCCCGACATTCGAAGACTTCATCCCGCGCATCAACCGCATGTACCCGTTGGCACGAAACACGCCGCAAACGCGCTATGTTGGCGAAGTGTTTGGCGCCACTGACCTGAACACGCTGACCAAAACGCTGGAGGATCAGAATATCCGGTTCGAATATTCCGGCGACACCGAGAACCCGTTTTACACGCTAAAGGGCCTTCGGTTCACCACCCCTTCTGATTTCACCTGCAACCGGGTCGGTTATTCAACGCTGGATTTCAACGATACCGACAGTTTGGGTCTGGGCGACAGGGTATTGCTCAGCAGCGCAGAACAAGCGCGACTGGATGAGGCTGCTGCCTTTGGTGCCGATAGCAATATCTCTTCACTGATGTTGGGCATCGACCATCTGGCGACACGCGTTCTGGCTGGTGAGCGAGAGGATGCGATCCTCGAATTTCTGACGATGGTGCCCTACTATTTCTGGGGGGCGTACAACATTTTCGACATGAATTCGTCGACCAATGTGAACCGCAATGCCGGTGTGGATGATGACAAGAAATCCCCGGCCAAGGTATTTACAGCCAATAATACGCCTTCGTTTGTAAACTCTTTTGCCAAACGGCCCATGCCAACCGAGGATTTCGTCCGCAATTTCGGACGTCGGCTGCATCACATGGCGATCGAGATTCTGGACGGCGATCACGGTGCGGGCGAAAAGAATGTGGATTTCGTTGTGAACACTCTGAAAGACCAAGGGGTGCCATTCCTGGCCCATGTGGTTGGAGAGTGCAAAGACGATCCGAACCTCAAGCAGATCTTCTCAAAACACTCGAAGAACACTCTGCTGATCACCGAGTATATCGAGCGCTGTCATAAGTATGATGGGTTCTTTACCAAAGATAACGTCGCGGCCCTGACTGCGGCCGCCGGTCAGGATGAGCAATATCAGCACGGCCACGTATTCGACTGACCTGATCCCTGCCGCCTACTACGGCACGCTCGCTCAGCAAAAAAAGGCCACGGAATTCCGTGGCCAGACCCATCCACGAGAGTATATGTCGGGTCTTATGACGGCCCGATCATGAAACAGGTGACATTGCGGGCCTGAAGTCTGCGGCAGGCCAGATCGGCTTGCTCTCGGGTCATGCCCTGGAACGTCGCATCGAACCCGCGTGAGTTTTGATTGACCTTGCGCAGCGTGCCTTCCAATGTGGTCATTTCCGACAGGGCCGTTTTCAGTAGAACCTTTTCAGCCTCGTACCGGGTCGTATAGCGCCCCACATTCACGCCCCACAAATGACCGCCAGAGGTCGACAAGCGTGTGACGATTTCCTGCTCTGGCTCGGGCTGTTCTGCCGAGGCCAGCACCAGATCATCCGTGCGTACCGTCGGGCGCGTCGTTCCTTCGGTCGGCGTCTCTACACCTGCCGAGGCGATGGCTGCGGCGATACCGTCCTGAATCCGCGCGTCGTTCTTGGCTGCGGTTGCGGCGACATTGTTCGCCACTAGAACGGTACTCCCCCGCTGAGGTCGAAGAACAGGTCGCAGGCTTCTGGTGGGCGCGCCGCTTACGCTGGCGACTTTCGCATTCAAACCTGCATTACCGGCATAGGCCGGCCGGGCTGGTTTGCGGATCGGCGCGCGCGACGGGGCGCGGCGGAAACCCATGTCCAACAGCTCGGCTACTTTGGCATTGCGCGATGCGCCGGATTTGCCACCAAAGACAGTCGCGATGATCCGTTCGTCCTTGCGCTTGGCCGAGGCAACCAGATTGAACCCAGCTGCACGGGTATAGCCCGTCTTGATCCCATCCGCACCGCGATAGGCCGCTAGCAGGCGACGGTTCGTATTGGGAACGGTTTTGATCCCCGCATTCGTGGATTGGCGCGAAAACAGGTTGTAATATTGCGGGTAATCATACAGCAAATGCCGTCCCAGCGTGGTCATGTCCCGTGCGGTCGACAGATGTCCGGCCTCGGTCAGACCATGTGCGTTCTTAAAGGTTGTACGGCTCATTCCCATCGCCTTGGCGGTACGTGTCATGCGGCGCGCAAAGGCAGCCTCGGACCCGCTGAGGGCGACACCAATGGCAGTGGCAGCGTCATTGGCCGACTTCACCGCCGCCGCACGGATCAAATAGCGGAAAGCAATCTTCTGCCCCGAACGCAAACCCAGCTTTGAAGGCGGTTCAGAGGAAGCCTTTTTGGTGATGGTCACCTGCGTATCGAGAGTGATTTCGCCGTTCCGAACCGCTTCAAATGCGATGTACAGTGTCATCATTTTGGTTAACGAGGCCGGATGGAGGCGTGTATCGGCGTTTCGGGAATGCAGCACTTCGCCCGTTCGCGCGTCGATCACCATCGCCGCATATGGGGCAGCAATGCCCTGCGCCGGAGCGAAGGAAAACAACAACAGGAATGCTGCAAGGAATACGCCCATAGGGGCCGGAACTGTCCGCCGTACCTGCACGATTTTTGCCTCTGTCTACCTCAGGCCGCCGGGTTTTCCCGGTCAGCTACTATCTATTTTATTGCCCATCAGCGTAGCACAGCACCCCCGCGAAAGAAACCGAAAGCTCATAACTTTAACGCTTTCAGCGTATGTCAAAGACCCACTAGATGTGGCGGTGCAAACGGCGGCGCACCGCTAAACCTGCCATATCGTCAAGACTGTGTCGTCGACCGGCCCCTATTTTTGGAAACTGCGACCAAATGGCAACATCAACTCAAAGAGCGAACCAGCGCCGTCAATCCACCAAGATCGGGCAATTCGTGGTATCTGGAACTGTCGGCCGGCACGTCGGCCTGCTCGATCTCCCAGACCAGCCCATGCGCCACGTATACGCCCCAGCATCCGGCTTGAATCGGAGCAACCACATCGGACCGCATCGAATTTCCGACCATCATAGCCGCAGCGGGCCCCTCGCCATGCTGCGCGAAGATCTGGCGATAGATTTCCGGGGTCTTTTCAGACACGATCTCTACCCCGTCGAACAGATCGCCCAAACCGGACTGCGCAAGTTTGCGTTCCTGGTCTATCAGATCGCCCTTGGTGATAAGGATTACGCGGTGGGTGTCGGCAGCGCCTTCGATGGCCTGCCGAGCATAGGGCAACAGCTCGATCGGATGGGCCAACATCTCTTGCCCCGCTTCGATCAGTTGGCGAATGACCGCTGCAGGAACACGGTCTTCGGTCACTTCGATCGCCGTTTCGATCATGGAGAGGGTGAAGCCTTTGATTCCATACCCATAATGCCGGATATTGCGTTTTTCGGCAGCCAGCAATCGGTCCATCAGGTGATCCGATTCGGCATGATCTGATAACAGGTCGACAAAATGTGCCTGCGTCAGCTGAAAGAACCGTTCGTTGTGCCACAGCGTGTCATCGGCATCGAACCCGATTGTGGTTAGTTTTTCGCCCATTTGGATAACGTCCTGCTGGCTCTTTTATCTGACGCATTGGACGTTATATAAGCGCACAGATAAACCGAAGCCTGAATCGGACGTTTGCGCCTAATGTTTGAGAACCAATGGATGATGTCTGACAAACCGGACGACGATGCAGATTCGTCGATCCTGGTACAGACGCGCCCCAAGACCAAACGCCCGCCTCTGTACAAAGTGCTGCTTTTGAATGACGACTACACCCCGATGGAGTTTGTCGTTCACGTATTGGAACGTTTTTTCGGCATGACCCACGCAGAGGCGTTCGAGATCATGCTAACCGTCCACAAGAAGGGCGTCGCCGTTGTTGGTGTCTTCAGTCATGAGATTGCCGAAACCAAGGTCGGGCAAGTCATGGATTTTGCTCGCCGCCATCAACACCCCCTGCAGTGCACTATGGAACGCGAAGAGTAAGGCGACGCCTGACCTCTTTTCGGAATTGCCAATGTCCCCTCGCCTAGACCTTGCCTTGCAAAGCGGCCTTGAAATCGCGCAACCCCTGTCCGTGATTGGGCCAACGCCCGAGGAAGACCTCTCTGGGCTGGCCTCAGAGACGCAAGTGGTTCAGCCCTTCAAGCCGTTTCACGACCATTTTGCAGACCATGGGTTCACGGCCACGCCCGAGGCTGATGACCCGTGCCAGGATGCAATCGTGTTCCTGCCCCGCGCCAAGGCCTTGGCCCGCAGCCTTGTGCATCAGGCCTGCCAGCGCGCGGACGGGTTGGTTGTGATTGATGGCGCCAAGACAAATGGCGTCGACAGCCTGTTGAAGGATATTCGCAAACGCGTAACCGTGCAGGGGCCCATCGCAAAAGCACATGGCAAGATCTTTTGGTTCCAGTCCGACGTAAACGCGTTCGAGGACTGGGCCGCACCCGCCACCCAATCCGTCGACGGATTTCAGACAGCGCCCGGAGTATTTTCTGCAGACGGGGTCGACCCGGCCTCAGTAATGCTGCTTGCTGCCCTGCCTGAAAAACTGGGCGGTCGGGTCGCCGATCTGGGGGCTGGCTGGGGATACCTGTCCGCAGGGCTAATGGGTGCAAGGGGGCTGCAGGAATTGCATCTGGTCGAGGCCGATCACATCGCCCTGCAATGTGCTCGTGCAAATGTAAAAGACGACCGTGCACAGTTCCACTGGGCCGACGCGGTCACCTGGCGCGCGCCTGAGCCGCTGGATACGGTCATTATGAACCCGCCGTTTCACACATCGCGCAGTGCTGATCCCACGTTGGGTCAGGGATTCATCAAATCTGCTGCGCGCAGTCTGACACGGGGCGGTTCCCTTTGGATGGTCGCCAATCGACACCTACCCTATGAAATTACGCTGAACGAGGCCTTCGCGCAGATGAAGGAAGTGACCGGGGACAATCGTTTCAAGGTCTTCCACGCCTCTCGCCCTCGGCGGTGATACCCGCTAACCTGCACCGCACATCAGGAGAACACGCATGTCCTTTTCCATAGCCGGCAAGACCGCGATCGTCACAGGTGGTGCAAATGGTGTCGGATTGGCCATCGGACGTCACTTCGCGGATGCCGGGGCCAATGTCATGTTCGCCGACATGGATGAAAAACGACTGGCCAATGAACTGGGCGAGCAGGCGGATGACAGCAACATCCGTTTCTTCGCCGGGGATCTGCGTGAAAAGCTGACGATTGCGAACCTGCTTTCGGCCACGATTGACGCTTTCGAACAGGTCGACATCCTGATAAATGGCTCGCGCCAGGTTATTCCGTCTGATCCATTGGACATGGAAGACGACTCGGTCCGCACCTTGTTGAACCAGAACCTGATGCCGGCCTTGCGACTGAGCCAACTAGTTGCCAAACGGATGATCAAGCAATCCGATGAAGATGAAAACGAAAACCCTGCGGGATCCATCATCAACTTATCTTCGATTGCTGCCCGTCGCACCCATCCCGATCTGATGGCCTATTCGGTGTCTACAGCAGCGCTTGATCAGTTGACCCGATCCCTGGCCGTTGCCCTTGCCCCAAACCGCATCCGCGTGAACTCGATCGCGCTGGGATCGGTGATGAGCGCTTCGCTGCAATCCACGCTCAAGGAAAATCGCACATTTCGGGATGATATCGAAAAGCACACACCCCTTTCCCGGATTGCCGCGCCAAACGAACTGGCCGAAACCGCACAGTACCTTGCCTCGGACGCCGCAGGTTTCATCACTGGACAAATCCTAACCATTGACGGTGGACGCACTTTGCTGGACCCCGTCGCAGCCCCGGCCCATTAAACAGATGTTCGATACTGAAAAAGCCACCGCCGCAGCCTGGTTTCGTGACTTGCGCAATGAAATCGTAAACGCTTTTGAACAGCTTGAGGATTCCCACGACACCGGACCTTTTTCCGATGCTCAACCCGGTCGCTTCGAAGTCAAAGAGACCAAACGGCATTCGGATGACGGGGCGGACGCCGGTGGCGGTTTGATGTCCGTGATGCGCGGCGGCCGCGTGTTCGAGAAAGTCGGCGTCAATGTCTCGACAGTATTCGGCCAGCTCGGGGAACGGGCGCAACAGGCAATGGCTGCCCGAAAAGGCATTCCCGGAATGACCGAGGACCCGCGGTTCTGGGCCTCGGGTATCAGCCTGGTTGCCCATATGCAGAACCCGCACGCTCCCGCTGTTCACATGAATACGCGCATGTTCTGGACACCTCACGCCTGGTGGTTCGGCGGCGGATCAGACCTGAATCCCTGTATCGAATATGACGAAGACACTGCCCATTTCCACGCAACCCAGAAGGCCCATCTGGATCCCCACGGACCGGGCCACTATCCGCGTTTGAAAGAATGGGCCGACGAGTATTTCTTTATCCCGCACCGCAAGCGCGCTCGCGGTGTCGGCGGTATCTTTCTGGATGACTATTGCACCGGAGACTGGTCATCGGACTTTGCCCTGACACAGGATATCGGGCGGGCCTTCTTGCCAGCCTTTCTGCCTTTGGTTGAAAAGCGCAGGCAACAGAGCTTTGACGCCGCCGATAAGGATACCCAACTGATTCATCGCGGGCTCTATGCCGAATACAACCTTGTCTATGACCGCGGAACCAAATTCGGGCTAGAGACCGGGCACGACCCGGACGCAGTGCTTATGAGCCTGCCGCCCTTGGCCAAATGGGTCTAACGCCTGACCTGCCTCTGCGGTGCTTTCTACTTCCGGGGTTTCAGAACCCGAAATCCATGAAATTGTCAGAGCAATAGCGCTGCGCCGATGCCGCTGACATGTTCTCGCCAACGCGTTTGACAGTAACCGAATAGCCCGGCGTCGTATCAACCCCTTCGGGCGCAGTCAGCGAGAATTGCACCGTCCGTGTCTGTTTGTCATAGGCACGGGTTATGTAAATACGCTGGTTCGATTTGGTTCTAAGCGTGCGTATCGCAAAATCCCCGATCCCGCACCAATAGGCCACAGGCGCAGAGCTGCCGCTGGTTGCGACCTCGTAAACGCCATTGTCACGTGGTGTCACTGTCGTTCGGAATGCGGGGTTTATACCGACCCCGAACCCAACAGCCTGGGCCATGGCAGGCACCATCATCAGCGTTAGAGCACATGTTGATATTAAGTATTTCATGATGCTTGACCCCGGGCAAAAAAGATTTCCTTGGGAAATCATAGAACAGATACTCTTTCCGTAAAGCGCAGTTTCAATTCTCAAAGTGCAGCCGCCCACCGACATCCTGCGGCGCAAGCGCCACGGTTTTTATCACCGCAAAGCAAGGTTTACCCGCAGCAAGCCCAAGGGCTTCAACCGAACGTCGGGTGATCCGAGCCAGAATAGTCCCTGCAGGTGTAATGACAGAGACGATCGCACCGGGGCCTTCCCCGGCTCGGATCGTATCAACCCTGCCCTCCAGTACATTCAGCGCTGACAGGCCCTCGGGCCGCTTACTGGCAAGGATCACCTCTTGTGCGGGGATGCGAATACGCAGGCTTTCACCGACCCTATGGGGAATACGCGGCAGAAATAGGCGCGCCTCTTCGGCTGCCAACTCGGTCAACCCATCTGCATGGTGAGCTGATACCTGCACCTGAAGCACCGCACCAACGGCTCTGACACCGAGCGGGGCCACAGAAGGATCAGCCATCACTTCGGAAGCCGGGCCTTGCCGAACCACCTTGCCGTCCTGCAGGGCAACGACAGAAGTTGCCAGCCGGGCAACTTCGGCTGCCGAGTGGGTCACATAAAGGATCGGCACCGAAATCTCATCCCGAAGCCGTTCGAAATAGGGCAGTATCTCGGCCTTCCGTGCATCATCCAATGCGGCCAGAGGCTCATCCGCGAGGATCAGACGCGGGCTGGCCAATAAGGCGCGGCCTATGGCAACACGCTGCTTCTCGCCACCTGACAAGCTCAGTGGACGACGGTCCAGAAGATGCCCGATCCCCAACATCTCAATTACCTTATCGAGGTCTTCGCGCGGCACGCTTTTGGGCGCAAACCAGCGTCCATAGGACAGGTTCTGGCGCACTGTCAGATGCGGGAACAGCCGTCCTTCCTGAAAGATATACCCCAAGCGGCGTTTATGCGGAGGCAGCCAAAGGCGCTTTTCCGTATCGAACAACGTCCACCCGTCCACGGATACGCGACCAGCTTTGGGCTCCAGCAATCCCGCAACAGCGTTAACGATTGTCGTCTTACCGGCGCCGGACCTTCCATACAGAACCGTCACCCCGGCAGGCGCATCAAATTTGGCATCCAACTGAATACCTGGCAGATCATGTTGCAGATTGACGGAAAGGCTCATGTCCCCGACACTCTTGCCGCGGCGCGACGACCGACAAACTCTGACAACAGCAGCGCCCCCATCGCGATGATGACCGATATCACCACTAGCCGCATCGCCGCCGCCTCACCACCCGGAACCTGCAGAAACGCATAAACGGCCGATGGCAACGTCTGTGTCTGTCCAGGTATGTTCGAAACAAAGGTGATCGTCGCGCCGAACTCACCCATGGCTTTTGCAAAGGCAAGGATGGTCCCGGCGATCACCCCCGGCAGAATCATCGGCAAAGTTACGGTGACAAAAACCCAAAGACGCGAGGCACCCAGCGTGGCTCCGGCCTGTTCGAGCTTAGGGTCGACGGCTTCGATCGAAAGGCGAATAGCACGGACCATCAGCGGAAACGCCATGATCCCAGCGGCCAGCGCCGCGCCGGTCCAGCGAAACGCAAAGACAATTCCAAGCCCCGCCAGAGGTCCACCAATCGGGCCCTGAATACCAAAGGTCAATAGCAGCAGATATCCCGTAACAACGGGCGGCAGGATCAATGGCAAATGCACCAACCCATTCAACACTTGTCGCCCGGGAAAGCGCCAGCGCGCCAGTGCATAGGCAACGAATACACCAAAGGGCAAAGTAACCAGCGTTGCCCAGAAAGAGACACGCAGCGACAATTTCAGCGCCTCAAGTTCTTCCGGTCCCAACCAACCCATCGGCTAGTCGCCCGGCAGGGCAAATCCCTGCTCTGCAAAGACTGCCATCGCTGCGTCGGTCTGTAGGTAGCTTAGGAATGCATATGCCTCGGCTGAGGCTTGTGTTGTTACAGCGGCCGGGTAGACAATTTCCGGGTGAAGATTTGCAGGGAAAGAGGCCACCACCCGCACCCGATCCTCGGCCTGGGCATCCGATCGGTAGACAACACCCAAAGGGGCAGCCCCCGCGGCAACCAATGCCAGAGCCGCGCGTACATTGTCGGTCTGCGCCACCTGCTGCTGAACACTATCCCAAAGACCTAGGTTTTGCAGCGCCGCTTTGCCGTAAATTCCCGCAGGCACGGCATCGACCAGGGCCATCGCAAGATGTCCACCTGACAAAGCGGCTGAGATGTCCGTCTGCGGGGAAAGCCCCTCAATTTCAACGGCCGTCGGCCCACCGATCAGGACAAGCCCATTTCCCAAAAGGTTAACCCGCGATCCAGCATCAATCAGCCGATTCTCCTGAAGGACATCCATCCAGTCACTGTTGGCTGAAATATACACATCCGCCGGGGCGCCCTGTTGAATTTGACGTGCCAGTATGGAAGACGCCGCATACGATATGACAACCTCCTGACCGCTTTGCCGTTCAAAACCCGGTACAAGTGAATCCAGAGCATTTTTCAGACTGGCAGCAGCAAAAACCAAAACATCGTCGGCCTCTGCACGCTGCGGAGTCGATATCAAACTACCCAAAACAATAGCAGCAGCCAGAAAACGGCTTGCGGATGACAGGGTCATATTGTTCCCGTCTCGTAGGTTAAGGTTCCATCAGGGGATATCTGAGGCGGCGGGGGGCGCGCAAGCATCGATAGGACGCATCGTGAATAAGAACCTTTGAAACGGGCAATTCATAGCCGCTACAACACCCAAGATATTTTGGAGGTGCCTGATCCGAAACGACCGGTTCAGATTTCGTGATCCCTCAAAAAGTCTGATAAATCAGAGCCCGGTTGGCGGAGATATCACCCCAGATGCCCGCCTTGTCTAAATTCAGTGAAAGAAATTGTGCCAGACCCTCTTGCGCCCGCGCGCCGGCTTGGCTAAATGCAGCCTCACGGGTGATTAGCTCAGTTGGTAGAGCGCTTCGTTTACACCGAAGATGTCGGGAGTTCGAGTCTCTCATCACCCACCATTCTTTCCCTACAATGTATCAAGGTCTTACGCGGCTAGCACCTTTTGCTGTGCTGCGCATGAAACTGTGTCCGCTGCGCCTCCGCTGCACATAAACGGAGATGATGTCTCCAACACAGGAGATAAGCCACATGGGTTTCGCACGTATTCAGAAGAGGTCAACCTTGAGCCTGGGACTTATGGCATCGAAGTCCGATATGTCGAGAACCACGGCCATGCGGGGCTGAAGCTGGAATGGGACGGTCCGGATACCGATGGCCGTGAGGTGATGCAGGCCGATCCCGGTTTGTCGGTTCCCAAGGACGACGCGATCCAAGTTGGCATCCAAGTGTCGCATGCGTCTGATCAGGCGAATGTTACACTGGAGGGGTTGCCGGCAAATACCCTGATAATCAGTGGTGAGCATTCGGTGATCACCAATGGTGATCCGGTGGATTTGTCGGGTTGTAACCTGAACCACCTGGAGCTTTCCCCGCCAGTAGGTTTCGAGGGCGTAATTCATGGTCAGATCGTTGTGTCAGACATAGACAGCGCCGGCACTCTCATCACTTCGGAAAACCCATTTGCCCTGACCGTCGGTGACGACCCTGTCAGCCCAGGGATTTCTTTGGACGAAGAACTGGCTTACGAAGCGCTGCACTCGAGTACTCCTGGAACCCTGCCTTGGGATGCTATCCATTCGACCGACAATGCCCCAGAGGTGGATGTTCTGGACGAGCCGATCTCAACCCTCGGAGATGCAAATATTACTTGTATTGAAACAGATACTTATGAGAGATTTGATTGGTAGTGAATGCAATGCTCAGTTGAGCCGACCTGCATTCTGTTCTGGGATGCGATCTTTGCCACAGGCTTCTTGCCGAGACGCTAGAATCTTGATTTTGCAGACGGTCCAACACCTATATTTTCTTTGGTTGTGCCCAAGGCACAGTCTGGCCAGAATTTCAGCAAATTTATGACAGAAATCACACCTAGCTGCGGCGTTCGAAACGAATCTGCTCTAGGTGAGATCAAATGAAAAAGTTGGCCATTCTTCTTATATCTATGCCCTTCACGGCGCTTGCAGAAGAGCGGGTGTTTGAATGTCAGTCGCCAGACGAACAGCATCCCGAAATGGCTGCGAAACTGATCAAATATGAAGATCAAAACAAAGGTCGTATCAAGATCGGTGACATCGACAAAGAGGTCGATGTTTTCCCGGGGCTCGATACCTTGACCTACCTGTATATCGGCGAGGATCACACGCTGAGTTATAACGTCCACCCCCAGAAAGGCACGTTCGATTTCTCTGCCTCTGGTAGTAGAACCGGTTGGGGCAAAGGAACTTGCACGGAAATCACAGGGCAATAACCCGCATCTCCTCCTAACAATGCACCGGCCTGTTCCATGGGCGTGTGCTTGCGGCAAACAGTGGCTGCACCCGCAGTAGCGCCACATATCTATCGGCGGACCAACCAGCACAGTCCCTTTTTCAAATATACGCATCGCGCCGTTTCCGTCCCGAAACGGCGCGATGACATTTCAGTTAATGCGCGCCACTGCGCTTGGCGTTGACGACCGTCTGCTCCAGAGGGTTATAGCCTTCTGGAACAGGCACAAGATTTACCCTTTTTGCATAGTCCTCAAAATAGGCCTGCATCGCTGCGACACGCTCGGGCATCTGGTCCGCCAGATTGTGTAATTCCGACGGATCAGCTTCGATATCAAACAGTTCCCATTCGCCTGTGCCTTTAGGGGCCAGATTCTGCATCAGTTTATATTTGCCCTGGAATACTGCCGAGGACCCTGCAAGCTCATATCCGACCGGGTTGTTATCGTCGCGCACGGTTTCCGTCTCACCCTTCAGGACCGGCATCATACTGATACCGTCTGGCGTATAGATTTCGCGACCGTCATAGACCGGTCCGGGAACGTCTACGCCGGCAACTTCAAGAAGTGTTGGAACGATATCGCGAACAAAGGTAAATTTATCGACTTGCGATCCGGGCTCGACAACACCCGGGAATTTCACGATCAAAGGGACACGCAAACCACCCTCGGTCGAGAATGTCTTAAAGTAGCTGCCCGGAACCGCTGCGGCTGCCGCCCAGCCAGGGCCGTAATCAGCATAGACACCCTGCTGCCCCATATCCGAATAATCGCCGTCAAAATCCTCGATATAGACCTTGTCGTAATGGGCTTTGTACCAATCACGATAGGCTTCAGACAGCGGCAACTGGTTCGGATCCGGGCCGTTATCCGCAAGGAAAATGACGATGGTGTTGTCCGCAATACCTTTTTCATCCAGATAGCTCAGGATCCTGCCGATATTGACATCCATATTGTCCAGCATTCCGGCATAGGTCTGCATCCGTCGCGCGTTGAATGCTTTTTCTTCGTCGTTAAGCTTTTCCCAATCCGGCATCTGCCACGGTTCATAAGAGGTTTTCGCAAACTCCGGGTCCAATTCCACATTCGGAGAGATCAGCCCAAGTTCCTTCTGCTTTTCCAGACGCGAAACCCGCAGGGCCTCGAACCCTTCGTCATAAACGCCGTCATATTTGTCGATGAATTCTTTTGGCGCCTGATGAGGGTAATGGACGGCCTGATACCCGACCCAGGCCAAAAATGGTTTACCGTCATCCAGGTTGCTGTCGATGTAATCGATCATCGTTTGGGTATAAAAATCCGACGAGAAGTAGTCGTCCGTTGGCAGGCTGACAAGCTTGTCGTCCTCGTAATAGTGCACCCGCGTATAGAACGGGGCATAGGGCTGCTCGACCCAGTTATCCGCACCGCTTTCGCCCAGCATAAAGGATTTCTCAAATCCGCGGTCATAAGCGATCGTGCCAGGCTCATGACCTAGGTGCCATTTGCCGGTCATATAGGTGTGGTATCCTGCGTCGCGCAACAGACGCGGCAACGCAACAACCTTGTCGTTCAAATGACCTTCATAGCCAGGCTTGCCGAATTGGTTATCGGCCTGAATCTCTAACATATTGCCGAGGCCTGCGAGATGGTTGTCGACACCGCTGATCAGCATAGTCCGAGTGGGCGAGCAAGACGCTCCGACGTGGAAATTGGTGAACAGCATACCGTCATCTGCCAGTTGGTCGATCGAGGGCGTTTCGATTTCACTGCCAAATGCGCCAACATCGGAAAACCCCATGTCATCTGCGATTAGAATAAGAACGTTTGGGCGTGTATCCTCAGAATCGGCAAGTGCTGCAGTCGTTGATAACGCCGAAGCGCCAAGCACAGCTAATATATTCCTTAAAGGAACCATTGAATCCTCCGTTATGTGGGAAGTCCGGGGCGTCGTGCCACGGTCGACAATAATGTCGCAGGAAACGACATTTCCGGCTACAGAAAGAGACGGTCATTCCATCATTTGGTATGAGCGTTCTGAATATTGGAACGAGGGTGCAAATGATTGATTCCAAAGCCATAGATGCGGTGCGCTCATTGGCCAGACACGGCAACTTTCGCGTGGCAGCGGATGCAATCGGAACCTCTCCGGCAAGTTTCTCACGCTATATCGGCCAGGCAGAAACTTATGCCGGTCAGGCGCTATTCGAACGGACAGGCCGCGGCGCAACCATCAGACCGGCGGGGAAACGCTTTCTGCAACTTCTGGACGCGCTGCACAATGCGACCAGCCAGTTTGAAGCAGGAGTCAAACGGCTGCGTTCGGTCGGCCCGGAGGTGCTGAATATCGGCTGCGGCCCCCTGACGACCCGGACGATCATCACGCCGCTTCTGGCAGAGCTGCTTGATAACTGGCCAGATCTTCGCGTCCGCGTTGATGTGCGGGCCACCATGGAACCCCTCGAAGCATTGCGGATAGGGCGCCTGGACGTGGCGGTTTGCGATCTGACGCACACGCCCAACCTAAGCGATCTGGACATTCAGGTCGTTCGAAAGGAACCCGTTTTCTTCTGCGCTCGCCCCGACCATCCCATTCATCAGGCAACTCCGGTCTCAATCGCTGAGGTGTTTCGGCATCCGTTTATAACCGCGCATATGCATCGCCACTGGCGCTCTGCCATTGCCGCCACTCTGGGGAATGACGAGAAAGCCTGGCATATTGTTGACCGATTGCCCCAGATCGAAAGTGACGATTTCTCTTTAGTTGCCGATATGGCCTGCAGAGCAGACCTGATTGCCGGAGGAATGAAGGAAGATTTTGATCAGCACCTGAAATTGGGGATGTTGAAAGAGATACGAACCACGCAACCTCTGACCTGGAACATATGCGCTGCCCGTCGCAAGGGCGTTAAATTTGCCGCGCTTGATATGTTCTGGAATCGATTGTGCCACCGGTACGGGGCGGAATAAGCCCGCCGCATGACCGGAATGCCCGGCGGTTAGTCTACATCGCGGACAACGCGAAATCCGACATGATTGCTGCCCAACGACATCTCAACCGGCTGCCGCGCTGCAGGTCGGTAACGCAGACAGAAATTCGGCGCGCAAAGCCATGAGCCCCCTTTGACCAACCGCATTGCACCCATCGATGCGCTACCGAACTGGGCGGCAAAAGCCTTTTCCGGGCCGGTAGGATCAATTTGGTCACCAGGAATGTGCCCCGGCACCCACCAGTCGGCCACGTGCTCCCAGACATTGCCCGCCATGTCATACAGGCCGTAGCCATTGGCCACATATGAAGCTACGGGTGCGGTTCCGACATGGCCATCGTCAGCCAGGTTTTCGCTTGGGAACTGTCCTTGCCAGGTGTTTGCCTTCCACCCATTGCTGGGATCATAGCTGTCACCCCAGGTGTAGTCGGCGCCTTCGATCCCGCCGCGAGCTGCAAATTCCCATTCGGCCTCGGTCGGCAGACGACCTCCAATCCACTCCGCAAATTCTGCGGCATCCTCGGGTGACACATGCACCACCGGATGGTCGCCCAGTTCCGCAATTGAACTGCCCGGTCCTGCCGGGTGTTGCCAGCTTGCACCTTTGACATAGCGCCACCATGCGTTGGGATTATTCAGCGACACCGCTTCCTTAGGCTGGGCGAAGACCATCGACCCAGGCTCAAGCAAATCTGCAGGCAGACCCGGGAAATCCTCCGCCGACAAGCCACGCTCTGCCGTTGTCTGATACCCGGTTTCTTCGACAAATTTCGCAAATTGGTCGTTGGTAATTTCTGTCCGCGTAATGTCAAAGGACCTGACATTCACTGGATGGACCGGAGTCTCTTCCGCTTGAAAGTTTTGCGAACCCATCAGGAATTCTCCACCATCCAGCCGGACAAACTCAGGACCTGGTTTGGAACCGATACTGGTATACCAAACGGCAAAGCATACAATCGCAACCACGGGAACCGAGCCATAGGCTAGCAATCTTCTTGAAAGGGGCATGTAGCATTAACCTGTTGGATCTATCAGGGGTGAATGTAGTGATTTGGTACGGTTTTCAATCCCCTACTGTGAATGGGCAGCATTTCCCTCTTCGACCTGAGCTTCAACGAAAGGAGCGCGCCTGCCTGCTGTGAGGCAAATTCACCTACACTTGTAAATTCATGTCAAATTGGGACCGCTGTTCAATTCAAACGATCCACAGCCGCCAAAGCACCCGACAGAGCGACCTTGATCTCTAAGGGCATGCCTCTGCCCTGTTTATATTGATTGGCCGCGATCCAACCTGCCTTGTGCCCCCGCGCGCCGATCGCCTTCATCCGTGCATCAGCCGCAGAATCCGGCAATTTTTCAACCAGGTTTCTCGAATACTCGATCTCATCGCGGGACAAAATCATACCAACCGCACTGTATACATCCATGCCTACTTGCATCGTCAAATGATCCAGCCGATGCGTTGCCCCAGACAACATGCGCGTGCAAAAGGCCGCCAGAAAATACCAGCGAAAGATCGCAAGTATGCGCTTCTGGGTATCAGTGACTGTATCCACCTCAAATAATGCCGTGGCGGATAACTTTTCAAATGCTGCACTGGCCGCCTGAGAGGCCTGAATAATCTGAACCTCGCGCACGTCTACGGGTATGACTGGCGGGACTGGTGTCACGACCGGCTGGTAAGTTTCGAAATTCATGCATGGCCTCCGGCTTTGGTTGCTGAAGGGAACATGGGGGTTCGAAAATGCATCCCGATGTGAATCTCTGCCATAGTTTGTAAGTATACCCGGTATTTTGGCTAAACTTAAAAGTCATTTTTCATATGTAACGCAAACTCAAGGACAAACTTGGCTAATTGAGTTATTAATTGTGTGGGATTTGGGCCGCATTTTTTGCTGAAATCTGGGCCTTTATGTCGCCCTAAACTCCCTTACATCTGACACGATCTTGCAGAATTTGTGCCCTTTTTACCAAATACAAACAGTCAATCCTGCTGATCAGTTTACGAGTTTGAATTTAACGAGGGGGTACAAGCGGGACTAGGGGGTGAGCGCCTGCCGGGCCGGGCTCGCCCTAGGGCAGAGCAGCTCCCCCCGTTGCCTTCCGTCAGTCGATTTTGCTTTTTTGCGAATGCGGTGTGACACCAAAACTGGATCGATAAACCCGCGAGAAATGACCGGGATTTTCAAAGCCACAAGCCAAGGCGACCTCGGTGACGGATGCTTCGGTCTGAAGCAAAAGCTTTTGCGCGCGTTCCAGGCGCAATTCCATAAAGTATTTTTTGGGCGAAGTGTTGAGATACTTACCAAATAACCGCTCTAACTGGCGCGTGGATATGCCAAGATCATCCGCGATCTTTGACGGAGAAACCGGTGCTTCAAGGCATTCGCGCATGGTATGGATAGCCCGAGCCAGATGTGCGTTACGCATCCCGTTGCGCGATTGCAATGATACCCTTTGTTTGGCCGTTGCGTTGCGGGCAGCATTATACACCATCTGGTCTGCAACCGCGATCGCCAGCTCCTCGCCGTGGTCGCGTCCGATCAGATGCAGCATAAGATCGGCAGTTGCCGTCCCACCCGATGCCGTGATGTGTTTCGCGTCTGCCACGAAGACACTGCGCACAAGGTTCACCTCTGGGAACGCTTCCATAAACGCATCGTGATATTCCCAGTGGATCGCAGCCTGAGAGCCATCCAGAAATCCAGCCTCTGCTAGAAGCCAAGCACCAGAACACAATGCCCCGATCGGCGTGCCCCGCGCACGTTCGCGTCGCAACGTCGCCAGAAGGTCGCGTGAGACATGGTTGCGCATGTGGATGCCCGACAAGACAAACAGCTGATCAGTCTTTGGAATATCGCCCAACCCGCCATGCACAAGTGTCACCACCTTATTGGAACATACTGCACGCTCTGCGTCCTCCGATATCAGCGTCCAATCATATAGCGTTTTCTCACTGACCAGATTGGCGATCCGCAGTGGTTCGACGGCACAGGAAAAGGCGAGATGCGAGAACTCCTCGATCAGAACAATGGTGATGTGCCGCATCTGAGGCATAGGGTTTTCCACTTTGTTCGGCCGGATTGGCTGAGTCTTTGTCGTTGGATTATGCTGCACGAAATTTCCATGTATACAATATGTATTTTATTCGGATACAAAAAGGAGGCAATCGAACCCAATCGATTCTTGCTGGCTGGGCTGGAGGATCCGAATGAAGGACGTCGCAAAAACCCGCAAAACGCAGCTGGCCGAGCACTTGAAGGTCTCGATCCTGACTTTGCGCCTGCAACCTGGCACCGATCTGGACGAGGTGCATCTGTCCGATGCGTTTGGCCTGTCGAGAACGCCTTTACGCGAAGTGTTCCGACAACTCGCCGGAGAAGGATATCTGGACCTGCGAACAAACCGCAGCGCGCGCGTGTCCGAAATGTCGTATACCACCTTGCGCGATTTCTTTCTGGCCGCTCCGATGATCTATGGTGCAATCCTGCGACTGGCAGCGGCGAATGCAAAGCCTGTGCAGATTGAAGCCCTGAAAACCGCACAGCAGGCATTCAAGGCCGCGCTGCGGGATGGGGCAGCCGAAGAGCGCGCCCTGGCCAATAACCGCTTTCACGAAGTGACCGGCGAAATGTCGGGCAATGTCTATCTATTGCCCTCTTTCAACCGTTTGCTGATAGACCATGCCCGTATCGGCATGACCTTCTACCGGCCACAGTCGGGCAGGATGGTCGAAAACCTGTCCGAGGCAAGCCAGCAACACGACGCCATCATCGACGCCATAGAGACACGCGATGAAACGGCTGCTGCGCAGCTGGCCGAAGATCACTGGAACCTGTCACGCGATCAGATCGAACTGTTCGTGATGCCCGATGCGCTGGATGTCCCAATGGGCCTCCCACCGCTTTCGAAACCTGCATGAGGACGGAATGAATCCAATTTTCCGATTTGAGGGGGTCTATACCCCGGTGGTCACGCCCTATCAGGCCGATGACAGCGTCAACTGGGACGCGCTGGCGCAGGTGATCGAGCTTCTGATCAAGAATGGCGTGCATGGTCTGATCTCGGGCGGGTCGACCGGTGAGAATTATGCGCAGACCGTGGAGGAACGGCTGGAATTGGCGCGGTTCACCCATGTGCGTCTGAAAGGCCGTTTGCCTCTGGTTGTTGGCACGGGCGCGATGTTGACGTCGGACTCGGTTGCGCTGGCGTCGGGTGCAAAGGAAATCGGGGCAGATGCGATCCTGTTGGCCAGCCCGCCCTATTCGGTGCCCACCGACCGCGAAAATGCGCTGAATGCGCTGGCCATCGACAAGGCCGCCGACCTGCCGGTAATGCTGTACAATTATCCTCACCGCACAGGCACGATGATGGGCGAGGAATTCCTGGACCGCGTCGGACGCAGCAGGAATTTCTGCGGCATCAAGGAAAGTTCGGGCGATATCAACCGGGTTCATCTTCTGGCGCGGGACTATCCGCATATCCAACTGGGATGCGGTATGGACGATCAGGCGCTGGAGTTCTTTGCCTGGGGCGCGCCGTTCTGGGTCTGTGGCGGCTCGAACTTTCTGCCTGCCGAGCATGTGGCGCTATACCAGGCCTGTGTAATCGAGGGCAATTATGCCAAGGGCCGCCGGATCATGTCGGCGCTGATGCCCTTGATGCGGGTATTGGAACAGGGTGGAAAATTCATCCAGACCATCAAGCATGGTGTCACAATGAATGGGATTGACGCGGGCACCGTTCGACCGCCGCTGAAATCTTTGAACAAAGATGACAAACGCGCGCTAGAGCAAGTGACGCGCGTGCTGAAACAGAAAATCGCTGACATCATGGCAGAGGGGTAAGGTATGACATTGCTGACGCAGGACGAATACGACTCCATCGCCGCGAGTCTGACCTTGCCAACCGGCGCCTTTATTGATGGCGCGTACCGCCCGGCGATTTCAGGGCAGTCCTTCACAACGGTTAACCCGGCGACCAACAAGAAATTGGCCAACATTGCCGCCTGTGGTGTAGCGGACGTGGATTTTGCCGTCGAGAAGGCGCGCGAAGCGTTCGAAGATGGCCGCTGGTCGAGGCTGCACCCATCCGAGCGCAAAAATGTGCTGATCCGGTTGACCAAACTAATCACACGCAATGCACGTGAACTGGCGGTGATGGAAAGTATCGACAGTGGCAAGACCATCTTTGACTGCGAGACCGTCGACCTGCCCGAGACCATTCATTGCCTGAAATGGCACGCTGAGGCGATCGACAAGATCTATGATCAGGTCTCGCCCGCCAGTGACGACCACATCGCTTTGGTCGTGCGCGAGCCGATTGGCGTTGTCGGGTTAGTCCTGCCCTGGAATTTCCCATTGCTGATGCTGGCATGGAAAATCGGGCCCGCTCTGGCTGCGGGCTGCTCGGTGGTGGTGAAACCGGCCGAGGAAACTTCACTGACGGCATTGCGGCTGGCCGAACTGGCGATGGAGGCCGGTCTGCCACGCGGCGTCCTGAACATCGTCCCCGGCGCAGGTGCCGAGGTGGGCGAACCTATTGGACGGCACATGGATATAGATATGGTGTCCTTCACCGGCTCAACCGTGACTGGCAAACGGTTCCTGAGCTATTCGGCGGAAAGCAACGCCAAAGAGGTGGTGCTTGAAATGGGCGGCAAGAATCCGGCCATTGTGATGGAAGATGCAGAAAATCTGGACCGCGTGGCGGCACATATCGTCAACGGTGCGTTCTGGAATATGGGTGAGAACTGCTCGGCCACGTCCCGCCTGATTGTCCACAAGGACATAAAGGCCGAGTTGCTCGACCGCATCGCCCATCATGTAAAGCAATGGAATGTCGGCGAGCCTCTGAACCCGGAAACACGATTGGGCGCAATGGTCAGCGAAGCTCATTTCGATAAGGTCTGCGGATATCTGGATCAGGCCGAAAACGTAGTGATCGGAGGCAAAGCGGACAATGGCTTTGTCGAGGCCACCGTAGTCGAACTCCCTGGCAATGACGCCATCCTGGCACGTGACGAGATCTTTGGTCCCATTCTTTCGGTGATCACGGTTTCCAGCTTTGATGAGGCCATCAAGATCGCCAACGATACCGAGTATGGTTTGTGTGCGTCGATCTTCACAGCCAATGCGAAACGCGCCATTCGCGGGGCGCGGATGATCCGGGCGGGAACGGTGACTGTAAACAGTTTTGGAGAGGGCGATATCACCACGCCCTTTGGCGGTTATAAACAGTCTGGCTTTGGTGGGCGCGACAACTCGATCCATGCGCATGACCAGTATACCCAGCTAAAAACCATCTGGGTCGACCTGTCCGACGATGCGGATGAGGCCGTGGATTGAGCAGCTATGCCGCCCGAACCCTGCCAGTCCATCGCGGACCTGCGGCCTGGAGCGTCATATTAGGCGATCCACCCCCAGCCCAAGAACTGGATGGTGATCTGACGGCGGATGTCGTGATTGTTGGTGCCGGTTTCGCAGGCCTGTCAGCGGCACAGCGTTTGAGGCAGCTGCAAAGCGACGCAAAGATCATCGTGCTTGAGGCTGGCCGCGTGGCCGAAGGGGCTGCTGGGCGCAATACGGGTTTTATGATCGATCTGCCACATGACCTGGCCTCGGACAATTATTCCGGGCCGGGGGATGATCGCACCATGATCACACTAAACCGACTTGCAATTGATTTTGCCCGATCGGCGGTCGAGCAATATCAGATCGACCCGAATTTCTTTGATCCGGCTGGCAAGGTTAACGGAGCGGTGAGCGCGGCGGGACATGCACATAATATCAGCTATGCGCATCATCTCAGCACTTTGGGTGAGACCAGTGAAATGCTCGACCAACAGCAGATGCACGCCCTGACAGGGTCGCGCCACTATCGGTCGGGGCTATACACACCCGGCACGGTTATGTTGCAACCAGCAGGCTATATTCGCGGTCTGGCTGCGGGACTGATCAAGGATGGCATTGCATTGTACGAGAGCTCTGGCGTGACCGGGTTTGAGAAGCAAGGCGGTGCGTGGCTGGTAAAAACCGCGCGCGGTACCGTCAGCACTGGTACAGTCATCCTCACGGTGAACGGGCATCTGGAAAGCTTTGGGATCGAGCGTGACCGCCTGATGCAGCTGTTCCTGTTTGCGGCAATGACCCCGGAGCTGGACGCCGAAGTACTGTCGCGGCTGGGGGGGCAACCCCGCTGGAGTGTCACACCATCTGATCCGTTGGGTACAACGATGCGGCGCATTGATACGGCACAGGGCGGCAATCGGATCATAACTCGTACCTGCGCGGCCTTGCGCCCGGGCATGACCTCGACTGCTGGTGATCTGGCGCGCGCCTCGCGGGTGATGCAGCGCAAATTCGACCAGCGATTTCCGCAGTTGGCCGGGCTGGACATGCAATATCGCTGGGCCGGTCATCTCTGCCTCAGCCTGAACGGCGTCGCCGTCGCACGAGAGGTCGAACAGGGCGTAATTTCTGGCTGTGTCCAGAACGGGCTGGGCACGGCGCGCGGCACCCTGACCGGTATCGCGGCGGCAGAACGCGCCTGCGGCCACAGCTCGAATATCACCCGGTATTTCGACGCCCAGGGTCAACCCAAACGCCTACCCCCAAAGCCATTCCGCGAGATCGGTGCCAATGCGGTGCTGCGCTGGAAAGAATGGCGCGCGCGGGACGAGTGATCAGGGCAGGCTCAGCTTGGCCATGCGGCCTCCGTCTACTGTGTAGACCTGCCCGGTGATAAAGCTGGCATCACCCGACGCCAGGAAGGCGACGAGCGCCGCAACCTCTTGTGGGCTTCCGGTTCGGGCAACGGGGTGTATGCGCTTGATATCCTCGTGAAATGTCTCCGGGTCCGGCATTGAGGCGATGAAATCCACGTTCAACTCGGTGTCGATCCAGCCAGGGGCCACGGCGTTGCAACGAATGCCCTCTGCCCCATGATCCACGGCCACCGCTCGTGTCAGACCATGCAACCCGGCTTTGGATGCGCAATAGGCGGCATGGCCGGGATTGCTGCCCAGCCCCTCAATCGAGCCGATATTGACAATCGCCCCGCCGGCCCGTCGTAAATGGGGCAGCGCCGCCTTGATCAGCAGGAACGGGGCCGTGAGGTTGACTGTCAACGTGCGCTGCCAGTCCGCAAGGCTCATCTGCTCGACGCCGGCTTCCTGCATCATGCCTGCATTATTGACCAGAATGTCCAATCGCCCGGCCTGATCAACGACCTGATTGACCACCGTTTGCGGGCTGAGGGGATCTCTGAAATCGGCCTCGAACCCTTCGAATTCCGGATCGCTCCCACGTTGCGCGGTAAAGACCCGTGCACCTTCGTGTTGCAAACGTTCCGCGATGGCGCGTCCGATACCGCTGCGCCCGCCCGTGACCAGCGCGGTTTTGCCGGTAAATCGCGTCATGAAACCGGTTTTCCTCCGTTCACTTCCAGCAATGCCCCGCACACATAGCGCGCGGCGTCCGAGGCAAGAAACATCACCACATCAGCAATATCCTCGGGCTCGGCGATACGCCCCAAGGGCACCGTCCGGCCCAGCTCGGCCACGGCAGTATCCGGATCAAAGCCGCGTTTTTCAAACCCCGACCGCAGCATCGGCGTGTTTACTTCATTCGGGCATACGGCGTTAATGCGGATGCCCTGATGCGCGTGGTCCATACCCATGCATTGTGTCAACGACGCAATGGCTGCCTTGGTCATGCAATAGACCGCGTGGTTCGGCCCAGGGCGCAGGCCCCAGCATGACGCGGTGTTCACGATGGCGCCACCACCACGCGCCGCCATGATCGGGATTGCGGCGCGACAGATGCGAAAGGGCGCCTCGACATTCACGCCCAGCGACAATGCCCAGTCGGTATCCGAGGTCTCGGTCACCGCTCCGCGGGTGATGACCCCCGCATTGTTAACAACGATATCCAGCCCGCCCAGCGCATCCGCCGCATGTTGCGGCAATGCATCTGCATAAGCACTCTCGCGCAAATCGCCGGGCAAATGGGCGTCGGCTTCGATACCCTCAACCGAAACGTCCGCAACCGCAACTCGTGCCCCTGCCTGCCGCATCCGCTGTGCAATAGCAGATCCGATGCCACCCGCAGCCCCTGTGATGAGCGCTGTTTTGCCCGTCAGCTCCATTTTCCCTCCGAGTGCTAAATAGAAACCCACCCGACAATGCAGTCGGGATAGGTCCAAGGCGAAATCTTTAATAGGTTTGGTTCAGCTCGTCAGCGGCGGGAATTTCCCGTTCACGCCGGGCAATATAGTCCAGCAGGGCCTCGTTTTTGGCCACGTCCAGTGTCGGTTCCTGGTATTCGGCCAGCAGCTTGCGCGCGTGCTTCAACGCGCGCTCAGTGATCTCAACCCCGCCTTCTGCCACCCATTGCTCAATCGAGTTATTGTCGAACATCTCGGGCATGAAAAACGCCGTTTGAAAATTGTCCTGCGTGTGCGGATGACCCAGATAGTGCCCGCCTGGACCGACCTCTGGAATGGCGGCAAGAGCTTGGTCGAAATCATCCCATTGCGGGCCTTCTGCCATGCGATAAGCCATCGCACATTGTTCAGCATCGACAATGAACTTGGCGGTGGAACAATGCATCCCAGCCTCATTCCAGCCAGCCGAATGCCAAATATAGTTCGCACCGGAATGAAGAACCGCCTGCAGCGTCGTGGCGGATTCGTAGCCGGCCTGCGCATCAAATGTCTTGGCCCCACCCAGCGTATTCGAAGTGCGCCATGGAACGTCGTAGAACCGGGCCATCTGCCCGATCATAAAGTTCATCAGGCTGATCTCGGGCGTGCCGGCCATCGGGGCACCTGATTTCATCGACACCGTCGACAGGTAGTGCCCGTAAATCGCCGGAGCACCTTTGCGAATGACTTGGGTATAGGCCAGCGCGCTCAGTGCTTCGGCGTTCAACTGCGCCACTGTGGCGGGAACCGATGCGGGCGTATTGGCCCCGCCCAGCACAAAGGGCGAGCACAAGACAGGCTGATTGCGGCGAGAAAAGGCCCGCATCGCGCCCAGCATCGTTTCGTCCCAGACCAGCGGAGAGTTTCCGTTGCAGTTGCCCGTGGTGACCGGGTGATCTTCAATGAAATCTTCCCCGAACAGGATCGCACACATCTCAATGACGTCTTCGGCGTTTCTGGGCGAAGTGGTCATACCCATGAACGTCTTGTCCGAATGTTTCATCGACGAATAGGTAATGCGCAAATGTCGCTGACTGATCGGGTGGTCGTAAGGTTCGACAATGTGATGCGCCGAGGAATGCATCGCCGGCAGCATGTGGCTTAGTTTGTGGAACATTGCCAGATCATCGAGCGTCGGATTGCGCCTCACGTCATCGAGATCGCGCAGAAAGGGCGCGCCGGTCATCGGCACAAAGATCGAGTGCCGTCCGCCCAGTCGCACGTTCTTATTCGGATCGCGAGCATGATAATTGAAGGTGCTGGGAATGGTGGCGATCAGCTCTCGGACCAGGCCCCGGTCCAGATAGACCAGTTCGCCCTCGACCTTTGCACCAGCTTTTTTCCAATCCTCCAGTGCGATTGCATCGCGAAACTGAACACCGACATTCTCGAGAATATCCATTGAGGCGCTGTCGATCCGGTCGATCTGGCTGCCATCCATCACCTCGCATAGGGGGATGCCTCGGGTCAGGCCGGGCAACATCTCGAAATTCGGAGCAGAGCGCAGCGCGCGCCGGGCCGCACGGCCACCGGTTCGGGTCATGGTACGCATATTCACAGGGCGATCCTCCAATCCTCCCCAAAAGACTGCGGTATTTGGTCAAAGCAAGCCTCACTAATTGCGATACATGTTTGCAGGAAGCGACCCGCACCCGAAACCGCCGAAATGATCTACAGACCCATGATGACGACCAGACCTGCTATCAGTTCTGCCATGCTTAGCGCGGGATCATCTCCGCCCATATCCATGATCCACTCCATGTCGGTGATGGCATAAGAACCGTCAATGAACTGGCTGACACCAAACCCGGTCGTCACAGAAACATTGCCTGATCTTTACCGCACGTATCGGAAACACGGCACTCAACATCATCGTTTTGGAAAATTTCTTCTGGCGCACAATCTTAAAAAGTCCAATATTTGAGTGAGAAGAATTAACCTGAAGACCACCAACGGCTACACCTGTCATGTCCAGACGCCACTATAATCTGCCGCCACTCACCACGCTGTCGGCCTTCGAAGCCGCTGCGCGCCATCTAAGCTTTAAGCATGCGGCTGAAGAACTGTCGGTAACGCCGGGCGCGGTCAGTCATCAGATCAAAGCGTTGGAAGGTGATCTTGGCACCGCCTTGTTCCAGCGCAAACACCGAGGGGTCGAACTGACGGAAGACGGCAAAGCGCTGTATGACGCGCTGGCTTCTTCGTTTACCCGCATCTCAAAAACACTGGCAACAATCCGCGACCGTGCCACCGTCGAAAAGGTAACCGTAGGATCAACCACTGCAGTGGCTGCTCTTTGGTTGTCGCCATCGGTAATCCGGTTCTGGCGCGAAATGCCTGAAGTAAATGTTGACCAGCTTTCACAGGATCGACCATTTCGGGATCGGCCGGATATCGATTTCTTTATTCGCTACGGCCGGGACGGCAACGGTGACCTTTCGCACACTCCTCTGTTTCGGGATTGTCTGGTCCCCGTCGCCTGCCCAGAGGTGGCGGATCGGTTGGCCGGTGCAAGCCTTGAAGATCTCGCCGCTGAACGACTGATACATCTGGACTCTGAAGACCGCAGCTGGACCACTTGGCCCGAATGGTTTCAACAACTCGGGTACACGGGAACCATTCCGATCGATTCTCGTGTGAACAGCTATTCGGTAGCCCTCCAGCGGGCGCGTAAGGGGGCCGGGCTGGTTCTTGGATGGCAACGCTTGATCCAACCCATGCTGCAATCGGGAAAGCTGGTGGCAATCGGGCCCCACCTCCAGATCGCTCCAAACCAGTTTTATCTGGTTGGCCGCTCGGATGAAGACTTGTCCGAAAGTGCCCGGGCGCTGAAAGATTGGATCATTCAAGAGGTTCAGGACGGTTCGGTTTAGGTGAAATCACCCTGTGATGAGGTTTTCTGATATTGAGTGGATGCCAGCGTATCCGCCAATAGAGAACAAACAACACCTGCAGGAGAGCCCGATGAACAAGCATACTGCGCTGTCTTCCGTTCTGGTCGATGTGAATGTCGCAAACGGCCTGCCAAACGAACACTATATCGACCCGGCACTTTTCGCCGAAGAGCGTAGATCGGTTTTGTACGCCAACTGGTCCGGGATCGGCTTTGGCAAAGACGTGCCCGAGGAAGGCGATGCCATGCCGGTCGATTTCCTAGGCATGCCTTTACTAATCGTGCGGGATCGGGATGGTGAGGTTGGCGTATTTCAAAATACCTGCCGTCACCGCGGGATGATCCTTGTCGATACCCCTCGCAAGATAAGTGGCGCGATCCGTTGCCCCTATCACAGCTGGTGCTACAGCCTGAAGGGAGAGCTGCGTGCGACGCCACATGTTGGCGGCGCCGGTCACAACACCCATGAGGACGTGGATCGCAAATCTCTGGGCCTGATCCGTATTCGCTCTTATGTCTGGCGGGACGTGGTCTTTGTGAATGTGGACGGCAATGCGCCCGAATTCGAAGAGGCGCACGCCGCCCTATTGGAACGCTGGAAAGAGTTTGATCAACCAGTACATCACGGCGGTGAGGCCTCTTCGTTCAAGTTGGAGGTCAAGACCAACTGGAAGCTGGCGGTTGAGAACTATTGCGAAAGCTATCACCTGCCCTGGGTGCATCCCGGCCTGAACAGCTATTCGCGACTTGAGGATCACTATAACATCGAAGTGCGCGGGCACTATTCCGGTCAAGGCACGCTTGTCTATCGACAACTCACTGACCATGACGGCACCACATTCGCCGATTTCGACGGGCTCAGCGATCGATGGAATGAGGGTGCAGAGTATGTGGCCGTGTATCCGAATGTTCTTTTGGGTGTGCAGCGTGACCATGCCTTTGCCATTGTCCTGGAACCGGTTGATCACGAAAATACCGTTGAGCATATCGAGCTTTATTATGCCAAAAGCATCGAAGACACACCTGAACATGATGGCCTGAGGGCGGCAAACGCCCAGCAATGGAAAACTGTGTTTGAAGAGGATGTGTTCGTTGTTGAAGGGATGCAAAAGGGTCGGCACGGAATGTTGTTCGACGGCGGTCGATTCTCTCCGGTGATGGATGGTCCGACCCATAATTTCCATCACTGGGTTGCGACACAGATTGAAAGCGGTCGCGCCGACTGAACCAGCTGTCTGGCCACGCACGACTGGCCAGACGCGACGGAGACCCGATGGACAGAACAGAACTGGATCGCTTGCTACTTGAGGCGCATGATCATGATGATCCTGCCGCGTTGGTCCGCTATTACACTATTGCAGCAGATGAATGCGAAGCGGTGCAAGATATCGACGCGGCCTGTTTTTACCTGACCCACGCCTTTATATTCGCCCTGGAAGCCGGGGCCTCTGAAACAGATGAATTGAACCACAGACTGGTCGAGTATGGACGTGCATAGTGGTGGGCATCGGAGACTAACCTTGGTTTATATCTGTTCAATCCCACGTGAAATTTAAACCCGTTGTCTTGGGTTCAGTACTGGTAACACATGACGACAAGACCAAAATTTTGGATGACAGACTCATGAAGACAAATGCACAGGCAGTGGTAATCGGCGGTGGTGTGATTGGGTGCTCGATCCTGTATCACCTGACCAAATCCGGGTGGTCAGACGTGGTGCTGTTGGAACGGGATGAACTGACATCCGGCTCGACCTGGCACGCGGCGGCGAACATCCACGGACTGCATGACAGCACCAATATCAGCCGCATCCAACACTATACGATGACGCTGTACAAAGAGCTTGAGGCTGAAACCGGCCAAAGCTGCGGCGTGTTCCAGCCCGGCTCGTTATATCTGGCCCAAACCGAAGAGCGCGAGCACCAGCTTAGGCTGCAGGCCGCCAAGGCCAAGCTGTACGGGATGAATTTCTATGAGATCAGCATCGAAGAGGCGCAGCGTCTGAACCCGCTGGTCAATTACGATGGCATCCGATGTGTCATGTACGAACCTGATGGCGGTAATGTTGATCCCTCGGGGGTCACCAACGCCTACGCTGTCGGCGCGCGCCAGCGTGGGGCCGAAATCCACCGCTTTACGCCGGTCACTGCAACAGATCAGCAAGAAGACGGCACCTGGATCGTACGCACCCCTAAGGGGGACATCCAAACGCCGTGGGTTGTGAATGCCGCCGGTCTGTGGGGCCGCGAAGTTGCCATGTTGGCCGGGATCGAGCTACCCCTGCAACCGACCGAGCATCAGTATTTTGTCACCGAAACCATGGCTGACGTCGCGGCGCATGATACTCGCCTGCCCTCGGTCAGTGACCGCGATGGCGAGTACTATTTGCGGCAGGAAGGTCAGGGCCTTTTGGTGGGGGCTTATGAAAAGGATATGAAATTCTGGGCCGAGGACGGCACACCCCTGGACTTTGCACATGATCTGTTCCCCGACGATCTGGAGCGGATCGAAGAGAATATGATGAACGCCATCGAACGCGTACCTGCCGTGGGCGACGCCGGGATCAAACGGGTCATCAACGGACCGATGATCTGGTCACCGGATGCCAACGTTCTGATGGGACCAGTGCCCGAGGTCGACGGCTATTTCTGCTGCAACGGCATCATCCCGGGATTCTCGCAATCGGGTGGCATGGGCCTGATGGCGGCGCAGTGGATCATCGAAGGCGAAACCCAATACGACATGTTCGCCTGGGACGTGGCGCGGTTCGACACATGGGCTACGAAAGATTTCACCAAGGCCCGCGTGCAGGACCAGTACGCACACCGCTTTGCCATCCACTTCCCAAATGAAGAACGCAGCGCAGGACGCCCTGCCCGGACCCGCCCGATTTATGACAGGCAAAAGGACATGGGTGCCGTCTTTGGCCTGAATGTCGGATGGGAACACCCGCTGTGGTTCGCAGAGGCGCCCGGCGCCACGGACACCAACGGATTCACCCGCCAGAACTGGTGGGAACCGGTGGGCGCGGAATGCCGGATGCTGCGCGATCGGGCCGGGATCATCGACATCTCAAACTTTGCCAAATATGTTTGCAAAGGTCCGGGAGCCGAGGGTTGGCTTAATGCCGTATTCGCAAATTCCATGCCGAGATCGGTTGGTCGATCCTGCCTGACCCCGCTGATCTCAAAACGGGGAGGTATTGCCGGCGATTTCACCGTGACCCGCGTGGCCGACGACGAATTCTGGATCATCGGCTCGGGCATGGCCGAGCGCTATCACAAACGGTTCTTCAAACAGGTTCCTCTGCCCGATGGCACCCGTTTCGAAAGCCGCACCGAAGAGACTTGCGGCTTTAACGTGGCTGGACCGAAATCGCGGGAAATCCTGCAACGGCTTACGAATACCTCGCTCAGCCCCGAGGATTTCCCCTTCATGCGCTCGCAACAGATCGAAATCGCCGGAATTGCGGTCCTGGCGCTGCGTGTCTCCTTCACCGGCGATCTGGGCTGGGAGGCGCATTGCGCCGCGAAAGATCAACTCCGCCTGTATGAGGCGCTGATCGAGACCGGAAAAGAGTTCGGCGCAGGCCCAGTTGGCAGCCGCGCACTGATGTCGCTGAGGATCGAAAAGGGCTATGGGTCTTGGGGGCGCGAATACAGCCCCGAATACTGGCCACACGAGGTCGGTTTGGACCGGTTGTGCAAATTCGACAAATCGTTCCTAAACAAAGATGCCGCCAATTCTGCCATGACCTCTCCGGCCAGAGAGCAGCTTGTCCTGCTGCATCTGGACGAAGCCGACACCGCAGCTTCGAACGCTGACGCGACCGGAGGCGAACCCATTTTCATGGACGGGCGCGGAATCGGTCGGGTGACATCGGGCGCTTATGGCTATTCCGTGGGTATGTCGCTGGCCTTGGGCTATGTTTCGGGTGCCGAGGCCGGCGATAGGGTCGAGGTCATGGTATTAGGGCGCCCGCATAGGGCAACGATCCTGAAAGAACCGCCCTTTGATCCAACTGGAACGATCTTGCGCGGCTAACCCAGTCCGCATTAGATCCTTTAAGCGAGCTGTGGACATTGCCTTCGGGTTGTGGCGCTATCCGGTCAGTAATCTGATCTGCTCCATCCAGAGGATAGGCTGATGACAATCTTCCTGACTATTGCGCTGTTCATTGCGCTGTTTCTTGTTGCGATGAATCTTTGGACACGCAAGCTGACCCGTGACGGCCGGATGCGTGTCCCACAACCGGGGGTTATCATTCCCGTGCGCGGCGGCAATATCCACTATGTGGAAAAGGGCGACCCTTCCAATCAGACGGTTGTGCTCATTCATGGGCTGGCCGGGCAGTTGCAACATTTCACCTACGCCTTGATGGATAAACTGGCCGAGGATTTTCACGTCATTGCCGTGGATCGCCCCGGTTGCGGATACTCAACTCGTGAGACGGCAGAGCTTGGGCGGTTGCCCGAACAGGGCCGCATGATACATGAATTTCTAGAGGCAAAGGGGGTCAGCAACCCAATTCTGGTCGGCCATTCGCTGGGTGGCGCGGTTTCTCTGGCGATGGCGCTGGATTACCCAGACAAGATCAAAGCGCTGGCCCTGCTAGCTCCGCTTACTCAGGCGATGCCCGGGCCGCCCGCCGTGTTCAAACCGCTTGAAATCCGGACAGAATGGCTGCGCAGTCTGATCGGCAACACGATTGCCGTCCCGCTGGCCGCAAAAACCGCACCGCACACCCTTAGCGCGGCTTTTGCGCCAGAACCCGCGCCCCAAGACTTTCTGGACCGCGCCGGCGGCGCTCTGGGGATGCGTCCATCCGCGTTTATCAGCGCCTCACAGGATGTGATCGGGATTGAACAGAGCATGCCGGCGCAGGTCGCCCGTTATGGCGACCTGAAAGTGCCTGGCTCCATATTGTTTGGAGCACAGGATGCGCTCTTGTCAGCCACGCAACACGGTGAATCAATGCAGGCGTTTGGTCTGAGTTTTGAACAGATCGAAGGGCTGGGCCATATGATCCCCCTGACAGTCCCGGACATCTGCAACAACTTCATTCGCGGCGTGGTACAAAATACAGAACCCAGGGCGACGGTTGTGCCGAATTCGGATTAGTCCCAGCTAAAATATTCCCAACAAAGGCGCCATTTCCCTCTTGACCCTCCCCAACCCCTCCCTTAAATCGCCATTCACTCATGGCGGAGTAGCTCAGTTGGTTAGAGCAGCGGAATCATAATCCGCGTGTCGGGGGTTCAAGTCCCTCCTCCGCTACCAAATCCCCATAACATATCAGTTAGAAACGTGAACTCAGCGTTGCTCTCACGTACCGCAAACATGGTTTGGGTGGCATTTTGGGTAACAGCAGACGAATTTTGTGTTCAAAAAGAACTGGGAATCGTCACGAAAAAGCGGGAAACGCCACACGCCGCAACCAGTCCCATTTCGCTCCAAGAGTTGAGATGCAGGCTCTCAGGGGCACCGGTGTAATCGCTAACTTACCCGCCGGTACCGAAGAAGTTGAGTAGACTTCTTAGTGATCAAGACGAAAGCAGCTTTGCACACACAGCCTTTCTTTCTCCATTTACAAATAATAACATTCATTTTATTGATTGTGTATGGATGGAAATGCATTTTCTCGCCGCACTTTCTTGTACAGCGCCGCTTGCCTTGGGATGCTTGGCACTCAATCCAGGATCGTGAGGGCCGAGTTGCAACTCGGCTCTTCAGCTCGGATTTCAACCGTATCAGACGGGTACCTGTCATTGCCACCGGAAATGGTCTTTGGGTACATGCCGAAAGAAGAACTCGAGCAGCTTCTGAATCGCAATCGAGTGGACGCGACCAAGTACGAGCCAGAGTGCAACGTGGCGCTCTATCGTGATGGTAAAAACACGGTGCTATTCGATGTCGGAGCTGGGCCGGATTTCATGCCCACGTCTGGCAAACTTATGGAAACTGTTGAAACAATCGGCCTGTCGCCCGAAGACGTTTCGCACGTGATTTTCACCCATGCGCACCCGGATCACATCTGGGGCATTTTGGATGACTTCGACGACCTGCTTTTCCCCAACGCGACGCATCACTTTGGCCGTAAAGAGTGGGATTATTGGTGGAACCCTTCAACGGTAGATTCGATAGGAGAAGATCGCGCTGCGTTCGCTGTAGGCGCGAAGCGCCGGATGGCAGAAATTGAGGATCAGGTGGCGTTCTTTGACGACGGACAAGAGATCCTTCCAGGCATTGCCGCCCGTGCAAGCTTTGGGCACACACCCGGCCACATGGCGTTTGAAATCCGCAGCGGCAGTGAATCCGTGATGATTGTCGGCGACGCGTTGGGAAATCCACACGTGGCTTTTGAACGGCCTGATTGGCACAGTGGTACGGATCAGGATCCACAGACAGCTGCAGCAACTCGTAGTTTGCTGCTAGATCAGATTTCTCGCGAGCAAATGAAGATAATTGGCTTCCACCTGCCGAATGGTGGAATCGGCCGGGTCGAAAAAACTGGCTCTGCGTATAAGTTCATTGGAGAACCAACATGATACGAACGCTTGCGATTGCCTTGGCCTTGGCCGCACCAGCTTGGGCAAGCGAGGAAATTGCAGACCAATATCCGCAAAGCGTGCTGTATTCCAAACCGGTCGAGTATTTCCCTGGCGTCTATTCCGCCATTGGCGCAACCGCCCCACCGACCTATGAAAACTCTGGTCACAACAACAATCTCAGTTTCATTGTAACCGGTGAAGGTGTGGTCGTCATAAACGGCGGTGCAGCCTATGTCCTTGCCGAAGCGCTTCACAAGGAAATTCAGGCCATCACGGATCAGCCGGTCAGACTTGTCTTCAACGAGAATGGCCAGGGGCACGCGATGCTTGGCAACGCTTACTGGTCAGAACTCGGCATTCCGATCATCGCACATTCAGAAGCAGCGGCTGAATTCGAGGAATATGGCCTGCAAATTCTGCAAGGAATGCAGCGATACAATCAGGACAAGGCAGACGGAACATTCCTGGCCGGCCCAACCGAGACATTCGATGATGAATACGTGGTTGAGATGGGTGAATTCCGGATTGAGGCAAAGTACCTCGGCCCCGCCCATAGTCCCGGCGATATCTCGATCTGGTTGCCGAACCAAAGCCTTGTCATTGCGGGAGACATGGCGTTTCACGAACGCATGCTGCCAATCTTTCAAGACACCTATACAGCGGATTGGCTTGAAACTTGGGACACCGAATTCGAGGCTTTAGATGCTACTTATGTGATACCGGGACACGGCCATCCTACGAACATGGATCAGGTGCGCCGCTATACACGCGACTACCTGATATATCTGCGCGGCAAGATTCAAGAGCATATGGATGCAGGAGGTGATCTGGCTGAGGCTTACTACGTCGATCAGTCACCTTACGCCAACCTGGACACGTTTGAAGAACTGGCCACGAAAAATGCAGGGCGCGTTTTCGAACAGATGGAATTCGAGTAGCTCAGGAATGTTGCGGAACAGGGATTAGCATCAATAATCTATGCGTGCTGATCGCCCCGACCCACATGAAAAATACGGCAACCCATGCGGTCAATGACAGGGCGGACCCTCCTGAAAGCCCGGCACCCACCGCGCAACCTCCCGCCAGCATGGCCCCAAACCCCATGAGAACAGCCCCTACGAGGTAGCGTTCCATCGGAGTATCCGAGCCAAATCGTTCGATCCTCCACTCCCCTGCAGTCAAGGCTGAGCCTGCCGCGCCAATTACTACGCCTGGGACAAGGCCGATACCGAAGGACAACACAACGTTTCGACTTGCAACCAACGCCATTAGTGTGTCCGTGGCCGGTCCGGTAAACGTGACTGAAGACACAGGCACGACTTCAAAAGATGCTTGCGCGATGGCAAATGTTATCAACCAGCCGAGCGCTACAGCCAGGCCAACTCCTGCGGCCGCTATGATCCTTATAGGCGCGACTTTCCGGTGGGACGCAAAGACAATGGCCGACACCAATCCCAACGCTGCAACGGCTGTATAAACCGTTGGCGAGAACCCAAGTATTTCTGAAAGATCACGCGGCGCGCCTCCTGGGACAGCCCAGATACCAGACAGCAACTCGCGGGCGGGACTAAGAACACCTGTGTAGGCGGCTTGAGCCACTAAGGTCAAAACCAACCCCGTAACCAGGGCGCGCAGATTACCGCAGGAGGCTAATACCAAAAGGCGAGATGCACATCCACGCGCCAGAACCATGCCTGCGCCGAACATCGCTCCACCAATTACCGCGCCGCTCAGGCTACCTGTCGACGCGATTGCACGTGTCTCGGAAAGGTCTAGCCAGTCAAACGCGATAAGCGCCTGTACCAAGGCGAGCGCAGTGGTGAAGGCGATCAGCCAAACCGCCAAGCGGGGACCTAGCTCGCCTTCAGCGACTTCGACTGCCGACGCTCTTAAACAAAAGTGAGACTTCTGAGCCGTCACGCCAAACAAGATACCGACGAGCACTCCGGCAAATGCCAAGGCGCCAGAGTCTCCCAACAGATCGATGAGTCTCTCCATCAACAGAAACTCTCACTTCGTAGCGTGTGCATCCTTGTCTTCGATCAAGTTGTCATTGCGCGACCATTGGCCTGCGCGCCAACTGGCATTGCGTCCACAACTCACCCAATGCAGATACCAGTCGATCCACGTCTTCAGTAGAATGCACCGGCGACGGTGTAATCCGTAGACGCTCCGTTCCCTTGGGAACGGTTGGATAGTTGATCGGCTGGATGTAAATTCCATAGTCACGCATCAGTACATCAGAGATGAAGCGACACTTAACCGGATCGCCGACCATGACCGGAATGATGTGACTTGGGTTCGGAGTATGGGGAATACTCAGTTCGTCCAGCCTGTCTCGAACTTCGCGCACTCGCTGCTGGTGCAGATATCGTTCCGCATTGCTTTGCTTCAGGTGCCGAACCGAGGCTGCCGCACCTGCGGCTACGGCCGGAGGCAATGCAGTGGTAAAGATAAACCCGCTGGCAAAGGACCGGACGAAGTCCACAAGCTCTTTCGACGCCGCGATGTATCCACCGACGACACCGAAGGCTTTGCCTAATGTCCCCTCGATAACGGTTAGGCGATCCATCAGGCCTTCACGTTCGGCGATGCCACCGCCGCGCGGTCCATAAAGCCCTACGGCGTGAACCTCATCCAAATAGGTCATCGCGTCATAGCGATCCGCCAGATCACAGATCTCGGCAACTGGCGCTATATCACCATCCATGGAATAGACGCTTTCGAACGCAATGAGCTTTGGTGCGTTGGCTGGTATGTCAGCAAGCTGCCTTTCAAGGTCTGCAATATCATTGTGCTTCCAGATCCGCTTTTGACAACGGCTGTGGCGAATTCCCTCAATCATCGAGGCATGGTTCAACTCGTCTGACAGTACGGTGATACCAGGAATGCGGGAGGCCAAAGTTCCCAAAGCCGCCCAGTTTGAAACGTAGCCGGACGTAAATAGCAATGCCGCCTCTTTGCAGTGCAAGTCGGCAAGTTCCTGTTCCAGCAAAACGTGCTCATGAGTGGTTCCAGAGATATTCCGCGTACCTCCCGCCCCGGCACCACACTCATCAATTGCTTGGTGCATTGCTGCAAGAATGCAGGGGTGTTGACCCATGCCAAGATAATCATTTGAGCACCAGACAGTGACTTTTTCGGGACCGTCTTCTGCGTAAATGCGCGCGGTTGGGAATGCACCGCACTGCCTTCCGAGATCCGCAAAGACCCTATAGTTCCCTTCCTCTTGAAGCTGGTCCAGCTGATCACGAAAAAACTGCTGATAGTTCATTTCAATTTCCTACGGCCTCTTCGACGATCTCGGATAACAGGGTCTGAACCTTTTGCATTGGCCCGTCAGGGTAGCCTCGATATCCCACCATCACGCCACTGTTGTCCTCGGCTACAAAAATCCCGTAGGGGCAGAATCCGATATTCATAGGGTCGGCTTCCATCACCTCGCGCGAGATTTTTGCCGAGCAGAAAATGAAGATGTCTGCGGCCGCAAATATCTGCTTGTCACTGCCGACATCAGCGCCCGTGCGATTCAACATGTCGCCTACGTGGCTTACATGGTCGATGACCAGTCCCTGTCCGACAATCGCGGACTCGACGGCGAAGGTTGCATCATCAAAACTGCCGTCAAATGGGGCGGTGATGATCTCTTCCGCAAACGCATGGCTCACCAGAACATTGGAAAACGCGGCTACAGCGATAAAGTGTTTCATGATTTTAATCCTCCTCTTGAACCGCATCTTCTCAGATTGCTCATCAAGGTCTTTGACACCAGTCAAAACCCCTGAATACCTTAACCGAACATGTCTGAAGTGATACCAGCGTACCAACCCAGCGACTCTTCATAAGTTGCTTTTCTCAAGTCCGCATCTTCGCCGGTCTGGCTGATAAAGCCGTCCACTTTGGCAATCTTTTCGGGAGTCGCTTCATAAGTTGCGCCAACCTTGACGCCATCATCGGTGTCGATGAGCGACCAGCACGTGTTGGAGAACTTGGCCGGAAACACTTTGGACCCGGTCAACGCACCTCGCACGGCATTCGCACAGACTTTCGCCTGACTGTTGGCCGAGAAGCCGGATTTGGGCATGTCACCCTGTTGGCTGGCGTCACCAAGAACGTAGATATCCAGGTCGGCTTTGGAGGACATATCCGCGGCGTTCACGGGTGCCCAGTTACCATCGGTCACCCCTGCCATTTCCGCAATGCGTCCGGCTTTCATCGCTGGGATCACGTTGCAGACATCGACCTTGGTTTCTTCGCCGTCGATCGTAACAGTCATTGCATCCGGGTTTACGGCGACATTGCCGCCGCCGAAATCTTCGCCGATCCAGTCAACCATTCCTTCGTAGTGGTTGGCCCAACCCTCTTGGAACAATGACATCTTGGAAAACTTCGGTTTCGGGTCGGCAACGATGATCTTTGCTGTCGGGTTGTTCGCCTTCAGAACATGCGCAACCATTGAAACCCGCTCATACGGTCCGGGTGGGCAACGGTACGGATTCGGTGGCGCGACCATTGCAAATGTACCGCCTTCAGGCATTGCCATGATCTGCGCCTTGAGAAGCTCGGTCTGAGATCCAGCCTTGTACGCATGCGGCATTTTATTTTGCGCCGAGACGTCCCAGCCCTCGACCGCACCATCAACAAAGTCGATACCCGGGCTCAGGATCAGCTTGTCATATGGAACGGACCCGCCACCTGCCAAGGACACCGTCTTGGCATCACGATCCACCCCCGTGGCCCAATCATGCACCACGTTGATGCCGTAGTTCGCGGCAAGCGTGCCATAGCTGTGGGCAATGTCCGAAAGCTCCTGAAACCCTCCCAGATACAGGTTTGAGAAGAAACAGGTGTAATAGGTCCGCGACGGCTCGATCAACGTTACGTCGATCTCACCCCTACTGTCTTTTGCGATGTAGCGTGCAGCAGTTGCACCGCCCGCACCGCCGCCGACAATTACCACGCGTGGTTTGCCTTGCGCCAACACCATCGGTGCCGATAACCCGGCTGCTACCACCCCGGCGGCTCCAAGAAATACTCGTCTATTTAGCGTCATCGCGATTCCTCCTCTTGGACACAGTCACTATGGATTATTGAAGTAGGCAGCCAATGCCGCGATCTCGTCATTGCTCAGCCGTCCGGCAATCATTCGCATGACCGGATGTGGCCGCTGTTTGTCTTTATATGCGTGCATGGCGACCACGAAGTCTTCGTCAGGCCAGTACACGATCGAGGGAATGCCCTCATCGCCTCCGTCGATCTGATGGCACGTTGTACATTCGCTGCTGAGATATGCGCCGTACTCCGGATCTCCTTGAATCGCCAAGATCGCGGGGTCGATAGAATGATCCGTGCCCTTCGCCGTCGGGTCCGCTTCTGGGATGTCCTGAGGATTGTCGGAAAAATCCCGCAAATAGGCGATCACGTTGGCGCGGTCTTCCGGGTCTTTCAGGCCACCAAAACTCATCCTGGTGCCTGACGCGAATGCACGTGGGTTTTCGATGTACGCAGATAGTGTGTCAGCGTGCCACTCCAGACCCGAGCTACCCGCGCGCGCAAGGCTTTTGGAATAGCTAAAGCCATCCAGACCAGCTGCCCTGCGCCCAAAAATCCCATTCAGATGCGGACCGATTTTGTTTTCGGCCCCTTTTCCAACCTGATGACAGCCTTTGCATTTGGCAAACACGGCTTTCCCTGCCTCAGCATCGCCAAGGTCTTCTGCAGCGTATGTCGATGAAGCAGTAGCCCCAAAGAACGCGGCACAGACAAGCGCGTTCGACCAACGCATCGTCAACTTCCAAACGTCTTTAGATAGATGATCAAAGCTTCGATATCGTCCTGTTTTCTGAGACCTGCAAAAGACATCCTTGTGCCTTTCATGTATTCCTTGGGCTTCGCAAGAAAGGCAGCCATTTCTTCATCGGTCCAGACTAGTCCTGCCTCCGCAGACGCCTGCATCGCTTTGGAGTATTTGAAGCCCTCGACCGATCCAGCATTAGCTCCGATTACCCCGTTCAGAGCAGGCCCAGTGCTGTGCTTTGCACCTTCACCAATTTGATGGCAGGATTTACACTTCTTAAAGACTTTCTCTCCGGCAGCAGCCAGTTCTGTAACCTCGTCTGTCACTTCGGTTTCTTGAGCGGCCGGTATGGCTGCGGCCTCTTCATCAGGCTTTGGCGCTGCAGTTGGAATGAACGAGGGGCCTTCTGCCGAAAACGTCGGCAACTCATCCGGGCTGGCATTATTCATGACCGAGTTCGAACCACCCTCCGCGGGCGTTTCAACCAGAAAAACAGAACGCATCGTGACGGCGGTCTCTGCCTTGCAGTTCTCCATGCAAGGCTCTTTGCGCCATTCAGTGTATTCGGTCTCGGGTCGTACATCTACAACGAAACCGTCCATATTGTACATTTTGAACTCGGCGAAGTTTTCGTTGTTCAGCTCGAAATCGTCATCCACCAAATCATTGGAGTAGAGGATGTATGCGACAATTGCGTAGGTCTCATCCGCCGTCAGCGTGCCCGCTTCACCAAAGGGCATTGAGCGGGAAATGTAATCCCAGGCAGTCGACAAATGTGGCCAATATGACCCAACGGTTTTTACAGGATCTTCGTCTGCAAGCGTGTCAAACCCACCGGCCAGAACAGGCCAGTTATCAGCACCTTCGGCAAATTCACCGTGGCACGACGCACAGCGGGCGACAAACACCTCTTCTCCGGTCCAGACGTCGCCTGAACCTACGGGTAGGCCACGCCCATCAGGCAAGACGTCAACGTCCCAGGCCGCAATCTCTTCCTTCAGTGCCGACCGCCCAAGCCCAAGGCTGCCCTCGCGGAAGGGCGCGGTTGTGGTCAAGTTCGCACCATTGGCGACCCGTTCTGCCGCCGCAGCCTGGATTTCTTCGACTTTGATCTCCAGTTCGGCTGCTCGTTTGGATTCTGCTTCCGCATTCTCCTGGGCAACTGCTGCATGCGCCTCAACCTGCCCTATCCGGGTCTCCAATATCTCAATCTTCGAGTGGCCGTAGTTCCGGTTCGCGAAAGACACAGCTACCGCAAGCACCAACGCCGTACCGCCAAATACGGGCAGGAAAACATGACTAAGAGACTTCAACATTCTCGGCGATCCCTTCTGCGCTCACGTACCAAGTCTGGATACAGTTGTTGTGGTAGACCGAGTTTTCTCCGCGCTTTTCACGCAACTGGTCTTTGGTTGGTTGCACATAACCGGTCTCGTCTATTGCCCGGGCCTGCAAGAGCATTGGCGCCCCGTCCCAGTTCGTATCGAGATAGAAACGTGTAAGAGCCTTGGTGTCGCCCTGCTTACCAAGACGCGCTGTCTCCCATGTGATCCCACCGTCCTTTGACACATCGACCCGTGTAATTTGTCCGTGGCCTGACCAGGCAAGCCCGGAAATGACCAGCGGACCCGGTCCGTGTTTGATCGGCATTTGCGGGCTGGGTGAGGTGATGACAGACTTAGCATCCATCACCCAAGTCCATTTCTGGGCCGTGCCATCGACGTAAACATCGGTGTATTTTGATGTTTCTTCGCGGCTTTCGACCGCCATATCGACAACCTCGATCCGGCGCAGCCACTTGACCCACATGTTGCCTTCCCAACCCGGCACCACGAGACGCACAGGGTACCCATGCTCCATCCGCAGCGCTTCGCCATTCGCCTTGAATGCAACCAACACGTCATCCAGCGCTTTTTCCATCGGGATAGAGCGGCCATTGGACGACGCATCTGCGCCCTCAACATAGACCCATTTGTCAGGTGAGATGTCGGCACCTGCTTCCTGCAACAGCGTGCGCAGCGGAACACCGGTGTATTCCATGTTGTGAATCATGCCATGAGTAAATTGGACGCCGTTGAGTTGCGCACCAGCCCACTCCATACCCGTGTTCGCCGCACATTCGCAGAAATACACGTGGTTTTCGCGCGGGAACCGCTCAATGTCTTCGTACGTAAAGACAAGCGGGCGATCAACCAGCCCGTTGATCATCAGGCGGTAGTCCTCCTTGCGCAGCTCGATCGCGCCTGAATGGTGACGCTCAAAGGCGCATCCCTGCGGAGTGATCGTACCATCGAGCGCGTGGATCGGCGTGAAGTTGATCGACGAAATCGGAGAGGCGGTCAACCATTCCACATTGCGGCGCACGACATGGGATTCAAAGCTGATCGGCATGCCATAAGGCGTCTCATCAACACCTGCCCCCGTATAAGATGCCCAATCCTGAAGCTCTGTTATCAGTGGGTCGGGTGTTTCTGCCGCTGCCGCACCTGCAACGGATCCTGCGGCGACCGCGGCACTGCCTTTCAGGAAGGCCCGGCGGGACGGTTTGAACGCGTCATCCATATCTCTTAGGTCTCCATCGGTTTCTTAAGCGCCGATTACTTCGACACTGGTGTTCTCTTGCACCGTTACGGTGCCAAGGTTGCGAACATGGTTTTCGACGACATCCCAAATCGGCGGGCCCTCGGTGCCTTCGTTGACGCTGGCCCAACCGGCCACGACATAGGACTTGGCCGGGTCGATCGCCTCACCGGTTTTCAACAGCGTCATGTCGCTGATCCTCTGCCCCTGCGGCTTGGTTACGTCGATCCGATAACCCAGCCCGCCAACGCGGACCATGTCGCCACCCTGCTGGTAATAGGGGTCGGGATTGAACAGATTGTCGCCGACATCTTCCAGGATGACATGGATGAACTCCCCGGTCATTTCTGTGCGATAGGCGTTCGGATAGGACATCGAGGTGACGTTCCAAATATCCTCTCGCGTTATTTCTTGCCCCGGCAGGATTGACGGCCCCCAACGGACGCCGGGCGACATTGCGATATCTGCCTCACGCTCATTGATCAGAGCATCGCAGATCAGGTCATCCCAAGTGCCGTTGAAGTTGCCGCGGCGGTACAGCAACGAGTCCGTTTTGCCGATCACCTCACTCAGCGCCGCCTCATAAGGCGCGCGCTGATCATTTATCAGAGCAGTGATCGCAGGATCTGGTGCAATAACATCAGAGAAAATCGGGATAAGCTTGTGCTTTAGCCCCATCATCTGCCCATCGCGCACGTCGAGATCCACACGGCTGACGAATTTGCCGTTCGATCCAGAGGCGATGATATGCGTTTTACCCACCAGAACCGGCTCGGGCAGCGCGTCATGGGTGTGGCCACTGAGGATAACGTCTATCCCCTGAACACGACCCGCCATCTTCTTATCCACATCAAAGCCGTTATGGCTTAGGACAACAACGACATCGGCGCCGGCATCGCGAACTTCGTCCACCATTGCCTGCATGTTCTCATCCCGGATCCCAAACGAGTATTCGGGGAACATCCATCCCGGATTTGCAATCGGCATGTAAGGGAAGGCCTGTCCGATCACCGCAATCTTGGAACCGCCCCGATCAAAGAACTTGTAGGGTTTGAACATCTCTGCGGGTTCATCCCATTCCGCATCAAAAATGTTCTGCCCCAAGGCGGCAAAAGGCAAACCTTCGACAATCTCATTGACCCGGTCACTGCCCAACGTGAACTCCCAATGGAAAGTCATCGCATCGGGTTTCAACGCATTCATGACGTTAACCATGTCCTGACCGGCCGTCTGATAGCAGGTGTAAGAACCGTGCCAAGTATCACCCCCGTCAAGAAGCAACGCATCAGGACGGTCCGCTCGAATGGCGTTGATGACAGTTGAGACCCGATCCAAGCCACCCACCCGACCGTAGGTCTTGGCCAGTGACTCAAAATCAGTGTAGGTCAGCGCATAGGCCGACGGGCTTCCATCTTCTATCCCGTATGCCTTGCGGAACGCGGCGCCAGTAACATGCGGCATCTGTCCTCTTGCATCGCCAATACCAAGATTGACTTCGGGTTCACGGAAATAAATTGGTTTGAGTTGCGCGTGAATGTCGGTGACATGAATCAGGCTGATATTGCCAAAGTTCTCGAACTCTAGCAGTTGATCCTGCGTTAGACTTTGCTGCGCAGCAAGTCTGGCCCAGTTGCCAAACCCGGACGCTCCGAACAGAGCCGAGGCCGCCATTGAAACCTGCAAGAAGTCACGTCGAGAAATCATCTATCAACTTTCCTATTACACATATAAATGTGTGAATGTTATATAAGTGAAAAACCCGCTCCGGGCATTGCCCAAGCGGGTCATTCGTTATTGACGTACAGCTGGGGTTTCGACTGAAAGCCCGTTGCCACGCGAAGCGACATAGAGCTCCAGTGCCCGGAACTCGTCCGACCCTTCGGCAAAGGTTTCCGCACGCGTATCGCGAATACAACCGCGGAACCGATTGTGGCGCGAGATCAGTTTGGCCTGCTTCAAACGATAGGTAGGGAATCCATTTATCATACCCTGGCTCAGGTGATCCGCTCGGATCATATTGCCCCAGTTTTCTTCATGACAGTTGGCACAGCTCAGTTCCAACTGACCGTAGCGGGTATAATAGATTTCCTTTCCCTGTTCCCAGAATGGCGCGGCATCACCATCAATAGCAACGTTCATGGGCATCCCGCGTGACTGCAGGCCGATCAATGCGACCATACCCTGCATGTCACCACCAGACCATTTCCAGGCATCGGCCTCCATGCGATCGGTACGGCACTTGTTGATCAGATCTTCCATAACCACCAGCTCGCCGCTTTCAGCATCGACCTTGGGCATGGACGCCTGCAATCCTTTAAAGCTTTCCACTCCATCATGGCACGAGGCACAACTTTCACCTGCAGCACCATCAACTGCCTCATAGAGGTCGGCTGCCTGATCGACGAAGATCATTGCCGGATTGTCAAAATCATCAATCTGCAGTGCCTGAGTTTCATCTGTGCGGAAATGCCAACCCGAATAGACCGTGTCCAAATTCTCCAGATGCGCCGAGGCCTCGGTGACCGAGGTCATATTCAGCTCGTCATTGATCACAAGATTATCTTCGTCCGGTCCAGCCATTGCTGCCATTGGGAAAGCCAGAACAGCCGCGATCGCCGTAAGTGCCTTGGTATTCATTAAGTTCCTCCCTTGGTGGGCCAGCGCCAGAAATCACAACCAGCGCTTACCTTCCTTAGTGGTCGAGCCGTCAGGCGATCTCGATCGTTTTCTTCTCGTCGTAAACTGAGCCATCATCATCGTACCAGGTGAAGACAAACTCACCGGCCTCGGGCACGGTTGCTTCGAACTGGAAGTACGGATTTGTCGAAATCGCAGGCTCCATAGTCACATCAATCACCATTTCACCGTTAAACTCGCAGGTGAAACGGTTGATGATCGAACGCGGGATGACGTTGCCTTCTTTATCCTTGCGCTGGCCGCTTTCCATCTTGTGGCTGATCAGTGTCTTGATCGTAACAGCTTCGCCAGCAGCGGCTGTCTTTGGAACCTTGACGCGGGGCTTTACACCGGATGCCATTGGTTAATCTCCTGTTCTTCAGGGCGCGTGGCGATTAACCGCCGCACCCTCCGATTGTCACTTTTACGGTCGCGGACGCTTTGGCAAAACTGCCATCTGCCATCTTCGCCACGGCAATGACATCCTGCGTTCCGGCAAGACGGATGCGGGTTGAAGCGGCTTGTTCAGCAGCCAGCGGGCCGAAATTGAACGTTGCCACGCCCGGTTCGGGGTTGCCTGCGGCCACGATCAGAATTGCAGCTGCGCCCGGAGCACTGACTTCGATTGGTACCGTGTTTCCGTTTTCCGCGATTTCCGGTGCCGTCAGTGTAACACCGCCATCAGCCACATCTGCCCCGCCTGAAAATGCGGAGATCGCATCTTCAGCAGCTGCATTCGCTCGTAGCGGCATAATTGTCAGGAACGCGGCGCCCAGCCCAAGGGCCAGAGTCTCGCGGCGAGAGAGTTCCATTTTCAATCTCCTTTGAATCTTCGAAAAGTCACGCCAGAAGGCGAGATTATTCCTCTTTCAGTGTCGCTAGAAACGCGACCACGTCCTCGATTTCCTGTGCAGTCAGGATCGTCGTTAAAGGCGCCGTTGGCGCTTTGCCCGTATAGGCATCGCCTGGACGGATATATCCGTCATCCTTGTAGAACGCCGGCATTACCGTGCCTTCGAACGTCATTTTCGCGTTTGCGACTAAACCGCGAAGCTCTGCTTCGGTCCAACGATCACCGGCGCCATCCAGCATCGGGCCAACCTCACCATGGAACGGAATGTCCGCCAAAGCTGAGACCGCGTGGCAGGCCACGCAATTACCTTTGGACTTGTCGCCAACGATGAGTGCGCCATTTGCCGCGTCCCCATTAACATCGGTCAGAGAGACCTCGATTGCACCATAGTCGTCATAGGGTACGTCTTTCGGACTTGTCTCTTCGGCAAATGCGGCAACGCCCATCATAGCGGATGCCAGTGTTAAGAGTCTCAGCTTCATGATCCCTCCCATTTGCTACCGCGCCTGTGGCGCTTTGCGACCCAAAGACTTTGTGCACCGTAGTCGACGAACATGGTTTATCGCAACATCAAATTCATCATAATGAATTTTTTTATCTGTAACGCCCAATCTCACTCCTGCGAAATATTGTTTCGCTCCTGAATGCGCCGCGCGTGATACCTTTGGAAATCTTCGCCATTATCAAGTTCATATCGCTTCTGATCGACCCAGGTGAAAAGGTCTAAGGTTGTTCCCTTGGAGAATGCTCCCGGCATTACAGCAACGGCAGCATCGATGGCTGAGGCATCCTCGGGCACCTCTTCCGGCAGAAATACAAGCGTTGGGGTAAACAGAATCCCCCATTTGCGCATCAGCGCTCTCTGCTCATTCTCTTCTCCGTCAAAATCAGTGGCCGTGGTGCTTCCATGCAAATCCAGCTGGACGACAAAAAAGTTCTCTTCGATAAACGCCGCCATGTCGGGCTGTGGGAAAACCTCTTCGTGCATCTTTTTACAGTAGATGCAGCCCCGTTGTTCAATGAACAAAACCAACCGCTTACCTTCACCTGACGCTTCTTCAAGATCCTCGCGAAGATCTTTGAACGTGTCACGCATCCACGGTGTTTTATGCAATCCATCGTCGCCCAGATCAGCAGCAGAGACTGCAGCCCCTATCATGCATGCGATCAAAACTGACAAAGTGCGTTTCATGTCTTCCTCCCGGATTAACCTATGGCCGCAAGCCAGGGCATATAGTCCAGCATCCATTGTGCGATGTGATTGATCGAGTTGGTTGCGATCAGGACCCCGAACAGGATCAACAGCCCCCCCATTGCCATTTCGATCTGCGGCAAGTGCTTCCTGAACCGCACCATCCATTGCATGAAGGGGCGAACCAAAAAGGCCGCCAGAACAAACGGTGCAGTCATTCCAACCCCGTAAACGAACAGAAGCCCCGCGCCCCGCCAAGCCGTTTCGGTTCCGGCCGCTGTAAACAGGATTGCAGCGAGCACCGGCCCAACACAGGGCGTCCAGCCAAAAGCAAATGCCAATCCAAGTACATATGCCCCAGTGAGGCTCACGTTTGATGTCTCGCCAATATCTGCACGTAACTGCCGATACAGGAACCCGATGCGAATTAACCCCAGGAAATGCAGGCCCATCGCTATGATGATGGCTGCAGCAATCCAACGCAGAATATCGAAGTATTCTCGTACCAGCTGACCAAATATCGAAGCCGTGGCCCCGAGAGCCATAAAGATGGTTATAATTCCAGCCGCAAATGCGATTGCAGCAAGCGTTGCCCGGCGGCGAACCTCGCTGGAAATGGCGGATGTCGCTGTAATCTGCTCCATCCCGACACCCGCCAGATAACTGAGGTAAAACGGCACAATTGGCAGGATGCAGGGCGACAGAAAGGACAAAAGTCCGGCGACCAAAGCTCCTGCAAATGTAATGTCGAGCATGGTCAAACCTGTCCTGGCGCGCTATCATTCACACATTCAAAATTATAAAGATATGTCACTGCGGTCAATCGGAGCTTTGGATGCGCCACCTAATCCTACGTTTGCTTGCGATCACGTTGCTTGTTTTTCCCATGGCTTTACGGGCAGAAATGACACTTCTGATGGCAGAAGAAGATGGGTGCATGTGGTGCGCCCGCTGGGACTCCGAAATTTCAGAAATCTACCCTAAGACACCTGAAGGAAATGCCGCACCGCTTCGGCGTGTCGATATCCACGCAGCCATGCCTGACGACATCGCATTGGAACGGCCTCTCTACTACACACCAACCTTTGTTCTGTTGGACAATGGCCGAGAGGTCGGACGAATCGAAGGCTATCCCGGTGAAGACTTTTTCTGGGGTGTGTTGGGCGTTTTACTGCGTGACGCTGGGATACTAATTGAGACCTCTGGATAAACTGCGGTATATTACATAAACTGTTTTGAATGCGTGAAGCCATGAAAGCGAGGCGATCTTGTTGGACAAATCTTCGAACCTGCCTGTGTTCTCCAAGGACATGTGCGCCGAAGACATGGACAGAATGATGGAGAATGCTCAGACCGCGTCAAATTTCCTCAAGGCAATCAGCCATGAGGGGCGCCTGATGATTTTGTGTTATCTGTCGTCAGGGGAAAAATCGGTCACGCAGATGGAGGAAATGCTCTCAGCGCGTCAAGCCGCGGTATCTCAACAACTCTCCCGCTTGCGCTTCGAGGGCTTGGTGAAGACACGACGCGAGGGGAAAACGATCTACTACAGATTGGCTGATGATCGTTCGACCCAAATCCTGGAAGTCGTTTACGACCTTTTCTGCAGGGAGAAGTAGAAGCCGGTCAGAAAGCCGCCAGCTTTGGGAGGAGACTGGCAATGCTCGAAGCATTGGGAGACACAAATACCGTTGCTCTGATCGGTTTGATTGGTGGCATCGTATTGGGATTGGCCGCACGCATCGGCCGTTTTTGCACGTTGGGTGCAATCGAAGACTACCTTTACGCAGATGATGACCGGCGGCTGCGCATGTGGGCAATGGCAATCGGTGTTGCGATTGTCGGCAGCCACACCGCTATGGCGTTGGGGGGGCTTGACCCTGTCGGAACAAGGTATCTTGCGCAGACCTGGAACCCCCTCGGTTCGATCGTGGGCGGCCTCATGTTCGGGTACGGAATGGCCATCTGCGGTAACTGCGGCTATGGTGCGCTGGCAAGGCTGGGAGGTGGTGACCTTCGATCATTCGTTATTGTTTTGATCATGGGTCTTTCCGCTTATGTCGTAATGTCTGGACCCCTCGCCTATCTGCGGGTATGGATATTTCCAGAGGAAATGGATCTCAATGGCCCCCAGAGCATTAGCTTTCTTGCCGAACGGTTGACCTCTATTCCAGCTTGGCTCATTGGCTCTGTTATCGGTGTGGCTTTGGTGTTTTTTGCTTTGGCAAGCCATCGCTTCCGCCGCACTCCGGCACAGGTGTTTTGGGGGTCTGTAGTTGGACTGGCAATCGTTTCGGGCTGGCTTGGCACGAATTGGGTTGCAACACATGGTTTCGATGGTGAGCCGGTGCAAACCCATACCTTCGCGGCACCCCTGGGTGACACAATATTCTACCTTATGACTGCGTCCGGAAACACTTTGTCCTTTGCGGTCGGATCAGTCTCCGGCGTTCTCATTGGCGCGTTTCTGGGGTCGTGGTCTAAGGGCCATTTCCGATGGGAAGCATGCGAAGATCCACGTGAACTCAAGCGGCAAATGCTGGGCGCTGCGATTATGGGTCCAGGTGCGATCATCGCGGTTGGTTGCAGCGTCGGTCAAGGCATATCTGCATTCTCACTTCTGGCCTACAGCGCGCCCGTAACATTCGCTGCAATCTTTGCAGGCGCAGCACTTGGATTGAGACAGCTCGTGTCTGGATTGTCCTTCATAACTGAGCGTTGAGTTCACAGTTCAAATCAGCGGGAATCCGGGTTTGCACCGGTGCAGCTGATGCGCTGCACCAAGACCTAAAGAAACCCGGTTAATTTGTGATGGTGCTGGCGACTCTGCCATCACAAAAGCAAGCCAAAACGCTCTCTTTCCGACTTTGTCCTCGATCTCGCTTCTAAGGACATACCAAGGCTTATCGAGCCCTTGCTTCAGCCTGTTCTCTGCGCCCTCAGAAGGTCGTGACAAACGCGCAAACGAAAAATGTGTTATGATGGCCCCTTAGAAAAGGGGGCTACTATGTACAATCCCGTATCATCTATCTCAAAATTTCGGATCGGCTTGTCGGCTTTGAACATCGCCGAACAGAAGTCAATTTTTGACTGCCTTCCCGCCACTGTTCAGGCGGCAGTGTGGCAAGACCGGCTTAGTGAAGGCATTGCGGCACTGTCTGACAGGTCTCAGTGCCGGTTACTTTCCGAGCTACAGGATTTACTCAATCCTGACTGCTACTCCGAAGACAAAGCGAACCATACGGCCACTTCTCGTCTTGAGGAGTTGTCGCCCGTGATCGAGAAGGTTTTTCCAGATCACTCGGTGTTTCATAAATATACGCAGCAACTCGGCGACAATGCTTGCGAAAGCCCGATTATCGAAATTGCCAAAGGCGCGCCGCCTACCTGCACATGTTCGTCTTCGAGATCCTGTATGTGGTGGCACAATGATTGTGGGGCAATGCAGGAATGTCTTGCCGGTGGGTGCAAGAAGACTAACGTTGGATGCGGGGTCCTGTGGCTTCAGACATGCGATGGCCTTTGCACTGGGAACTGGTGCTGAAGAACGCAGGAAAGCTCTACCTATTCTGGCAGCAAAGCTATTGCTTTCTTTGCCGAATTACAGGCCTGTGTTGAGGTCTAAATCAGGCGCGTCGCGCGTCACGGTGTGACGATCAACCTTCCCGGATTTGTTGATCTGAACAATCAGAGACTCAGCACGTTGAAAGCGGTCAAAATAAGGAAAGTTGACGTGGTCCAGATGCGTCATGTCCTGGCACTGCATCTGATAGTCTGCCCTGAATTCGGTATGCACATTTGATCCGTTGTCTACGACCGGTCCCAACCCTTCACCAGACAGCGTGACATTGGCCGAGACAGTGAAACACCCCGCCTCTTCAGGCAAACTGAACAGATCAAGGGGGTTGGACAATTCGGAAATGGCTCCGGCGACCGAGGCCTGATCGCCTTCGGTTTCCGCTGGGCCTTCGAACCCCAGGACGTCAAGACCAGGAACCACAAGGGAAATTGAAATCCCGGCTTCCGAAAAGGAAACCGCCAATCGTCCCTGCCCATGCTCGTGCTGATTTGCAACCTGGGACTGAGGCAACGCGTTTACCGGGAAAAGCGTTAATACAAACACTAAGAACTTCATGACCATGGAACCATCTGAAAAGAATCAACTAAGCGACTCTAAACTGAAAAAATATTCGAGCAATCGCGTCACGATACACCAAAGCCCACTAGAATTGGGTAGGAATGAGCTGTTTTCGCTCACAATTTACCTGACTATAAAACTCAGGTTGACTTAGTTGACTATTTCTATCAGTTATTTGGTCGAGTGTCGCATCGCGCGAACCCATTGTTATCTGACAAGAAAGACTACCCCCCAATGAATACCCCCCTGATCCTGACAAGCGCCATGGCTCTGATGACCGCCACCTCTGCTTTTGCAACCGAGACCCCCTCGAAAGCAGATGTTCTGAATACTTACGCCAATATCGCCGAGGCGAAGTACGATGACAGCCTGATTGCAGCCAAATCGCTGCAGCGCGCCGTGACCGCGCTGATTTCCGATCCAAACGACGCAACACTAAATGCCGCCCGTTCCGCTTGGATTGCGGCCCGCGTCCCTTATCAGCAGACCGAGGTTTATCGGTTCGGAAATGCGATCGTTGATGATTGGGAAGGTAAAGTGAACGCATGGCCCCTGGATGAGGGCTTGATCGACTATGTAGACACCACCTACGGCGGCCCGAGCGACGAGAATGAGTTCGCCGCATTGAACGTCATCGCCAACCCAAGCTTTGAACTTTCAGGCGAACCAATCGATGCCAACGACATCACCCCGGAACTGCTGTCGGGCACCTTGCACGAAGCAGACGGGATCGAGGCCAACGTCGCCACTGGTTACCACGCGATTGAGTTCCTGTTGTGGGGCCAGGACCTGAACGGCCACGGTGAAGGCGCGGGTAGCCGTCCATGGACGGACTATGCCCAAGGTGATGCCTGCACCGGCGGCAACTGTGACCGTCGCGCCCAGTACCTTGAGGCCGTGACTGAACTGCTGGTCACCGATTTGGAATGGATGGCGACCCAGTGGCAGGACGGAGGCGCGGCCCGAACCTCCCTGACCGAAAATGAGAGCGCAGGAATAAGCGCGATCCTCACCGGAATGGGCTCGCTGTCCTATGGTGAGCAGGCCGGTGAGCGGATGCGTCTTGGCTTGATGTTGAACGATCCCGAGGAAGAGCATGACTGCTTCTCGGACAACACACATAACAGCCACTACTATGATGGTCTTGGCATTCAGAACGTCTATTTGGGCAGCTATACCCGCATCGACGGAACTCCTGTCAGCGGCGCATCGCTTTCGGACTTGGTGATTGCCTCCGACCCATCGCTGGACGCCGAGATGAAGCTGAAGCTGGCCAACACGATGCAGGCGCTGGGTCGGATCAAATCCACAGCCGAGGCCGGGTTCGCCTATGACCAGATGCTGGAACGCGGCAACGAAGGTGGCGAAGTTTTGATCATGGGAGGTGTGAACGGGCTGGTGGACCAGACCAAGACAATCGAGCGGATCGTCACCATTCTGGACGTCGATCAGATTGAGTTCGAAGGTTCTGAAAGCCTGGACAACCCGACGGCTGTTTTCCAGTAAACCTAGCGGTTCGGGGGCGGAGGACTATCCCGCCCCCAACTTATTTTCGGCGAACTGACAGTATGCCGCAGGACACGCACTTAATAACTGACTAATATAGTCAGAATACAATCCAGAGCGCCACCTCCATGATCGTCTGCCATTGCACTAAGATCACAGACACCGAGATTCATGCCGCCATCGACTGGATGCGCGTTTCCGACCCTAGGGCAGTCATAACCCCTGGCAAGATCTATCATGCCCTTGGAAAATCAGCGGATTGTGGCGGATGCATGCCGCTTTTCCTAGACACTATGCGCGCCAGCGATAATCTGGAAGTCCCCATGCAGCTTTGTGCATTACGCACCAAGGCATCACAGGAGAGTGTAGATGAAGGGCGATCCCAAAGTCATAGAATACCTCAACAAATCTCTGCGGCATGAATTGACGGCAGTCAGCCAGTATTGGCTGCATTACCGTCTGCAAGAGGATTGGGGCCTGACCCACATGGCAAAGAAAAGCCGTGAGGAAAGCATCGAAGAGATGGGTCATGCCGACAAGCTGATCGAGCGCATAATCTTTCTGGAAGGCCACCCCAACCTGCAGAAACTGGACCCGCTTCGGATTGGACAGACCCCGAAGGAAACTCTGGAATGTGATTTGGCTGCCGAGAATGATGCGCGTGCCCTGTACGTTGAGGCCCGTGAATATTGTCGAGAGGCGGGCGACTACGTCACTATGTCTCTGTTCGAGAACCTGATCAGTGACGAAGAAGGCCATATCGACTTCCTCGAAACACAGCTTGATTTGTACGAAAGGATTGGCGAAGCCAATTATGCGCAACTTAACGCATCGAAAATGGACGAAGGCGAGTAAGCTCTCGCTTGTGGCGGTGGCTGCGATTGCAGCCACCCCGATCCTGTCCGCTGAACTGCAGGATCTGCATCTCAACTTCCAACCCAGAACCGAAGATGAAAAGGCCCGGATCGCGGATGTGATCGCCGCGCCCACGGATTTCGACGCCGCGCAACGGTTCGAGGACCTGCCCGCCGGTGCCGCAACCGTAAGGGCACGTCAGGACGCAGATGCATTTTCGCAACCTTCGGGCAATCTGAAATTCGAACAGGAACTGGATTTCAAGGTCGGCAACGGGCTGTTCAAGAAAATCTGGGTGTCTTCGCCTTCCTCGACCCTGGCCTCGGACGGTTTGGGGCCATTGTACAACGCGCGCTCTTGCCAACGATGTCACATTAAGGACGGGCGCGGCCACACACCAAATGGGCCCGATGACGGGGCCGTTTCGATGTTCCTTCGGGTCTCAATCCCCGGTGGCGGCGCAATCGATGAAATCGCGGACTACATCGCCACTCAGCCCGAACCCAATTACGGCGGGCAGATGCAGGATCTGGCCCTCGCGGGCCACCCCGCCGAGTACCGGCTGGACATCACCTATGAAGACCTTCCTGTCGCGCTATCAGACGGCGAAACGGTCATTCTCCGCAGCCCGACCTATACCGCGGCGGATCTTGGATATGGCCCGCTGCACCCCGAGGCGATGCTGAGCCCGCGCGTGGCTCCGCAGATGATCGGCCTGGGATTGCTTGAGGCAATTCCCGTGCAGGACCTGCTGGCCCAGGCCGACGCGGATGACGCGGATGGCGATGGTATTTCCGGCCGCCCCAACATCGTTTGGTCAACCGAATATGGTGAACCGATGATGGGCCGGTTCGGACACAAAGCCGGGATGCCCACGATAATGGAGCAGTCTGCTGCAGCTTTTGCAGGGGATATCGGCATCTCAAGCCCGCTTTACCCTGCTGGCTATGGGGAGTGTACGGAATTGCAGGTGGATTGCGTTGGCGCGCCCCATGGGGACAACGATGACCGCGTGTTTGAAATCGACCAACTGGGCATGGACCTCGTTGCGTTTTACAGCCGCAATCTGGGCGTACCCGCGCGGCGCGATATCGGTGACCCGCAGGTCCTGCACGGCAAGCAGGTGTTCTTCGATACCGGCTGCGCCTCGTGCCACACGCCATCCTATGTCACCCACCGGATGGACGACCGGCCCGAGCACAGTTTTCAGCTGATCTGGCCCTATACGGATCTTCTGTTGCATGACATGGGCGATGGTCTGGCCGACAACCGACCCGAAGCACGCGCAACAGGCCGGGAATGGCGCACGCCCCCGCTTTGGGGGATCGGCCTGACCGGGCAGGTCTCTGGCCACACACAATTTCTGCATGACGGGCGGGCGCAGTCGCTGTTGGAAGCTATTTTGTGGCACGGCGGAGAGGCACAATCGGCGCGCGACACCGTTGTGTCTATGCCAAAACCCGACCGCGACGCTTTGATCCGCTTTCTGGAGAGCCTCTGATGCGTGCCCTCGGCCTGGCCATTGCCCTTATTCTGCCCCTGTCAGCCTTGGCGCAAAATCCCAGCCAGATCCTGACAGATGTTGTTGAAGGGCACATTCTTCCCGGATACGCACAGCTATCTGACGCAACAGCTGCGCTGGATGCGGCCGCGCAGGCGGATTGCACAGCCGCTTCACCGAACCTTCGTGCAGCCTATCACCTGGCATTCGACCGCTGGGTCACGGTAAGCCACTTGCGCTTTGGCCCCTCCGAGGTCGATGACCGCGCATTTGCAATGGCATTCTGGCCAGACACAAAAGGGTTTACACCCAAATCCCTATCGGGCCTGATTGCCACCCAAGACGCGGTGGTTGACACCCCCGAGGCTTATGCCGAGGCTTCGATCGCGGGACGCGGGTTTCTTGCACTTGAATTGATGCTATTCGACCCAGCCCTCGCGGATCAGGGCGACAGGGCCTATCGATGCGCTTTGATCCGGGCGATTGCTGCAGATATAAACCGCAATGCCAAGGCGATGGATCACGACTGGCAACCTTTCTCTGCCAACCTGACCATGCCCGGCGGAGACAGTCCTTACCGGTCTGCTGATGAGGCCATGCAGGAACTTTACAAAGCCCTGATCACCGGATTGGAATTCACTGCCGAAACACGCCTTGGGCGCCCCATGGGCACCCTAGAGCGCCCCCGTCCCAATCGGGCCGAAGCGCGCAGGTCTGAACGGTCACTACGCCAGGTCGAACTGTCATTGATCACGCTGCGCGATCTGGCCACCGGGCTGTCCGCAGATCATCCGCAGATTGCCGCTGATTTGGATAATGCGTTCGACAAGGCTATCATCCGCACGCGTGAGTTAGACGACCCTACACTGGCCGGTGTCTCGACACCTTCGGGTCGGATACGGGTCGAAGCCTTGCAGCAGATGATCAACGACATCCGCACGATTGCAGCAACCGAGCTGGGCCCGACCTTGGGTATCAGTGCCGGATTCAATTCGCTGGACGGGGACTAAGCCATGACAAGCCGCCGTCAATTCCTTGCGGGCCTGGCTGCAGCTAGCCTTGCCCCAACACAAGGTTGGTCGACTGTCGGCGCGCCAGATTTCCTGGCCGCGGCGCTGTTTCCGGACGGTACCTATCGGCTGGCGGGCCTGAGTTCTGACGGCGGTATCTTATTCTCTCTCCCCCTGCCGGCGCGCGGCCATGCCGCTGCGGCGCATCCCTCACGCGCGCAAGCCGTGGCTTTCGCCCGCCGCCCTGGCACCTTTGGCGTGGTGATCGATTGCAAGAGCGGAACCCAAACCGCACGGATGGATGCTCCCAAAGGCCGCCATTTCTATGGCCATGGCGTGTTTTCTCGGGATGGAACCCATCTGTTCACCACCGAAAACGACTATGAGGCCGGTGAGGGTGTGATTGGCGTCTGGGACTCGGAGGACTACACGCGGTTGGGCGAGTTTTCTTCGGGCGGGGTCGGGCCGCATGATATGCGGCTCATGCCGGATGGGGAAACTCTGATCATCGCAAATGGCGGCATTGAAACACATCCTGAAATGGGCCGAACCAAGCTGAATCTGCCCATCATGCAACCGCGCCTAAGTTATCTGAGTCTGTCAGGCTCGGTCCTGGAACAGATCGAGCTGCCCTACACACTGCATAAAAATTCGATCCGGCACCTTGCCGTTCGATCCGACGGTCTGGTCGGGTTTGCAATGCAATGGCAGGGCAACAAGTCAAACCACCCGCCTTTGCTGGGACTGCACAAAAGAGGCGAGGCTCCGCGCCTGCTTGCAGCCCCGGAATCGGTGCAAAGTGCCTTGCAGGGTTACGCTGGCAGCATTGCTTTTGCCGGGGACGGCAAAACCATCGCCATCACCTGCCCTCGCGGCAACAGTTTGCTCCGGTTCGACAGCTTGACCGGTCAACTTAACGACACGACCCCGCTTGAGGATGTCTGCGGCCTGGGTGCCGGGCCTTCCGGTTTTGTCTTCACCACAGGCACCGGGCTGGTCGGAGCGCTTACTGCCAAGGCCCGCATTTCAGCCCGGCCGGATTGTCAGTGGGATAACCATCTGGTTCCCGTTGGTCTGCCTGTATAAATTCGGAAATACCCGTCACATAGATTACACTTGGACGAATCGAATTGCTGCCGTATTGGCGGGCGCGAAGCAGGCACCCTAGGTTAAGGACAGACTTGATTGAAACAGACGCCCGACGCACCGCATTCCATCTACGGGGTTGAGAAATGGGGCAAAGACCTCATCGAGGTGACGGAAGACGGCGAAATCGGTCTGCGCAATCCCCTTGCACCAGAGACTGCTGCTATCAGCCTGCCCGGTATTCTGCGTGATCTGGACGATCGCGGCATCAAGGCTCCGATGATCCTGCGCGTCAGCTCCTATCTGGAGCACGAGATTGTCCATATTAACGAAAGCTTTGCAGAGGCGATTGCCCGGGTTGGGTACAAAAGCAGCTATCGCGGTGTCTTTCCGATCAAGGTCAACCAACAGGCTCAGGTGGTCGACCGGATCGTCGAGTTTGGGAAGAAGTACAATTATGGCCTTGAGGCTGGCTCGAAACCGGAACTTGTGGTCGCGCTTGCCCATCGTCTGGCCAATGAGGCGCTGATCGTCTGCAACGGCGTCAAGGATGCCGAGTTTATCCAGCTGGCCATCCTCAGCCGCAAAATCGGGTTCAATACGGTGATCGTGCTGGAAAGCCCGAAAGAGGCCGACACGGTGATCGAAGTCTATAACCAACTGGGCATCGAACCGCTGATCGGCGTACGGGTTAAACTGACCAACCAGATCAGCGGAAAATGGGAAGAAAGCTCGGGCGACCGTTCCGCCTTTGGCATGAACACCGATCAACTGGTCGCCACGGTGGACAAGCTGAAGGCCGCCGGATTGCTGCACTGCCTGAAGCTGCAGCACTCGCATCTTGGATCGCAGGTGCAGGACGTCAATGACGTGCGCCGCGCCGTGGGTGAGGCCTGCCGATACTATACCGAACTGACCCGCGAAGGCGTACCGCTGACCCATCTGGACCTGGGTGGCGGCATGGGCGTAGATTACACGGGCGAAAAGAAAGCCGCCGAAAACTCGATCAACTACACGGTAGAAGAATACTGCGCCAACGTGGTCGAAACCGTGGCCTATGCCATGGATGAAGCCGAGGTCAAGCACCCCACATTGGTCACCGAAAGCGGGCGCGCTATCGTTGCGACCTCATCCATGCTGGTGTTCAACGTGCTGGAAAGCACGCTTTATGACGCGCCAGACGGCCCTGAGGTCGAGGCGGATGATCATCACTTAGTCTCGGACCTTGCCGCCGTGCACGGATACCTCTCCAGCGACCGCCTTCAGGAATGCTGGAACGACGCCACTTTTTATCGCAACGAGCTGCGCGCCCTGTTCCGCCGCGGATATATCGACCTGCGCCAGATGGCGCGCGCCGAACGCATTTATCTGTCATTGATGGCCCGCCTCAAGGCGTTGGCTGCCAGTGATGAGCTCGACACGGATGTCGACGAACAGTTGGAAAAAGTGGCTGATATCTATCACTGCAACTTCTCACTGTTCCAATCGCTGCCCGACGTCTGGGCCATTGACCAGCTACACCCGATCGTGCCGCTGCAGGGTCTGAACGAAACGCCCGACCGCCGCGCGGTGCTGTCCGATATCACTTGCGACAGCGACGGCAAGATCGACCGGTTTATTCTGGCCGACGGTGTCTCGCCCAGCCTGCCAGTGCATTCCCTGCCCGAGAATGACGAATACTTCATGGGCGTCTTCTTTGTTGGTGCTTATCAGGAAACGCTGGGCGATCTGCACAACCTGTTCGGCGACACCAACGTGGTTACCATCGACCTGCGCTCCGATGGCGGTTTCGATCTGCTGCACGAGCAAGAGGGCGACACCATTGGTCAGGTCCTGTCCTATGTCGAGTTTGATCCGGCCGACTGTGTCGCCGCCTTCCGCAAAATGGTGGACGAGGCGATCTCGACCGGTACTCTGCTGGCCAAAGACCGCAAAACCCTGATGAGCGCATATCGCGACTCGATCAATGGCTACACCTATTACGAATAACCCCCGAGAGGAGATGACCCCATGGGAACTTTGAGTGGCAAAACGCTGGTTGTCGGCGCGGGCGGCGTCTCTCACGCTGCGGTGCACAAGATGGCGATGAATTCGGACATCTTCACTGAAATCACGCTGGCCAGCCGCACCAAGTCGAAATGCGACGCCATTGCCAAGGCCGTGAAAGAGCGTGTGGGCGTTGATATCGCTACTGCGGAGCTGGACGCTTATAAGGTCGCGGACACGGTCAAACTGATCAAGGACACCGGTGCCGAGGTCCTCGTGAACCTGGCCCTGCCCTATCAGGACCTCGTGCTGATGGACGCGTGCCTTGCGGCGGGCATCCACTACATCGACACCGCGAATTACGAGCCCGAGGACGAAGCCAAGTTCGAGTATCACTGGCAATGGGCCTATCAGGATCGGTTCAAACAGGCAGGACTGACCGCCATCCTCGGTTCGGGCTTTGATCCGGGCGTGACGTCTGTCTTTGCGACGTGGTTAAAGAAACACAAGTTGGATACGATCCGCCAGATCGACGTGCTGGACGCCAATGGTGGCAGCAACGATCAGGAATTCGCCACCAACTTCAACCCCGAGATCAACCTGCGCGAAGTGTTGGCCGAAGTGCGCCATTGGGAAGGCGGCGAATGGAAACACTCCCCCGCCATGACCCATAAGGTCGAGTTCGACTTCCCCGCCATCGGCCCCAAGAACATGTACCTGATGTATCACGAGGAGCTGGAGAGCCTCTCCACCCACTTCCCCGAGATCGAGCGCGCCCGCTTCTGGATGACCTTCGGCGACGCCTATATCACCCACGCCAAGGTGCTGGAAAACGTCGGCATGACCCGCATTGATCCGGTGATGCATGACGGCAAGGAAATCATCCCGATCCAGTTCCTGAAAACCCTGCTGCCTGATCCCGGCGATCTGGGTGCGGAAACCAAGGGTAAGGCCTGCATTGGCGACATCGCTACAGGTCAGGCCAAGGATGGTTCGGGCGAGAAAACATATTACATCTATAACATCTGCGACCACGAGGAATGCTATGCCGAGGTCGGCAGCCAAGCGGTCAGCTATACCACCGGCGTCCCCGCCATGATCGGTGCGGCGCAGGTGCTGAAAGGCAACTGGTCCGAGCCGGGCGTGTGGAACATGGAACAGCTGGATCCGGACAACTTCATGGACATGCTGAACGAACATGGCTTGCCGTGGCAGGTCCACGAACTGGATGGTCCGGTCGAATTCTAAAGCTTAACCGTCACCATATTAAAGAGGGAGCGAATAGAAGCAATGTCGTCAGATCAGCAAATGGCAATTCTGATCGGGTCGATGTTCGGAACCTATGCGCTCCTTCTTATTTTATCGAAGCGGTACAGGACAAACACGGTCAAAATGTTCCGCTTGGAAAAGTCCAGCATTCTTGTGGCAGTAGAAAATCCTGTCGCTACCACTGCTCATATCCTGTCATTCATTATACCACTTTGGATGATGGGCCTCATCTGAAACTGCGTCGAACTTTAAGGGGCCGCAGTTAGAATGAAAGGGACTGGATTATCATGGCAGAAATGATGACCACACAAGCCGGGGATGCTGGAGCTTTCCGCAATTTCGACCTCAACCGCGTGCCAACGCCTTGCTTTGTGGTCGACGAAAAAGCAGTTGAGCAAAATCTGGCTATCTTGTCCGACGTCGGCAGTCAGTCAGGTGCGCAAGTGCTGAGTGCGCTCAAAGCGTTTTCGATGTTCTCGCTTGCGCCGCTGGTCCGCCAACATCTTGACGGCACCTGCGCCAGCGGTATCTATGAGGCGCGTTTAGGCCGCGAAGAATATGGCGGCGAAGTCGCCACCTTCTGCGCGGGCTACAAGGAAGCGGACATGGATGAAATCCTGTCGCTGTCCGACCATGTCATCTTTAATTCTATAGCTCAAAAGGATCGGTTCCTGGCCAAAGCCCAAGCAGCAGGTGTGCAGGTCGGTTTGCGCATCAACCCGGAACATTCCGAAGGCGAGATTGCAAAATACGACCCCTGCGCGCCCTGTTCGCGTCTGGGCACACCGGTCAGCCAACTAAGCCATGAAATCATGGTTGGTGTGGACGGCCTTCATATGCATACACTTTGCGAACAAGGGTTCGAGCCCTTGATGCGCACATGGGAAGCCATTGCACCAAAACTCGCCCCGTTCCTGGGTCATCTCAAATGGCTGAACTTCGGCGGTGGCCACCATATCACCCGCGACGACTATGATCGTGATGGGTTGATCGCGTTCATCAAGGCGATCCGCGAAACCCATGACGTCGACGTCTATCTTGAACCCGGCGAGGCTGTGGCACTGGATGCGGGCATTCTGGTGGGCGAAATTCTCGACCTGCCGACCAATGGCATGGCCCTTGCGATCACCGACATCTCGGCCACATGCCACATGCCCGACGTGATCGAAGCCCCCTATCGCCCGGCCCTGATGGCCGAGGCCGAGGCAGGCCATACCTACCGTCTGGGCGGCCCGTCCTGTCTGGCGGGGGATGTGATCGGCGACTATACGTGGGACAAACCGCTTGAGATCGGCCAACGCTTTGCCTTCCTAGATCAGGCGCATTATTCGATGGTCAAGACCAACACCTTCAACGGTGTCCCCCTGCCCACAATCGCCCTGTGGAACAGCGAAACCGACGCGTTGAAAATTATCAAACAGTTCGGCTATGACGACTTTAAAGAGAGGCTCTCATGAGCGTTTTCCTCGACAGTGAATTGACCACATCGGAACGGACCGAAAACGCCCGGTTTCGTGTAATCCCAGTACCGCTGGAGCGCACGGTATCCTACGGCTCGGGTACAGCCGGTGGCCCGGCGGCGATCATCGAGGCCAGCAACGAGCTGGAGCGCATCACCGGCCTTGCCGAGCCTTGCACAGCGGGTATTTTCACTGAGGAACCTTTGAACTGTGACGGCCCTATGCCTGCAGTGATGGAACGCCTTGCCCTGCGCACCGAAGCCGCCATTCGCGCTGGTAAAGTGCCGGTCGCTCTGGGCGGTGAGCATTCGCTGAGCTACGGTGCGGTGATGGGCGTGGCCCGCGCGTTGAACCAACCGATCGGGATCGTCCAGATTGATGCGCATGCGGACCTGCGCGACACGTATCAGGGTGAAAAACACAGCCATGCTTCGGTCATGCATCTACTGGCCGAAGAAGGCGTCCGACTGGCCCAATTCGGCGTCCGGGCCTTTTCGACCGAAGAGGCGCAGAGCCGGGTGAAGAACAACGTGTTCCACATTGATGCCGAGGAGCTGGTCACCGGTAACATCAACGCGGTCGATCTGCCCAAGGATTTCCCCGAACTGGTCTATGTCAGCTTCGATGTCGACGGGCTGGACCCTTCGCAAATGCCGGCCACAGGAACACCCGTGCCCGGCGGCTTGGGCTATTATCAGGCGCTACAACTGGTCGAGCATGCCCTTCGGGGGCGCAAATGCGTGGGGTTCGACGTGGTCGAACTCGCCCCGGTCGGCAATGCCGCTTGGGACTTTACCGCCGCACAGATCGTCTACCGTCTGATGGCCGCCTGCTAACCTTCGGCGGTTTCGTTCAACTCCATATGCCCCTCGCCGCGGCTTAGGACACGGCGCAGCATCGGCTCGAAGAACTCCAACGGTTTGGTCGGGTAATCCGGATCGAACGCCTTTTGGTCGTATTCATGGCAGAAATAGCGGCAGTCCTCCCAATAAGGACTGTCGCGGTACTTGTCTCGGGCGTTGCGGTCTCCGCCCAGGTGGTGATTGTAGTAATAGCCCTGGAACACGCAGTGATGTTTGAGGATCCAATGGGTTTTCTGGCTGACATAGGGCTTCATCATCGCCGCTGACAGCTCTCCATGGTTATAGGGAGACAGGATATCGCCGGTGTCGTGGATCAGCGCTGCGACGACCAGCTCTTCTTCCGCCCCATCCTCATAGGCGCGCGTCGCGGCCTGCAGGCTGTGCTGATAGCGGTTCACGGGATAGGGCGTCCAATCCTCGTCCAGCGAACGGATCGCATCCAGTATCCTGTCCGGCAACGCGGCGTTATAGGCCTCTTCGTATTCCATGACGGCGTCCCAATCGGCCTTGGTCGCCTCTTCAAAGCTGGTCCAGGTGGGTTTGTGGGTTTTGTCCAGCATGGTCCGGTCCTTTTGACTGATCATCCAACCGCAGCCTAACGCAGAAAACCTGAGCGAAAAAACGAATTAGCTTGGCCGAAGAACATTGCGCCGAAATGCGCCGTAGCTTCAGGCTTGGGACAATGCCCGCGAGTGTTTTCTTGCGCGCACGCGCAGAAGCGGACGACCTGCAATCAAAAGAAACAGGCACGAGATCAATATGCCCATGACAGCAGGCAAATAGAGCAATAGCCACAATTTCGGGTCTTCGATCACCAACGGAGACACAAAGCCGCGCATACCTTCCAAAAGGACCAGAATTATGAATGCTCCAAAAATCTGTGGCCACAGGCCAAATCTGGAAAAGCTGCCCAACATAAGGGTTGCATAGCCCGCCATCGCGACCGCGATACAAATGGTGATCCACGAAAATCGCTGATGCAGCTCGTCGATCAACGCGCCCTCAGTGAACCCTTCTGCTGCCGCGATCGCAGCCCGGTCGCGCAACAGCTCTGCGGTGGGAATGGCCTCGAGGCTTCGCTCGGCCGCGTTGTCGGTACTCGTCAATTCTGAGATGTCATAGGACGCGTCCTGAAACAGTGTAGACGACAGGGTACGTCCCTGCCTGTCCTGACGCAGGGCAACTCCGTCAACCATCACCAGATGAATGCCCGAGCCGTTATTGACCAGATAAGCTGTTTGGCTGGAATAGCTGACCGGGCTGGTTTTATCCCGCCGGTCCGAAACAAAAACTTCGCGCAAAGTCCCGTCCAGATCAATTCCCCCAATATAGACGGTCACGTCACTTGCAGGATGCAGGAATTCGCCTTCATTCAATAACTGCGCTGTGACGTCACCCGCCACTTCGGCCTGCCGTTTTTCCAGTAGATCGACCGAGGCCGGGCGCAGGAAAACACTGATCGAGGCCATCATCAGACCAGCAACAAGACCGAACAGAACCACAGCGCGAGCCAGCCGCCACGGGCTGGAGCCTGTGGCCAGCATCACCGTTAGCTCGCTTTCACGGCTCAGGCGGTTGGTGGCATAGACGGCCGCTGCGAACACGGCCATGGGCATCACCGTACGGATCAGCGTCGGCAAAGTAAGAGCGGTAAATTCAAGAAACACCATGGCCGATTGACCACCGCTGATGACACGGTCAAACAGGCTGACCGAGCGGGTGATCCAGAAAACCCCCACCAGAATCAGAGTGAAAAAGCCGAACAGAATCAGCAGTTGCCGCAGGAAATATCCATCGAAGCGCGACATGTATCCTCATCCGGCTACCTGAAATTCGTTTGGACAATATGCCAATCCCCTGACCGAGGAAACCGCATAGCCCAAGAATTATAGAATTTGAGCCGTGCGCACTAAAACGGCTTATGCCACATCGGAATTGGCACCCCGATCCAGAATGCTTACCTGCCCGGATCAGTCCAGCGTTTCAGACAACGATCTGAGCAGGTGATTGAGTTGATCGCGCTGTTGCAGGGACAAACCCTGAACCAGGCGCTGCTGAGTCTCTACATGATCCGAAACGGCGGCCTCAATCGCTTTGAATCCGTTTTGGGTAAGACGGATCAGGAAGCCCCGGCCATCCTCAGGGTTTTGCACTCTTTCGACCATCCCCGCCTTAACCAGTTGATCGACGCGATTCGTCATTGTGCCGGACGTCACCATTGTAAGCTCCAAAAGCTCGCCAGGTGAAAGACCCTCTGGCTTGCCAGACCTTCGCAACGTGGCAAGGACATCAAAGCTGGCAGCGTTCATGTCATGAAGAGCCCAAGTATGCTCCATCGCCCTTCGCAACTGAACCGCCAACCGCGTCAGTCGACCAACGGTTTCCATTGGCCCCACATCCAGGTCGGGCCGGGCACTGTTCCACTGCGCGATAATTCGCTCCACATGATCCATGAGTTCTGGCTAGCCCAACTTTATCTTGACGTCAAGATTTTGCAATATATCTTGACATCAAGATAAAGGGATTCGCCATGAGACACCAAACCGACATCGCCCTAACTGCTGTTGCCCCTTTGATCTGGGGTAGCACTTATTATGTTACGACCGAATTTTTGCCCGTCGGATATCCGATCACGATGGCCGCGCTGCGTGCGCTGCCTGCCGGGCTGCTGCTTCTAGTTTTGTCCCGTCAACTTCCAAGGGGTCATTGGTGGGGCCGCATATTCATTCTGGGCGCGCTCAATTTCACCGTGTTCTGGACCCTGCTTTTCGTCGCGGCTTACAGGCTCCCCGGTGGGGTCGCAGCCACTGTCGGCGCGGTACAACCTCTTATTGTAGTCTTCCTGTCGGCATTTCTGCTGAACACCCCGGTTGGGCTGAGATCGGTCGGCGCAGCGCTGTTGGGGGTGATCGGCGTCGGGTGCCTTGTCCTCGGTACAGCTATCAATCTTGATACGGTAGGCCTGATCGCTGGACTGGGTGGCGCCCTTTCGATGGGAGCAGGAACTGTCCTGACGCGCAAATGGCAACCGCCAGTGCCGCTGCTGACATTTACCGCTTGGCAACTAACCGCCGGCGGGCTGTTGCTGGTGCCGCTTGCACTGATGTTTGAGCCCGCCTTACCAGCGCTTGAAAAAAACAACCTTCTCGGAATTGGTTATCTGAGCGTCATCGGGGCTGCCCTGACCTATATCCTGTGGTTCCGAGGCCTCGCCCGGATCGAACCCTCTGCGGTCTCGGCACTTGGCTTTCTCAGCCCGCTATCCGCCGTAATGATTGGTTGGGTCATGCTTGGGCAAAACCTGACCTTTGTGCAGATCGCCGGTGTCTGTATTGTACTTCTGGCGGTCTGGCTGGGGCAAATGGGCAAACGTACCGGCCGTTCGATTGTCACCATCAGAAAGCCCGCCTGAAACTCCAGGCATCGATGTACGAGTTTTGTGCTAAACTGTGTGCTGTGCAACGCCCGGGCTAGAAAGGTATCACGTGTCAAAAAGCCGAGTAAAACCGCGCTATTTTGCCATCGCCCTGCTGCCGGTATGTGTTTTCGCAATCCATAAACTGATCCAGAACCAAATGATCGCCAATGAACTGGACGTTCCAGTAAACTTTGTGTTGAGCGGTAGCTCTTGGCAGGAAGCCGTTGGTCGATTTCGGTTTCTTGCCGCGTCCTGGTTCTTTTTATCGCTGGCCTTGTTGCCCGTGGCAGTCTTGTTCCGGACCCTGTCACGCCCGATCGAAAAAAACACCCGGATCGCGGCAATCGCGATTGTAGTCGCCATCGTGTTTCTGGCTCTCGTGCCGACCATTCAAAAGCATATGACCGACCAAAGCCCGCAGATTTACCACCAGATCGGCAAAGCCGTTTTTGAAACAGCATTGTCGCAAGGCACCTTGCCGGCATGTTCCGGTTCGGAAGATAGCTGGATGTTTGGGAAATGCGGGCAGGCCCCTGTTCTTTCGCTGTTCAACCGTATTCTGGACCTGGTGAATGCAATGGCCGGCCTTGCGATCGGGTCGTTGATTGTCGGAATGATATTGTGTCTTGGTCGGCATGAATCTCAGGACATCGAAGCAACCGCAGCTGAGCTGGCGCAAAACTTGCGGCAGATGCGGCAGCAGCTCTACCTGTCCAGTCTGGTGCTGACCTTCGGCATGTTCTTTGCCGCAAGCTGGATGTACTGGCCCTTGCCCATGATCGCTGAATCAGAAAGGGCCGCCTATAGCGCATTGCTCAACGCATCGGCCTTGTTCACCGGCACATATTTTTGCTTGCTAATGCTCAGCTACTTTCTTCCCGTGGCAGTCCTTCTGGACGGAAGAATTTCTAACCTCGCTTTGGCTGCCCGAAATCAGGGCGGCACAGACCAGACATTCGACATTGATGACTGGAGATCGTCGCATAAGCTGACAGAAGGAACAGGTGACATCATCCGCGCCGGCTTCGCCCTGACGGCCCCAATCTTGGCCGCTTTTGCCGGTGGCATATCACCGATTTTGGGTTAGACCGTGATTTGTTGAGCAACCAGAACGCGGTTTATCGCATCGGTCGAATGCTCTGCTGGTCCAAGTTGTAACAGCTAGGCTGCGCAAAGGGTCACGCGTGTCCCATTCCGCCCAAGCTGGCACAAACTTCTGGCAATGGAGAGAATGGCAGGGGCAGCAGGGTTCGAACCCGCGACCTACGGTTTTGGAGACCGTCGCTCTACCAACTGAGCTATACCCCTAAGGTGCGCCTCAAATATGCCAGCCGCGCGGCGGACTCAAGAGGCTTTTTCAGATTCCTCCTCAGTTATGCGCACGACAAACAAGTTGCGTATGGCGTTGAGTTCTATAAGACACGGTTTGATCAATATGAGGGTCACCATTCGTGAGTATCCGCAAGAAAATCGCCGATAGCGAGGCCGTCCTGAATTGGACCGCCCGCCGCATCGCGAGCTATATTCGGATGGTTAACCGCAACACCCAATGGCAACGCATCGGCTATGAAGAGCTGGACCAACTGGCCGATCAGGGCGAGCCGGTCATCGTTGTCCTTTGGCATCAGCGACTGGCACAATCGCCCTATTTCTTTCCGTTGGATAAGGGGCGTATCTGCTCGATCACATCTTCGGCACGCGCTGGCAGCATGGTTGGTCGGGTGCAGAAACTCTTCGGCATGGACACCATCGCCATGACCAGCAAAAACGCCAACAACATCGCGGTGTCACGCGAAGTGATCGGCAAGATCAAGCGGGGCATTTCCATCGGTATCGCCGCTGACGGCCCGCGCGGTCCGGAACGGGTGCTGTCGACAGTGCCTCTGGTTTGGGCACGCACCTCGGGCAAGCGGGTCTTCGGTATCACCTTTTCTGCCCGCCACGGCAGCGAGGCCGGTACCTGGGATCGCCTGCTGATGCCGCGCCCTTGGCGCAATCAGGGCGTCTTTTTGTGCCGGGAATGGACCGAAAACGTTCCCCGCAAGGCCAGTGAAGAAGAACTCGAGACGCTGCGGTTAAGCCTTGAGGCGCATATGAACGACATCACTGCCGAAGCAGACAGGATGGTCGGGCGCGAACCCTGGTCACCCAAGGGCTAACCGCCGCGCAGCCTTTGCATCAGATACACTTCGCTGCCTTCGGGGATCGGTTCGGTCAACCCGCTGGCGATCACGCGACCGTTTATTGAGATGGATACCCCAGCATCAATCGGTGCCTGAAGCTGCGGATGTACCCGCGCAAGTTCCCGCAGCAGCTCACCAGTGGTTTTGGCCTCAACCTCGACCACCTGTTGACCCCCGGTCAAAGACCGGAGGCCGGACCACAGGTGGACCTCAACCATTGTCCTTGAGCGCCGCCAAAATGCGTGGCGGTGACATTGGCAGTTGTTTCATCCGCACACCCGCTGCATTCGAAACCGCGTTGGCGATGGCTGCCAGCGGTGGCACGATGCCAGTCTCGCCCACGCCGCGCACACCAAACGGGTGGCCGGGATTGGGCACTTCGACGATCACCGTATCGATCATCGGCAAGTCGCTGGCGACCGGGATACGATAATCGAGGAAGATCGAGTTCTGCAGACGACCATCCTCGCCATAGACATATTCCTCGTTCAGCGCCCAACCGATGCCCTGCGCCGCGCCACCCTGATACTGGCCTTCCACATAGGTCGGGTGGATCGCCTTTCCGGCGTCTTGAATGACCGTATAGCGGGTGATGCTGGTCTTGCCGGTCTCCGGGTCGACCTCGGCATCGACGATATGGGTGCCAAACGACACGCCTGCGCCTTCCGGGGTTGCTTCGAAATGGCCCGAGATCGGACCGCCGGTCGCACCCATATCAGCGGTGATATCGGCCAGCGGCATCGGGTCGAAATCGCCCGCATTGGGGCCCGAGGGCACCGCGCAGCCGTTTTCCCATTTCACCGCATCCATCGGGATGCCCCACTTGGCCGCCGCGCGTTCGCTCAGCTTTTCAACCGCATGCCGGGCCGCCTTGATCGTGGCCAGCCCTGAGGCATAAGTCACGCGCGAGCCGTGCGAAACGTCGTTATAGCCGAGTGTTGCCGTGTCCGCGATGGTGACGCGGATATTCTCGTAGGGAATGCCCAACACCTCGGCTGCCATCAGAGCCATCGACGCGCGCGAACCGCCGATATCGGGCGTGCCGACCATCAGCTGGGCCGAACCATCCTCGGACAGGGCCAGCGACACGGATGTCTCGCCCCCGTGATTGAACCAGAATCCACAGGATATCCCACGCCCCTGCCCTGGTTTCAGTGGCGCAGAATAGTGCGGATGCGCCTTGGCGGCCTCAAGCGTTTCGACCAGACCGATGCGTTCGTAGCGCGGGCCATAGCTGGCCTTCGTACCTTCGTAGGCGGCGTTTTTCAGACGCACATCCACGGGGTCCAGACCCAGTTTCTTGCACAGCTCGTCAATCACCGACTCAACAGCAAAGGCTCCCATCGGTGCACCGGGCGCCCGGTAGGCCGCCTGTTTCGGGCGGTTGGCCATGACGTCATAGCCCACCTGCTTGACGTTAGTCAGGTTATAAGGAGCAAAGGCACACATGGCCGTCATATCACCCGGCGCGCCGGGGAAGGCCCCACCCTGCAGGCGGAACACGCCTTGCGCTGCGGTGATCGTGCCGTCTTTCTTCATCCCGATCTTGATATCCATCGACGCGGAGGCAGTCGGACCGGTGGCCCGGAATACCTCGGATCGGGTCATCACCAGCTTGACCGGGCGGTTGGCCTTGCGGCTCAGCGCCAGCGCGACCGGCTCGATGAATACGGTTGTCTTGCCACCAAAGCCGCCGCCAATCTCGGACGCCGTCACCCGCAGTTGCGATGTTTCGATCCCCAGCAAAGCCGCACAGGTTTTCTGCGCGATCCAGTGACCTTGGGTGGTGCACCACAGCTCACCCTTGCCGTCATTTCCCAGCGTCGCCAAACAGGCATGAGGTTCGATATAACCCTGATGGGTTGCCTCGGTGACAAAGCTGTCTTCAACAACCAGATCCGCTTCGGCAAAACCGACCTCGACATCGCCATGCCCGCTTTCGTGATAGCGCACGACGTTCGGGTGCATCCCTTCGGGCACGGAATAATCCGCCGCCCCCTCGCGTATAACCGGAGCGTCCGGGGCCATCGCTTTGTCGACATCGGTCACATGGGGCAGCACCTCATATTCGACCTCAATCAGTTTGAGTGCGTCACGTGCCGACAGCGCCGAAGTTGCCGCAATAGCTGCCACCGCGTGGCCGTCATACAGGGCCTTCTCGCCTGCCATAACGTTTTCCAGCACGTTCCAGAACTCACCTTCAAGACCGGGCTTAAACGGCACCTCAGCGAAATCGTCACGGGTCACAACGGCTTTGACGTCTTTATGCGCTTGGGCCTTGGAGGTGTCGATCTTTACGATCCGCGCATGGGCATGGGGCGAGCGCAGAATAGCCCCGTGCAACATGCCCGGTGCGGTGGCGTCAGCACCAAATTTCGCGCGCCCCGTGACCTTGTCCAGCCCGTCAGGGCGGTTCGGTCGGGTGCCAACGAAAGTGAATTCAGATTTGCGATCGTCGAGTGCCATTACGAAGCCTCCCCCAGTTCAGCCGCTGTATCCATCACGGCGCGAATGATCTTGTCATACCCGGTGCAGCGGCAGAGATTACCAGCCAACCAATACCGTGTCTCTTCCTCGGTCGGGTTCGGGTTCTTTTCCAGCAACGATTTGGCCGCGACCAGAATACCGGGGGTGCAGATACCGCATTGAAGAGCAGCATATTCAATCATCTTCTTCTGCAGCGGATGCAGAACGTCCCCGTCTGCAATACCTTCGACCGTCTCGATCTGTTTACCCTCTGCTTCGATCCCAAGCATCAGGCAGGAACAAACCAAACGGCCATCGAGAGTTACCGAGCAGGCACCGCAATCGCCGGTGCCGCAGCCTTCTTTCGCACCGGTCAGGTTCAGCTTGTCGCGCAGACAGTCCAGCAGGGTCTCGCGTGGGTCACACAGGTATTCGACCGTGTCACCATTGACGGTGGTGGATACGTGGAACTTGCTCATGCTTGCTCTCCCTTGGCGCGGGCATAGGCGATTTTCGCGGCGCGTTTGGCCAGAACCCCGGCCACTTCGGTACGGAATGCGATTGTGCCGCGCTTATCGTCGATCGGGTTACAGGCAGTAGATGCGGCAGCGGCAAGCGCGTCCAATGCAGTATCGTCCAGGGCGCTGCCCATGATCGCCGTGGCGCAGTCTTCGACAAGCAGAACAGTCGGAGCCACGGCACCCAGAGACACGCGGGCCTCGGTGATGGTATCCCCGTCCAGACGGAGATTCACACCTACGCCAACCACCGCAATATCCATCTCGGTCCTGGGGATGAACCGCAGATAGGCATCACCTCCGTTTTCGCCGCGTGCAGGAATATTGACCGCCGAGATCAGTTCACCCTTGGCCAAGGACGTTCTGCCCGGGCCGGTCGGAATATCTTCGACGGCAACCTCACGTGTGCCACTTGGTCCGGTGACTGTCACGGTCACGCCCGCTGCCACCATGGCTGGCACCGAATCCGCCGCAGGCGAGCCATTGCACAGGTTGCCAGTCAGCGTCGCCCGCCCCTGCACCTGAGTCGATCCGATCAAATCCATCGCTTCGACCACGCCGGGCCAGTCGAGGCCCAACCCAGGATGTTCGCTCATTTCCGCACCTGTCGCCGCCACGCCCAGCGTCCAGCTGCCGTCAGCATTGCGGGTGATATCGCTTACGCCATTGATTTTCTTGATGTCTATCAATGTATCAGGCGTCACCAATTCCGAGCGCAACTGCACCAAAACATCGGTGCCACCGGCAAGAAACCGTGTAACGCCTTTTGCATTTTCTGCCAGAGCCGACGCCTCGGCAAAGCTGGCAGGGCTGTGATAATCCATGATTTTACCTCGCGCCTGTTGGTCAGGATCCACTGGGGTTCGCAGGGACGTTAATGCAGCAACACACTGGCGTCCATGGCAAGAACGACCTATTTTTCGATCCCGAAATGACGTTTCCAGACCTCGGATCAGAGGTCGATCTCGACCACCCCGTCCGGGTCCGCAGCACGGCTTTGGCACAGGATGATTGCGCCTTCGCGCTGCTTGTTCGACAGCACGAAATCCCTATGCTCGATTTCACCCGAAATCACACCGCATTTACAGACGCCGCAAATTCCGTCCGAACATTTCACATCGACCTGAATTCCGGCTTCGTTCAGCACCTGCGCCGCGTGTTTGTCGGCGGGAACCTGCAGCTCTCGCCCCGATTTGGCCAGTTTCAGCGTGAAAGAATGGTTCTCATACTCGGGCTGCTCGGGAACGGAGAAATACTCCAGATGCCGCGCCTCGTCTGGGAACCCTTGACGTTCCGCTGCCTGCATCACGCCTTCCATGTACCGATCCGGGCCGCAGGTATAGACATGCCAACCTACCTGATATCCCGACAGGATTGACTGTAAATCAGCGCGCGTGCCTTCGTCCGAGAAATGATAGTGCACGTGATCGGCCCAGGGCATTGCAGCCAGATCGTCCAGATACCCCGCCCCAGCGCGGGTACTTGCCGAGTAATGCAGGTCAAAGGGTTTGCCCAGACTGTGCAGGCGGTGGGCAAAAGCGATCATCGGCGTGATACCGATCCCGCCGCCCATCAGGAATGTCCTGGTGGCGGTCTCATCCAGTTCGAAATGGTTGATCGGTTTCGAGATGAAAACCTTGCGCCCTTCGGTAAAAATCCGGTGCAACAGGGCCGAGCCGCCCCGCCCCTCATCCTCGCGCAAGACACCGATCTGATAGGTCGCTGGGTTCGCCGGATTGCCGGACATTGAATATTGCCGCAGGAACTCTGGCGCGACCAGCACGTCCAGATGGGCGCCTGCGGTCCACTGAGGCAGCGGCGCGCCATCCAGCGTCGCGAACTCATATTTGGTCACATCATCCGTCATCCGGTCGACCATGCTCAGCTCGACCCGCATGACAGGGGCATCACCTGCGATGGAATAGTTGTGAACAACAGACATGTCCCCGGCGGCCTTGCGTGCCTTGTACTCCTCTGCCGTGACCATCGCTTCATAAGCTGCAATCCCGGCTTCGCGGTCCATGGCAAAAGGATAGGGCCAGGGATGCGGGGCCAGATAGGCGGGATAGACCGCCAGCGTCTGATCCTCATATTTCAGGGCAAGGTCCGTCTGCAGGTTGCGCCGGTTCAGCGGATGCTGGGTCGGGCGATACGCGCCGTCGGGCTGCAATTCGATATCCCACCACCATTTCTTGGTGTCGTTCAAGCCACCATTGCCCACCGCATCGTCCAGTTTCGCCAGCGCTGGCGCGGCTTGGGGGAAGTTCATCGCGGCCCAACGGAAGGGACGTTCCTTGAAGATGCCTTCCAGATTCCATGGGCAGGTCTTCATGCACCGCCCGCACATCGCACCACCCGATGTTGTCACCCGGTAAGTGGCGCATTTCTGGCTGTCGGACTTCCAGATTTCATAGCCGTTGAACATCAGTTTTGGCCCGGCGGTGATCGCCCCCGAGGGGCATTCTCGCGCGCATTTATTGCAGCTTTCACAAAAACTCTGCAGTCCGAAATCTATCGGCTTGTCATGAGCCAGAGGCATATCTGTTGTGACCGCACCGGATTTCAGACGCGGGCCCAGATAGGGGTTCAGGATGACCTCGCCAATCCGGCTGACCTCTCCCAGTCCCGACAACAGCAAAAGCGGAGGCTGCAGCACCTCGCCATCCATCACCGTATGGGCCTTGGCCTTATACCCAAGGTTGCGGATCTGCTGTGCAACGACCCCACCCAAAAGCGAGAACCGCAGATAGGCGCGCATGGATTGAGCGACCGCAATCCAGTCGTCACCGCTGGATCCCTCCATCGTCTCATAACCTTGGTCGATGATCATGCTGATGGCTTGATCATGTGGCGGTGTAATCTCTTCTCCGGCGGCATCATGTGAATACCACGCCCATTCGGGGCAGCGGCTGAGGCCCACCGCATCCGCACCCAGAAAATAGGTCGTGGCCTTGATATTAGCGGCGTTCCGGGCGGCATCTGTCGGCGGCGCTGTCTCGGCGCTATCGCCATCCTGCAGCAGAACAAACGCGCCCAGCGCGCGCCGTTGCGCGAAACTGGGGGCCGCCTTGCGCACGTAATGCCCACCCTTGGCGGCGTCCTGCAGAGTCTTACCCATGTCGCCGAATTGCGCCCGGGCAAACATGTCAGCCCGTTTGGGGACGCGTGCAACGTTTTCCTCGTCAATATAAGTTGTCGGCGTTTCGACACGCTTAAGCTTTTCGAAGGGATGCGCGCCGTCGACATAGCGCCGTTTGGCATAGGAGTCTCGGTTCAACGCATTCTTGGCAAAACCCGCCCCCAACCACCATGCCGGTCCTTGTGTGCGAAACCACGGTTGCTGAGCCATCGGGCACAGCGGGCGGTCATGAGCGATCTCCAACTCGGTCGTCACCACGGCCAGCCCGAACCGGGTCCCAAGCCACGGGGCAACAAGTTGTCCACCTTCGGCCGAGGCCAATCCCGCGGCGACCGCCAGTTTGCCCAGATCAACATCCGACGACATCGCCGTATGCGCCCGTGCATCAAAGCCAAGCAATCGGATGTAGTTGGCAATCACCACCGCATTCTCGGTTGCCAACAAACAAGCGCGATGATCCTGCGCATCCACGATCCAATCGGTTCCGGGCTCGGACAGGTCCGGGTCTCGGTTGTGTTCGTACAGAAACACGATTGCATGGCGGTGGCTGTCGATTGGCTTTGGCGCAGCCTCGATACTGTCCTTCAAATCCGCCATGATGACATCAATGCCCGAGGCCAGCGTCTTGGTTTGCCGTGTCCTCAGGGCATCAGCCAGCCGGTCTATATCAGGGTTGCGGCGCGGCTCGGGCAACAGTGCTTCAGGCGGCAGTGGTCCGCACCCAATCATCGACGCATCGTTGAAATAACCAAAGGCTTTCAGATGGTTGGCGCGCGCATTCGGATCTGACGGGATATCGCCCATTGCCGGGTTCACCAACCCGTCGCGGATCGCATCCATCATCGCCTGAAACTCACCCATCGCATTGACGATGCTGTGGGGCTGATCGGGGCGGCGAAAACTAAGATCGCCCATAGGCGGCACCTGCGAAAGGTCCGGCATTGTGTCCTGCCGCGCCAACCGCTCTAGCGGGTAGCCGCCCATATGAACTGGCCTGTTCCGGTCTGAAAAGAAACGGATTCCCATAGCGTGCCTCCCCTTGCCCGTCTGACCCTTAATGCCCGGTAGACAGCAATGCCATTCATACTTAATCATAAATAATATGAATAAAAATGATTTCACTGATTTGGACGGCAAAGTCCTGCGGGTCTTTCTGACAATACTCGAGGAAAGCTCGGTCTCGAAAGCAGCCGATCGGCTGGGGGTCACGCAATCGGCAATCAGCCACACGCTGTCCAAACTGCGGCAGGTGCTGGGCGATCCGTTGTTTGTACGTTCAGGTCAGGGCCTGACCCCGACCGAACGTGCCTTGTCCCTGAAGGACCCTATTCAAACGGTGCTGGACGGGATGCGTGCCTTGACCGACGGTCGCCCCTTTGACCCGTTATCCGAACAGATCGACATTCGCATCGCCACAAATGACATGCCACGCGAAGTGATATTCCCAAGGCTGTTGCGAGACACACGCGCCGAGGGTGCACGGTTACGGTTGGAGTTCATCCCATCGGGCGTTCCCGATCCGGACCTGTTGCGCAGCGACCGGTGTCAGTTGATGGTCACCCCTCTGCCGCCGGATGGGCCGGACATTTACCAGAAACGGCTGCTCGAAAGCCCGCTGATGATGTTTTATGATGCCGGCCATTGCACCCCGCCAAACAGTTGGCAGACCTACTGCGAGAGCGACCATATCGAGGTGCGCTTTTCCGATGGCCGCAACGCCCGTGCCGTCATGCGGGGTGTTGATCAAAGCCAGATCAGAGCGCCGATTGTTACCCTGCCCCATTTCAACGCGATTCCGGCCTTTGTGCGGGGCAGCTCGTTGATCTCGACCGATACCGCCTTGATGAGACAAGGTCCTCTGGCCGGGTTGGACTGTGCGCATTTGCCCTTCGAATGCACCCCGGTTCCGCTTTACATGGTCTGGCACCAAAGGTCGGCCAATGACCCGGCGCATCGTTGGCTGCGCAGAAGGATCGAAGCCATAGCAGCTGACATCAGCGCGCCTTGATCAAATGGGTCAGTGCAGCACCGGTTTCAAAGTAGGCGTGACGCAGGCGGGTCCAGCGTTCAGTATGTTCCGCCACAGCGGGAACTGGCAGCAACGCCGGATCCCCTGCCAAAAGGCTCTCAGCCGCCATACGGCCAAACACCGTGCCCGGCCCGATACCCCGGCCTGAATAGCCATGGATCGAAACCGCATCCGGTCCGATCCGGGTGATCTTGGGAATGTGGTCCGAGGTCATCGCAATGCGGCCATGCCATCCCTGCTGCAAGGGTTGATCCGCAAGCTGAGGATAAAGCTCTGACAGTTTGCGCTTGATCCATCCGGTGTGCGCGGCGCTGCCCGCATGTTCTAGATTGCCCATTGCGCCGAGGATAAAGCGCCCGTCGTGATCCATTCGGAAAGAGGTCATGATCAGGCCGGTATCCCAACATCCTTCGGCTCCGGGAAGAATACTCGCGCGCAGATTGTCGGACAACGGCGCAGTAGTGAATTGAAAATACGAGACAGGAACATAGGCCGGTGCCGTATCGGGCAGGTTCCGATGATACGCGTTGGTGGCCTGGATCACCGATTTGGCGCGCACCGTTGCCTGCGGGGTTTCCAACAGCCATTGGCCATCGACATGGCGCATCGTCGTCACCGGGCTGTGTGTGTGAACGCGTGCCCCGGTTGCGGCAGCCGCGCGGGCCAGACCACGCACATATGCCATCGGCTGGATCGTTCCGGCGCGCGGGTCGAACAGAGCTCCACGAAAGGTGGCGCTGCCCGTGCGCTGGTACGTCTTGTCCGACGACAGCAACTCGACCGGAGCGCCTGCCTGACGCAACTGTGCATGGCGTATTTTCAAATCAGCAAGACCAGAGCCAGAATGCGCACAATGCAACGTGCCCGTGCGCATCGGCTCGCACTCAATCTCATGTGCCTGGATCACGCTGAATACTTCACTTGGGGCCGCCGCAAGGATTTCGATAAGACGCGTTCCGTCCGCATCCCCCAGATGGGCGCAAATGTCAGCAGGACGCACCCAGAGTCCGGCATTGACCAGCCCCACATTGCGCCCGGATCCCCCATGCCCGATCTCCTGCGCCTCCAAGACACAGACCGAGGCTCCGGCCCGTGCGGCCGTCAAAGCCGCAGAACTGCCAGTATAACCGCCGCCGATCACCGCAAGGTCCACAGACAAATCGCTGGTCAGCGGGGCGCTCTCCACATGCTCGCGGCAGGTGTTTAGCCAAAGGGATTGATCGTAGTCGCTCAATGCGGACTCCTTGCGGTGTCAAAAACCATTAGGACGCGGGATCAGGTCGTCGCAAGAGCCCTTTGATCCTCACGCCCCATCGCGATCAGGAAAGGCCGCGCCTTTTGCTGCGACTGAAACGCTGCCCGATCGCACATCCCCTGCCACCCGGCCAGAACCAGCGATTGCGCAACGGCACCGCCCAAAGTCGCTCCGGGGCCTGTCACGATGAACAGGTCAGGCGCGAATTCGCGCGCGGCGGTCTGGATTGCGCGGGTGAAGTCATAGGCCGCGGTCACCTGATGTCCCAGGGTGTAATCCCACAGTGCCTGCGTGTCCGTCGCACCCGGCCACCAGATTTTGCCACGCCCGTCGATCAGAGGCCGGTCAGGCTGTTTGAACAGCTCCGCACCAAGTTGCGTGCGCCCTTCCGCAGCCACCGGAGCTTGAAGGTGGGTGTGAAATGCGGCGTGATTTGCCAACCTCATGGGGAACCTGTCTTGCACACTCGGCCACGATGCCTCGAACGCTCGTAAGCCCTCTTCGTTGCCCGCCAGAACCAGCATTCCACCCAGATCAATCGACAATGCCAGAACCTGACCGTCCTGCGCGTTGATCCGCGCCACATCGGCCAGCAATTCAGCCTTACGCTGTGGGTCATCCGCCCAGCTATTGTCTGTGAATGGGTATACGAGCTGCCCACCAATTAGGTGGTCCTGCATCAGCGTCCCCATTGTATTCACCACACGAAAGCCATCCTCGGGCGACACCGCGCCTCCGGCGGCCAAGGCGATGTACCAGCCCATCGAGTTGCCGGTGACGGCGACCACCTCAATGTCATCAGCAAGCGCCTGAGCATCGGCCAAAGAGGCCGCATAAATCAGGGGTGAGGCCACATCACCGCGCGAGTACTTACTGACCGTGAACCGATCAGCACCGTCCAGCGCCGTGACTGCCGCTTGCCCCGCATTGGCACGGATGGCGTCAAAATTGCCAAACATCTGCATCCGGCTTGCGTGATGACGGTGCAAATAACCCAGCTCGGCCTTGTTATAGGTGCCCCGACCCGGGCAGATCACAACGGCGGTACGGGTCATGAGCGGTTTCCAGTCAGATTGATCGCGGCGGCGACAATATTATCCTTTGACGGCAATGGCGCAGCATATGCAGGCCCAGTCGCGATAAAGCTGTCTTCTGCCACTACGCGGGCGATTGGTGTGTCGGGGCTTTCTTCGACGAAGAAAGTTGTCAGCGCCTCTGACTGGCTTCCGGTCCGGCGGCATTCGTCAACGACCAGAATATGCGCACAGGTTTTGGTGGCCTCGCGCAACGCTTCTGCAGGTAATGGAGCCAACCATCGCATGTCGATAATCCGGGTTCGGATCCCTGCGGCCTCAAGTTCAGGCAAGGCTTGCTGCGACAGGTAGTGGCCGTTGCCATAGGTCACAATCGCCAGATCGGTGCCGTCCCCCTGTACCCCGACCTCGCCCAGGCGGATGCTGCGATCCGGCGAAGGATAGGTCGTCATCCATCCGGCATCTTGTGCCTGATGGAGGTCGCGCATCGGATAAAGCGCAATGGGTTCCAGGAATACCACGACGCGCTGCTCTTCGCGGGCCAGCCTTACGCATTCTCGAAGCATCTGCACCGCGTCCGAACCAGTCGAGGGGCAGGCAATGATCACACCCGGAATATCGCGCAGAACGGCCAGAGAGTTGTCGTTGTGGAAATGCCCCCCGAAACCCTTCTGATATCCCAGACCGGCGATCCGCAGGACCATCGGATTGGTAAATTGCCCGTTCGAGAAAAAGGGCAAGGTCGCGGCCTCGCCCCTGATCTGGTCCTCGGCATTGTGGAGATAGGCCAGAAACTGAATTTCAGGGATCGGGACAAAGCCGTTATGCCCCATACCGATGGCCAGCCCCAGAATGGACTGTTCGTCCAACAGCGTGTCGATCACCCGATCCGGGCCGAACCGCTGTTGCAGCTTTTGGGTCACGCCATAGACGCCACCCTTGCGTCCCACATCTTCGCCCATGCACACGATCTCGGCGTGTTCCAGCATCAGATCGGTCAGCGCCCAGTTGATCAGACGACTCATCGGCTGGGGATCGTCCATCGCGCGCATGTCGCCGCCAAAAGCGGCTGCACGGGCCTCGGCCCCCGGACCATTGGTGGGTTTGCAGGTGCGTTCCGGCGGGATCAGGCTGGCCATGACCTCGGACGCAGTGGTCAGATGTGGGCGGGTCACGGCCTCGGCCGCGATCCTGTCGGTGCGGGCGCAGGTATCCTGATATATCTTCAGCGCCTGATCCGACGATAACGCCCCGGCCTGATCCAACAGCCGCACCGAATGCAGAAGCGGATCATTAGCCTCATCAGCTTCGACCTCGGATTTCGCCATATAGGTCGTCGGGACGTCCGCCCCCGCATGGCCATAAAGCCGAACGGTTCTTAGATGCAGAAAAGCCGGTTTGCGCCGAGTGCGCACGTATTCCGCCGCCTCTTTCGCAACCGCATAGGTTTCGAAAATATCCAAACCATTGGCCTGGAAATATTTGATCCCCGGCCGGTGCTGCATCGACGCTTGAACCCATCCCTTTGGCGTTCTGACCGAGATACCGATCCCATTATCCTCACAGACGAACAACAGGGGCAAAGGGGTCGACTGTACGCTGGTCCACCCCGCCGTATTGATCGCCCCCTGCGCAGTGGAATGATTGGCCGACGCATCCCCGAACGAACACATCGCGATCCCGTCCTGTGGCAGCTCGCGATGTTCGGGCGGGTGCCGCCGCGCTGCACCCAGGGAATAGGCCGCACCCACAGCTTTGGGCAGATGACTGGCAATTGTCGAGGTCTGCGGCGGGATCATCAGTGCCTTCGTGCCCAGTACCTTGTGCCGACCACCCGAGATCGGGTCCTCTTTCGAGCAGGCAAAACTCAGTAACATATCCCAGGCGATCTGCTGACCCGGCACCTGCTCGGAACGCGCGATCTGAAACGCGGCATCCCGGTAGTGCAGAAACGCGATGTCTGTGGGCCGCAGAGCATGGGCGACAGCAGCCATGCCCTCATGCCCGGACGAGCCGATAGTATAGAACCCCTGCCCCGCCTTCTGCATCGCGCGGCTGGTACGGTCCAACGCCCGGCTGAGAACCTGCGACCGGTACAGCGACACCGCCTCGGTATTGCTAAGTCCGGGGCGCGGGGCTGCGCCGTCAGGCAGGTGGCCTTGCGCCACACGTGTCAGGAAATTCTCATGAACGATCTGAGCGCGATCCATGGCGGCCCCTCTACTTCAATCTGGCGGTCGCAACAGAAATGTGCCGCAACCCTTCTTGCAGGCTTTCGGTGCCATAGGCAAAAGAAAGCCGCAGATGGCCCGGCATCCCAAAGGCGCGCCCCGGCACCAGGGCCACCCCGACTTCGTCCAGCAGATACCGGCAGAATTCATGATCGACCGGCATTTCAGCCGGTGTTTTGGGAAAGACATAGAACGCGCCATCCGGAACGGCACACTCCAGACCCGCGGCATTCAACCTAGCAACCACAAGATCACGGCGTGCTCGCATCGCCTGCAGGCGTTCGCCCAAAAGCGTTTGCGGCCCGGTAATCGCAGCCAATGCTGCCGCCTGCGCGATGGAACATGCGCCTGATGTAATCTGCCCCTGAACAGCGGTCATCGCCTTGATCAAGGGTGATGGCCCGATTCCCCAACCGATCCGCCACCCGGTCATCGAATAGGCCTTGGAAACTCCATTTACGGTCAGCACTCTATCCGCCAGATGCGGCACGGCCTGAACAAATGGCGTGAAGGGAACATAGGTCAGGTGTTGGTAAATCTCATCCGAGATCACCCAAACATTGGGATGCCTGTCCAAAACACGACCCAGGGCCTGCATTTCCGATTCAGTATAGACCGCGCCGGTCGGGTTTGAGGGCGTGTTCAGCAAAAGCCAGCGAGTGCGCGGCGTAATTGCGGCCTCAAGCTGTGCTGGGGTCAGCTTGAACCCCTGAGAAACCGGACAGTCCAAGACAACCGGAATACCGCCGGACAGCCTGACCATATCCGCATAGCTGGTCCAGAACGGCGCCGCGGTAATAACTTCATCCCCGGGATCGAGCGTGGCCATCAGCGCCCCGGACAAAACCTGTTTAGCACCGGTCGAGACGATCACGTTTTCCGGCTGGACACTGGCCCCGACGGCGATAGCCGCCCGAAGGTCCGGCGCCCCTGCCGTCGCCGGGTACCGTGTTTGCCCGGCCAGCGCCGCTTTATGGGCCGCCTCGACCACATGTTCAGGGGTCGGAAAATCAGGCTCGCCAGTACTGAGCGCGACCACATCGACACCCTGCGCCTTAAGGCGCGCAGCCTGCTCAGAGATCTGAACAATCTCTGACAACTCAATCCCGCGCAGCCTGTCTGCACGCCTAAAACTATCTGCTGCGATTTCCCTGGACACTGCCAACGTCTCTCTTGACCAAAATATTCATTTGGTATCGGGCTGGCGGGCTCTAAAAGCCAGTGATATTCCATTCGAAAGGTATGAGGAATTATCATATGATCGCCCCCCGTCGTTTTCTGCCGTCTATCCCCTCTCTGCTGGCACTCGAGGCCGTTGACCGCCTTGGCAGTGCATCGGCGGCAGCGGAAGAGCTTTCGCTGACCCAAAGCGCCATCAGCCGACAGCTCAAGTCGATGGAGGAACAGCTGGGCATCGAACTGATCCAGCGAACCCAGATGCGGCTGCAGCTTACCCCGGCGGCAAAAGAATACGTTCAGGTCGCGCGCAAAAGCTTGCACCAACTGGCGCAGGCCTCCCTAAAACTCAGAGCCAATCCGACCGGAGGATCGCTGAACCTGTCGATCCTGCCGGCGTTTGGGATGCATTGGCTGGCGCCGCGTCTTCAGGACTTTGCTCGCCGACATCCCGAGGTGACCGTCAATCTGAACACCCGGCTTCGCCCCTTCGATTTCGAAACGGAACATTTCGACGCCGCGATTCATTTCGGACGTCGAGATTGGCACGGCGTCAACTACCTGCCGATCATGCGTGAAAACGTTGTACCGGTTTGCGCCCCGGAAATTCTGCCAAAAAACCCGGAACAGATTGACTGGCTAATGAATGCCCCACTGCTGCACCTGGAAACGCGCCCTGACGCCTGGGAGCAATGGTTTGCCGCACAAGGGCTTGTGGCATCAGGGCTTGGCGGCATGTTGTTCGACCAATTCTCGACTATGGGACAAGCCACAATTCATGGGCTTGGGGTGGCGCTGCTGCCCAGCTATCTGGTCGAAGACGACTTGAAAACCGGGCGGCTTGTTCCCGCCTGGAAAGGCCCAGGCGTCAGTCTGGGCGATTTCTTTCTGGTCTGGCCGCAATCCCGGGTGGCATCCGAGCCGCTGAAGTCGTTCTGTTCTTGGCTGCAAGGCCAAGTCGACCAAATCTCGTGACCGGGCCATTCCGACCACCCTAGAAAACTGCGGGGCGGGAGCGTCCCGAACAGGATTATGTGTCCAACGACCGAGCAATGAGTTCCTTCATGATCTCATTTGTCCCGCCATAGATCATCTGAACCCGCGCATCCGCGTAAAGCCGAGCAATCGGATATTCCATCATGAACCCATAGCCACCAAACAGCTGCAGACATTCATGCATGATCTCATTCTGCACCTCAGACCCCCAGTATTTGGCCATCGACGCGGTCGATGCATCCAAAGTTCCAGCCTCAAGCCGAGCAATACAGTCGTTGACAAAACTGCGCAGCACTTCGGCCTTGGTTTTACACTCGGCAAGCTTGAAGCGGGTATTTTGGAAATCCATCACGCGCTGACCGAAGGCTTTGCGCTCCTGCGTGTATTTCACTGTTTCGGCAATCGCGAAATCAATCGCACCCAGGGCACCGATTGCAATCGTCAGGCGTTCCCAGGGAAGTTGCCGCATCATCTGGTAAAAACCCTGCCCCTCTTCCGCACCAATCAGGTTTGTCATCGGGACCTTGACGTCCTCAAAGAACAGCTCGGCCGTGTCATTGGACTTCATGCCCAGTTTCTTGAGGTTCCGCCCCTTGCGGAACCCATCTGCGCCCTGCGTTTCGACCGCGACCAACGATACCCCTTTCGACCCTTGGGTCTTGTCGGTCTTTGCGGCCACAAGGATCAAGTCCGCAGATTGCCCATTGGTGATAAAGATCTTGGATCCGTTCAGACAGTAGGAGTTACCGTTCTTTTCTGCAGTTGTGCGGATCGACTGCACATCCGAACCGGTTCCGGGCTCTGTCATGGCCAGCGCGCCGACCATCTCGCCCGAGGCGAGTTTCGGCAGCCATTTCAATTTTTGATCTTCGCTGCCATAAGCGGTGATATAGTGGATGACAATCGACTGGATCGCATAGCCCCAACCGGAATCTCCGTGCGAGGTCTGGGCGTACATGGTCAGAGCATCAAATCCCATGCCACCACCGACACCGCCGTGTTCTTCGGTGATCGCGCCAGCCATCAGTCCCATGTCACCGGCCTTGCGCCAGAACGCACGATCAACAACTCCGTTTTCGGTCCAGCGCTCGATATTGGGCACCAGTTCGTCCTGCATGAAACGGTCCGCCATTTCGGCAAACATCTGGTGCTCTTCGGACACCCAGCTGGATGTAGGGGTAATAAGAGACATTGCGCATCCTCCAAGATCAACTTGCCGCCAGCGTAAGTTGGACCGCCAAGTAATCCAATGCGTTGGATGAAACGCTACGCAACGTCTTTTGGAAGATTTCGCCGGGTCACGGGATCGGTGCGGCCAACGCGTTTTCCAGCAAGACCCGCGCTGCAGCTTTGGCATCTTGCGCGGGATCACAGCTTTTCAACAGAACCGCCGTCACGATTGCCCCTTCTTTCAGCAGAAGAATCTGACATCCCAGGCTTTCAGGGTCGAAGGCACCGGCTTTGCGGGCCAGATCCGTGAAATATTCCAACAACAACCGCTTGTGCTCCGCCGCCTGCACGTGGATCGGGTGCTCTTTCTCCTGGAACTCGGCGCCAGCCTTGATGAACATGCAGCCGCGAAACCCGTCTTCGGCGAACCACTCGCCCAGTGCATCAAAGCTTGAAATCAACTGGTCCGCAGGGGTGTCGGCCAATTCCTCGACACGACGCATGAACCAGTTGCGGAAATTCTCGTCCCGCAAGCGCAAAGCCGCCAGTATCAGATCTTCCTTGGTGCGGAAATGTTTGTACATCGAAGTCTTCGACACACCCGTCTCAGCCACCAGCTTGTCCATGCCGGTCGCATGAAAACCGTCACGATAAAAGACCTTTAGGGCCTTGCGGACCAGCTCATCCCTTTTGTTTGGGCGCATGATTCGCCTCCTATACGTACCGATCTGTACATAATTGTACCCTCCATAATCCGCAAGGGCCACCAATGTTCAGGAAATTCTCTTTATTTTCCACCTGGATAGAGAAAAATTTTAGATATTTTACAGGCGCCCCTTGCAAATAGGTACCGATCAGTACACCTTAACAACATGATGTACCGATCAGTTAACCATGGAGCCATCATGAAACGCCGTACCAGCCCCTTCAACCGCCAGTACATCCCAATTCTGTTGACCCTTGCGCTGCTCGCTGCATCGCTGACCTGAAGGATCATGACATGAGCCGCCCCCCTCTGCCGCCATTCACTGCTGAGACCGCTACACAAAAGGTCCGCATGGCTGAAAATGCTTGGAACAGCCGCGATCCGGATATCGTGACGCCCGCCTATACCGAGGACAGCCAATGGCGGAATCGGGCCGAGTTTGTCGCGGGCCATGCTGAAATTCACGCGCTTTTGACCCGCAAGTGGAGAAATGAGCAGGAGTACCGGCTGATCAAAGAACTCTGGGCCTATTCGGAAAACCGTATTGCCGTGCGCTATGCCTATGAATGGCGGAACGACAGCGGCCAGTGGTTCCGCTCATATGGTAACGAGAACTGGGAATTCGATAGGGATGGTCGGATGGCCAAACGTCATGCCTCGCTGAACGACCTTCCGATCAGGCAACAGGATCGGGTTTTCCTTTGGCCTCTTGGTCCGCGCCCTGACGACCATCCCGGCCTGTCTGATCTGGGCCTGTAGAAAGGACCAATTATGCCACGTGCTTTTTCCAAACTAACCTTCACGCCTGCCGTTCTCACCCATCAAGAAAGGATGGGATCGGCAAAAACCTATGCGAAATTCCTGGAAAGCGGCCCTGTGCAGGGTCACGAAATCAGAGCCGCCGAAAAAGAGTTCATCGAGGCCCGCGACGGGTTCTACCAATCAACCGTGTCCGAGACCGGCTGGCCATATGTACAGTATCGTGGCGGACCCGCGGGGTTTTTACGAGTACTTGATGCGCAGACCATCGGGTATGCTGATCTTTCAGGCAACAAACAGTATATCTCGCGCGGGAATTTGGATGGCAATGACCGGGTTGCGCTGATCCTGATGGATTATGCCAACCAGCGACGCCTGAAAATACTTGGGCGTGTCGAAATTGCCGAAGGCGCTGCGGCGGCTGCCAGCCTCTCCCCTGAAGGCACCCAGACCCCGGCCGAACGCGCCGTCATTATCAAGGTCGAAGGTCTGGACTGGAATTGCCCAAGTCACATTACCCCACGATTCACCGAGGCCGAGCTGCGCCCCCACCTGAACGAATTGGGTCAGCAGCTGGCCCAACTTCAGGCAGAAAATGACCGGCTGAAACGGGAATTGGAAAATAAGAAATAAGCCCCAGTGCCAAGCATTCCCCAACTTGTGATTCAAGGACTGACACCATGATAACGTTAACGCTTCACCGAGCCTTCATAGTCCTGTTTGGTTTCGCTCTGTCGATTGCCTTTCTTATGCTGGGATTTTTCGCATCCCCCGAAGCTGTTCGGACATCCCCGCCCGCGCTTTATAATTCGCTGCTGCTGGAAAAACTGGCCCGAGACTAAGAACCATACGGCCTTCGAAACAAGAGATTGTGCCTGAATCATGATCTCTGCCCTTGACCTTCCTGTGACTGGAACCCCCATCTAGGGTTGGAAACAGGACAGGATGAGTCGATTGGCCACCCCACATGCTATCAGACTGAAGGTCACCGGAATGAACTGCGCATCCTGCGTAGGCCGCGTGGAATCTGCGTTGCGCAATGTTCCCGGGGTTACCGAGGCTTCGGTCAACTTCCCAACCGAGACTGCACAGGTCACTTATGACGCGCCGATCAGCGACCTGACCGGCGCGCTGGACAAAGCTGGTTATCCGGTGTCAGTGGCAGAAGCCGTTCTGCAGATTGACGGTATGAGTTGTGCTTCTTGCGTCGCAAGGATTGAACGAGCACTCTGCGCAGATCCGGCCGTCATAAGTGCTCGGGTCAACCTGGCCACTGAAACCGCGACCATTCGTTTTGCCGACGGGGCAACTGATCCTGTGAAGCTGGCGCAGCTAAGCACCAAAGCGGGCTATCCGGCGCACCCTTCCAGGATGGCCGAAAGCAACGATGAGAAACCGGGCGAAGCCTCTGCGCTGATCCGCACCACCCTGATCGCTGCGGCGCTGGCTTTGCCCGTGTTTATACTCGAGATGGGCGGGCACATGATCCCAGCCTTTCATCACTGGGTTCAGGCAACAATCGGGATTCAGACCAGCCATATCATCCAGTTTGTCCTGACGTCGGTTCTGCTGATCGGCCCCGGAAGGGTGTTCTATGCCAAGGGTATCCCGGCCTTGCTGCGCGGGACACCTGATATGAATGCGCTGGTCGCGATGGGAACCGGTGCCGCCTATCTGTATTCCGTCCTGGCCACCTTTGCGCCTCAGGTTCTGCCACAAGGCAGTGCAAATGTGTATTACGAGGCCGCCTCGGTCATCGTAGTCCTTATCCTGCTGGGTCGCGCGATGGAGGCGCGGGCAAAAGGCCGGACCGGGGCCGCTATTCGCAAACTGGTCGGGCTTCAACCGAAAACAGCCCGGCTAGAACAGGACGGGGGCACGGTCGATCGGCCCATATCCGAAATCCTGGTTGGCGATGTGCTGCAGATCCGACCCGGAGAGCGCGTCCCAGTGGATGCTCAAGTGTTGGACGGCACCTCATACGTGGATGAAAGCATGATTACCGGCGAACCCGTTCCTATAGGGAAATCGGCCGAAGATCAGGTGATAGGGGGCACGGTCAACGGCACGGGCGCGCTGCGCGTGCGCGCCACGCGGGTTGGGTCCGAAACGGTGCTGGCGCAGGTGATCCAGATGGTTCAGCAAGCTCAGAGTGCCAAGTTGCCGATACAGGGGCTAGTCGACCGGATCACGGCGTGGTTTGTTCCCGTTGTGATTGGCGTTGCCCTACTGACCATTGCAATCTGGCTGATCTTTGGCCCTGCGCCTGCCTTGCCGATGGCGCTGGTCGCAGGGGTTTCGGTTTTGATCATTGCCTGCCCCTGCGCCATGGGGCTGGCGACTCCGACGTCGATCATGGTGGGCACGGGGCGCGCGGCTGAACTGGGCGTGCTGTTCCGCAAAGGCGATGCTTTGCAGCAGTTGCAACAGGCCAAGATCATTGCTTTGGACAAAACCGGGACTCTGACACTGGGGCGCCCCGAACTGGCGAATGTCACGACCACGAACGGGTTTGAGCGCGATACTGTTCTGCGGCTGGCCGCTGCGGTTGAGGCGCGGTCCGAGCATCCGATTGCCACGGCGATCACGCGGGCCGGACCGGCGGACCTGCCCCCTATCTCCGGCTTTGAATCGCTGACTGGGCTGGGCGCCCGCGCGTCTGTCGATGGGCATGATCTGCTGATCGGCTCACCCAGATTGATGGCGCAGAACGGAATTGATCTGTCAGCGCTGAGCCGACAGGCCGACCAGCATGCCGCCGAAGGGGCAACCCCCGTATTCGTCGCGATCAACGGTCAGGCTGCAGCACTCCTTGCGGTTTCCGACCCGGTCAAACCCGGCACGGTCGAGGCATTGCGCAGGCTGCACACGATGGGCCTAACGCTGGCGATGGTCACCGGGGACAACGCCCTGACTGCGCAGGCCTTGGCAAACAAGCTGGGCATCGATCATGTCACAGCCGAGGTCCTGCCGGACGGAAAGCTCGCCACAATCAACGCCCTGCGCGACCAGTTCGGAGAGCTGGCCTTTGTCGGTGACGGGATCAACGATGCCCCCGCCTTGGCGGCTGCGGATATCGGCGTCGCCATCGGAACGGGGACGGATGTGGCGATTGAAACGGCGGATGTGGTGCTGATGTCGGGCGATCTGCGCGCGGTTGCCAATGCGGTTGAAATCAGCCGCCGGACCATGAGCAATATCCGTCAGAATCTGGGCTGGGCGTTTGGATATAACGTTTTGCTGATCCCCGTCGCCGCCGGGCTGCTGTATCCTTTTGGCGGCCCGCTTCTTTCTCCGGTTCTGGCGGCTGGAGCCATGGCTTTGTCCAGCGTCTTTGTCGTCACCAACGCGTTGCGACTTCGCAGGGTTCGCGCCAGCCTGCCCGAGGGATCACATACGGCGGCTCAACAAATTGTGACGTCATGAATATCGGCGACGTTTCCAACCAAACCGGTCTCCCGGCCAAGACGATCCGCTATTACGAAGATATCGGACTGATCAAACCGCTGCGCGATGATAATGGCTATCGCCGGTTCCGCAGTCAGGATGTGCACAAACTGAACTTTTTGGGCCGGGCCCGCGCATTGGGATTTACGATCGAAGATTGCCGGACCCTGATGGCCTTGTATGAGGATGAAACCCGCGCAAGTGCAGATGTGAAGAAGGTTGCCCGCGCGCATATGGTCCAGATCGAAGCGAAGATCGCCGACCTTAATGCGATGCGCGATACGTTGGGTCATTTAATTGACGCCTGCGCCGGAGACGACAGGCCTGATTGTCCGATCCTGAAGGATTTGGGCGGACAACCCTGACACGGGGTTGCCCTTTGTCTTCAGCTTTGCTTTGTCTCTGCCAAACAATCCGGCTTGCGGCGTCTGACCGGACCCGGACAGCAGAGAGGTTCACCAAATGGCAAAAGTTGCGTTCCTTGGTTTGGGTGTCATGGGATATCCAATGGCCGGCCACCTGCAGGCTGCAGGTCATGAGGTCACGGTTTTCAACCGAACCACCGCTAAGGCCGAGGCTTGGGTCGCCCAATATGGCGGCTCAATGGCCGCTACCCCGCGCGAGGCGGCTGAGCGAGCCGAGTTTGTCATGGCTTGTGTGGGCAATGATGATGATCTGCGCATGGTCTGCACCGGCGACGATGGTGCCTTCGGCGCAATGTCAAGCGGCGCGGTTTTCGTCGACCATACGACCGTCTCGGCAAAGGTAACCCGAGAGCTTTATGGCGCGGGCAAAGCCGCAGGGATTGCCTTTGTGGACGCGCCGATTTCGGGCGGTCAGGCCGGGGCTGAAAACGGCGTTCTGTCGATCATGTGCGGGGGGGATCAGGCTGCCTATGACGCGGCCGAGCCCATTATGCAGGTCTATTCCAAAATCTGTCGCCGCATTGGGGACAGTGGCGCCGGTCAGATGACCAAGATGTGCAACCAGATCGCCATTGCCGGACTGGTTCAGGGCCTCAGCGAGGCGCTGCATTTTGCCGAAAAAGCCGGGCTGGATGGCCGGGCGGTTGTGGAAGTGATCAGTCAGGGGGCCGCAGGCAGTTGGCAGATGGCGAACCGCTATGAAACCATGTTGGACGATCATTTCGAGCACGGTTTCGCGGTGGACTGGATGCGCAAGGATCTGGGAATTTGCTTGGATACCGCAGATGAAACAGGGGCATCACTGCCGGTGACGGCTTTGGTTGATCAGTTCTATAAGGATGTGCAGAAAATGGGCGGGAATCGGTGGGATACTTCCTCGCTTATTAAACGGTTGCGCGCATTGGGGTAACGGGAAAAGGGGGCTGTCTGCCCCCTCTTGGCCCGCAGGGCCAATTCACTCCCGAAGATATTTTTAGCCAGATGAAAAGGACCCCGGTTTACTGGGACAGGGTTTCAAATGAACGACATCATCGCATTTTGGGCTAATGCTTTGCGGCAAGACTGGGGGCTGGACGCGCGGCTGACCAGATTGGACGGCGAATACGATCTTAATTTTCTGGTCCGGGCAACCAACGGACAGGATTATGTTCTGAAAGTCATGCGCCCCGGATGCGAAGCAGAGCTTGTGGACCTCCAGGTCAAAGCCTTGGAACATATCGCCTCAGAAGCACCGGGGCTGCCATTTCCTACAGTGTTTCCCGATTTGCAGGGGGATTATCTGCCCCGGATCGAAGATCACGAGGGGGTACCGCGCCTTGTTTGGTTGCTGGAATGCCTGCCTGGGCAATGCTATGCGAAATCGGCACCCAAATCCGAAGAGTTGATCCTAAAGCTGGGTCGCGTTCTGGGTGCTACAGACCGTGCATTAGAGCGGTTCACTCATGAGGGTTTGGCCCGGGGCGATTTCAAATGGAATCTGACGCAGGCAGGGTGGATCGAACAGCATCTGGACACCGTTAGTAGCCCCGCACGGCAGGCAGTGCTGGCCGAGATATGTTCCGAATTCAATGCGATATCAGACAAGTTGGCAGGCTTGCCCAGTCAGGCGATTCATAATGACGCCAATGATTATAACGTTCTGGTCGAAGCAGAGCCTGGCCAGCGCCCGGGGGTGTCGGGCTTGATTGACCTTGGCGATATGTGTGCCGCGCCACGCGTTTGCGATCTGGCGATTGCCGGGGCCTATATCGTATTGGATCATCCGCAACCCGAACGCGCATTGGCGGCACTGGTGCGCGGCTATCAGGCGGCAAACCCCCTGCGCGCGGACGAAGTCGAACTGATCTGGCCTCTCTTGCGTATGCGACTGGCTGTGTCGGTTGTGAACTCGACCCTGATGGCCCTTGAAAACCCGGATGATCCTTATGTCACCATCAGTCAGGCGCCGGCCTGGCGGTTTCTTGAGGACCAAAGCGTCAATGGCGGATTGATGCCAGCGCGCCTGCGCGTCGCCTGTAGTCTACCGGTCACCGATGGGGCCGAGCGCATCCACGCCTATCTGTCCGCGCATCGCGGTCAATTCGCCGAGATGTTTGGGCAGGGTCTAAAAGATGTGCCCATTGGCTCGCTATCGGTCGAAAACTCGGTGTGGCCGCAAAATCCTTTCCACATGCCCCTGGCCGAGGCGGCACGTGTTGGCGAGGAATATGGCACAGAATTCTGGTTGGGATATTACAATGAACCCCGCCTGATTTACGCAGAGCCGGGGTTCCGCAAAGGGCCATGGAAAGCTTCGGACCGACGCACCGTGCATCTGGCGGTGGATGTGTTCGCGCCTGCTGGCACTGTCCTGAATGCCCCGATCAGTGGCCGGGTCGAGGCGGTCGAGAATCGCGACAGTCACCTTGACTATGGCGGGGTGGTGATCCTGCATCACGAAACACCCCAAGGCGATCCGTTCTATACACTCTACGGACATTTGGACCCCGAGGTCTGCGACAGGCTGAACCCGGGCGATCCAGTCGCACAGGGAGCGGCGTTTGCACGGCTTGGGGATGTCACACAGAACGGGGGCTGGGCCCCACATGTACATTTCCAGCTGGCCCTTACTACGAACGGGATGCGGGCCAACTGGCCGGGTGTTGGCGACCCTGACGAGCTTGAACTGTGGCACGCCGTCTGCCCGAATCCGGCGGCTCTGCTGAACCTTCCCGATGACAAGGTGTTCTATCGGCCGACCGATAAACAGGCGATCCTGCAGGGACGGCAGGACCACTTCGGAGGCAACCTGTCCCTGACCTATGACGATCCAGTCATGCTGGTACGCGGTTGGAAGCATCACCTGTTTGACGAATGGGGTCGCCCTTATCTGGATGCGTATAACAATGTACCCCATGTGGGCCACGCCCACCCGCGCATTCAGGCTGTCGCAGCAGATCAGCTCAAGCGGATGAATTCCAACACCCGGTATCTGCATCCGGCCCAGACGGCTTTTGCCGATAAGGTTCTGTCCAAGCTGCCCGATCACCTCGAGGTCTGCTTCTTTGTGAATTCCGGCACCGAAGCCAATGAGCTCGCCCTGCGGCTGGCCCGCGCCCATACCGGCGCCAAAGGGATCGTGACGCCCGATCACGGGTATCACGGCAATACCACCGCCGCCGTGGCAATTTCGGCCTATAAGTTCAACAAACCGGGCGGAGTTGGTCAGGCGGATTGGGTGGAACTGGTTGAGGTCGCGGATGACTACCGAGGGTCTTTCCGGCGCGACGACCCCGATCGCGCCCAGAAGTTTGCAGATCTAGTGGACCCAGCGATTGCAGCCCTACAGGACAAAGGTCAGGGCGTTGCCGGTTTCATTGCCGAGACCTTCCCTTCAGTTGGCGGGCAGATCATACCACCCAAAGGCTATCTGCCCGCGGTTTATGAGAAAATCCGCGCCGCTGGTGGTGTCTGCATCGCCGACGAGGTGCAGACAGGTCTGGGGCGTCTGGGCGAATATTATTTCGGCTTTGAGCATCAAGGCGCGCTGCCGGATATCGTGGTCATGGGCAAACCCATTGGCAACGGTCATCCATTGGGCGTTCTGGTTACTACCAAAGAGATCGCCCGCAGCTTTGACAACGGGATCGAGTTCTTTTCGACCTTTGGCGGATCGACCCTTTCCTGCCGCATCGGCAAAGAAGTTCTGGATATCGTCGATGATGAAGGCTTGCAGGACAATGCCCGCCTGATGGGCGACAGGTTGATGACAGGCCTGCGTCAGATCGAGACCGATTTCGGATCTGTCGGTGATGTGCGCGGCATGGGCCTGTTCGTTGGAGTCGAACTGATCAACCCCGATGGCTCTGAAGGCCGTGAGATCTGCAAATATGTCAAGAACCGGATGCGCGACCACCGGATTCTTATTGGCAGCGAAGGCCCAAAGGACAGCATCCTGAAAATTCGCCCGCCGCTGACGATCGAAGCGGAAGATGTGGACATGATCCTGTGGGCATTACGGGATGTGCTGGCAGAAGTTGGTGATTACAGCCCGCCACCCTCATGCGATCATGACCATCACCACGCAGGGTGCGGCTGCTGCTGAGGGCACGGAACCCCGGCGCGCATTCGCCGGGGTTCTGCACCTGCCCTGCTGCTTAGTGCAGCGTGGCAGTGGGGTTCTGATGTCTAGAGGTTGGCATCGGGATCGAGACCGTCATGTGTCGCAAAGCCAGCCCTAATTCCTCGGACAAAGCGGCCAATGCGGGGGCAAAATCGGGACGGACGATCAGGGACGCCATCATCATAGCGTCTTCGCGCGCGCCTTCTGATGCCGCCGCAATCATCTGGGCGAAACAGTTTTCATCCGCGCCAAGGCAGGCACAGCCCAACCCATTCCGGATCAGCGGGCGCCGCCCGTGATGGGCACAAAGCGAGCACAGCCGGTCCAGCGTCAACATCGCTGCCCGGCCCTGATCCGTACCCAGGGCGATCTGAAAGTCCTGCGCCGCATCCATACGCGTTTGCATTCCGTCCCCCCAGAGGCGCAGATACATGACCGCACCGGCCTCGACAGGGCTTAGGTCGGACAGACGGCCAACGGTCGCGCCACCCCGGGCTGCAGGCGCGCTCATTTGGTCAAGATCAGTTTGCCCGCGCGCGTGATGCGCAGGGTGTACAGCTGATCGCCCAGCTCGATATGGGCCAGATTGCCCCCTTTGGTCAGATCTTCAGCCTTATGTGCAGGCAGCATTGATACGGCAAAAGACTGGCTGGGATTCGGGTTCTGAACATTCATCAGGATCACTCCGGAGGGTTTCAGGCAATGCGCCTTATCGGTCTACTTTTCGGGTATCTGGCTGGCCCGATTCCGGGGTTGCTGACGGCTTGAAATATAATCTGATTATTTTAGTCAGGTATGTCAAGCCTCAATATCCCACTCTCGCAACCGGGTTGAATTGCACTGCCTGAACACACCAGTTAGGACTTGCGGTGCAGCTTCAGAGGCAAGGATTTTAATGAGCGCTACAATTATGTTCGATTTGGACGGAACACTGGTCGACAGCCTTCCGGACATCACCGCCGCTGCGAATGCAATGCTGCGGGACACTGGTGTCTCGCCCCTGCCCCAGGACACGATCAAACAATTCGTCGGCAATGGCCTCCCGAAATTGGTAGAACGTATGATGTTTCATTGCGACCTGCCTATGGATCGCCATGCCGAGCTATCGGAACTGACGCTGACCCACTACAACGCAGCCTCCAGCGACAAAACCGTCGTCTACCCCGGCGTGGCCGAAGCGCTTGAACAGCTGCGCCAGATGGGATGTGTTCTGGGTGTTTGTACAAACAAACCCAAAGCACCGGCTGACCATGTTCTGAAGTCGATGGGCCTGACCCATCATTTCGATGCCACCCTGGGTGGTGACAGCCTGGCCACGCGCAAACCAGACCCAGCCCATCTTGAGGCAAGTTTTAACGCAGTGGCCGCTATAGGTCCGCGCCTGTTCGTGGGTGACAGTGAGGTCGACGCAGAAACCGCTGAACGGGCCCAGGTGCCCTTTTTGCTATTCACGGAAGGTTATCGGAAAAGCCCGGTTTCTGAACTGTATCATACCCGTAACTTCGCCGACTGGCACGAAGTGCCTGCGCTTGTAAGTGAGCTTTTGGGGGAATTGGGTTGATGTCCCCCAACTAGTGAGGGGCCGGCCGAGGGGGTAAGTAGCCAGCCCCTCAAGGGGAAAAGTGGTAGGTCCTTGGAAACTCCTTGGATGATTTGAAGTTAACGAATCGCTCCAATCAAAGATATAGGGGGTTTCCCGTAGCCCTAGATAGGGTGTTGAAATTACATAATAAATTATCCGTAAATTCTAGAAATTCGTTGAATATTGTCATTTTCCGTTGGTGACCCGGCCCCAGGACACCGCCAATCGAAAATTGAACAACGAAAAAGGGCGGGGATGAACACCCCGCCCGACGGTTCAGAACAATTGCTGAATCCGCATGTTCAGATTGCCAGATATTCCTCGCGCAGCTGTGGATTCTCTAACACCTCGCTGGCGGCTCCATCAAACACGATGCTGCCCGTATCCAGAATGATCGCACGGTCCGCCAATTCCAGGGCGCGCACCGCGTTCTGCTCGACAATGATCGTGGTCATACCCTGCTGTTTGACGTGAAGCAGAGTCTTTTCGATCTCATCCACAATCACCGGGGCAAGTCCCTCATAGGGTTCATCCAGAAGCAACACCTTGATGTCCCGTGCCAAAGCCCGCGCAATCGACAGCATCTGCTGCTCTCCGCCAGACAGGGTAATTCCTTCTTGCTTGCGGCGCTCACCCAGCCTTGGGAACAGCTCATAAAGCCGTTCCAGCGACCAGCCGACAGGTGGAGCGATCTGGGCGAGTTGCAGGTTCTCTTCGACCGTCAGACCGGGGATGATACGGCGATCCTCTGGCACAAGGCCAAGGCCTGCGGCGGCGGCCTCATAGCTGGTCATTTTGTGCAGCGGCTTGTGATCCAGCCAGATTTCACCATGACGCACCTCGGGGTCACTGACCCGCGCGATGGATCTGAGCGTCGAGGTCTTGCCAGCACCATTCCGGCCCAGCAGGGCCAGAATTTCACCTTCGTGCACGTTAAAGCTGACGCCCTGCACGATATAGCTTTCGCCATAGTATGAATGCATGTCCCATACGGACAAAAACGCAGGGGCGGTGCTGGCCATATTGGCGTTTTTCGAAAAGTCAGGTTTCTCGTTCATTGCTTTTCCTTACGCGGCCTCACCCAGATAAGCTTCGCGAACCTTGGGATGCCCGCGGATGTTTTCTGGCGTATCTTCGACCAGAGGTGTTCCTTGCGCCAGAACGGTGATGCGCTCGGCCAGGCTGAACACCACATGCATGTCATGTTCAATGATGGCGATGGTAATGTCACGCTCGTCCTTGATCTGTTTGAGCAGGTCGATCGTGTTGTTGGTATCTGCCCGGGCCATCCCTGCAGTGGGTTCGTCCAGCAAAAGCAGGCGCGGGTTCTGGCTGAGGCACATGCCGATCTCAAGCCGTCGCTTGTCCCCGCGTGACAGCGATGCCGCGTGCATCTCGCGTTTGTCAGCCATGTTCATCTCTAACAGCATCGCCTCGGCCTGCTCGACAATCGCCTTTTCACTGGAGATGGTTTCATAGGCGTGCATCCGAAAAGCACCGTCCCGCATCGCAAAGATCGGGATCAACATGTTCTCCATCACAGTCAAATCGCCGAAAATCTCGGGCGTCTGGAACACACGGCTGATACCCATCTGGTTGATCTGATAGGGTTCCAACCCCAGAACAGAATTGTTGTCGAACAAAACAGAACCGGTATCCGGCATCAGCTTTCCCACCAAACAGTTCAGCAAGGTTGACTTGCCCGCACCGTTCGGGCCGATGATCGCGTGGACCGAGTTTTCTTCGACGTTGAGGTTCACATCCGACAGCGCCTTGAGGCCACCGAAGCGTTTGCTGACGTCTTTGACTCGTAGAATTGCCATGGTGCCCCCTTATTCCGCTGGCTCGGTTTTGCCCTTCGGGGCATCATCGGCGCCCGGTTTCTTACGCTTGAACCAGCCCATCAGCCGCTGACCACCTTCAACCAGCCCACCCGGCAGATAGATCACCACCAGCATGAACAGGATACCCAGCGTCAGATGCCAACCCTTGCCGATGAACGGATGGATCAGGAACACAACCGCGTCCTCAAGCCCATCGGGCAGGAAAGCGAACCAGCTGTGCAGAACATTGTCGTTGATCTTCGAGAAGATGTTTTCGAAATACTTGATAAAGCCTGCTCCCAGTACCGGCCCGATCAGGGTCCCTGTACCGCCCAGAATTGTCATCAGCACCACCTCGCCCGAGGCAGTCCACTGCATCCGTTCGGCCCCGGCCAGCGGGTCCATTGCAGCCATCAGCCCCCCCGCCAGACCGGCATACATGCCCGAAATCACAAAGGCTGCCAGTGTGTAGGGTTTCGAATTTAGACCGGTATAATTCATCCGCTGCTGGTTGGATTTCACCGCCCGCAGCATCATGCCAAAGGGCGAGCGGAAGATCCGGATAGAGAGATAGAACACCGCCATCATGATCACCGCACACAGGTAATAGCCCGCGTTAAAGTCAAAGCTCCAGGCACCCACATCCAACGTATAGGTCGCGCGCATGGGAATGCCGAACAGATGCGGTAGGTTCGGCGCGCTGGCCGATTGCAGGATCTGCGGATCGTCCGCATAGACCTGCAAGCCGGTCTCACCATTTGTCAGGTTGAATTTTGGGTTCGAAAGCACCGAATAGGCCAGTGCAAAGCTCATCTGTGCAAAAGCCAGCGTCAGGATCGAGAAATAGATGCCCGACCGACGCAGGCTGACAAATCCGATCAGCAGCGAAAACACCCCGGCGACAAGAACGCTGAGCGCGATGGCCGGAACGACGTTATAGCTGAGCAGTTTGAACATCCACACTGCGGAATACGACCCCACCCCAAGAAAGGCCGCATGGCCAAAGGACAGGTATCCGGTCAATCCAAACAGAATGTTGAAGCCGATCGCAAAGATCCCAAAGATCACGAACCGCTGCATCAAATCGGGATAGCCCGCGTTGAACTGCGCCATGGCGCTGCCTTCGGGGAACGGGTTCAGGATAAAGGGCGCCAACAGGGTCAGTATGGCGACGATGATCAGCAGGCTGGTATCTCTCTTGTTCAGTCCCAACATGGCTTATTCCTCCATCACGCCTTTGCGCCCCATCAACCCGCGTGGACGGGTCAAAAGCACGATGATGGCGACAAGGTAGATGATGATCTGGTTGATGCCGGGGATCGTGGTCGTGGCCCAGGTGGTCGACGCAAAGCTTTCGAGCACGCCAAGCAGGAACCCGGCCAAAACCGCGCCCGGCAATGAGCCCATCCCCCCCACAACCACAACCACAAAGCTGAGAACCAGAAAGTCCATGCCCATGTGATAATTCGGGGGGTTGAGCGGCCCGTACATCACCCCGGCAAGACCCGCGACCGCGGCCGCAATCCCGAACATGATGGTAAACCGCCTGTCGATATTTATCCCCAGCAGGCCCACCGTTTCACGATCTGCCATGCCAGCCCGCACGACCATGCCAAAGGTTGTGAATTGCAGGAACGAGAACACCGCTCCGATAATGCCAACGGCAAACCCGAAATAGACCAGCCGCCAGATCGGATAGATGATGGCGTTGGGATCGAATCCAACCATGATGCCAAGATCAACAGACCCACTCAGCATATCGGGGGGCGGGGTCTGGATCGGATTGGCACCGAAGAAATATTTGATGATCTCCTGCAGCACGATCGCCAGGCCAAAAGTCACAAGGATCTGATCCGCATGAGGGCGCTTGTAAAAATGTTTGATCAGCCCGCGCTCCATCACATAGCCGACAAACAACATGATCGGGATCGCGAACAGGACAGCCAGAGGAACGGACCAATCTATGATTGACGCGCCAATCTCGGGGCCGAACCAGGCCTCTATATACGGGGTTTCAACCTTCAGCGGGTTGCCCAGAAAATCTTTCTGACTTTCATCAAGGGTCACGTAGCTCAAGTTAAAGAGTTTTTGCAAAGACACGGCGCAGAACGCGCCAATCATGAACAGCGCCCCATGGGCAAAGTTCACAACTCCAAGCGTTCCGAAAATCAGCGTCAGGCCAAGCGCGATCAGCGCATAAGCCGACCCCTTGTCCAACCCGTTCAGAATTTGCAGAAGAATGGCGTCCATAGTCCCCACCTTTGGCCTGTCCAGTGGACTCCCCCATAGCCGGGAGAGCCCGTTTTCTAGGTCAGAGAATTTTCGTCGAAAATTCTCGCGCTTGTGTTACGCGCCCGGATTGCATTTACCCAGTTCGCCACCGGCAAACATCGGGTGCTCGGGATCGTATTCGACCTGCGCGCGTGGGGTGATCTCGACGATCTCCAGCGTGTCATAGGCGTTGGTCGGGTTCTCGTTGCCCCGCACCACCAGCACATCCTTAAAGCACTGATGATCCGCGCCTCGATACCAGGTCGGCCCGTTGCCCAGACCGTCGAACTCGAAATCTTCCAGCGCTTCGGCGACACCACAGGGGTTGAAGGTACCCGCTCGTTCGCACGCATCTGCATAGAGCAGAACCTGTGCATAGCAGGTCTGAGCCGAATTGGACGGCGGCTTGCCGTATTTCTCACCAAAGGATTTCACAAAGGCCTTGGTGCCTTCGTCTTGCAGCTGCCAGTTCCAGTTCATCGAACCCAGCACGCCCTTGATGTTCTCGCCAGCACCGGCAGCCATCAGTTCGGAATACAGCGGCACGACAATCTTAAAGTCTTTGCCGTTGGCCACCTTGTCGAGCAGGCCGAACTGAATCGCATTGGTCAGCGAGTTCACCATGTTACCGCCATAGTGGTTCAGAACCAGCACATCCGCGCCCGAGTTCAGAACCGGCGCGATATAGGACGAGAAGTCCGTCGACGCGAGCGGTGTTTTGACCGTGTTGACCGTTTCCCATCCCAGGGCTTCGGTCGAGGCCACAATCGACTCTTCCTGAGTCCAGCCCCAGTTGTAGTCAGCGGTCAGATGATAGGCCCGGCGTTCACTGCCCATTTCGGCAGCAAGAACCGGCGCCAGAGCAGCGCCCGACATATAAGCATTGAAAAAATGGCGGAAACCGTTCGCCTTCTTGTCCTTACCGGTCGTGTCGTTGGCATGGGTCAGGCCAGCCATGAAGATCACGCCCGCTTCCTGACACAGACCCTGAACTGCGACAGCCACGCCCGAGGACGAGCCGCCGTTGATCATGATCGCACCGTCTTTTTCGATCATCGACTTGGCCGATGCGCGTGCAGCGTCCGATTTGGTCTGGGTGTCGCCGGTTACGAACCCGACCTTTTTACCAAGAATCCCGTTCCCTTTCAGGGCCTTGGACGTAAAGGTGTTCAGGCAACCGCCATCGCCCTCACCGTTCAGATGCTCGACTGCAAGCTGCTGTGCCAGCAGTTCATCATTACCCTCTTCTGCATAAGGCCCGGTCTGCGGAACATTGAAACCCAATGTGACAGACGACCCAGAAGGTTCGTTAGTATATGCAGCAGCCGACGATGCAGTAAAAATCGTAGGTAGGGCCAGACCGGTACCGGCAACAGCACCAGACTTCAGCACGCCGCGGCGTGTGACAGATTTATTAGTCATTCATTCCTCCCAGTTCCCTGTTTTACGTCTGTTGGCTCCTCTTCCAGCAAACGATTGCGCAGGTTTACGCACCGCGAGTATGGCGGGGGTTCTGAAAATTTCTCAATAACCTATTCAAAAAGCAGCTATGTTATGTAAACAAATGAACACCTAGGTGCGGATTTTTGTAAATTCTTAAACATCTTATGCTTCTTAAGAATTGAAATTAAAAGGTATTATTTGAAAACATGCGGGTGATCGCCATGCAGGCAGTGCCGCTTTGCTCGGCAAGCAAGAAGTTGTTACTAAATCTACAAGAAGTTGTTGCTAAATCTAAAGGAGAGCCCGGGCCGCATGATACAGCTCAGATGGTCACCGGGACGAGCTGACTTCCCCTGGAGATCAAGCCGTTTGAACCTGGGTTCTCAAACCCGAAGCATCGTGCAAATCAAGAATTGTGACAAATTGAAAAACGGTTAATCCCTCCACGGCTGCATCGGTGAATACAGGCAACCGCCCGACCAACCGACGACCAAACAAGCGCAATAACCTTACAAAAAAGGCATAAACCACTACGCTTCACCCCGCATTCCGCGAATAGGTCAAAGAAATAGTCCGCGGATTTTGTGCAGTTTGTTTACTGAAACGCGACGAATTGATCGTACATAATTAGGTTAATGATTTTTTAGATGAGTTTTAGACGATTATATAGAACTATAGGAATGTAAAGAATCGGTAGGAGGTTGCGCACTCTTATATTGCAAATGCGCGTTTATGTTTGTTCGAGTACAGGTTGTTATCTATGGTCCGGGGGAATGCTCAGAGCGCTGCATGGTTGCCAAACGCGCTTCATGCCAGAGCCATCATTAATTTCATTCATTGGAGCCAGGCAGGCGTCGTTCTTGATGCCGCGCTTGAAGGTATCGTCAAAGCATTTGGCGCCGATTGTGCTGTCATCAGCCGTGTGTGGCTGAACAAAGGGGCCCATCGTGTTGCCGCACGGGCTGACACACGGGATCCAAAATTCCAAAGACCGTTGTTTCATTCTTTCGCCAACGACGCCCTCGGCCCGTTTCGGAACAAACCAAAACGCGCCTCGGTGTTTAGTCTGCGAGATGACGGGGCAGACCCCAGTGATATCTCCGCAGTTTTGTTAGATTGGATGTCGCACCGCAAGCTGGATGACATTCTGTTCATATGCCTGGACCATAACGGCGGCGAAATCGACTTTCTGGAACTTCATTTCGGGCAGAGTTCCGAACCCGGTTACCGCGAAGCTATTGAACAGGTGGCTCCGCAACTATCCGAGACCTATCAGGCCCGCCGAGCCGGACTGATCACTGAATCATTGTCTCGGCAATCAGTCACCGCACTCAGAAAATCATACAGTGAAGCACCTATTCTCAGCACCGAGAACCCAACGGGCCTGACCCGTGCCGAATGGCGTGTTTGCGTTCTTGTTTCACGCGGGTTGTCGCCTCAGTCCATTGGTGCCGAACTTGAGATCGGACCAGCGACAGTTCGCACGCATCTCAAGCATATCTATTCAAAAACGGCGCTGGACACCTTCCACATGCTGGCCCGGCGCTTGGTATCGGTAGAAGAGCGCGAGGCCCTTTTTGGGAAACCTGGCCAGGCACGTGCCTGATGCCAGAACTGGACTGGCAGTCCTGGCTGACATTGTGGGTATTCACACCGCTGTTCGTAATGATCGCCTGGACGGATTTCACCCAAATGCGCATCCCTAACCTGTACTGCCTGCTGGGCGGTGCAGTCGTGCTTGTGACCGCGCCGTTTCCGGATTGGAACCAACTGCTGCTGCGCCTTCTTGTGGCCGCAGCGTGTTTTGCGATTTGTTTCGGTCTGTTTGCAGCGGGTTGGCTGGGCGGTGGCGACGCCAAGATATTGCCAATCGTATTTGCCGCAATTCCGGTCCCGGTCGTATCGACCTATCTGCTAATACTGGCAGGCTGCATGGCAGCGGGGCTGATCGGAATGTCGCTGTTTCGGCGCTTCGCCCGACAAACTTCCCCGCATATCAAGTCGACCGCCCAGTCGCGCGAATTTCCTCTTGGAATCGCTATCGGATCATCCGGGGTGATCCTTGCAATCTGGTCGGCTACTGCGCTTTGGTTCTGACCATGTCAGCGTTTTAGGGGCCAAACGCATCCATATAACGGATCACGATCGGGGCCAGGATCAGCCCAGCGATTGCAGGCAGCATAAAACTGGCCATAACCGCCGACATTTGGACAGGCAACTTGTTGGCCTTTTCCTGTGCCCGCACCTCGCGCAGTTCACGCATTTCTTCGGCATAAGTGTTCAAAGCCGCAGCCAGGGGAACACCAAACCGGGTCGATTGCAGCACAACGCTTACGAATGAGCTCATTTCCTCTATACCTGTTCGACGCGCCATACGCATCAGCGCGGTATCTCGGTCACGCCCTGCCTGAATCTCGGAAAGCGCAATCAGCATCTCTTCGGACATTTCCGGCGCGACAAGCTGCATTTCGACCGCCACTTTCAGCAGGGCCTGATCAAAACCGAGGCCAGCCTCAATACCGATCTGAAGCAGATCCAGCATGTTCGGAAACGCATTTTCCATCAGGCGCTTGCGCTCTTTGATCCGGGCGCCCATCCATAACTGCGGTATGAGATACCCGATTCCGCACAGTACGCCGACATTCCGGATAATCTCGAACGCGTTCAGGCTGGACGTATATTCCGCGATCCGCGCACCCAAGTTGTTTGCGGGTTGCCAGGACATCAGGAAGAGGAAGGCCAGCGGCAGGAACGTCGCCAGCCCCAAACGGATAAGATAGAAATTCACGATTGCGTTTTTGCTACGAAATCCGGAACGCGCCAACACTTGCCCAACTTCGAAACGTACACTGGCATCGCTGGGTATCAGGGCCGCACTCAACCCTGTCGGCGCTTCGCCCTCGACTTTTTCAGGAACTGCCCGTGACAAAGCCTGACGTGGTCGGCTTGACACCATGCGCTCTGCGGCTGTGGACCGTTCGCTAAGCGAGGACGAGATACCAAGAAACGCTACGACCGCACCTATCAGCACACAACCCAGAACCAGGATCTGCGTTGATAATTCGCTATCAAAAATCGAACTCAAATACTCCATCGAATACGCCTCTTCAAATCCGGAAATTCACAAGCTTGAACATCACAATCGCGTTCAGGACGATGGTCACGGCGATAACGCTCATGACTGGCACAAAGGCCGGAGAGTCCGCGACATCGCCATAATATGTGGGCGTCATGATGGTCATGAACACGGCAATGCCAACGGGAATGGATGACAGGATATATGCTGTCATGCGGCCTTCGGCCGAGATGGCCTTGACCTTGCGACGCAATGACATGCGCGCTCGGATCACGCGAGCCAGCGTGCGCAAGATGCCGGCCAGGTCGCCACCTGTGCCGTGCTGCATCATCAGCGCAACAGCTAGATATTGGATATCTTCTTCATCGATGCGGTCAGCCATGCTTTTGATCGCAGTTGTCAGTTCTTCGCCATAAGAGACCTGATCAACGACCAGCCCAAACTCGGTTCCAATCGGGTCAGGCATTTCTTCGGCGACACTTTGTAAGGTTGTGTTCAGCGGGTGCCCCACCTTCAATCCACGGGACATCAGGTCCAGCGCATCGGGCAACTGCTTGATCAACGCCGCCTTGCGCTTGCGCAACGTCACCCCCAACGCAACCAGTGGCGCAATCAAGAAAACAAGGGCGCAGGTGGGGACCACTTTCAATGGATCAGCCACCATAGACCCACCAATGGCCGAGATCAGAAAGGCTGCGCCACAACCGGCCAGAAACATTTCGGGAACCATGTTCAGGCCCGAAACCTTCAACGCCAGAGGCAAATCCCCCACCAGCGGGAAACTCCGCAACAGTGGCTTGGCTTCCTGCGGTTTCAACAGGCTGAGGACATCCTCACCCGACTTCCCCTCGGACAGCATCTGAATTCGGCGGTTGATCGCCTCTTCGCGGTTTTCGCCACGCCGCATAAACTGACGCAGCCCTTCAAAAGCAATCAGCGCACCCAGGAAAACCGCAAGCGCCAGAACAAACCTGACATCGAACCCGGCAACTTCCATTTCCGGGCCGATCAGGTTGTTGATGTTCAGATTGGCCAGATATGACCTGATTTTCTCGAACATCCCGGACCTCCTTAGTTGAACTTGACGGTGGACAGGTCGACCCCGGCAGCCGCCAGTGCATCACTGGATTTTGGCCGAATTCCCGTGGGCATGAACCGGCCCAGAACCTTGCCGTCTTCATCCTTGCCTTCGCGCTTGAAAACAAAGATGTCCTGCATGGTGATGATGTCGCCTTCCATTCCAGTCACTTCCGAGATCGAAGTAACCCGGCGCGTCCCGTCTGACAGTCGGTTCAACTGAAGCACAAAGTGGATGGCCGAAGCGATGGTGGCCCGGATCGCCGAATGCGGCAGCTCCATCCCGCCCATCTGTACCATCTGTTCGACCCGAGACAGCGCATCGCGTGGACTGTTGGCATGAACGGTCGTCATCGAACCGTCATGGCCGGTATTCATCGCCTGCAGCATGTCGAAGGCCTCTGATCCGCGCACCTCGCCGACCACAATACGGTCAGGGCGCATCCGCAGCGCGTTGCGGACAAGATCACGCTGGGCCACAGCGCCGGTCCCGTCCAAACCGGCTGGGCGGGTCTCCATGCGGAGAACATGTTCCTGCTGCAGTTGCAGTTCAGCAGCGTCTTCGATGGTCACGACCCGTTCGTTGCCGCCGATATAGGAAGACAGGGCATTCAGCATTGTCGTTTTACCTGATCCGGTTCCTCCGGAAATCAGGACATTCATCTTTGCCTCGACCAGACCGCGCAACAACGCCGCAGCACTGTCATTCAATGCATCGTTCTTAACCAACCGCTCCATCGTCAGCGGTACGCGCGCGAATTTACGGATCGACAAGGCCGGCCCGTCCAGCGCGCAGGGCCGAATGATCGCGTTTACACGGCTGCCATCCTCAAGCCGCGCATCCACCCAGGGTTGGCGTTCATCAATACGACGGCCGACACGACTGACAATCTTGTCGATGATCCGAAGCAAATGACGTTCATCCCGAAAACGCGCCGAGGTTTTTTCCAGAATACCTGAACGTTCGACGAAAATCTGCTTGTGACCGTTCACCAGAATATCGTTGATCGAAGGGTCGGCCAGCAAAGGCTCCAGTGGCCCAAGCCCAAGCACCTCGTGCATCAGTTCTTCGACCAAAAGCTTGATTTCCTCAGACCGCATGGCCCGGCCCTCGGACCGCAACAGATCAGTTGCGTGTTTGCCGATTTCGCCCCGCAATGTGTCTTCTTCGACCTTGTCGATCACAGCCAGATTCAGCTTATCAAGCAACGAGTTGTGCATCCGGGCCTTGAGGTCGATACGGTCCATCTCGCGCTCGCGCTCCATGGCACGGCGTTCGGCGTTCTTGACCTCGATATCAGCAACATTTCCGTTCGGCTGTTTCGTGTCCAACGGCACAACTTTTGGGGATTGGGATGTTGTGCGACCCGTTCTGTCAAATTCACGAAACATTCTGCTTTACCTTTTACTTAACTGATCTTCACATCTTCGGACTTCGATTTACTGTTTGCCCACGCGTGGCGGCAGAGAAACTGTGGTTTCCTGCGCGATGCGGCGGATGGCCCTTGTCAGAGGCGCCCGGTTTGAGACCTCTTGCAGAGGTACGCCCCGATCCACGCATTCACGAACGGTTCGCTCATCCTTGGGAATCCAGTGGGCGAAATCCTGTTCCAACAGCTTTGCCGCTGCGCGGTGGTGCGCGGCCGGGATCAGGGGTTTCTTTTCCAGGCTCGCAACCAGCTGGATTTCCAAGGCCGGGTTTTCGGCGTGATAGAAATCCATCAATTTCCGCGCTGACCGGATCGAAGGTACAGCGACATCTGTCACCAAAAGCAGCCGGTCGGCTTGTGACAACACCGGCGTGATCCACTCGACCAGAGCTCGCGGCAGATCAATAATCACATAATCATGGCTGCGCTTGAGGCTGTCCAAAATGGCCGAGATTTGTTCTTCATTAATGGCACTGAGAGGACCAAAGCGCGACGGTGCAGCCAGAACATCAACCCCACAGGGGGATTTGGTCATGGCCTGTTCCAGAAAGGCGCCATCGGGAATGCTCTCATCCATCGCCATCCGCCACATGGCGTCACTTTCCTCAACATCCATCAGGGCGGCAATAGATCCGAACTGAAAATCCAAATCGACAACCGCGACTTCGTTGGCGGCTTTCTTCTTGAAGAACCCTTCCTTGGCCTGTAGCTCGTTGGCCAGATTGGCAGCGACGATAGACGATCCAACCCCACCACGGGATTTGGCCACGGCGATCACTTTGCCCAGGGTTGCCTGACCGCCCCACACGGCCGGCAACTGCGCCTGACGGCGGGCCCGGATTGCGTCCACCTGCGGCACAATTTCCTCGTCGATCCACTTTCTCGGAAGAACGTCGTCGACACCAAGCTTTTTCAGCTGGCGCGCCTTTTCCAAGGGCAGATCCTCGTGGGCCAACGCAATGATGATCGCATTTGGCATACGGGCATCACAGATTTTCCGTGCGGTTTGCAGTAGGTCCCCGGAATTCTCATCCACATCGAACAGAACAACATCATGCTCTGCAGTCAGCGAGATCGCAGAGCCGTTTACCCCCGCAACGGTGTCCTGACGACCGGTGAACCGGCAGTTCGCCTGCCCCCGCAACGAGCCTTCGATGGCCGAGTAAATCTGCTCGTCCGGTGAAATCAACAATACTGAAATCTGCTTGGCACTCATTATGTTTCTCCTTACTCACTCGCCCCGGCCGCCAGATCTTCGGCGGGAACCGATGTGCTCATCGCGGGAAGAGAAATACTGTTGGGGGTATTTGACGCAGGTGTTGTGCCGTTCGACGCAAGAGCGGCCAGACCGGCGATTGGCATCATGAAGTTAAAGTTTACGTTAACAAGTTCGGCGGTAACGACCGGCGTATATGGCCCCCCTAAAAATCCAAGGCGCGCGTCATGCGAATATCCGATCTGTACGTTGGCGGCAGTCGTTCCCGGTGGCAGCAACATGCGGATATCATTCCAGACACGTGCGCCGTAATCCGTCGCGGTATTCAAAGGGCAGGGCGCAGGCAGGGCAGGCACGGCACAGACATTGCCACTGCGGCAGAGCACCCCAAATTTCGTACTTGTAGGAGCGCCGCTTGCCAGCGTGTGCTCGGTCGGCAACGCACCGCAAAGCGGAGGCCCAAGAGTTGCCAGCCTGGATGCTTTTTGCATCGCCTTCTGCGCCATGGTTGTCGACCAGAACAACCGGCCATAATCCACAATGCCGAACATCAGCAACAGGAACAGTGGAATGACCATCCCCAATTCGACCAGGGCGGCGCCACGCTCCTGACGCCGGAAGGTCCGCAGGATATGCGACACCCGGGTCATACGCCGAACACCCGGCTCTGATCCGAAATCACCGTGTCAAGCGTGCTAACAGCCCCGCCGAACAGGCCCAGAACATTGCCCAGGATAAAATCAATCTGGATTTTCGCGGTCACTTCGACCACTGAGGTCGGGTCAATACGATAGCTGCCAGACCGCGATATGCAGGTCGGGGTTACATCCACCAGCGTTGTTCCGACCGGCAAATGCGCCCCACCGCCCAGTCGGTTGGCGACAATATCTGTGGCCATTGCATCATAGCTTGCGACGCCGCCCGCGCTGCATAGATCCAGCGGTGCGATGCGAGCGATCATGCGTGACGCATCCCGTACGCCGGCAGATGTCGCCTGATGTATCCAGGTGATCCGGCTGCCCTCGATGATCACAACAAAGAACAGCAAGATAACCGGCAGAACCATGGCGAACTCGACCATCGGCGCGCCAGACTCGCAGCGCTGAAAGCGTGAGAGGAAGCGACCCAGCGGCTTCATCGGTACAGCCTCACGACATCGCGGAAAATGCCATCAACGGCACTGCCACCAACTCCGCCGCCAACCTGTTTGACCACCTCGACGAAGATGTCGAAATCCGAACCTGTGGATTCTTCAAGCGGCTGAAACAGAAAGACTTTTACGAATTCCTTCACCGGCACATCGGTGGCCCGCCCGGAAACCGGATTCGCGGTGCAGTCAATCGCTGCGGCGATAAATGTCCGGCGGTCGGGGTCGGTGCTGGGCTGGCTTGAACATTGGGCGCGGCCGGTCTCGTCCCGTCCGGTGACGATATCGCCTGACCCGGCCCGGCTGACCTCATCCAGATATACCTGATACCGGGTGTTTCCTGTCGGTGCACCCTGCGCGTGCGGTGTCAGCGTACCGTCCGGTCCAACGCCATAATTCATAAGGTTGTAAGCTGCTTGCCCTGACGTCCAGTTGCCATCGCCAAAACGGCTGCCATTGCAAAGACCACTCACAGGGTCAAAGCAATCATCCGGCGGCATTGGAATAGTATTGGTCGACAGCGTCGGATTGTTGTTCAAACATCCCCCACCAGTATGGTCCCAGCCTGAAATCACATTTGGACCCGGCGCATAATCTGGATCGTTCTTCAGTTGGTTCATGGTCGCCTGGAACATATCGAACCGCGAATTGTAGATCGCGCTGCCAATCCCGTTCCGCTGACCGGGTTCGGTGTCGACACCGCGCTGAGACACGCATTTGGTCAGGTTCCCATTCGCAGCAATGAGGCAGATATACAGCTTTGAACCAGTCAGACCGGCGCATGGCCCGTTTGGATTGATCCCGATATCCGTTGGATCCAGAAATCCGAAATTCCCCGGCCCCCAGGCCGAGTTGTTGCCGCCAGTACGCAATTTGATGGAAGCGCCGATATTGGCGCTGGAGGTCCAGCCCGACGGGATGCAGAACATCAACGGCGTTACGTCACAGGCATATGCTGAATACCCAGCGATCGAGACTGAATTCACCTCTCCGGACGGGCTGGCGACACCCAGCAAGCTGGCCAGCGATCGGCCAAAGGGCAGGAAAACAGTCCGTGGTGTCGCGGTCACCTCGACCAAGACGGCACGCGCCGGGTCTGTCGTCACAAAGGGCGTAACCGAGTCGTTATCGTCTGGGTCTGCCGCCGGAGTAGGCAATCCGGTCAGAAAGCGAAGCGAAAAATCCGCAGAAGTTCCAAGGCTTTGGCTGCCATCCGCGAAAAACTGTTCGTCGTCGATCATGCCGGATGCCGCAGCTGTTGCACGTGTAATGGCGTCAGCATTGCCATCCAGCTCTCCTGCGGCGGCAAGCGCCACGTGGTCGGTATAGGCTTGCATGTCAGTTTGGGTAGAGGCGATACGCCCCAGATCAAAAGTCAGTGCAGCCATTCCGATCATGACGACCATGAATATGCCGACAAAAACCAGAATTGTGCCGTCTTCTTTGTCCCTGATTTTGCGTAGCGAAGTCATATCAACCTCCCTCGAAAGACCAACCTGACCTCAGTTCACCGGCTCAGTTGTTGCACTGGTGTTCCCAAAGACCTGAATTTCCTGAACGTCGGTTGCCCCACGGCGAACTTTCACAATCGGCCTGGGCGTGCCCTCTTCTAGCGGTGATTTTTCAAGGAGGATGTCGCTGAGGCGAACCGCTTCCAGCGGCTTATCCTCTTCTGTTTGCAGAGACCGCAGAGACAGGCTGAGCTGCCCAGCCTTCTGCGCCAGAGCCAACTTCTGACCTTCATCCGGGGTGACCTCGATCGTAACCGTGCGGGCAATGCCCGGTTGGTCAAGCTCTTCATCCGCGGTTTGGTCCACGCCGATGACCCGGATATTCTGCAGGATCGTCACTGCACGCAGTGTATCATTGGTGCCGCGGGTCAGAACAATGTCGACAAAGTCGCCAGGCGTAACAAATCCGCCTACCCCTGTCTGCGCGTCGACATTGATCGCCATCGCGCGGTTATTCTCGCCAATCGTCTGAACGATTGTCACTTTTTCACCAAAATCGGAAACTTTCGAGGTCAAAAGAATTTCGCCCTGCGCCAAAGCGCGCTTGGCCCGGCGAGGTTCTATGCCTGCGGCAGGCAGGACATCATCAAAACTTGTAAAAACACCTGCAGGCACAGATGCAGTAGGCCAATCAATGGTCGTCAGCTTGTGCCCTTCGATCGGCGTTCCGAACGCGATATCTTCGGCCACGGCCACAACACGAACTATGGTTGGTTCACCCGCTGACTGATTCCTTCGGATCTGATCCTGTGCCAGAATGACTGCGCCACCCGCCAAACCTATTCCCAGGAAAGTCATCAAAAATGATTTAATACGCATGGTATCCTCCAATTCCCGGGAAAACTCAGGATAATTACTTAATTGGGCCTGAATGGCCAAACAGACCGCTTATGCAAATCAAAGGTGGTCTGGTAGGAAACTGACGCCCCACACTTGCGAATGGGAAGTCAGGTTTTTTTCACTTAGGAAATTGGCGCGCAGCTTAAGGCGTTGTCCGCTGGGCTGCCGAGTTTGCATCACTAAAGTTGCTGCTGGTCGTGCCAGCCAAATTGGTCAGAATTGTCCCGCCGACGACAATCGCAACAAACAGCGCGATGCCATATTCAACCAGGGTGGCGCCACTCTCGTCTTTGCGTAGCTTCAGAAATACTTTGCGAATTCCATTCAACATTACTTGAACTCCAGACTGTTTTACCAAAGTGCGAAATCCCGCACTGACACGAGGAACACACCCCCGTTAACTAAATCGTTACCGATGAGGCGGTGCCGAAACCTCCCCACAAACGAAAAGAAATTCCCGCTTAGGGCGAATTTTCGATCATTTTGGGCGGAAATGTGTAAAATCGCGGACCGATTTACGGTGCGCGGCAGCAGATTTACCTGATCTCCCATCAGAAAGAATCGACTGTTGAGAAGCTGCTCGGGGTCAATAAACCGGGCCCCGCGTCAAACGAGCAATCATTTGCAACCGATTGCAGCCACCAGACTAACTGGCTTAGTATCACGACATGAAAATGTCTGTCATCCCACCTTTCTTCTGCAGGTACGAAACATGAGCGTCACCCTAAAAGACGTCGCAGCTCTGGCCGGGGTGTCGCGCTCTGCCGTGTCGCGCACCTTTACCGAGGGTGCCTCGGTTTCGGCAAAAACCCGAAGCAAGGTGGAAAAGGCCGCGGCGGAACTGGGTTACAGCCCAAACGCCCTGGCCTCGTCCCTGACCACGGGGCGGACAAAACTGATTGGGTTGATCTCGAACAACTTTCACAACCCGATTTTCCTTGAAGTCTTCGATCAATTCACGCGCGCCTTGCAGGAACGCGGTCTGCGCCCGTTGATCGTGAACCTGACCGATGAGACCGAGCCTGCCAATTCCGTTCGGATGCTGCGCCAGTATTCTGTTGACGCTGCCATCGTGGCCTCTTCGACCCTGCCGCCAAGTTTCGCCAAGGCCTTTCACGACGCTGGCGTCCCGGTTGTGCATACGTTCGGGCGCTCGGCGACCTCACCAGAGGTACATGTCGTCGGGATCGACAATGTCGAATGTGGTCGCATGGCAGCCCGCGAGCTGCAGGCGCGGGGTTATCGGCGCGTTGGATATTTGGGCGGGCCAAAAGATGCGACCTCGGCCATGGATCGATATCAGGGCTTTATGGAAGAGGCGGAAAAGCACCCTGATCTTGAGGTGACATACTCTTTCGCCGGGGCCTATTCATTTGAGGCGGGGCGCGCGGAAATGCTGGGTCTGCTAAAGGGTCAACCAGCCGAAAGCTATTTCTGCGGCGATGACATTCTGTCCGTCGGTGCGCTGTCCGCCCTGTCGGATCACGGGCTGAAACCGGGCAAGGATATCGGGATCATCGGCCTGAATGACATGGAGATGTCGCGTTGGGAAAGCGTGAATCTGACGACCATCCACCAACCGATCAAGCAAATCATCACCTCGTCTGTGGATCTGGTGGAAGAGATGCTGAAAGACCCCGAGCGTTATCCCGAGGCCCGCATTTTCCCCTGCCGCGTAGTCGAAAGGGGCACGCTGCGCCCCCGCACCTAGTCAGCGGAACATAGGGGGGCGCGCATCCTTCCAGGCTCCGTCTTCATTGCCCGACGCAACGGCAGCATGGACCGCTGCGATAGACCGCACCCCATCCGCTGCGCCTGGCAACCCGTCGCGGGTTTCGCCACGAATGGCATCGGCCAGATCGCAATAGATGTTGGCCACAGCCAAGGGAAACCCTTCAGGATGTGCGATGGCCACCCGCGACAGGCGCTGGGCGTCCTCGTACAAGCCACCTTCGCCCTTTTCAATGATCTGTGTGCGGCCGCCGACCGGTGTATAGAGCAACTGGTTGGGCTGTTCCGAGGTCCAGCGCAGACCGCCGGTTTCACCGAAGACCTGAATGTCGAACCCATGTTGGCGCCCGATCGCAACGGACGAAGTCCACAAGCGCCCGACGGTGCCACGCTCTGTCCGGAAGTTGACCATGGCATCATCCTCCAGCACGCGGCTTGAGATGGTCGAGGCCATGTCGGCGGACAGCGACGTGACCTCATCATCGCAAATGAAGCTGGCCATATGCAGCGCGTGTATACCGCAATCCGCGAACTGCCCCGAGACACCGGCCATCGCCGGATCATACCGCCAGCGCACGCGCGGATTGTCGGCGTCAGTGGCATCCCCGTGGTGGCCGTGGCTGAAATTCGTCACGACCAGACGCACCTTGCCGATATCCCCGACCCTCACCATTGCACGTGCCTGGCGCACCATCGGATAAGCCGAATAGCAATAATTCACGGCGCATAGCTTGCCCGATGCTTCGGCGATGCGCACGATCTCTTCGCCTTCTTCCACGGTCATCGTCATCGGCTTTTCGCACAGAACGTTAAAACCCGCCTCGAGATAGGCCTTGGCAATTTCAAAATGGGTCGAGTTCGGTGTCGCGATTGTAACCAGATCGATGCGGTCGCTACGGTCTTTTTCACCGGCTAGCATCTCTTGCCAGTCGCCATAGGCGCGATCAGTTGCAACGCCCAGACGCTGTGCATATTCACGTCCCACGTCGGGGCGGTGGTCCAACGCTCCGGCAGCGAACTCAAACAGCCCATCGGCCTGTGCGCCAAGGCGGTGCGCAGGGCCAATCTGGCTGCCTTCACCGCCACCGATCATGCCCCATTTCAGCTTTGTCATGGTCTTAGTCTCTCTTTGGAAATTGGGTGGTGAGCTTTCAGAAATCGCTGATATCTGTCCATTGCCGTGCGTCTGACGAGGCCAATGCAGCCGCCAGAACGCGGTTCACATCATGCCCGGTGCGGAAGGTGGGCCAGATGTTCTCTCCCGAATGGATGGCCTGCAGAAAATCCTTGGCCTCGATAATGATCTGATCCTGATATCCTGTCCCGTGGCCAGGGCCCTGGCAAAAGGGCTCGTAATCCGGATGCGCGGGGCCGGTCAGGATCTTGGTGAACCCGCGCGTGGCCTCGGGGCCTTCGCGGCGATACAGCCACAGGGCGTTCTGATCCTCTTGATCGAACCGGATCGCACCTTTGGTACCCGAGATCTCATAGGCGTAACCCATCTTGCGACCCGTTGCGACGCGGCTGAAATAAAGGTTTCCCATGACCCCGTTTTCAAAACGGCACATCATCTGCGCGTGATCATCATTGGTAACTTCGCCGCCGGGGCGATGCCGGTGCACCGTCTCCACATCGGCCATAACCTGAGTGATCGGCCCGATCAGCGCCAACGCACCATTCACCATATGCGGAGCAAGATCGCCGATGGTTCCATTGGCCATTCCCGTTGTGCGCCAGGTTGCCGGGGCCTCGGGGTCGGCATAGAAATCCTCAGTATGTTCGCCACGGAACCATGTGACCTGACCGATTTCCCCTTCAACAATAAGCTGACGCGCATATTGGCTGGCGGGCGTACGGATATAGTTGAACCCGACCATGTTGATTGCACCTGTGGCCTCGGCTGCCGCCACCATCGCGCGGCTGTCGTCCAAGGACGCCCCCAAGGGTTTTTCGCACAGCACCGGTTTACCAAGGGCAAACGCCGCCTCAGCGATTTGACGGTGTGTCGACTGAGGTGAGGCGATCACAATGGCCTCGACCTTTGGATCCTCGACCAACATGCGCCAGTCATCGGTGGCGCGCTGGAACCCGTAGGCGGCACGATAGACTTCCGCGCTTGCAGATGTCGAGGCACAGATCACCTCAAGTCGCGGGCGCAGCACGGTGTCGAACACCGCACCTACCGCTGACATCGCGACCGAGTGGGCCTTGCCCATATAGCCGCCGCCAACAATTCCAATTCCAATTTCAGGCATCTGCCGCGGCCTCGCACATATCATTTGCAACCGGTTGCAAAATCAGTATCGTGTGAATCGATTCAACGCAAGGATCAACACACCTTGCCGACCCTTTTCGCCGGAGGAAATGACTTGACCGCTTTGATGGACGGTATCAAAGGAAACCGCTTTGGCGTCTTGGGTCGTGCGGGCATGGACCTGTTTGCCGATCCCATCGGCGAGAAAAGTGAGGATGCCGACGCGTTCCGGGCCGATCTGGGCGGTTCATCGGCAAATATATGTGTGGGTCTGGTCAAGCTGGGCAGTCAAGCGTCGCTGATCACCTCGGTATCTGACGACGCGGTCGCGCGGTTCTGCCTGAACCGGCTGGCGCATTACGGCGTCGATACGTCCAACATACGGGTTGTAAGGGGCGAATACCGCATGTCGCTGGCAATCTACGAAAGCCGGACAGAAGATTTCCAGAATGTCATCTACCGCAATGGCGCAGTCGATTTCCAAGTCACCGAAGAGGATATGGACCAGGTCGATTTCAGCTCCTTCTCGGCTGTGATCTCGGCCGGAACCGTCTTTGCGGCCGAGCCTTCGCGCAGCGCCACATTCCGGGCCATCGACACGGCCCGTAAGGCCGGTGTGCCCGTAATATTTGACATAGACTATCGCCCTTACAGTTGGCCCTCACCCGAAGTCGCGTCCGAGGTCCTGTCCCGCGCCGGTGACGCCAGTGATCTGATCGTAGGCAATGACGAAGAATTCGGTTTCATGGCGGGCGGGATAGACAAAGGGTTTGCCAAGGCGCAGGAACTGGCGGCCAAACCAGGCCGCGTGGTGATCTATAAAATGGGTGAAAAAGGCGCCATCACGCTGATGGACGGGCAGGAATTTCAGACAGGCATCTATCCGGTGACTGCCGTCAAGCCGAATGGCGCAGGTGACAGTTTCATGGCCGGGTTACTGGCCTCGGTTGCAGCGGGGTACTCGCTGAAGGACGCGGTGATGCGCGGTTCGGCCTGCGCCTCGATCGTCGTGTCTCAACCCGGCTGCGCGCCCGCGATGCCGACCACCGAACAGCTGGACGCGTTTCTGGCCACCCATCCCGGCCCAACGGCATAGGAGATCCCAATGCATATCGCCCCCTATGACAACCAGAACAAACCCATCGTGGATGTCGATGACCCAATGGTGCCCCTGAACTATTTCAACATCGTCAAACTGAAACAGGGCGAAGCGTTCGAATATCAAGTGCCGGGGTATGAGACCTGCATCGTCCCGGCCACAGGTTCGGTCGATGTGGATGTCGAAAGCGTGCAATTTGCCATGCTGGGTAACCGAGGAGAGGATGTCTGGGATGGAGAGCCAGAGGGCGTTTATGCACCCGTTGGCGCCAAGGTGCAGATCGTCTGCATCTCGGATCATACCGAAGTCTTCATCGCAGGCGCCAGATACGACAAGGTTCTGGACCCGTTCGATGTCCGCCAGCATGATCTGGTACAATACGGCAGCGACGACACCAAAACCCACCGCAAGATCAAGCACATCCTGGGCCAGAAACAGCACGACAAAGTCGGTCGCCTGCTGGTCAGTGAGCTGTTCACTGTTGGTCAAGGCGGCTGGTCCGGCTTCCCCAGCCACAAGCATGACACGAACCGTCTGCCCGACGAGACGCGGCACGACGAGACCTACAATTTCCGTTTCAAACCCAACTGGGGCTCTGGCCTACAGATGCTGCAGCGCGAGGATAACGAACCGGGCGACGCCTATCATATCATGGACGGATCGACCGTCTGTATCGACAAGGGTTATCACCCCTGCTGCGTCCTGCCGGGGTATGAGATGTATTATTTCACGATCCTCGGCGGCCTGACCCAACGCTCGCTGGTCCAGTATTTCCAGCCCACCCATGCCTATCAGATCGAAACCATACCGGGCATCAAAGACATGATTGCAAAATTCAAATGACCCTCGCCACACTGAAAGACGTTCTGCAACCTGCCTATGATCAGGGCTATGCCGTCGGTGGTCTGGTGACCCTGGGCTGGGAAGACATGCGCGCTTATGTGGCCGCTGCCGAAGCTGAGAACGCGCCCGTGATCCTGCAGGCCGGTCCCAGTTGTCGCGAGCACACACCCCTGCCCATTCTGGGAAAGATGTTCCGCTATCTGGCCGAAAACGCCTCTGTCCCCGTCGTCGCCCACCTGGACCATGGGTACACGTTCGAGGACTGCAAAATCGCGTTGGACAGCGGCTTTACCTCGCTGATGTTCGACGGGTCGCGCAAGCCACTGCAGCAAAACATCGATGAGACCGCGGCCATTGCCGAAATGGCCCATGCGGCAGGGATTTCATGCGAGGGGGAGATCGGCTTTGTGGGGTATTCCGGTGGCGAAGGCTCAAATGGCACCGACCCCGAGGAAGCCGCGAAGTTTGCACGCGAAAGCGGCGTCGACGCGATGGCGATTTCGGTTGGCAATGTTCACTTGCAGCAAAACAAAGAAGGTGGCCTGGATGAGGCGCGTATCGCCGAAATCGATGCCGTGACCGAAGTGCCTTTGGTCATTCATGGCGGGTCCGGTGTGCCGGTAGAGCAGCGTATGAAGCTGGCGCGCGAGACCTCGATCTGCAAGTTCAACATAGGAACCGAGCTGCGTATGGCATTCGGAAATGCCATGCGTGAAGCCGTCAATCGTGATCCTGAACGGTTTGACCGCGTCACGATCCTGAAGGAAACGCACGACCCGGTTGAGGCTGCTGCCCGCACCGTGATCCGTGCCTTTGGCGCCCCGCCGCAGCGCTAGGTCGTCATGCTACCAGTTGACCGGGAGCGCATCGCCAAGCGGCATCACCTCAGATCGAGCCGCCTTCGACCATGAAGTTCCCCGCGCTGCACATGGCCGCGTCGTCCGAGGCCAGAAACAGGACCATGCGCGCCACATAGACCGGCTCAATCGGGTCCGGCAGACATTGACGATCCACCTGCTTGGCCAGCGCCTCGGGTGTCACCCATAACTCTTTTTGCCTCTCCGTCATGATCCAGCCCGGAACTACCGTGTTCACCCTGATGCGATGGTCGCCCAGCTCGCGCGCCATGGTGCGGGTCAGGCCATGAACGGCAGATTTGGCGGTGGCATAGGCCGGGAACCCCGCCCCGCATTCCCACCAGGAATTCGAGCCTAGGTTGACGATGGCCCCCTTGCCCTTAGCGATCATGCCCGGGGCCACCGACTGGATGGCAAAGAACATATGGCGGATATTGGTTGCCATTCGGTCATCCCAATACTCCGGCGTTACCTCGCGCCAGTCGTGGCGTTCGTCATGGGCAGCGTTGTTGACCAGAACATCCGCCTCGCCCAGCGCGGCGACCAGCCGCTCGAAGGCGGCCTGCAATGCCTCAATGTCGCGCAAATCGCATTGGGCAAAGGCATGCTGCCCATCCAGTTCTGCCAGCAGCGCTTGGCCCGCATCTGCGTTCAGATCAACAAACCCGACCCTGGCCCCCTGGGCGGCAAAGGCGCGAACCGTTTCGGCGCCGATCCCCCCGGCCCCGCCGGTGATAAAAACTGTTTTTCCCGCAAGACCGGGGTAATTCGCAAAATTCGCGCTCATGCGTCACGCTCCATGATCCATTCAACTTCGGGGGCGGCAACAAAGCGCCATTTCCGCAATGGGCCGGCCATGACGTTCAGATAGTACATCTCAAACCCATAGGGCGCACCGCAGGGATGATGCCCGCGCGGGACGATCACGACATCGCCATCAGATACAGCCATAGCCTCGTCCAGATCGCCATCATCGGTATAGACCCGCTGAATGCCGAACCCGTTCGAGGGGTTCAAACGGTGGTAATAGGTCTCTTCCAGATAGGTTATGCGAGGAAAGTCATCCTCATCATGGCGATGGCTGGGGTAGGAGGACCAGTGGCCATTGGGCGTGAAGACCTCGGTCACCAGCAGGCTGTCAGCGACGTCTTCGGCCTCCATCGCGATATTGTTGATATAGCGGGTATTCACACCCTTCCCGCGTTCGGTCAGTGTGATGCCACCCGGCCCGATCCGTCGCGCCGGGTGGCCACCTGTGCCGGGAGCCGAACACACGGCCACAACACAATCGGTTTCCGCCACGGCCTGCCAATCGGTTCCGTTGGGCAGGTACAGACAATGCGGCGGCGTCTTTTCAAAGACATCCATGCGGTCACCCAGCACACCCCAATCCTGCCCGGCCCCGGTGATATGCGCCTTGCCCTCGACCATGACCAGTATGACCTCATTGTCACCGGTTTCTTCGGTCGCCCTGTCGCCTGCGCGTAGGTGGTAAAGACCGAACCCGACATAGCGCCATCCCGCAGAGGCAGGGGTGATGTCATGCACCTTGCCATAGGGGCCGCGTGGTTTCCTGAGCAGGTTGGCCATGGAGCCTCCTTTCTGGGCGCGCTGGCCCGGTTCGTAACGTCAGGCGGATTGTCGGGTTTTCAACGCCGAAAGTGCCGAGGTCAGTTGCTCTGGCGTCCATTCTTCGGCGACCGCACGCCGCAAGATATCCGCCTGGCTTTCCGGAGCATTGCCGCCAATCGGGGGATCTGTGTCCAGATTTGTCGGAAACGGATAGCCTTCGGCCGTCGCCGCGATGGCCGCGTCCAGCTCGGACCCAGTCAGCTCGCCGCTTTGCTTCAGGGCCACCAGTGACGGCAGCATGGCCAGCGCCATGGACCGGCGGTCGATGGCCTCCATCGCACGACCAAAAGCGGATGAGATCTGCAACAAGTTCGCCATACGGTCGATATCCGTGCTGCGGTTCTCGCCGGCCGAGTGAAACAGTGCGGGGTTGAAGAACACCGCGTCGCCTTTGTTCAACGGCACCTGAATATAGCTCTTCTCAAAGTAGTCCCTGTGCGCGGGGTCGTGAAAGCCAATATATCCGGCTGGATATAGCTGTGAAAACGGCAACAGTTTGGTGGGCCCGCTTTCCACCGGCATGTCACAATGGGCCACTGCCCCCTGCAAGGTCAGCGCCGCCGTCAGCAGATGTGCATGCACCGGATACCGGGCAGCGCTTTCAGCGGTCTGAAAGCCCAGATGGTAGTCCCTATGCGCCTGCTGTGCCTTGCCGCCGGGGCGGACCTGATTGACCTGAGCCGTGACCTGATAGTTCGGCCCCAGCCATGCCTCGCAGGCGGTGGCAACAGCAGCGTTGCCGAAGTATTTTGAGAAACCTTCCGGATCGCGCAGGCAGTGCTTTTGCAGCGCATTCCAGATCCGGTCATTCGCTCCCGAGGCGGCAAAATGATCACCCTCGCCTTCGCCGCTTTGGCGTTCCTCGTCGATGATCTGCCGAAAAACCTCGGTCGCCCGGTCGATCACCGACAGATCCTGATAGGCCCATTTCAGCGCGATCACCCCGGCGGATTGGTTCAGCACATGGCCCCATTCCGCCATCAAAGCGCGCCGTTGCCCTGTATCTTCCAGTGCGGGACGCAGGGCATTCATGTCATAGACGGGGACGTTCTTTTCGATCATCGCGGCCTGCGGAACCATGTCCGAGGTCAGTTTCCGAGAGGTCAACACCTTGAATTCGTCCAGATCACAGGATTCCCGGTCAAAATACCCGACATATCCAATTCTTTGACTTACCATGATTTTCTCCTTCTTCATGGCCTTGGTGTTGCCCCTTGGGGCGGTTTGTTAGTTGGTGATCTCCAATCTTGCCTGAGCGCAGACATCGACAATGTGGTCGTAACCCATCTTGGAATACTCTTGGGGTGGGGCCTTGGCGGGGTCCTGTTCGGCCTCGACCACGATCCAGCCGCTATAACCCATAGATTTCAACGCATTCGCCACGGCTTGAAAATCAATGCAACCATCGCCAGGCACGGTGAACGCGCCCGCGACGACAGCATCCAGGAAACTGCGGTTATTCTCGCGCACATCCTGGACAACGGCCGGGCGGATGTCCTTGAAATGCACATGGCGCACCCGGTCGCCCCACCGATTGAGCGTCGCCATTACATTGCCCCCACCAAACAGCAAGTGGCCGGTATCAAAGCACAAGCCAACCTCGGGGCCCGACCCTTCCATCAACCAGTTCACATCCTCTTCGCTTTCGATAATCGTGCCCATGTGGTGGTGATAGGCCATCGGCATGCCCTGATCAGCCATCCATTTGGCCAGCTCGGTGATTTTGGCGGCATAGGCCAACACCTCATCCCGGGACAGTTTCACCCGGTCATTAACCGCGACCCCGATCTGCCCCTGCACGGTGTTCGAACATTCGGCATAGACGATGCACGGGCTGTCGAGCGCTACGAATTGTTCGACCTGCGCGCGCACGGCCTCGCGCTCGGTGGCAAAATCGTTAACCAGAGAAGCCCCAGAACACCAACCGCCACACAGGACGATATCATTGGTGTCGAGATAGGCGCGCAGACCTTCGGTATCGCCGGGCATCCGCTGACCGCGTTCGACGCCGGTATAGCCGATCTCGCGCGCCTCTTTCAGGGCCTGTTCCATCGTGTAAGCCGCGGTCAGGTCCGGCAGATCATCGTTCTGCCAGGCAATCGGAGAGATGCCGATCTTCACGCTCATTTCGTGTTTCTTTCTTTGATGGCAACCTCATAGGCAGCGCGCTTTTCATTCACTTCCGGGCGGATGCTGACCTCGGGCACGGCCACTTCCCACCAGGTGCCGCCATATTCGGTCGACGGGTACGGATCGGTGTCTATGACGACCACATAGGGGCCGGTGACTTCGCCACGTTTGGCCAATGCCTGCTCCAGCTCAACGATCGAGCCCACCTTGACCGAAGTCGCCCCCATCGCCGCCGCATGCGCAGCGAAGTCTATGGCCGAGGGCGTTTCGTGCACCGCATGATCCAGCAGATTGTTAAACTCGGCCCCGCCGGTGCCCATTTGCAGGCGGTTGATGCAGCCAAACCCACGATTGTCGGTCACGACGACAGTAAAGGAGATGCCCATCATCGCTGCCGTCGCCATTTCGGAGTTCGCCATCATATAGGTGCCGTCACCGGTAAAGCAGATGACGTCGCGATCAGGCTGGGCCATCTTGATGCCCATTGCACCGGCGATTTCATAGCCCATGCAACTGAATCCGTATTCCATGTGATAGGCACCTGGGCGGGGCGCTTTCCACAGCTTGTGCAGCTCACCCGGCATCGTGCCCGCGGCGCACATGACTACCGTGTTATTGTCCGCGGCGCGTTGTACCGCACCCACCACCTGCATATCCGTAGGCAACGCGTTTCCATCACCGGGCGCGTCGGTCAGTGCATCCACCTTGCCAAACCAATCTGCCTTCAGCGTTTCCGCCACCGGGTCGGCCCGGTAGCCGTGCAAGGCTTCGCCAAGTTCCTCTAACCCGACACGCGCATCGCTTTGCAGCGGCATTGCGCCGTGTTTTTCGGCGTCATAGGCGGCTGTGTTCAGGCAGATCATCTCGCGGTTCGGATTGGAAAACAGCCCCCAGGACCCGGTGGTAAAGTCCTGCAACCGCGTCCCAACAGCAAGCACCAGATCGGCCTCGGCGCAGGTGGCGTTGGCCGGTTCACCACCGGTTACACCAACCGGGCCAAGGTTCAACGGATGATCCCAAGCCAGCGCCGATTTCCCGGCTTGCGTCTCGGTGATCGGGATATTGTGGGATTCCACAAAGCTCTGCAGCACATCCGTCGCTCCGGAGTAATGCACGCCACCTCCGGAAACGATAACGGGACGTTTGGCTGATCTGATTGCAGTCACCGCACGGGCCAACTCCGCCTCATCCGGGCGAATGCGGCGCTGATACCAGACCCTCGGCTCGAAGAAACTCTCGGGATAGTCATAGGCTTCAGCCTGAACATCCTGGCAAAAGGCCAACGTCACAGGCCCGCAATCGGCCGGGTCGGTCATGGTGCGAAAGGCGCGAGGCAAGGCCGTCAACAGATGTTCAGGCCGCGAGATGCGATCATAGTACCGGCTGACCGGGCGAAAACAGTCATTGGCACTAACCGTACCATCACCAAAGCTTTCGATCTGTTGCAACACAGGGTCAGGCCCGCGGGTGGCAAACACATCGCCGGGGATAATCAGAACCGGCAACCTATTCACATGCGCCAACGCCGCCGCGGTGACCATATTGGTGGCCCCCGGTCCAATGGATGAGGTCACCGCCATCGCCCGCGTCCGCCGCATCTGCTTGGCATAGGCAATCGCGCAATGTGCCATTGTCTGTTCATTTTGCCCGCGATAGGTTGGCAGGCTGTCTTTCGCGCCGTGCAGCGCTTCGCCCAGCCCGGCCACATTGCCATGGCCAAAAATGGCCCAGATACCGGCGATAAAGGGCTCGCCCGCTTCGTTCATCTGCGCGCCCAGATAGCGCACCAAAGCTTGCGCTGCGGTCAGTCGGACTGTGTTGCCCATAGTGATACCTTTCAACACAAGGCCATCTCGGCCATTCCTGCAATTTCGAAAATAGGGGCCTGTGGCCCAGACGGGGGAACGGTTAAACCGTTCCGCCCAAAGAGCCTTCCAGCTGGGCCATTTCCTGACCTCCGGCCATCAGGTCCTGCAATTCCTCGGGTGTGATCTCTCCACGTGTGGCCGTGCCTAGCGTCTTGCCACGATTGAGCACGGTAAAGCGATCACCCACTGCCAGCGCATGGCGCACGTTATGGCTGATAAACACCACACCCACGCCCTGATTACGCACCTTGTCGATGGTTGCCAAAACATTCGATGTCTGACGTACCCCAAGTGCCGAGGTCGGCTCATCAAGGATCAAAACCTTGGCCCCGAAGTAAACCGCCCGGGCAATGGCAACCGTCTGACGCTCGCCCCCTGACAGGGTTCCAACGGCCTGATCCGGCCCGCGCAGATTGATACCCATCTTGCGCATCTCGGCCATACAGACCTCATTGGCCTGGTCGATATCGAACCGTTTCAGCAATCCCTTGCCCTTGGTCGGTTCGCGACCCATGAAGAAATTCCGCGTCACACTCATCAGCGGGATCATCGCCAGATCCTGAAACACGGTCGCAATGCCCGCCTCCATCGCATCGCGTGGCGTGTCAAATTGCAGCGGTTTGCCTTCGAAAAAGATCTCGCCCTTGGTGGGTTTGTGAACTCCGGACATGGTCTTGATGAAGGTCGACTTTCCGGCACCGTTGTCGCCCAGCAGGCAGTGGCATTCGCCAGGCCTGACGTCAAAGCTGACGCCTGCCAGGGCAATAATGTTACCAAAGTGCTTTTCGATATTCTTCATTTGCACGATCGGCGCAACATCCTTTACCGCATCCCCGTGATGGAACTTGCTGTCTTCAGTCATATCAGCGCTCCCCGGTTACGCGTTTGCGGATGGCGTTGTTGAACAATACCGCGATCAGAAGCATTGCGCCCAGGAACACCTGGAACCAGTCCTGATCGAAATCCGTGTAAGTCAGCCCGATGACCACCATGCCAAAGATGATCGCGCCAAAGAACGCCCCGATGGCCGATCCATAGCCACCGGTCAGCAGACAACCTCCGATCACCGCCGCAATGATGGCCTCAAACTCTTTCTGGAAGCCACGGCGCGCATCGGTCGATCCCGCGTCGATCACGGTGATGATTGCGACCAGCGCCGCACAGCAGGCGGTTAGCATGAACAAAGACACTTTGATACGGCTCACCGGCACACCAGAATTCGACGCCGCATTGCTGTCGCCACCGGCGGCAAAAATCCAGTTTCCAGCTGGGGTCCGCAGCAAAACATAGGTCGCCGCTAGGGCCAGAACGATAAACCACAGAATCTCGACCGGAATGCCCGGTACTTTCGGCGCCCCGTTTTTGAATGTATCGATCAATCCGTTTGCAGCCAGCCAGGCAAACAAACCGGCAAAAGCTTCGCCCGAGAAGAACGGGGCCAGCCAGTCGTTTTCGACTACATCGCGCACGCCACGCAGCTGGGTTGACCCGCCAGTGGCTGCTTTGAGACCCACCAGTGAGAGACCGCGCAGAATGAAAAGGAAAGCCAGAGTTACAATAAAAGAAGGTAGGCCCGACCGTATGACGATATTGCCGTTCACCGCCCCAACAAAGGCCGCAAAAACAAATGTCATCGGGATCGCAATGATCAGAGGTAACTGCCAAGTCACCACGCAGACACCAAAGAACAAGCCTGCAAAGGCAACCATCGAACCGATCGACAGGTCAAACTCACCCCCGATCATCAGCAGCGCCGCTCCGATAGCCAGGATACCCAACTGTGCCGCGGGCGTCATGAAGTTCATAACTCCAGCCAGCGTGAACATGGAATCGTCTGCCGTGAGCGCGAAGAAAATGACCACCAGGACCACACCGGCCATGGCACCAAGCTCTGGACGTTTCATCAGCTTGGTCAGAAACGGTTCTTTCTTTACGCGTTCGTCCGTAGTGACGGGCGCTGACTCACTCATGTTTCCCTCCCAATTCGGTTGAAACGGCGCACCTGGCGCCGTTTCTGTTTTTCACTGTCCCAAACGGATCAGCGGATACCCTGAGCCGACAGGTCGATAACCTGGGCTGCCTTGTCCTGTGTGATCAGGTTCGGACCCGATGGCACGTTGCCACCTGGCATCAGACCGTATTTGGCATGCAGGCCCATGAAGTTCACAGACAGATAGCCCTGCAGATACTGCTGCTGGTCAATGGCAAATGCCGCATCTCCATCGGCGATGGACTGCAGGAAGTTCGCAGACAGGTCGAACGAGGCCACGTTCACATCACGGCCCGATGCTTTCACAGCCGCTACCGTGGGTTCACCAGCCGAACTTGCACCCAGCGCCATGACTGTGTCGACAGCGTCATTCGCGGCCAGAGCGGCCGAGACCTTCGCTTCGATTTCCGAAGGATCGTTCGAGGTCGGCAGAACTTCGACGCTGCCACCAAAGCCTTCGGCAAAACCGGCGCAACGCAGGTCAAGCGCCACGTTTCCGACTTCGTGGTTCACACAGATCGCATTCGCGCCGCCCATCGAAGCCAGCTTTTCGCCTGCGGCCTTGCCCGCATCAAACTCGTCCTGACCGACATGCAGCAATGCGCCCAGCTGTTTGGACACGTCCGAACCCGAGTTGATCGAGATCACCGGAATTCCGGCAGCAACAGCACGTTCGATTGACGGGCCAAGCGCATCGGCATCCGGGATCGAGACAATCAACCCGTCCGGTTCCTGGTTCACGGCGGCGTCGATCAGCTGTGACATCGCAACCATGTCAAAGGTCTCGGGTGCGCGGTATTCCACGTTCACGCCAACATCCTTGCCCGCTTGCTCAACGCCGTTTTTCACGACGTTCCAGAAGGCGTCATTGGCCTGACCATGAGACACAACGACGATCTCCTGCGCGAATGCAGGCGTGGCCATCGCCAGTGCACCAGCTGCCAGTGCGCCTTTAAAGAAATTATTCATATGGTTTCTCCTCCCGTTTGAACAGTGTGTTGGGGTCTTGGCCCCAATCTTCCGATTAAACCGAATCTTCTTCGCCCCGATCCGGGGCGAAGCTGCCCCAAGTTTCCGCATATCCGATCATTTTGCAACCGGTTTCAAAACTTTGGCCAAAACCATCGGCTGTCCGGACTGCGCAGAACGGGTTGCGGCCTCGGCCATAGCAAGCGCGGCGACACCGTCGTCCAGAGTTACAGGCACCCCTGATCCAGAATTTACTGACCTAACGAATGCATCCCATTCTGCGCGATAGGCAGACATGTAGCGTTCAAGGAAAAAGTAAGTCGGCTTGGCACCGGTCACGCCATTCGAAGTTGACTTAACCACTGAGTTTTCAAGGATATTTTGCGCCTGAAGCATCCCTTCTGATCCCAGCAGTTCAACCCTCTGATCATACCCATAAGCCGCACGCCGAGAGTTTTTGATCACAGCGATCCGGCCATCTGCATAAGTCATTGTCACGACCGCCGTGTCCACATCACCTGCGGCACCGATTTCGGGGTCAACAACCGATGTGCCCACTGCCGAGATTACTTCCGGCAGGTCACCCATCAGGAAGTTCGCCATGTCGAAATCATGAATCATCATGTCCCGAAACAGCCCTCCTGATACTTTGACATAGCTCACCGGTGGCGGCGCTGGGTCGAAAGATGTAATGGACAACAACTCGGCCTTGCCGACCTCACCAGCCTCAAACGCAGCCTTCAAAGCAGCAAAATTCGGGTCGAATCGACGATTGAAACCGACCATGACAGGTTGGCCGGTGGCTTTTGCAACGGATTGACAGGCAAAAGCCCGCTCAAGGCTCAAATCAACCGGCTTCTCGCACAATACCGCTTTCCCGGCTTGGGTGGCCGCTTCGATCAGGTCGGAATGCGTATCCGTCGGCGTGGCGATCAGCACTGCATTTATCGAAGGATCGGAAATAATCTCTTGTGACTGTCGCGCATTGGCCCCGAATTCCTCAGCCAAACGCGCCGAAGCTTCGGGCAGTGCATCAGACACTGCGCTCAGTTCACTGTAAGGATGCGCCGCAATAGCCTGCGCGTGAACACGCCCAATGCGCCCAGCCCCCAGCAATCCTACTTTTAGCATCCCGCGCCCCCGAATCCCTTTTTTCGACACCACAATGATTCTCTTTGCAACCGGTTGCAAGAATTATTTCACAGCTACTCGAATTCACCCTTGTTTTCGGGTACTCGGCAAGTGTGCCCACTGCAGCTGCGGCCGTCCAATTCACAAATAAACAGTAACTGGCGCCTCTGACTTAGAATGCAAGCGAAAGGCCGCGCGTCACTCTGAAATCACCTTATCTGGGAAACGCACATCGGCACTGTCAACACCTGTCTAGGCCTACCCTGCTATGGCTTGGATTCATTTTGGTTAACATAAAACCACGCAAGTGTTACACTCGGCGCATTATTAGATTCCAAGATTTATTTGCAGTTTGAGGTATTGTTATGGCCACAAGAATCCGCAAAAACGTTTGGACCCTGCCAGCCAACGACGAAACTCTGATCTGGTATGAGCGTGCTGTCGAAGCTCTCTGGGACCGAGATCTGGAAGACCCGACATCGTGGTTTTTCATGGGCGCAGTTCATGGGCAGCCGCAGAATTTTCCGAACATTCCCGGTTCCGGACAATTCTGGAACCAATGCCAGCACCAAAGCTGGTTCTTCCTGCCCTGGCACCGCGGATATATCACCGCATTTGAGGCCGTCGTCGGCAAAGCCGTTGCCGATCTGGGCGGGCCGCAGGATTGGGCGCTGCCTTATTGGGACTATTCCCAACCCCTGTCAGAAAACCCGAATGCGCGCCGCCTTCCTGTGGCGTTCCGTGAGCCGACCAAGTCAGACGGCACGCGCAACTTCCTGTTTTCCCGCCGACGTGTAGTGGTGAATGGAGATTTCGGATTTCCGGACGACGTGGTGTCGCTGGATGCGTTGGATCATGAAGATTTCACCAATGATACGCCCGGCTTCTCATCAGGGTTTGGTGGCCCGCAAACCGGGTTTCACCCCGGCGGTGGGGACAATGGCGCATTGGAAAGCACGCCCCATAACGATATACACGTTTGGATTGGGGGCTCTGGCGGTTTTATGGCAAATCCGGCCACTGCGGCCTTTGATCCGATTTTCTGGCTGCACCATTGCAACATTGATCGGCTATGGGAAGTCTGGCGCAACGCCGACCCGAGCCATGTCGCCCCACCCTCGCCACTGTGGCGCACAGGCCAAACATTCTCGATGCATGATGGTGATGGCGCGGCATTCACCTTCAACAGCGAAGAAATGCTGGACAGCACAAGCGTCCTGCACGGGTTTCAATATGACGGCGTTCCACCAGCAGTAGAACCCGCCATTCCAGCAGAGGAGTTCGTCATGGCAGGCAAGGAACCCGAGCTTGCCGGCGCAAGCGAAGCTCCGGTCAAGTTGCGTGGTGCAATGACCACTGCCGGCGTAAAGCTCGACACTTCAGTCGCGTTGATTTCCGGCGCCGAGGCCCCCGGCACCACCCGGCGCGTTCACCTGCATCTTGAGGGGATCAAGGGCCGTGGCATGCCCGGATCTTACCGCGTCATGCTGGATCTTCCGGATGACGCTTTGCCGCCAGCGATTATCGGCACCTTGTCGCCGTTTGGCCTTGAACAGGCAAGCAACCCGGACGGCCCACATGGCGGCAACGGCCTTGCAGTGACTTACGAGATCACAAAGCTGGCCTTTGCACTGGGGCTGAGCCAAGGCGACGCCAACAGGTTGCAAATCCGGTTTCAACGGATGTTTGATGACAGCGAGGCCTTTGGCCAAGTACCAGGGTTGGAACAGATCGCCCCAACAGAACAGCAGCCAGACATTGAGATCGGCCGCATAAACCTTTATTTCGACTGATCGCCCATGGCGTCGGCTACCGGAATAGATCGCCCTCGCCTGTTTGGACGGGCCGATATCGAAATACGCACGACACTTGGCGTGGCCGCGCTTGCATGGCTTTGGCTTGCTTTGGTGCCCGCGCCCTCATTGCATTGGCCGGCGATGGTTCTGGCGATGATGCTTCCAACGCTTGTTCCGCAGATCGCACATGTCCGCGCGCGCAGCTTCGCAGATCGAAGATCACGCGCGGCACTTCTGTTTGTTCTGCCATATCTGTTGGCCTGGCTGGTCGCAGGCGCGCTTGCTGCGTTTCTTCTGGCGCCGGTTCTGCACCAAACCGTGTTTGCACCGTTGGCTTGCCTGTGCGCCGCAGCATGGCAGTTCAGCCCGCAAAAACGCAGCGCATTAAGGAAATGCCACAGCCGTCCGGTCCTGGCCGCCTTTGGTCCAAGTGCCGACCGCGATGTGCTGATCTTTGGGCTGACCTATGCGCGCGATTGCATCACCTCTTGCTTGCCGATGATGCTTGTCATGCTGGGGACCCACGACTTTGCCGTCATGATCTTTTTGACAGTGATCATCCTGTCGGAGCGCGCCGTTCTTCGCCCCGACCCCCGCGCCAGCGCATTCACCCTGTTGCTGACCGCGCTGGCGCTTACGGCGTTGGCCCATGCGCCCCACCATCTTTTGCTTTTGTATAAGGATATTTGCCATGCAGGAATATGACGCCCTAACAAGGTCCGATGTCTCGCTCGACGGCGATCCGCTAGTCATTGAAGTGGTCTCGGATACACCGCAATCGTTGTCGGCTATTCAAGAACGTGTGGGTAGTGCACTTCCTGATGTTGCCACCAGTACCCAAGCGGTCTTCGACGCAGATGCGGATCGATTTTTCTTTGTTGAATTCCCCGAGATCGATCCAAAAGGCCAAGAGCGTGAGGTTTTTGCATTTGGCCGTGCCCTCCGTATGGCGCTGGACGTAGCCGAGGCCAACCCGGTCTTGCCAGACAGCCTGTACGGAGCTGCACATGTGGGTACGGAAAGCTTTCTCAGTTTCTGCGAAACCAAGCGCGACAACTCTCGGCCCTATGGCTGGCACCACAAACGGATCAAGACACCGCTGGCCTGGCAGCACACCCGGGGTCAGGGTAGCAAGGTCGCGGTGATCGACACGGGCTATTCCGACCATAGCGAACTGGCCGGCGTGATCGAAACCAACGGCATGTGGAATTTTGTCGAAGGGAACGGGGATGCGCGTGACCGGTTTTCAGGCGGCGTCCTAAAACATCCTGGTCATGGCACGCTTGTCACCTCGGTCGTCGGATCGCGGGGCGGGGCCGATATGAATGGCGATACCACCTCGCCGGGGGCGATAACCGGTACGGCCCCTGCGGCCAAGGTTCTGCCAATCCGGGCGATCAAATCGGTGATCGACATGACACAGCTGCGTATTCCTGCGGCAATCTCTCATGCGGTCAACCAAAACGCCGATGTCATCGTGATGGCGCTTGGCGGGCCGGTGCGGGTCTCTTCAACCGAACAGGCGCTGCGCAATGCGGTACAGGCCGGGCTGGTCATCGTCTGCGCGGCGGGCAACTGTTATCCGAACGTGGTCTTTCCCGCCGCCTATGCATCACTGGAAATCTGCACAGCGGTCGCTGCACTGCAGCCCGACAGACGCCCCTGGCGCAAAACTGGGCGTGGCCCCGAGGTCAGCTTTTCGGCCTATGGCGAAAACGTTTGGGGCGCGGCCAAGAACAAGGCGACCGACCCAAACTCGGGTATCCGCGCCAGCCAGGGCACCACGCTTGCCACCTCGATGACAGGCGGTGTCGCTGCACTTTGGGTCGCGCATCACGGCGGTCGGGCGGCGCTGTTGCAAAAGGCCCAGAATGCAGGAACAACCGTTCAGGCGATGTGGTTGCACTGTGCCAAACACGGGATGAACAAGCCAGCCGTCTGGAACGGGGCCACCGATCTTGGCGCGGGCATCATCAACGCTCAGGCGGTCCTGGACGCGCCGCTACCCACAGGCGCCGAAAGCCCGGCGGCACCCGATCCGAATGCGACCCCAACATTGAACATTCTGGTCTCGCATCTTGCGGGAACAGACAGCACCGCCGCCGGAGAGGTTACCCCTGACATGGCCGATTACGCCAATGAGATCATCTGGCTCAGCTATCGCCGTGGGGCCCGCAAACGCATCGCCGAAAGCGATGGTGGGGCCGAGGCCATGGTTGGCGAAGACGCCCCGACCTCGGGGCTGGACACCGCATTGTCGGACAAACCGGCCCTCAGCGCCTATTTGGGCATGGGATAAGCCACGGATGGTGAATGCAGCGCATATCCGGATTGCAATCCGAAAGCATGAACCGATTGTGCGTCATGCTTTGACTGCGCTGTTTCCCGACCCTGATGACCCGGTGAATTATGAAGCCGTCGAGGAAAGTGTAGACGAAGATATCGGCGAAACGCTTGCCGATGTCTTGCTGGAAATTCTGGTCGACGCTGCGAAGGTCAAACAGTTCCTCAATTTTCTGCGCGCGCGCGGCGCGGACCCTGTGCCGCGCGACCGTAACCTGATTTTTGCCGAAAACATCGCTCGGTTTGACGGCACCCTGATCGGCACACCGGCGAATAATTCGTTCGACTTTGCTGCATTGGGCGATTTTGCCCCGCGCGCAGAGAGCTTTCGCTGTCAGATCTGGATCAACAACACATTCGAAGGCTCCGGCGCGTTTGTTGCCCCCAATCTGGTGCTGACTGCAGCCCATGTTCTGGACCCGCTAAACTCCGTGCCCGCCGGGGTCGACCCTCGGCTTGAAATACTTGCCTCGGACGAAAAGCGGTACCGGGCAAAATGCGTAAAGCTCTGGCCCTATCACGACAGTGAAAAGGCCGGGAACCTGCCGCCGGGCGATGAGGTGGATATCGCGCTGCTGCGGATATTCCTGCCGCTGGGGCATACCTATGGCAGTGTCGATGTGACCGGCGATCCCCCCGATTTTGAGGGTGCAGACCTGTTCACATTGGTCCACTACCCCGAAGGTGTCACCAAGGGGTTCATGCCCGGCAAAGTGCACCGAGAACCTGGCGCCAAGCGGTTCCCTCATGACATCGACACATCCGGCGGGTCATCGGGTGGCCCAGGTTTTGACAGCCAGTTCAGGTTTCTGGGCATCCACCAGGGCAAATGGGAGACGACCAAACGGCTTGTCCCTTTCGAGCAGTTCCACGATGACCCCGACTTCCAAGATCTGATCAGCAAAAACTCGAACCAGCGGGACATGTGGTCGCTGAGCCGCGACATTGACGGAACCATCATCATCGGCCGCAACCAATTCGTAACCGGGCTTGCCCATATGCTGGATCATCCCAAATCCAAACTGCGTGGGATCTGGATCAGGCGCGAGGATACGACGTCTATTCGCGGTCTCGGTTTCAGCTATGACATGCTGGAATCCTATCTGCTGATGCAAGAAGCACCTAACGCCGCGCCGCAACATCGTTGCATCCGTTTGGGGCCGACCCTGAATACGGACGATTTACTTGCAGATCTGGCCGAGAAGGCCAACGGGACCGTCGCCTCGCCAGACGCTGCTGCTGGAACAACCGCCGCCCAGACCACCGATGTTGCATTCGAGGGCAGCCGCGCGGAGACCCTGATTGCGGACATGGACCTGGCCGCCCAAACCGCAGGGCAAACATGGTGGATCTATTTCGACAACCCGCCCGAAGGGCTCTCACCACGTGCCCAGGTACAGTTCGAGCACATCGCCAAATGCTTGCCCACATCCGAGAACCTGCGCCTGATCCTCGCAGGCTATGAGACCTATCGCCTGTCGCCCCTGCGTTTTGCCAATGTCGGCGCGGTCGACGGCGCGCAGCGCAGCGGCCTATTGGTGGAAGAGCTGGGACCATTCACACGTAGCGATGTTGAGGCTACACTGAACAGCATGATCACCTCGCTTGACCCGGCAAAAGAGCTGACACCGGCTGCTCGACGGGCAATGGTGGACTCTGCTCTGGCCGGGTTGAGCCCTGACAACACAGGTGAATTCGATGGCGAACATCTGGAAACCGTTGTCACCCGTGTTCGCCAAGAGGCCAAACGCTTTCTGGAGATAGAAGAATGAACCAGGCGCAGGAAGAACTTCGTTCGCGCCTGCTGCGCGCCGCCGCCCTTCGAGGGGCATTTGAACCACGGAAGCTTATGCGCGAGGTGCTGAGCGAAGATGAGTACCGCAACCGGGTGCTACGGGCCCGGCTGATGTCATCCCTGCGCGAGTTGAGCCATGTTGATAAGTCGGGCAGCTCTACGAAATGGATACTGCGCCTGACTGCACGACATCGCGAATTATCCGGGATCGAAGAGTTCGACTCGGCGGCAACGCAGACCGAGATCGTGCAGGCTCTGTCGGGACGAGAAGGTTTCGCACCGAGCGCTCTGGATCACCTTATCGAGGCGGAAACAGATGAACAAAACCTGTCGCAGCACCTTGTCACGTTAGAGCGTGCAGGCCAAAAAGCGCCGGGATATGACCGCCTGTTCAGGCTGCGCAGCCGATTGAACCTGCTCAGACGCGAGCGCCGATCAAAAGAGCGCCTGGGTGAGAAATTCGTGGGGCGAGTCAGCGAAATCGACATGATTCAACGCTGGATCGACCATCCGTTGCGCCATGCCCCTTTGAAAACCCTGCATATCGAAGGTCAGTACGGAATCGGAAAATCCTACCTTCTGGAACGCATCATCCAGATTACAAGCGAACGCGAAGACGTCATCCTGATCCGGCTGGATTTCGATCAGCCCTCATTGCAGACCGGTCCAATCTTTGAAGAGATCTCGCGTCAGATCGGTACCGCAATACCCCAAGCGGCCCCCGAACTCCGCAATTTGCGGCTGCGATATTCCGAACAGGTCACCCGAGAGATCTACGAAAGCTCGGACCTTACACCGCGTCAGTTGATCCGGGCGATGATCAATGTGGTGGCTGATGCCGGTCTGCGCCTGGTTATCCTGCTGGATACGCTTGAAGTTCTGGATGGTCAGGGCGCTACTTTCGTGAACAACCTGATGAGCGATCTGGACCGTTTTGTGGAAAAGGAACAGATCGAAGTATCGATCATCTCTGCCGGTCGCGGGCCGATTTTCGGCGATGATCACCCAAGACGGGGCGAATACATCAAGCTCGACCAGATCGAGGACGAGTTGGTCAATCAAACGCTGGATGAGGCCGGAATCCCCGAGGAATTCCGCGATCAGATCATTTTGCGCTGTCAGGGCAACCCGTTGAAATTGCGGCTGTTGATTGACGAGGTGCAGACCGAGGGCCGATTGGCCGAAGTCTCCGAAGACGAGAATGACCCGATTGCTGCAGGCATCGTAAACCGGGCCGTCACATCGCGCCTGCCCGTGCATCTGCGCGGCATTGCCAATTACGGCATGGTTCTTAGCGAGATAAACGCCGACAATCTGAACGGCATCGTCGCACCGGCGCTTGGGCTGGGCGACCTCAGCGACGAAGCAGGCACAATCGTCGCGGATCTTGGTCTGCAATCCTGGCTGATGGACGCCGCCACCGAAGGTCAACTGACCCATAAGGCCGATATGCGGCGGGACCTGTTGGAACCGACCTACAGCCAAAGCCCCATCGAAACCGCGCAGGTCAACCGCGCGGCCTGTGCGTATTACGCCGACCGCGATCCGCTGCTGTTCCTGTACCATTCGCTTCAGCTTATGCGCGTCGGAGAAGCCGCGCCAAGCATCGACCCCTCATTGGCCGAACGCTTCCCCGAACATCTTCTGACCGAGCTGCCAATCGACGCGCAGGACCTGATCCGTCAGGCACGCGGCCAGCGTTCGGCCCCGGTGCAAAAGACCGAGCAGCGGGAATACAGCGCAGCCGGGCTGGACAGCGGTTCCGATCTGCCCCCATCGAAACTGGTACAAATTTCCCCAAAAGCGGCCACTGCACGGGCGCAGATTATCAAAAGCCGCGGATATGTCGCCTCACCGGATGAGCGCGCTGTCAATGACCTGCGCGCGATGTTGGAACAGGGCCAGCGTCGCGAAGCGACCCATATCATCCGCGAGGGGCTGCGGGGCGCCTATGATCCGGCAAGCGAGGTTGGTATCCTGATCCTGTGCCACAACTGGCAAAGCGGTCATTGGTCCATGGCACGTGATCTGTTCAACCTTCTGCCCGAAGACACAGTGCTAAGGCAAATGCACGAGCGGCCCGAGCTGGAAGGCCGCATCCTGCTGGAGGTATTGGGGGAGTTCCGGTTCAGACAGTTGATCGAGAACCTGCACGACAAGGAATTCCACGAAGTCGCGTTACGCGTTGTGAACCGATCATCCCGGATTGGAATGCAGTCCGCAGCGCTGGAATTCGCGCTTATCGCAATGGGCATGAGCTTTGAGGGGGATCATGAGGTTCTGGGCCTGATCGCCCCCTATCTGGATCACGGCCCGCGTGAACTAACCTATGAAAGACTGCGCTTCGCGGGGGGTATCCGTCAGGAATTCGGGTTGGAGTATTCGGAACCAGACATGCCCAACCCAGACTTACCGACGGATGATTACGGGCTCGCCCTGGCCCCGTTGAACCCCTATTTCGACCGGATGCTGGCACTTGTCGACGAGTTTCAGGTGAGCGGCCGGGGTCGTGTTCTGAGCGATTTGTCCAACCTTGCCACCGGCCTGTATGAGGCGGCTGACATCTTTGCCCCGGGCCTGCAGGGGATCGATGACGCAATGGCCCAGATGTCCGACCGGCCCACCGACGTGCTGTCATTGCTGCGCGCCATGGGCCTTACCGCTGATTGGGCCGAGGGGTACAGTTTTTACCACCCGATCCCTGACTTGCCAACGCTCGCACGCGCGGCAAGACGTTGGCAACAAGTCATCGGCGGCTATTGGGCCTTCCCCTCACCACCGCCACCAGAATGGAATTCCACACGGAAATGGAGCGACCTGACGTCAAGTCGAACCGTCGACCTTTTGGAACGCGGCAGTCATGGTCTGGCAGACCGAGTTCTAAACTTCTGGGCGGATCCTTTGAACGAAGGGCGCGGTAAGTCCACTCAAACCCTGCAACGCCGCCTTGCACCAGTTGCTCGGGGGCTCACCCATGGTTCAGGAACAGAGGAAATCCTTGGTTGGCTTACCAAAAGCCGGGCGCCCGTGGTGTTTCATCCGGCACTGACCATGTTTGCCGAAACAGGGCGGGGGCCAAAATACCTCGATCTCTAGAGGCATATCGACTGAGTTTGAAAACTTCATATTAGCTGAGGAACTAATGCCATGAGCGATTTCGAAAAGGAAACATTCAGCCGGCTAGAAGGCCTTGGAAATGCCGGAACAATCGACAAGGCGCGTGAGGCTCTGGATACCAGTCCGGGCATTCTTGGTGAAATGGGCCTGACACCGGATCGTGCCCGTGAATTGATGGGCGCGCAGATGAATAAGCTGGAAAGCTTTGGCTCTACGCCCTCGCAACTTGAAGCCATCGTGCGCGCGGTCGGACGCCCGCCCCTGATCGTGCGCGGCGGTAAGGTTGAAGGCAAACAAACACTTTCGTCCGACTTTCCGCCAGATATCGATATTCGTATCGGCAAGGCCGAAGACAATATCGCCTCGGTCGGGCGGATCGAGTTTATCAATCATGACTTTAGCTGGGGTGGCACTGGCTGGGTGATCGAAAAGAAGGACGACCATCTGCTGATCATCACCAATCGCCATGTTGCCAAGCTGGTCGCGCGGCGCAGTTTCCTGGGCGATGGTGTCTTCATGTTTGCCCCCGGCAATGCCCGCTATGGCGCCCGGATAGATTTCCTGGAAGAGGTCGGCTCGACACCCGACCCCGACCGGCTTTTCGACATTCGCAAGTTCACCTATATCGCCGAAGATGCGGCCGCAGATATCGCGCTTGGAAAGATCGACCTGCCCGCAGATACGGCCAATTTCACGCCTACGCCGATCCCGCGCGCCGATACGGATGCCCAGCACGGCGAATGCGTCGCGGTGATCGGGTATCCCGCCAAGGATTCCCTGCGCAATGACTCCACGCAGATGTCCAACTATTTCAACGACCTGTATGACGTGAAACGCTTTTCGCCCGGATTTCTCATCGAAGATGGCGGCGTGACGATCCTGCGCCATGACTGCACGACTTTGGGCGGCAACTCGGGCTCGCCTGTGATCTCGTTGGACAGCGGCAAAGCGGTTGGTCTGCATTATGCAGGTACCTTCGGCGTCGGAAACTCGGCGGTCAGGATCAGCACGGTCAACGCATTGTTGGACGGGGCGGTGCCGACCTCGATCCCCGGAACTGAAATCGTCCGGCCAGAACGACCTGACGGAAACCATGACGCAGACCATTTTGAACCGCGCGACGGGTACAACCCGGACTTCCTTCAAGTGGCAGAGGTCCCTCTGCCGATGGTACCGAATGCGTTTGGACTTGCCACTCCGTCGGATGCGACCCCGGAACGCCCCAACGAATTGCGCTATCAGAATTTCGGCATTCTCTATTCTGCGACTTTCAAAACACCGATCATTGCCGCGCTGAATATCGATGGTGCCAAAACCCGACCGCAAAAACGAGGTAGCGACAAGTGGTTCGCTGACCTGCGCATCCCGGCAAATGTCCAACTCGGCAAAGAGGATTATGATCACGCGGATATTGACCGGGGCCACCTGGTTCGCCGTGCGGCGACAAATTGGGGTGTCGATGATGCACAGGCCAAACAGGCCAATGATGACAGCTTTCACTATACCGCTGCTGCCCCACAGCACCGGGCCTTTAACCGGAGCCACGCGCAATGGTTGGGTCTTGAGAACTTTATCATGACAAATGTGCGCACACATGGATTCAAGGCCTGTGTGTTCACCGGACCAATCCTGACCGGTGACGAGCCGATGTTGAAAGATACCGGATCGCCGGTACCCCTGAAGTTCTTCAAGCTCGTGACCATGCTGGCCGAAGAGGATGGCAGCGAAGGCATTCTTCGCCTTCATTCCACCGCCTATGTGCTCAGCCAGGTTGAGGTCATCCAACAGATGCTCTCGAACCAGGGGAGCGTGGAATCTGTCGGTGGATTTGAGTTTGGTGCCTATAAGACATTCCAGATCCGCGTCCGGGATTTGGAAAAATTAACCGGGCTGAACTTTGGCCCCCTTAGCGATGCCGACCCATTGGCGCAGCGTCTGACCGATGCAGAAAGCCTGGCGGGACAACCACGTCCGATCGTCACAGTCGAGAGCTTTGCCAACGTCGTAATCTGAGGGTGGCGGATGTATACTCAATTAGGAATTGTGCATTTGGCGAGCCGTGGAGGACTCGAACCCCCGACCTGAGAATTAGAAGTTCCCTGCTCTAATCCAGCTGAGCTAACGGCCCGCTCATATTCTGGCTGTATCAGCCAAATCCCTCGCCTTGTCAACTTGATGGAGAGATGAGGTTTTGGGGCAAAAAACCTCTCTGATTTCAGCATTATCTCTGACCGGAGCAAGCTTATACAGGTACCTTGATTGCTGGGTGGACTGCACCTCGAAGCCATGCCTCAAAAGGCCCTAACCGAGTCGAACTTACCAGACTAATTCAGGCCGCATATGCAGCCTGTCACGATGACGGAATACATCGGCAAACTGGGATGCCGCCACCTGCATCACTGCAATTTGATATTGTGCCGCGCAGTGGCAAACCTGTTTGATCAGATCTTCTGCAGATCCCAGCTGATTGCGGTGGCCGGAATTGTTAATAGCACCGCACACATGCCCAGACCCGTCATGGGGGGTACGGTGATCCAGTTCCGTTTCGCTCAGATCCGCCAGCATCACGCGCGCCATTGATGTGACAAGGTACGGAAGGCGCGAACCAACTGGAATGTTCGAAACCAATGGGCTGGGTGACAGAAAATTCCTCGGCGATCTCGGACAATGTATTCAGCCTGACCAGCACCAAGTGCCCCAAGGTTCTTAAGCTCGCGCAGTAATGAGTTCCGTTGGTTCTATTCACCCTTCATCATAGTTTTTGCGCCAACCGACGTATGGTGGAAATATATCCGGCGTCGATGGACTCGTGATCGGGGTGCTGACCATCTTCAATGACCTTTTGACCAGCAACATAGACGGCAATGATTTCTGCCTGCTGACCCGAGAACATGTGGAAATCCAGCAAGGCTCCGGGCGACACCGCCGCCATCAGACCATTCCTATCGTAAGACAGTTCTACAAAATCGGCACGGCACCCTTCTGCGATACGGCCGATATTGCGCCCGGCTGCACGCGCTCCTCCCTGGGCGGCGGTCTGCCAGAGATAACCGCCAACATTGGGCATGTCCTTGGAGCACATAACATTGCGCTGCCGGTGCAGCAGGCGCTGACTATATTCCAGTGTGCGCAGCTCCTGAACTGCCTGGGTACAGATGTTGCTGTCCGAGCCGATACCAAAATGGCCATTTGCTGCCACGAAATCGACCGCCCGGAAAATCCCGTCTCCAAGATTTGATTCCGTCAGCGGGCACAGACCTACGGTCGCGCCCGAAGCGGCAATGGCCGCAACCTCGGCGTCATCCAGATGGGTGGCATGGATCAGGCACCACGCGGCGTCAATCTGGACCTGGTCCATCAGCGCCGAAACAGAGCGTTTGCCACTATGGGCGATACTGTCTTCCACCTCTTTGGTCTGTTCGGCCACATGGATGTGAACTGGACACCCCGGCAACTGGTCTTGCCGAAGCTCCATAAGCCATGACATTTCATCCTCGGTTACGGCGCGCAGGGAATGCGGCGCGATTCCGAGGTTAAGCTTTTCATGCTGCTGCTTCAGGGTTTCGATCAGCAAAGCGTATTGATCACGTGTGTTGGTGAATCGCCTCTGAGCATCTTGCGGAGACACGCCGCCGAAATTTGCGTGTGCATAAAACACCGGAAGATGCGTCAGGCTGAGGCTCGTTCGATCTGCAGCAGAGACAATTGCAGAAGACAGCTCCTCAGATTGGGCATAGTGCGCTCCATCTTCTTCATTGTGCAGATAATGAAACTCGACAATCTCGGTATAACCGCCTTTGAGCAATTCCATATACAGCTTGGCAGTGATTGCCTGCAGGTCCTCGGGCGATACATTATGAGCGAAATAATACATCATTTCGCGCCAGGACCAGAAGCTGTCGACCGGATTCCGGCGCACTTCTGATAACCCCGCCATCGCGTATTGAAAGGAATGACTGTGAAGGTTGGGCATGCCCGGCACAACCGGGCTTTCAATCACCGGATAGGCGTTGGGATTGTCGTCCGCGACCAGTGCTCCGAACTCACCAGATTCCGTAACGGTTACGGAGATATTGCTAAGCCAGCCCTGGTCCGTCAGTGCCTGTTTGAAATGAAATCCAGTTGTCATCCACTTTCCTTTACTTGGCTGCCGTATCGGCGAGTCTGTTTGGGTCATCCACGGGTGGTGTTAACTTCATCCAGCAACGCGGTAACAAGGTTCTTGATCGCGGCGAAAAGCACCTCTGCCTTAGGGGGCACAAGGTCCCAAGGGGCGTGCTCGATCATATAGGCGGACTGTGCAATTTCGAGTTGCAGCGCATGAATGTTCTGGTCGGGTTGGCCATAGTGCCGGGTAATATGGCCTCCCTTAAAGCGGCCGTTTTTGACAAAGCTGTATTGGCCGGACCCCAGCGATCTTTCGGCGCAGGCCTCAAAGCGCGCGGCTGTGCTGGCCCCGCTATTTGTGCCCAGATTCAAATCCGGCAGCACCCCATCAAACAGCCTTGGCACTTCGGAACGGATGGAATGCAGATCCAACAGTATGCAGGTGCCAAACTGCGCCCTGATCCGCAGAATCTCAGCCTTGAGCGCCTGATGATACGGTGCCCAATAGGATTGGATGCGCGCCTGTGTCTCCTGCCCATCTGGCTCTTGCCCTTCCAGATAAAGCGGCTGACCGTCAAAATCGATTTGCGATATCAGGCCGGTTGTCGGACCGGAATAAAGCGGCGCGTCATCAGCTGAACGGTTCAGGTCCACCACATAGCGCGAATACTGCGCCGCCATGACACCCACACCCAATTCGGCACAAGGCAGCGACAGCTTGTCCATGTGCCAATCCGTATCCTTCAGCTCCAGCGCGGCGGGTCGCAAACGGCGTTCTATCTCCGGAGGCAGCAAGGTTCCGGCATGTGGGACATTCAGCAAAATCGGCGTTGCACCCACCTTAAACGTCATCAGATTCTGAACAGCCATCGCGTTCCCTTTGTTTGATGTTCTGTCAGCCCATAATTCGGCAGACCGACGAAAACCGACATTTTTTACCGCCCCAAAAGCTGGACTCCGGTCAGATCAGAGATGCGTCGTCATCCGGTATCCCGGCGCAAAGTAAAGCTTGGCATATGTCACCGGCGCGTGACGCAGCCAGGTAATGCGTTCGGCAGTAAAGATCGGGTCGCCAGGTGGCGTGTCCAGGAACTTGGAGATTTCACCATCAGCCTTGGTCGCCATGAAACTAAGCTCCAGATTGCTGAATGGCACCCTGTTAACCAACCAGTCATTCGGCCCCGATTGATCGAAACTTTCCTCCAACACTTCAGGTACAACGTCGGCAACTATCCATCGCACCTCAAGCTGAAACGCTACGTTGTCGGCATAATGCATACATCGCAGGTGCAAGACGTCCTGCTCTTTTTTCAGGTCGAGGCGTGATGCCAGCCAGGACGGTGCGGGTTGCACCTCTCGGTCCACCAAAGAGTACCGATAGGCCGCACCGGTGGCCGTTATCTCGTCACGTACCAAAGGGATCGCAAATTGCGCCTTTCTAATGGGAGAATTCAGAACCCGCGTGCCGGCCTTGCGTTTTCTTTCCAGGTATCCTTCTTCGGCAAGCTCTCTCAACGCCCGGTTGACCGTTGTTCGTGTACTTGAGAATTCAGCGGCCAAATCCATCTCGCTTGGCAAAATGGAATCCGGGCTCCAGATACCGGTTTGGATTCGATCCAAAACCACCTGCTTGATGTCCCGAAAGCTCATGTTCCCCTGAGGTCTTGCCATAAAACTCCCCAACTCAAAAACCGGCCTTATTTGGCTTATACATACACATAAGACATCTGCAATGAAGCATGTAACTCTGCCCCGCACTTAAGACCTCCACCTAATTTGACTCCAAGAAGGCGGCTTCGGCGCGATGCCTTTCATTATTTTGTGTACACATTATGCAGTAATCAGTATACCTATTTCAGAAGCAGTGCAACTTGGGATCAGATTCTCATGACTGGTAAAACAACCCTTCGTGGCGCAAAAATTGCAACACAAGCCAGCCAGCAGGGCCCTTATGGGCTAATCGAGGATGGCATCATCGTAATATCAGGTGAGTTTATCGAATGGGTCGGACCCAGACGCGATCTGCCCGATGAATATACTGAGCTTGAGGCCGAGGATCTGAACGGACGCCTTGTGACGCCCGGTTTGATCGACTGCCACACCCATGTTGTATTTGGCGGCGACCGCGCCCAAGAGTTTGAAATGCGCCTGAATGGTGCAAGCTATGAACAGGTTGCGCGCGCCGGAGGCGGTATTAACGCAACCGTTCAAGCGACACGGGCCGCCAGCCTGGAAGAGCTGATAGAAAGTGCATTGCCCCGCGTCGACGCGATGATCCAAGAGGGCATGACCACTATCGAAATCAAGTCCGGCTATGGGCTAGAACAACAGACAGAGCTGAACATGCTGCGCGCCGCGCGCGAAATTGGAAAACGTCGCCCGGTTTCTGTTCAAACCACATATCTGGGCGCCCACGCGACTCCGCCAGAGTACAAGGGGCGCGATGACGCCTATATCGACGAGGTCGTCATTCCGACCTTGCGAGCCGCCCATGTAGAAGGGCTGGTCGATGCGGTTGACGGATTCTGCGAAGGGATCGCCTTTCAGCCCAAACAGATCGCCCGTGTCTTTGACGCCGCCGCTGCGCTTAGCCTTCCGGTTAAACTGCATGCCGAGCAGCTTTCTAATCTGGGCGGGGCGCAGCTTGCCGCCTCCTATGGCGCATTGTCTGCGGATCATATCGAGTATCTTGACGAAGACGGCGTGATCACCATGGCCCAGGCGGGAACAGCGGGCGTAATCCTGCCCGGTGCGTTCTATACTCTGCGTGAAACGCGTCAGCCTCCGATTGAGCTGCTGCGCAAACACGATGTCCCAATGGCACTGGCAACCGATTGCAATCCGGGATCATCCCCCCTGACATCTCTTCTTCTGACCATGAATATGGGCTGCACCCTGTTCCGCATGACGCCAGAGGAAACACTTGCGGGCGTGACCTGTAACGCAGCGCGTGCCCTTGGTTTGAGTGATCGCGGTATGATCGCCGCGGGTCAGCGGGCCGATCTGGCGGTCTGGAATGTGGGCCGTCCGGCCGAGCTTTCTTATCGTATCGGGTTCAACCCGCTTCACAAACGCATCTTTGGAGGTCAAGCGTGACAACTCTCACTCTGGCGCCCGGGCAGGCTACTCTGCCTCAGCTTGAAACCATCTATCGGGATGAAGCCTCGGTCATACTTGATCCGACGTGTCGTCCTGCGGTCGAGGCGGCCGCGAAACGGATCGCTATCGCCGCTGCGGGTGATGTACCGGTTTATGGCGTCAACACGGGTTTTGGCAAATTGGCCAGTCTCAAGATCAAATCTGAAGACACCGCCACTTTGCAGCGAAACCTGATCCTCAGCCATTGCTGCGGCGTAGGAAACGCGATGCCCCGCCGGATGGTTCGGCTTATGATGTCTCTTAAGCTATTGAGTTTTGGCCGTGGCGCATCTGGCGTCCGCTGGCAACTGATCGAGCTTATGCAAGACATGCTGGAAAAAGGCGTCACCCCTGTTGTTCCAAATCAAGGATCGGTTGGCGCGTCAGGCGATCTGGCACCTCTTTCACATATGACCGCAGTGGTGATCGGTGAGGGAGAGGCGGAATATAAAGGCGAAATTCTTCCGGGTGCCGAGGCGCTTGCAAAGGCTGGCCTGTCCCCGATCGAGCTTGGCCCCAAGGAAGGTTTGGCCTTTATCAATGGCACACAGTTTTCAACGGCCTATGCGCTTGCCGGTCTGTTCGAAGTCTGGCGTGCTGTGCGCAATGCGCTGGTCATCTCGGCCATGTCCACCGATGCCATCATGGGATCAACCGCTCCGCTGCAGCCCGAAATCCATGCGCTGCGAGGACATCGTGGCCAGATCGAAGCGGCAGGTTCGATGCGTGAGATACTGGCGCAATCCGAAATTCGAGAAAGTCACCGGGATGATGATACACGTGTTCAGGATCCCTATTGCATCCGCTGTCAGCCGCAGGTGACTGGTGCGGCGATGGATGTCCTGCGACAGGCCGCACAAACCCTTTTGATCGAAGCGAATGCTGCAACAGACAATCCACTTGTGCTGACCGAAGCGGATATGATCGTGTCCGGTGGTAATTTTCACGCGGAACCCGTTGGGTTCGCTGCTGACATGATTGCGCTGGCATTGTCCGAGATTGGCGCGATCAGTCAACGGCGTATTGCTCTGATGGTCGATCCAACGCTCAGCTTCGATCTTCCGCCCTTCCTGACACCTGAACCCGGATTGAATTCCGGCCTGATGATTGCAGAGGTGACGACAGCCGCTTTGATGAGCGAGAACAAGCATCTGGCCAACCCTTGTGTCACCGATTCAACACCCACCTCCGCCAATCAGGAAGATCACGTCTCGATGGCAGCACATGGTGCGCGGCGGCTGGCCCGCATGGTCGAAAATCTCAACCACATCCTTGGGGTCGAGCTGCTCTGCGCCGCGCGTGGCATCGAATTCCGTGCGCCCCTCCAGACGAGCCCGTTGCTGCAACAGGCCATCGCACGGCTGCGCGAGGATGTTTCGAGCCTGCAAGAGGATCGCTATATGGCGCCCGACCTGAAAGCGGCAAAGGAATTAGTCGCGTCGGGCGCGTTGCTGAACGCGCTGAACGCCTCTTTGCCGGGCCTTAACTGATGGCGGTCTTTGCCATGATGGCGCGCGACCGCAGCCGAAACACATGATTGAAAACTTCAATGCCCTTGCCCTGTCGGGCTCTATCCAATCTGAAGGGAATGATCGATGAGCGATCCTCGTAAGAATAGCCGGGACATCTATCCGCCAACCGGGACCGAACTGAATGCCAAAAGCTGGTTGACCGAAGCACCACTGCGGATGCTGATGAACAACCTGCATCCTGACGTGGCAGAAAACCCGCACGAGCTGGTAGTATATGGCGGCATTGGCCGGGCCGCGCGAACCTGGAAGGATTTCGACCTGATCGTCGACAGCCTGAAAGACCTGGAAGCGGACGAAACCCTGGTCGTGCAGTCGGGAAAGCCCGTCGCCATCGTCAAAACCCACAAGGACGCACCGCGCGTGCTGATTGCCAACTCGAACCTGGTGCCGCATTGGGCGAATTGGGATCACTTCAACGAGTTGGATAAGAAAGGTCTGGCGATGTATGGCCAGATGACTGCGGGTTCCTGGATTTACATCGGGTCGCAGGGCATCGTCCAAGGCACCTATGAGACCTTCATGGAAGCAGGACGCCAGCACTATGGTGGCAGTCTGAAAGGCCGTTGGATCCTGACCGGGGGTCTGGGTGGTATGGGCGGTGCTCAGCCACTGGCTGCTGTGATGGCGGGTGCCTGCTGTCTGGCCGTGGAGTGCGACGAGAAATCCGCCGATTTCCGACTGCGCACGCGCTATGTCGACGAGAAAACCCACAGCCTGGACGAGGCGCTGGATATGATCGAGCGTTGGACCAAAGCGGGCGAAGCCAAATCCGTGGCGCTGATCGGCAATGCCGCCGATATCTTCCCCGAGATCCACAAGCGCGGCGTCAAGCCCGACATCGTCACCGATCAGACTAGCGCGCATGACCCGATCAACGGATACCTGCCGCAGGGCTGGACCGTGGCCGAGTGGCGCGCCAAGGCTGAAACCGCCCCGAAAGAGGTCGAAAAGGCAGCCCGCACCTCGATGAAAGTACAGGTCGCGGCGATGGTCGCCTTTCACAATGACGGTGTTCCAACCATCGACTATGGCAACAACATCCGGCAAATGGCGCTTGAGGAAGGTCTGGAAGACGCCTTCGCCTTCCCGGGCTTTGTGCCTGCCTATATCCGTCCGCTATTCTGCCGTGGCATTGGCCCGTTCCGCTGGGCGGCCTTGTCGGGGGACCCCGAGGACATCTACAAGACCGATCAAAAGGTCAAAGAACTGCTGCCCGATAACACGCATCTGCACAACTGGCTGGATATGGCGCGCGAACGGATCGCATTCCAAGGCCTTCCTGCGCGTATCTGCTGGGTTGGTCTGGGTGACCGACATCGCCTGGGTCTGGCGTTTAACGAGATGGTTAGAACGGGCGAGCTAAGCGCGCCGGTGGTCATTGGTCGTGACCATCTGGATTCCGGTTCAGTCGCCTCGCCCAACCGCGAGACCGAAGCGATGAAGGACGGGTCTGACGCGGTCTCGGACTGGCCTCTGCTAAATGCACTGGTCAACACCGCCTCGGGCGCGACTTGGGTATCTCTGCACCATGGCGGCGGCGTTGGCATGGGCTTTTCCCAGCATGCGGGTGTGGTGATCTGCGCCGACGGCACCGATGATGCTGCCAAACGCCTGGAGCGCGTTTTGTGGAACGACCCTGCCTCGGGCGTGTGGCGTCACGCCGATGCTGGTTATGACCTGGCCAAGGATTGCGCTCGTGAACACGGGCTGCGCCTGCCTGGAATTCTGGGAAACTAAGCCTGGATCAACCGGAACAGATCCCGGCCATTCATTTGTGAAGGCCGGGATTGAACGATCACAAAACATCGTGCGCGCCGGTTGCTTTCGGAAACGGTGATCTAATGGACAAAGCAGAGCGTGTTGAACGCGCGTCTCCAGGCTGAAACCTCGGAGGCAATCGGCGCGCCTTGCAGACCTTGTTTGATCAACCCCGCCAGACGATCCGCATCGCCTGCGGTCATCCCCCAGCGGACAAGCTCGGGCGTGCCAATCCGCAGACCGTTCATATCACCTTCAACCACCGCCACAGGCAGACCGATGCCACAGGCAAGGAACCCACTTTGGCGCAAGGTTTTTGAGGCCGCTTGCCCGCCCCCAAAGGGCTCGGCCAGAACGGCAAACTGGTGAGAGTTGGTAAAGCCCTCGGCCCCAGCGAACACAGGCACATTTTGTGCATCCATAGCCGCAGCCAATGCCTGCGCCATAGCGATCATCTCTTTCGCATAGGCCGCGCCAAAGTCTTTCCAGTCCAGCATCGTGACCGCAAGCGCGGCAGTTTTCGCCGCATCAAAATTGGCCGTCATGCCGGGAAAGGCGATAGCGTCCAGCGTTTTGGCGATTTCTGCATCATTCGAAACGATCAGCCCACCTGCAGGGCCACCAAGGCTTTTATAGGTGCTCATCGTCATGAAATGCGCGCCCTCGGCCAGCGGGTTGGACCAGGCGCGCCCGGCAATAATGCCGCATTGATGGGCCGCATCGAACATGACCTTGGCCCCGACCTCATCGGCGATGGACCGCACTTCGGACACGGGATGCTCGAACAGGTTCAGGCTGCCACCAATCGTAATCAACTTGGGCCGCTCGGCCCGTGCCAGCGCCCGCAGTTGGTCCAGATCAACGGTATAGCCATCGGCATTCACCGGGGCCTCTATCGTGCGCAAGCCGTATAAGCCGGCGCAGCCATCGACATGATGCGTCACATGCCCGCCTAGAGATGCGGGCGGCGCAATGATTGTGTCGCCCGGTTTGCAGGTGGCCATAAAGCCATAGAGGTTGGCAATCGCACCAGAAGGCACACGAACCTCGGCGAATTTGGCATCGAACACATCCGCGCAAAGCTGGGCCGCGATCACTTCGATTTCCTCGATCGCTTCCAGTCCCATTTCGTATTTGTCACCGGGATACCCCAAAGAGGGGCGCGACCCGATGCCAGAGGATAATAGCGCTTCGGCTTTCGGGTTCATCACATTGGTCGCAGGGTTGAGGTTAAAGCACTCTTCCTCATGGATCACTCGGTTCTGCTCGGCCAGCTGTTCGATTCGGGCCAGCAGATCGGCAGACGTTGCGGACGCCGTCGTCGCCGCTATGTCCTGAATCAGGGTTTCGCTGGTGCTCGGCACCCAATCTCGTTGTGCAAGCGTCATTGGACGTCCTCCGTTTTGCAGCATGGTGGCAGCCATTCCGTGACAGCGCAAAGCAGATTTGCTATTTCTTGGCGTAGAAAAACTAAGGCTTGAAATGAGTGTCATGCCCAAACGCCCGAAAGGGCCCCCGCTGAATGCAATGCGCGCCTTTGAAGCTGCCGCACGTCATGTCAGCTTTGTCGCCGCCGCTGAGGAATTGAGCGTCACGCCCGGAGCGATTTCGCAGCACATCAAGACATTGGAGGGCTGGGCAGGTACCGCGTTGTTTCGGCGCAACGCGCAGGGGGTGGAACTGACCAAGGCCGGGGCTTCGCTGGTGGCTGAATTCTCTGCGGCGTTCGACGGGTTGGCCGAGGCGGCGCGTGCCCTCCGCAACCTCAAACCCAACGCCGATTTTCATATCGCCGCCTTGCCATCTGTTGCGCAGCTTTGGCTACCAAAACGGCTAAGCCGGGTCAGGGCGCAGTTTCCGCATATCAATTTTTCGGTGACCGCGATGGAAAACCCACCCAGTCTTGATCGGGAATTGTTCGATCTGGCCATATTCATTGGCGAACCCGATGCTGAGCCCGAGCAGATTTGCATCTGCCCCGATCTCATCTCTCCGGTCGGCGCGCCTAGCCAGATTGAACGTATGAACCACTTTGGCGACACCGTCCTTCTGCATGACCAGACCTGGAACGACGATTGGACAATCTGGTCACAGAACACGGGAATTGAACTGCAGGATGCGCAGACCGGGCCGCAGTTCTCTCTGTACAGCCTGGCCGTGGAAGAAGCGAAGGCAGGTGCGGGTATCCTGATGGGGCATCTATGTTTGCTTGAGGATGCCCTGGCAAGCGGCGCTCTTAAGTCTGCAAGCGAATACACCTGCCCAACGGGCCGCTTTCTGTTCGTCCAGATACCTGGCGCAACGCGGCAACGGCTCGAAACGCAACAGGTCGTGGCATTGCTGAACGAAGATAGTGCCAACAACCGGCCTATTCTGCGGGCTTTAGATCCAATCGCATGAAGGCGCTGTTGGGGTCGGCCTCATAGCCGTAGATCGGGCCGCAATAGGAATAGCCCAGCGCTTCATACAGCCTGCGCGCGGCGTCGTAGTAGGACAGATGATCGGCGCCCGTCTCAAGAACCAGCGCCGAGGTCCCTTCGACCCGTGCGTGATCAGCAAGATGGGTCATCATCACTCGCGCCAGACCGCGGCCACGTGCGGTGGCAAGGATATGCACGGATTTGACTTCGGCGGTCCCATCCGGCAGCGCCTTGAGCGCGCCGCAGCCCAGCACCTTGTTACCCTCATACAAAGCCCAGAACCGCATTCCGGGCCCGGCCAAGGCACTGGCATCCATCGTGTGATTGCTCTCGGCTGGCCCGGCGGTTTCGCTATGGGCAAAATGCGCCTCGACCACCGGGCGCAATGCGTCGGAGGTTGGGTCAGCCTCGCGAATGTCGATCATTTAATGCGTCCAGGGTGCGCGCCGATCGGTGGCAAAATTCTCGCCATAACCGCGCGCGCGCAGGTTCGGCTTGCGTTTATGCGGTTCACTGACCTGTGCGTCGATACCGTTGTCCTTGGCGTAATCCAGCGCCTCTTCCTTGGTGTCGAAATTCAGACGCACCTGGGTCTGGGTGTCACTGGAAGACGTCCAGCCCATCAACGGATCAACCTCGCGCGTGGATGCTGGGGCATATTCCAACACCCAATGCCGGGTCTTGGCCGTACCCGATGTCATCGCATTCCGCGAAGGCTGGTAGATCCGTGCGCGCATGTCGCCTCTCCGTACTCACTTGGCTGAAGTTGTTTATGCGTCAGAGCGAGGCCTGGGACAAGGTGGCAAATGTCGCGGAGGACAAGGATGTTCTGATGACGAAAACTGTCATTAGGGGAATGGTATAATCATTCAAACGCCACAACAAGGACAGCAAGATGATCCACCACGAACGCAGCCTCGACATTGATACCCGACCCGAAGATATCTGGGCCATTTTGAGCCGGTTCATGCATATCGACGATTTCGCCCCGCAGGTGACATCAGTAGATGCGCTAACACAAGGTGCGGATGGGGTGGGATCGAAACGACGATGCCATTTTGAAAATGGGACGTCTCTGGTCGAAGAAGTCACGGATTGGCAAATCAACCGGGGCTACCGTGTCCGCTTGTCTGAGATGTCTGCAATGCCTCTGACCCAAGCACATGCAGCAATCGCCGTTGAACCCCTTGCCAACAACCAATCCAGAGTAGTCTGGAGCATAGATTATCAAATGAAGTTTGGCCCATTGGGATGGCTGATAGGGCAGACTGTGCTGAAAGCGATGATGGGGCGTGTCCTGGGTGACAACCTGAAAGCGCTTGAAGAAAAGGTGCGTTCGGATCAAATTCCGGATCATCGGTTTGCGTATTACTGAAACTGCCGTTTCTAGATCGGATCAGGTCTTGCAGTTGGACAAAATAAGAACAAATGTAGGGGCCTGACCCGGAGCCTGCCCATGCCTTACGCCCATTCCGACAAGACTCAGCTGACTGCTGATGACGTCCGCGCCCGCCTGAAACTGGAAGGCGGTAAAGAATTCGTCATGCATACCGAGTTCTCACCGGCAGGCGACCAGCCCACCGCGATCAAAGAGCTGACCAACGGTATCTTCGACGGCGAAAGAGAACAGGTCCTGCTGGGCGCGACCGGGACGGGCAAGACCTTCACAATGGCCAAAGTGATCGAGGAAACCCAGCGACCCGCCATCATCCTTGCGCCCAACAAGACACTGGCGGCGCAGCTCTATGGTGAGTTCAAAGGTTTCTTCCCGGAAAACTCGGTCGAGTATTTCGTGTCTTACTACGACTACTACCAACCCGAGGCCTATGTCGCGCGCAGCGACACCTATATCGAGAAAGAATCCCAGATCAACGAACAGATCGACCGGATGCGCCACTCGGCCACGCGCGCGCTGTTGGAACGCGATGACGTAATCATCGTCGCCTCAGTGTCGTGCATCTACGGTATCGGCTCGGTCGAAACCTATGGGGCGATGACGCAGGACCTGAAGGTCGGCGGTGAATACAACCAGCGCCAGATCATGGCCGATCTGGTCGCCCAGCAATACCGCCGAAATGATCAGGCCTTCCAGCGGGGCTCGTTCCGGGTGCGGGGTGACAGCCTGGAAATCTGGCCCGCCCACCTTGAAGATCGCGCTTGGAAATTCTCGTTCTTCGGTGAGGAATTGGAAACCATCACCGAGTTCGACCCGCTGACCGGTGAACGCGCCGCGAATATGGAACAGGTGCGGGTTTACGCCAACTCGCACTACGTGACCCCGAAGCCAACGATGAACCAGGCGATCATCGGCATCAAGAAGGAACTCCGCATCCGACTGGATCAACTGGTCGGAGAGGGCAAACTGCTGGAAGCGCAACGTCTGGAACAACGCACGAATTTCGATCTGGAGATGTTGGAGGCCACCGGCGTCTGTAACGGAATCGAAAACTACTCGCGCTATCTGACCGGTCGCGCGCCGGGCGAGCCGCCCCCGACCCTGTTCGAATTCATCCCCGACAACGCCATCGTCTTTGCCGACGAATCCCACGTCAGCGTGCCGCAGATCGGCGGCATGTACCGGGGCGACTATCGGCGTAAATTCACCCTGGCCGAACACGGGTTCCGCCTACCATCCTGCATGGACAACCGACCCCTCAAGTTCGAGGAATGGGACGCCATGCGCCCGCAATCCGTGTTCGTTTCTGCCACGCCTGCCAAGTGGGAGATCGAACAGACCGGCGGCGTCTTCACCGAACAGGTGATCCGCCCCACCGGCCTGCTGGATCCCGAGGTCGAAATCCGCCCTGTCGGCATGCAGGTCGACGATCTGCTGGACGAGGTGCGCAAGGTCGCCGCCGATGGCTATCGCACGCTGGTCACCACCCTGACCAAACGCATGGCCGAGGACCTGACTGAATACATGCACGAACAGGGCATCAGGGTCCGTTACATGCACTCGGATATCGACACGCTGGAACGCATCGAGATTCTGCGTGACCTGCGGTTGGGGGCCTTCGACGTTCTGATCGGCATCAACCTGCTGCGTGAGGGGCTCGACATCCCGGAATGCGGGCTGGTGGCCATTCTGGACGCCGACAAAGAAGGCTTCCTGCGCTCGGAAACCTCACTGGTTCAGACCATTGGCCGCGCCGCGCGGAACGCTGACGGGCGGGTGATCATGTATGCCGACAAGATCACCGGTTCCATGGAGCGCGCGCTGAACGAAACCGATCGCCGCCGCGCCAAGCAGATCGCCTATAACGAAGAACACGGCATCACCCCAGCAACGGTGAAGAAAAACGTCGAGGATGTTCTGGCCGGTCTCTACAAAGGCGACGTCGACATGAACCGCGTCACCGCCACCATCGACAAACCGATGCACGGCGCGAATCTTGAGGCGCATCTGGACGGGCTGCGCGACAAGATGCGCAAAGCTGCCGAGAATCTGGAATTCGAAGAGGCCGCCAATATTAGGGACGAGATCAAACGCCTGGAAGCAGTCGATCTGGCCATCGCCGACGACCCCATGGCGCGCCAATGGGCGGTCGAGAAAGCCTCGGAAGACGCGGTGAAATCGCGTGGACGGTCAACGGCTGGCAAGCCGGGGCAAAGGGGTGGGAATGTGAAGCGGAGGAAGCGGTAGGCATGCCCGCAACTGAAAGTTGCAATACGACAAAAACCGATAGATGATCGTCGCCAATTGAACTTCTGGAGATCATTGATTTGCCGATTGTTATTCTCATCCTGACCGCTATTGGCGGCGCAATATGGTGGTGGATTCGCAACAACCCGAGAGAAGCGCTCAACACGGCGCAAGACGTTGCGACAACCATCAGGAATGCGCCCAGAAGACTGGCTTTTCGAAGTGTCGCCAACGCCCATCCTGTCGAGGGGATCGACGATGATCGCATTGCAATCTGTGCAATATCTCAGGCTTTTATTGAGCTGGATGACCTGCCCACTTCTGAGCAACGTCAACAGCTCCACGTTCTTTTGCGCACGAAACTGCGCTGTTCTGAGGAAGAAGCAAAGGAAATGGAAGTTCTTGGCCGCTGGTTGATGACACAGTGCAACGGCCCCAGCGATGCGGTACCAAGACTGGGGCGTCGTCTGAGAAAAATTGGCTCTGGGCAATCTTGGGACCGTTTGCAGGAAGTGTTGACGCCGTTGGCCGGAAACCAGCTTTCCCGATCTCAGATAGGGGCAATCGAGGACCTCAAACTTGCTCTTAAAGTAAGCTGATCGTTGAGTCCGCCTTCGATCATATGTCGTCTCCGGGGCAGAGTTGGCCCCTGTTTGCGCGACTATGAAGGGGTCCGCTTCGGTAGCGTCTTCACCAACGGCACCAAAGGGAAGCTTCTCTTTCTGCTTTTTTCATTGCTACTCACATTCTTTGAACCCGGTTATTGGGCCCATCCGCGCGCTCCATATGTTTTGGTAGGTTTTCTCCTACTGCTTTTTGCACGCGAGCTGTTGAGCCTGATCGCTATTGCTTTCGCCCGGGTCATTTACCGCTCGCAAAGCTAGTTTTGAGCGAGCGCGTGATGGAATTTACAGACACTTCAAACTTGCAGCCCAGCGCGCACTCCTCCACGTTTGAAATCACAAATTGTGAGGCCAAACGGTTGCCATGACGAACTCGTGTACCCTGCCCGGCACGCATTAGGTCCAATGCGCCTTTCACCGGGTGAAGGGCACGCGCTTTGCGCTGGCCGAAGGTCGGGCACGTGCCCTCGGACAAAAGGGGCGGGGATGTCCCCGCCCAAACCGTTACCCCTTATCCCAGTGCGCGACCACGTCATAGCCGACGGGGGTCGGCGGGCTTTCCATGAACTCGGCGAAATGGCCCCACAGCTCGGCCACTTTGGGTGCGTTTGCGTTCGAGGTCGCCTCGCTTTCAACAACCGAGATCACATAGCCCGACCCGTCCTCGTTCATCACATTGGTAAAGCTGTGCATGCCGGGCATGCCCATGATTTCTGATTTCAATGCGTTCATTTTCGCCGTCGCCATCTCACGCGTGCCGGGCTTCATCTTGAATTGAGTAATACGTGCGAACATGATCTTCCTCCCTCGTCCGGCGATATCGCCATGTGGCGCGGTCGGAACGACCCCGCCGCACGCAACCTAGCACGGCAGCCCGAAATCTCACATTGATACGCGTGATTTGTGGCCATTTTCAACCATACGCCTCACTGTATTTGGGCCACTGACACGCCAGAGTTGCTGCCCAGCGCGGAAGGCTCGACATCTGAATTCACATATTGTGATTCCACAGCCGCAGCCAGATCGAACCCGAACTACCAAAGCGCCGTTCACCGTGTTTGCGGCCTGTACTAATTGCCGGCCTGTGACAAGCCAGCTTTCAGCTTCTCCAGCGTATTCAAAAGGCGGTCTAGGTCAGGTTCGTCCAGCCCGGTATCGGCGATCATGCAGGCGGTGATCTCATGCGCCACAGACCGCAAGGCCGATCCCGCCCCGGTCAGAGAAACAACAACCTGGCGTTCGTCCTCTTTGCTACGGGTGCGGTCGACAAGCCCGTCGGCCTCAAGGCGTTTCAGCAGCGGGGTCAGCGTGCTGGTTTCCATCGACAACGCGTTGGCCAACTCACTGACATTTCGCCGGTCTCTCTGCCACAGCAGGGTCAGGGTGATGTATTGCGGATAGGTCAGCCCTAGCGGGCCGAGGTGTCTCTTATAAGCGCGGTTGATCACATGCCATGACGTATAGACCGCATGGCAAAACATCTCGTCGGTCTTCGGTTGGGTCGGAGAATCTGTCACGGCAGCACCTTCGCTCGCTTATATCGTGCACGATATAATTCATTGACCCACGCCCACAAGGCAGTTTATATCGTGCTCGATATTATTGTACGCGATATAGGAGACAACACATGTCCTGGCTACCAACGCTCATCACCGAGACACCCGAGGAGGGATTTGACCTGGCAATCAAACTATCACGGATGGCGGTTAAGAAGACGCAGCCCAATGACGAGATTCGTCAGCGCCTGAGGCCGATCTACGAAAACGATGCGGACAGCCTGACTATGGTGTCGCATGTCGTGGCGACAAATTACCAGACTGTGGCGGCAGCGAACAACTATTGGCGCAAGTGAGTAAAGGTGAAATGGGCTGGGTGGCGGAAGGAATGACCCATTCCTATACGCCCAGTTCCGCCCGCATCTTCTTGGTCAGCTTGGCCACGACCAGATCATAGGACGTCACGATATGCTCGCGCAGCGACGTGTCGCTCATCCCGCGGTCCTCATAGACCTGCAGCCATTTCATCCCGCGCGAGGCCAGATATGGCGCAGGGCGAATTCCGGGTTCGTCGCTCAGCACCTCAAAGGCCAGTTCAGTGGCTTTGAAGGTGAAGGCGTCCTGACCGTCGTTCCAGCCGCAGATCGCAAATACCTTGCCCCCCACTTTCCACACGTCTGCGTTGCCCCATTGAACCACATGAGAGCTGGCCTTCAGGCCCGCGCAGAAACTGTTGAACTCTGCTCGCGTCATCGGCTCAGCCTCTTTGTTCCGAAGTCCTTACCCACCTGTCAGGGCCTCACGAATTTGGCATTGCCAACGCGTTTTTGAGGGGCAGCGCTTTGTTCTACATTCGGGGCAATCACCCCACAGGCCACACCATCCTGATCGGGATCGTTTTGCAGGTGATAGCCCGGCTCGCCCTCCAGAAACGGACCAGGAAGAACCGAGAGCGCAGCACCACATCCGGCAAGGGCAACAAGATGTAAAACCGCCTCATCACGCTCGAATTCTGAAGTGCGCAACCAGACGCTCAGGGCAATGATGCCTGTCGTCAGCGGCAACATGAGGACCATCAGCAGAATCCGCACCGGTGACAATGCGCGCCGGCGCAGAGCTTCGGCGCGTTGAACACGTTTGGCCGATTTCGGATCCGTGAACAGCGCCTTGGGAGTGGTCTTTTCTGGCTGCATTCCCGATCAATACACCAGTATCCGTGGGATGCCGATACCTAAGGGACAAACATATCTGTGAAACTCTGTCACGATGCAGGACGCTCTACGAACCTGGGCCAAGCAAACAAGACAGACCGGCCAATTTCTTGGCTGCTCGCTTGTGATCTGGCAGAGACCTAACGCACCACGTGCACTGAGCATGCAGCGTGGCGGACAACATGGGTAGCGGTGGAGCCCAAAAGCAAATCCTGCATACCTGGTCGATGAGACGCGATGATGATCAGATCCGGCTTATTCACGTCGGCCCAGTCAAGGATCGTCCGACCGGAATGCCCCTCGACAACGACTCCGCGGGCGCCCGAAATATTTTCCGCCAGCGCATCCAACTCGGCCTGAACGGCCTTGCGCGCATCGTCCAGATACCCGACCGGCATATAAGCGCTGGCATAGGCCGGTATATGTTCGACCACGTGCAGCAGCGTGACCTGTGACTCGGGTGCCGCCAACAGTTGCGCCAGTTTCAATGCGGACGGCATATCACGCGCGTCGTCGAATGATATTGGTACAAGAATATTGTGATACATGGCACGCGCCTCCTTGGTTGCTCAAGTATACTGGTCGATTACCAGACGCGTGACCTTGATCCAGGTCAGGATCAGTTGAAGGTTTCCGCAACATCGTACATGACGGGCTCAAAACTCTTGCACAACTCGTTGATTTTACGGTTTCTATCACGCATTTCTGACGTACGCAGCATGGCCAGAAAATCCTCGCGACGCTCCCATTGCGAATAATTGGCAATCCGGGTCTGGGCGTCGTTCACGTGCAATCCCGCTGCAACAAATCCAGGTTGCTTTGAGATGAAGCTGGCATAGGCATCCGTCAACGCCTCAAGCAGATCCTGGCAGGTGCCAGGCGTCATTTCAAATGTTGTGATTACGGTCTGCACAGTAGCGTTTTTGGAAATCTTTGGCATCTTGAAACTCCCTTGTCTGTCTCAAACCTAACACAGGATTCTGAAAGGTCTTGTGTTTCCTTTTGGCCTAGGCGCGCTCTTTTCAATTCGAAAAATAAACAAAACACTAACACTCCGTTAACCATGCTGACGGAAGCTGCAAGCATGTATCGCATTGCCCTGATATTGCACCTGTTGCTGATGGCCTCTCCTGCCTGGTCAGGTGCATGGCTGCGAGAAAAGGATGCAGCATTCACAGCCGCCTCACTGACAGCTTTTCGACTCCCTGAGGATGGGTACGACTATAAAACCTCTCTCTATGCGGAATGGGGATACAGCCAGAACCTGACGGTCGGCTTTGATTTCGAACAAAACCAAGACCTCTATGGCCATGCACTCATCTTTGCCCGTGTCCCAGTAGCGGATTTGGGCCAATGGGGTCGGTTCGCTGCTGAATTTGGTGCCGGTGCATATCACAAACATGAACGGGCCTGGGCACAGTACAAAGTGACGCTGTCTTACGGCAAAGGATTCCAGAGCGCCTTGGGAAGCGGTTGGATCGCGATTGATGCCGCCATCGAAAACCGAACACATGATGACATCTATCGAAAGCTCGACCTGACAACAGGGCTTTCATCGGACAGGTTGATCAATCCCCTAATCCAAATCGAAACGGCCTACAGGTCTGGGCACTCGATATATTGGAAGGCACGCCCCTCGGTCATGATCCGAACCAAAGACAGTTCTACTACCTGGGTTCTGGGGGTGGAAAGAAATGATGCCCGCAAAAACACGGGCATCAAACTGGCTTTGTGGAACGAATTCTAAGTCCAATCCGTTCCTACATTAATTCCGGCAGACGCCCGCACCGTCAGCGCTCCATCCTCAGGATTGCTGAAACCTCGCCCTTCAGACCCTCAGGCCAGCGTAACTGGATATCAGATCCATCCACCCCGTGCTCCAGCAGGACATAGGGGTGCGAATATTTTGTTGACCCAAGCGCTGTCTTCAAAGGTCCCAGAACGGTAACCGAGTCACAACTGCGCGCCTTGCCACCAAAGGGCAACCGATCCTCAGAAGACACCGTCCACGCCGTTGCAGCTGTGTTCTGTGCGTGCCGTACCCTCAGTGGATTTGCGGTTTTAGCAGTGACACCATGGAACGTATTGTTTTCAAACGTCACGTTCAAATGGGCTGTGTTGTTCAGACCAGCGAATGTCGTGTCCACGCGTTCGGCCCGGTCGATCCCTCCGTTGATGGACCGGAATTTGTTTCCCGTCACGACGACGCCGTTCAGGAAATGCCCGGCGCCATAGGGACGAATGACAATGCTGCTGAACCAGGGCGCGACCTCGTTCGAGTAGAAGATATTGTCGGTAATGCTCATGGCGCTGAATGAGAAGCCAGCGGTGTAAACTGGGTCTGAATCCCGCTCATTTGTCCATTCGACAAAACAGTTATCGACATAGTTCTCGGCGATGGTCGAGCTGTTGTAAGTTCCGATCATGACCAAACCGGCCGAGCTCACCCCCTGAGCGATGCTGTCTCCCTGGAAAAAATGGTTACCCAAGACCATGTTGTTGGTCCCTGCCAGCACCGCAAAATGCAGGAAACGAACCGCGCGATTGTGGCGCAACTTGATGTCATTGGCCGTTGAGTTCAACGCAATCGACTTGCGATCCGAGACGTCAAAGGACTCTTCAGAAGACAGGAACTGACAATTATCGACCAACATGCCCTGACACCCTGTACCGATCGAGGTGATACCGCGATCCAAAGGTCGGCTGATAAAACAGTTCGTTATGGCAAATGTGCTGCCTGACGGCGCAAGGCGGATTGCGCTACAGCGGCCATTGCATTGAAACTCGATCTCTTCCATTCCGAACTTCCGCAACGTGCTGAAACCGCTGAAATCAAGCAGATATTTGAAAGACAAAAAGGTAAATGTCTGCGTCCCGGATGCGTTATAGATCGGCGCGTTCAAAGTGATCTCTCCCGCCCCCTCATCCTTGGACCGGACATAGATCTCGCGGCCAACGCCGCTGCCCTGCACCAGCGCGCCGACAGGAATGTTGGCAACATTCGCAACATTGGTCAAACGCGTTGGGTCCGATGGGCTGTAGGTTGCCAGAGATGTGAATGTCTCGGTGCCCCAGGCCGAACTGCTTTGAACATCGAACTGGCCATTGCGGATGATCCGGCGTGTCGAAAACCCTGTTTGTTTGTTCGGAACCGCCGCTGCCATGTCAATCGGCTCACTCACCGAAATCTTGCGCCCGCCCAGATCCAGCGATTCATGATCCGAGTTGTTCAGCAAAGCCTGAAAGGCCTTTTTGAATGCCAGGTCCTCGGCGCCGAAGGCCGTGATATAGGCTGGCAGGTTAAAGTTCTTCGTCAGCAAGAGCATCTTGTCATCGGGCATTGTGACCATGCCCTCAAATTCAATCTCAGACGAGATCGTCGTGTTTTCCGTCAACAGGTAGGTGCCATCCGAGACAAAGACACGTCGTCCATTCGCTGCCTGATCAGCGGCGACAAACGCTGCTGTGTCATCCGCTACACCATCACCGACCGCCCCGAAATCACGGATATCGACCAGAGAGATCATGTCGCGCAGGAACACATTGGTGACATCCGTAATCTCGATATCGTCGATCCGGACCACAGCGCCGTTGGTGCCTTCAATATCCAGCCCGAAATGCCCGTACAGGGTGGAAACACCCCAAGGCATATCCACACCCGTCCGTTGCCCCGCGCCCACAATCGCAGTGATTTCATGCACGGTGCCGTACCCGGACAGCTGTGTTTCCGGGCCCTGTTCGACCACGCCCGGCACCTGAACATCACCTGCCCCGCCCGCCCAGGCGGCGATACGAACTTCGGGCAAGGGGCCGCTAATCGCTTTTACCCGAGCTTTGATCTGCAAGTAGCATCCCGGCAGCAGCGGTGTCTGGCCCATATAGCGCAGCTGTTGTGTTGCGTTTACCTTCAGGATTTCCAGACATCCGCCAAAATCCGCATCGGCCGGGACATATACGCCGTTCCCCGATCCGTCATAGGTTGGCGAACCCGGAGTACCATCGCCGCTCGACCACACGTTCAGACCGGATGCGAAAACAGGCGGCATGAATACGATGCCGTCAGTGATTGCCTTATTCATAGAAATCCCTTTCCCAATCGCGCTGCGGTCAGTCGCCGTGCGCATAAACCCAGTGCCCAGGGCCACGCACCCCGAACGCAAAAGTCTGAGTATCGAAAAGGAATTAACCGCCGTTCATATCACCGTGACGGTGGTGTTGCGTTACGCCGCCGGATCCGAATTGCCCAAAAGCTGCACGCCATTGATTTTCCAGCCCTCTTCCTGAGGGATCATCTCATAGTCCAGAATGTGAACCTGCCCGTCGCCATCCGTGATCATCACCTTCTGCCACAACGCCCCTGAAATTTCGCGAAGTTCCAGAAACCGCACATCCGCAGGTCGCCAGACCATTGGATAGCCACGCCGGACCATGACCCCGAAATTCTCGGGCGTTCCGAACAGGCGCTGGATGGTGGGGCTGGCAAAGGTAAAGGCGGTTGCGAAATCATCCGCCTTGAATGCCTGTATCTGCCCCGCGATATTCGCCTCGATCTCGGCGTTTTGGGCAAAGGCTCCTGATGCCAGTCCGGCACTCAAAGATACAGCAAGCAATAAACGACGCATGGGGCCACCTCCTGATCGAAGGATAGCCCCACACGCGATCAGGTCAAATCAGACCAGCTCTCCAGCCAGCGCCTTGTCTATCAGCGCAATGGTTTCCGGCACGCCGTAAAGCGCGATAAACCCGCCAAATCGCGGCCCCTGGGATGCGCCCAACAACACCTCGTAGAGCGCGGTGAACCAGCCCCGCATAGGGTCAAACCGCTCGCGCCCGACAGAGTAGACCACCGATTGCAGCGCCTCATCCTCGATCGGTCCGTCATATGCCGCCAGCTCTGCTTTCAACGCCTCCAGCGCTTCGCGCTCTTGATCCGTCGGCGCCCGGTGCTGGCGGGTGGGCTTGACGAAATCGTTAAAGTAGCGGACCGCAAAGCCCGCCGCCTGATCCAGATCAGGATGCGTCTCAGCCGTGGCCTCAGGCGCATAGCGGCGGATGAACCCCCACAGCGCCTCTTTGTCTTCAGCCCCCGAAACCGACGCCAGATTCAACAGCATCGCAAACGGCACCATCAGGGTCGATTCAGGAACCTCCCCGCCGTGGATATGCCACACCGGATTGTTCAACTGCGCCTTCAGCTCCTGCCCCGGATAGGCCCGCAGTTGCTGATGATATTCATCATAGGCCTTGGGGATCACATCAAAATGCATCCGCTTGGCGGTCTTAGGCTTTTGATACATAAAATACGCAAGACTCTCAGTCGGTGCATAGGTCAGCCATTCGTCGATCGAGACGCCATTGCCCGAAGATTTCGAAATCTTCTGACCGTTCTCATCCAAAAACAGCTCATAACTGAAATGCTCTGGCGCACGGCCACCCAACGCCCGGCAGATCGCGTCATAGATCTTTTCGTTGGTGGCATGTTCCTTGCCGTACATTTCAAAATCGACGCCCAGAGCGGCCCAGCGCGCACCGAAATCCGGCTTCCACTGCAGCTTTACGTTGCCCCCCGTGACTGGCAGCGTCCATTCCTTGCCGTCGTCGTCATCAAAGGTGACGGTATAGGTCTCGGCGCAGACCTTTTTCATCGGCACGTACAGAACCCGACCTGTTTCGGGGTGGATCGGCAGGAAGATCGAATAGGTCTGCTGCCGCTCTTCTCGCAGGCTTTTCAACATGATGGCCATTACGGCATCATAGTTGTCGACCGCCCGCTTCAGAATCTCGTCAAACTGACCCGAGCGATAAAAGTCGCGCGCCGAATAGAAATCATACTCGAACCCAAAAGTGTCGAGGAACCGGCGCAACATTGCGTTGTTGTATTCGCCAAAGCTTGGGTATTCGCCGAACGGATCAGGGACCGAAGTCAGAGGACGCTGCAAATGCTCTTCAAGCGCTTCGGGATTCGGCACGTTGCCGGGCACTTTGCGCATACCGTCCAAATCGTCCGAGAAACAGATCAGCTTGGTCGGAATATCCGACAGCGCCTCAAACGCACGCTTGACCATGGTGGTCCGCGCCACCTCGCCAAATGTCCCGATATGCGGCAAGCCGGACGGGCCATAGCCCGTCTCGAACAACACATACCCCTTGTCCGGAGCCCCTTTCTGATAGCGTTTGAGCAACCGGCGCGCCTCTTCAAAAGGCCAAGCCTTGGACGACATCGCGGTTTCACGCAGTTCAGACATTTTCTTTAAGCTCCATCGGGAAAACAGCGTCGGCTTTCGTTTGCCGCCGACCGACCCCTCCTATTGTGCCGGTGCAGCATGAGTCAATAAAGCAAGCTGTTTTTCCTGTCTGGAAACTGGCCTCAGACGACTAACTGATCCAACTTGGCCGCCCAGATGAAATCATTCTCACTAAGGCCGTCAATTTCGTGGGTCGTCAGCTGAACATCCACATATCCCCATCCAAATCTGATGTCGGGATGATGCCCTTGCTGATCGGCCAGCCAGGCGCAAAGGTTTGCCAGATAGGTCGCCTTGGCAAAGCCTTTGAATTTGAAATGACGGCTGAGAGTTTTTGCATCCGCATCCAGCGACCAGTCCGGGGTCAACTGAGCCAGATGCGCGCTTGCCGCATCACGGTTCAAAGCTGGAATGCCGCCGGAACAAGGGGCACAGGTCCGATCCGATAGGGTGCAGGTTTGTTCTGATGTGGTCATGTCCAGCTTACTCCGCCGCTGTTGCCTTTTCGGGAAACTTATTCGGCAACAGGCCCAGTGATTGCGCCTTATGCACATCCGCCAGCAAATCCCGATCGGCGGCAGCAAACAGTTCCTCGGGGTCGTCCAGCACGAAATAGCCCATCTGGTGCATATCAATCCGGTAGGGCGTGCGCAGGATCGTCAGAACGTCAAAGGGATCCCGGTCGGGTATTTCGCTTTCCACCGCGTAGACAAGTTCGGTCGGGGATGAGGCAAGCCCCGATCCCAACGCCTTGATCGCGCCGTCTTGCCTCCGCAGGCCAAATTCGATCGAAAACCAATACAGCCGGATCAGCCAAGCATAGTCCTTTTCACCGGCCTGCACCCCCGCCAATCCGATAGCGTGACTGAAAGCGGCAAATCGCGGATCGCTCAACAACGGAGTATGGCCGAAAATTTCATGAAAGATGTCCGGTTCCTCGATATAATCGAAATCCTCGCGGGACCGGATAAACGAGGCGGCCGGGAAAACCCGGTCGGCCAACATGCCAAAGAAGGTCTTGAACCCGATCAGCGCGGGTACAGGCTGCACTTTCCAGCCTGTCATATCCAGAAGTCTCTCAGAAATATCAGCGCATGATGGAACACGGGTTTTCGGAAGCTCCAGCCGGTCCAGCCCCTCAAGATAATCACGCGCCATATAGCGCTGTATGTTCTCTTGCTGAGCGGCATAAAGATCAGCCCAGACAGCATCCTCTTCGTCGGTATATGTGATGTGACCATCGGCATTGGCCACCTTGGCGACGTATTTTGTCGACTTTGGCATGGAAGCTCCTCCTGAAAAGAGCATAGCCAGCCATCGTGAAAAATTTCATTTGAATGTTTTTCAGGATCATACAATATGAACGAAACATTTCACAAACTCAAAAGATATGACGCAAATGCTTCAAAACGCGGATATCGCCATCCTGCAAGAGCTTCAGACCGATGGCCGTCTGTCTATGCAAGAGCTCGCGGATCGTACCGGCCTGTCTGCCTCGCAATGTTGGCGGCGGGTTCGCGATCTCGAAGCTGCCGGGGTTGTGGCAGGCTATACCGCTCGTGTGCCCGCCAAATCCGTCGGCCTGAACGCAATAGCCTATGTTCATGTTGCGCTGCGCGATCATCAGGAAGACAGCATCACTTCGTTTTTGCGGCTGGTTGAGACCGAGGCTCAGATTGTCGAGTGCGCCTCAATCACCGGGGATCATGACTTCATTCTGAAAGTCTATTCGAAAACACCCGAAGATCTTGAGGCGTTCATCATGCAAAGGCTGTTGAAATCAGGGTTAGTCCGCGACACTCGCAGCAATTTTGTACTGCGGCAGACGAAAACACGTGGCCCTTTGCCCATTCTTTGATCTATCGCTCCAAAATCCGTTGAACCTATTCCCTGCCCCACCTATCGTGCGGGATCAGAACAGTTCAATCAGGACACCCCTATGACCAACCAAGTGCCACACCCGATGTCTCCTCAAGATTGCCTCGTGGCGATTATGGTTGCGATCTCTGCATCAGATGAGACCATCCGCACCGCCGAGCTGGTCAAAATCGAGGGCGCGGTCAACATGCTGCCTGTCTTTGCAGAATATGACATCGACCGGATGTATCGCGTTTCCCAGATCGTCTTCGATCTGTTTGAACAAGAAGATGGTCTGGATGCCCTGTTTGGACTGATTCGCGACAACCTGCCCGAACGCCTGAACGAAACCTCCTATGCGCTTGCATGTGATGTTGCGGCTGCAGATGGTACGCTGGCAGAATCCGAATTGCGGCTGCTCGAGGAAATCCGTTACGAGTTGGACATCGACCGTTTGCATGCCGCTGCCATCGAGCGCGGCGCACGGGCACGGCACACGACCTGACATCAGCTGCTGCCGGCCAGCTTCCCCCACCTTTCGATCAGTGCGCGCTGCAATTTGCGCGACCTGTTATTCCAGCTCCGCCCGCCTTCGGGCCGTTCACGATACGCTCGGGGGATCGTTGCGCGATGTTCTATGTCGGCCGTGAATATCGCAAAGGCCAGCTCTGCCCCATCCGGTGAGGTTATGAACCCACCCAGGCCCGAGACAAAGTTCAGGGTTCCGGTTTTCGCATTCACTCTGATCGGATGATCCTTGACCGGCCGCCCCTGACTGTCGGCAAGGGTAAATTTCTTCAGCAAAGGCCGGAGGTCTCCGGCTTTCTGCGCCGCCAGCAGCGCGACCACCAAGTCCTCGGGCGCTACGCGTGAATCGCCCCCAAGCCCTGAATGATCGACCATCGCAACCCCGGTCACACCATAGGTCTCTGTGGCCCATCTGTTCATCTCGGCGGCTGACTCCGCCAAAGTCTGCGGTCGCGTACCACGCGCCCTCGAGGCAGCGAGCCCCACCATCTCGGCAGTGAGATTGGTCGAGTATTTCAGCATGCCCTGCAATATGCTCTCGAGCGGGTCGCTTTGATGAATGACCAAAGGGGTTCCATTCGGCATCTGCCGCGTGACCTGCGTCCGCCCCAGCACAATTCCGTTGGATCGGGCCAATGTTCTGAAAACGTCACCTGCATAAAGCGCGGGCTTGCGGACAGGCAGCCACCGCGCCCCATCGCTACCCAACGCGCCTTTGGCAACAGTCCACCGGTCCTGACGGGCGCTGGCTTCGTAGGTATAGATCGGCAGATTGCGGCCCTCGACCTTCATGGACGCCACTTCCACTGCAGGCGTATAGCGCGTGCTTCGGGCATCCATGGTCACGTCATAGCTGGCGCCCTGCTTTTTCCACTCGAAATGCACGCGATTGAAATTCAGAGAAATGCCGCTGATCGCAGGGCTGTACCCCAAATGATCTGGCTGCCCCGGATCAATGCTGAACACGTAAGGCAACGCGCCATCATAAACTTTGAACGCGCCGCGAACCTCGGTGATTCCGGCCTCGCGCAAGTTTGCCGCCATCGTGGCCAGCGCATCCGTATCCAGCAAAGGATCACCACCGCCAACAAGAACAAGATCGCCGTTCAAAATGCCGTTTTCTATGGGCCCCTCAGCGACCAACGCAGTTTCGAACCTGTAGTCAGCACCCAACACATTCAGCGCGTAAAGCGCGGTCAGGGCCTTGCCAACACTTGCCGGTGGCAAACCCCGGTCGCCACCATAGGCTTCAAGCACCGTGCCTGTATCAGCGTCGGCTACAGCAAAGGCGACTTCGCCGCGCAGGTTCGCGGCTTCGACCAAGCGCACAACACCTACGATCGGCTCATCACGAATCTGAGGCCTCAATGATGTAAGCGGTGCCTCAGCCATAACGGCTACAGGCATCAGGGCCGCGCCCAGCCCAGCAATAAATCCTCGTCGCGAATAACGATCATTCATGGGTTAATTAAAATCCCAGAGATCACAGGCAAACAACCTGAGATCCGAATTATGGGCCCACAGGGGCTATTCAGGCAACACCTTGTTGCCCCAAACCCCCTGAATGCGCAACTGGGTCGAACTGACATCCAGCATCGGCACATTCACAAAACACCACGCCGGGGCCTGTGCCCGGCCGAGTAAATGCCGCGCCTGCCCGTCGATGCGGTATTTGGCATAGCGACGCGCCGCCGGGGACATACGTGCAGAGATGCGGTCTCCGGGACGGGCAACAACGCCAACCGGTACGGTTTCAACAATCGACTGCCAATCCTTCCACTTATGGAATTGCGCCAGGTTATCCGCGCCCATCAGCCAGACAAACCTGACCTGCGGATAAAGCTTCTGTAGGGCGGCGACAGTATCCGCCGTGGCGCGTGTGCCGGTCTGGGCCTCGATATCCGTCACCTCGACACGTGGATGCTGCATCACAGCTTGCGCTGCCTTCACCCGCCGCGCCAATGGCGCAGGCCCGCGCTCTTTCAACGGATTGCCCGGAGAGACCAGCCACCACACCCGATCCAGCCCAAAGGCCTTCATTGCCTCGAGTGTCACATGCACATGGCCCTTATGCGGCGGATCAAATGACCCCCCGAACAACCCCACGACCTGCCCGGGCCGTACATATGGGATAGAGCTACGCTGCATCTCTTGCTGATGTTCAGAACTCGGCGGGGTTGTCAATCAACAGGTTGCACAGCGCTGCCCAAACGAACCCGCCCGGGCCGCACGACCTCGGCGCACCAGCCCCCATGCCCGCGCACGGCGGAATAGCCGCCTTTGCCAAAGGCCTCCTCCATCCGGCTGCACGGCGCGCAGATGACGGTAAAACGCAGGATGGCCTCGCCCAGCTGCACCTCTCGCCCCTTGAGCGCTGACAGATTGACCCCCGAAACCACCAGATTGCGCCGCAGGATTTCGGGTGCAACCGGCCCCCGCCCGAGATAAGAGCCTATCGCCGACAGATGCTCTTGCTGGATCAAGGTCACTGCCCGCTTTCCCGGGCGGCTATGATCACCCTGCAGCCCCTCGCCTATAATCATAGCTTCGTCGACCGAGACCATGTCCACCCTCCGCGCCGACCGCAGACCAATCCACGCAATCCTCCCCGACTGCGCCCAGCCCGCTATGAGATTTTTCAGGGACATGGAGGGACTTTCTTATTTGAATTGCTTCACAATAAGACACTTAATTCGGCGGCCTTCCTGGGTTCAATAGATCGGTTACGTTAGGCTCAATCTGCAGATTGACCGCGTATCGACAGGCGATTTCACGTAGCTTGTGTTAGAACCCCCAATCAAAGCGACGAGAAAGCGACATATGAGCGCTTGTAGCTCAAGCGTTAGATTCTGATTGGAATTGATACCATGCAAACCGAACCCGAGCGGCTGATCCATATATAGGGCTTCGTGCACCGCATCATTTCGGATTGCGGCAATCTCTGCGCCCCCTGAGTTACTCGAATCTGCCCATTCCGGAACATTCATGTCAAATAACTGACATAGCCACTCAGCACGTTTCGCATGCGCTATTCTGGCATTCGGTGGCTGTATTTCGGTGGCGAGTGCATAACAAGCGTCAAGAGCGGCATATAGATACAGAAACCGTTCAAATTGCAGCGCGGGTGGATACTGTGCCAAGAAAAGGGCGTGAACGGCGGCTTCAAAGCGATGAGACTGGCGAGGGTTTCTCCGGTTGTCAGTCCAGAAACGTTCGGTGAGATCAATACTCTGTGACAAATCATCGGAGAATGGAGTGAAGTCTACTAATTTCCCGGGCTTAACCGGAGTCGCATCTAGGAATCCAGCCTCTGTAGCAGTCAGACGCAGGCCGGTAAAAAGGGACAGGCTCCAAAGATGAAATACAAGATGATCCTCGTCGTCTGCCCTACGATGACTGATCGTGTGTGTTTTGGGCAACCTGAAGACACGGGCGGAATAGGGTTTGTCACGCACTGCGCCAGTTATAAAATCCCTAGCCCTTTGTGGTGGTGCGTAAACCCAATCGCTTTCGATCACCTCGACACTCCGGAAATCTGCAACAATAGACTCATGATCTGGTGCTGTTCTTATGTTTAGATCGCCAGCGTCTATTTCCAACTGATTTGGATGAAAACCGAAGCTAAGAGATAGCTCTGCCATAAAAATTCTCCTAGTGATCAAATACCTCAAGCATAGGCACCTTCTAACCAAACACTCAAGATCGCAACTCGGACATCTAACCGAATTGTTGTCTTACCATGCGCTTATTGCCCCCACCCCACGCATCCGCTATCACACCGTCCAACCAAATTCCTCCGACCCAAAGGACGCGACATGGCCGCCTATCAATATGTCTACCACATGCAGGGTGTCTCCAAGACCTATCCCGGTGGCAAGAAGTGCTTTGAAAACATCCACCTGAGCTTTCTGCCCGGCGTGAAAATCGGTGTCGTCGGTGTCAACGGCGCGGGCAAATCGACCCTGATGAAGATCATGGCCGGCCTCGACAAGGATTTCACGGGTGAGGCTTGGGCGGCCGAAGGCGCCAAAGTCGGTTACCTACCGCAGGAACCGAAGCTGGACGAAAGCCTCAGCGTGCGCGAAAACGTCATGCTAGGCGTGGCCGAGAAAAAGGCGATCCTCGACCGCTATAACGAACTGGCGATGAACTACTCAGACGAAACCGCGGATGAGATGGCCAAGCTGCAGGACGAGATCGACAGCCAGAACCTCTGGGATCTCGACAGCCAGATCGACGTTTCGATGGAGGCGCTGCGCTGCCCGCCAGACGATGCCAATATCGCCAACCTCTCAGGCGGTGAAAAACGCCGCGTCGCGCTGTGCAAATTGCTGCTCGAAGCGCCCGACATGCTACTGCTCGACGAGCCGACCAACCACCTGGATGCCGAAACAATCGCCTGGCTGCAACAGCACCTGATCGATTACAAAGGCACCATCCTGATCGTCACTCACGACCGCTATTTCCTCGACAGCATCACGGGCTGGATCCTCGAACTCGACCGAGGTCGTGGTCTGCCGTATGAGGGCAACTATTCCGCGTGGCTGGAACAAAAGGCCAAGAGGCTGGAGCAGGAAGCCCGCGAGGACAAGTCTAAGCAGAAGACCCTGCAACGCGAGTTGGACTGGATGCGCCAAGGCCAGAAGGCCCGTCAGGCCAAATCCAAAGCCCGGATCAACGCCTATAATGATTTGGCGGAACAGTCCGAGCGCGAAAAGCTGACCCGCGCACAGATCGTCATCCCCAACGGCCAGCGCCTTGGCGGTAAGGTGATCGAGGTCGAAGGCCTGTCCAAACACATGGGCGATAAGCAACTGATCGAAGGGCTGGACTTTACCCTGCCCCCCGGCGGAATTGTCGGCGTCATCGGGCCCAACGGCGCCGGTAAATCTACCCTGTTCAAGATGCTTACTAGTCAAGAGCAGCCCGACGCAGGCACCATCACGCTTGGCGACACGGTTGAACTGTCCTATGTCGACCAGTCCCGCGACGACCTCAAGGACAACGACACCGTATGGGAGGCGATCACCGGCGGGGCCGAGATCATCCAACTGGGTGACGCACAGGTCAATTCCCGCGCCTATTGCTCCTCCTTCAACTTCAAGGGCGGCGACCAGCAGAAAAAGGTCTCCTTGCTGTCAGGGGGCGAGCGCAACCGAGTCCACATGGCCCGCCTGCTGAAAGAGGGCGGCAACGTCCTGCTGCTCGATGAACCGACCAACGATTTGGACGTCGAAACCCTGCGCGCCCTGGAAGACGCGCTGGTCGATTTCGCCGGCTGCGCCGTGGTCATCAGCCACGACCGCTTCTTCCTCGACCGGATCTGCACGCATATCCTGGCGTTTGAGGGTGACGCCCATGTCGAATGGTTCGAGGGCAACTTCGAGGATTACGAAGAGGACAAGAAACGCCGACTGGGACCAGACGCGCTGGAGCCGAAGCGGTTGAAGCATAAGAAGTTTGCGCGATGAGACGGAAGCTCAAAAGACGGTTGGAAAAATGGCAACGTAGCGCGCTGAAAATCAGCGCACCGCTGCGCAAGCGCATCCGGCAAATGTACAAGACAGATTACTGTGTGATCGTCGCAAGCAATGGCCGGTCGGGCAGCACCATGACCTACCATGCGCTGCGCGATGCACTGGAAAGGCTGGACCCAAACCTCTCGGGTCAGGCCAGTTTCGTGTCTCGGTTGGACGACGCCACCTTCCAGGCGCCGTTTCTTTACAAGACGCATGATTTTCCGCAGGTTTTGTCAAACTGGTCAAAAGATACCCGAGTCGTCTTTTGCTTTGGCTCGACAAAGGACTCTACCTTTTCAGTCTACACAGCGATGGAAGGCTATGGCCCTGAGTGGATAAAAAAGCACTTCTACAATCTGCATGCGACGGGCACATATGACGAGCTTTTCGAACGTGATGTGCTGCAACAGGCACGGCAGATCAAGGAATGGGTCACTTATGACGACATCCCGGTATTGTGCGTTCACTACGATGCGTTGTGGGAATATCAGGACGAAATCTCTGAATTTACCGGATTGAAATTTGTACCGGCTCCGCGGCGTGAACGGGCTGAAAAAGATATTCCGGAAGATCTGCGAAAGGCCGCGAGCCAAATCTACGATCCGATTGACGAAGTGATTTCCCAGCTTCCCAGATGTTTTGTGGCCTCGCCCGAAATGAACGAGATCGTGGGCAAATTGCCGCTCGCAAAGTGATCCTCGGACGGTCTGGCGCGTGACGTTCTTCCGGGCGCTCGCGAATCCAAAAAAATTCAGCTAACCACATACATTGTATAGATTGTTTCAGGATATTCTGATGCGTAGATTCTGATGCCTGGCGCTAGTTTCAGTTGTTCAGGATTGCAAATCCGGCTTGTCACATCTCGTCTGAACTGGCATACTCAGAGTGCTACCGTTTTTCTATTTCGACCCACTGTCTCCTTCTACGGCGTTCAGTCTATCGATACAGACGACGACGCCAGGCTGTCGCAACTCCGTGGGCAGCACTAGATAAGGAGAACACGGATATGCCTTCAGGCACCGTAAAATGGTTCAACACCACCAAAGGCTACGGCTTTATTGCACCCGAAGATGGCGGCAAAGACATCTTCGTTCACATCTCGGCCGTCGAACGCTCGGGCCTGACCGGTCTGGCCGACAACCAGAAAGTCACGTACGAGCTGCGCTCGGGTCGTGACGGTCGCGAAAGCGCCGACGACATCCAGCTGGCGTAAGCCGCTGTAAGGGCAGGGTTTTCCTCTGCCCTTTTCTATTTGTGCCTGAGCGACCACCTGTAAAAGTGTGTCCCGGCGATTACATCACAATTCAGTTACTCTTACCCGACGATTGACCGGATCGGATATCATCCGGACACTATGGTCATGATTTTTCTGTGTATTGAAGAGAGCTGATATGTTGACACGCCGTACATTCCTGACTGCAACAGCAGCAGCAAGCCTTGTTTCGACCGCCGCGTCGGCAAAGAAAGCCGTCGAATACGACCCCACTCCTCAATTTGTTCGAATCAAAAAGCAATTCCTGCCAGGCCAGCTTCTGGTGGTTCCACGCTCGTTCTATCTGTACTTCGTAACAGAACCTCGCAAGGCAATCCGTTACGGGTGCGGGGTGGGCAAAGCCGGGCTGGAGTTCACCGGAACAGCAACCATAGACGTCAAAAAGGAGTGGCCCACCTGGCGCCCCACCAATGAAATGATCGAGCGTGAGCCAATTACATATGCTCGTTTCAAGGATAACGACTATGTGCAGCCTGGCGGTGACGGCAATCCGTTAGGTGCACGGGCGCTTTATCTGTTCCAGAACGGCGTTGACACTTATTTCCGAATTCACGGGACCACTCAGCCGCAGACCATAGGCCGTGCAGCCTCGAACGGATGTATACGCATGCTGAACACGCATGTCATCGACCTGTACCAGCGGGTGCCGATTGGAACAGTTGTGACGGTCGTCTGATCAATCTTCTGCTGATTTCACAAGTTCCAAAACCTTTGGTCCAAGGTCTTCAACGATGAGGGCCACACCACTGGCGTTGGGATGGATGCCATCTGCCTGCATGTGTTCCCGTACTTCTTCGGGGTTTCCTGCCGCAGTCAAACCTGTGAAAAAACTTGGCGCATATCCAGTCTGATATCGATCCGCCAGATCGGGGTAGATCGCATCAAATGCGGCTTTGTAATCTGGGCCATAATTCCCCGGCGCCTGCATTCCGACCAACAACACGGCGACCTCAGCGCCATCTGCTGCTTTCAGGATCGTCTCAAGATTTGCGCGTGCAACTGCCGGATCAAGCCCTCGCAACAGATCGTTCCCGCCCAATGCAACGATCATCCCATCCACGTCGGGCGTCAGTGTCCAGTCCACACGTGCCGCCCCTCCGGCGGTGGTGTCCCCGGATACACCCGCATTGATCAGGCGCACATCCGCTCCGTGATCTTTCAACCAACGATCCAGCTGCGGGACAAATCCGTCTTGCTCGGGCAGGCCGTACCCTTGAGTCAAAGAATCCCCGAGAGCGGCAATCACTACGGTTTCTGCTGTGGCCGCAAAGCCGCAACACGTGATAAGCACCGGCATCAAAGCCTTGCGCAACATCTCAACTGCTCCATATCCCATTTGATTACCTCGGTTCGGACCAACCCATGATCGCTACTGTTCTATCGCTTGAAAATGCCGCTTTATCGCTGGATGGCAATGCCGGTCAGGTAGATATCCTGCACGACATCACGCTTTCCGTACACAAGGGCGAGACACTGGGTCTGATTGGGCCGTCCGGGTCAGGAAAATCGTCGTTACTAATGCTGATGGGCGGGCTGGAACAGGCGACGGGCGGCCAGGTAACCGCACTCGGGCAAAATCTGACCCGCATGAACGAAGACGAGCTCGCGCGGTTCCGACGCAACAGCATGGGCATTGTATTTCAGAATTTCCACCTGATCCCCACGATGACTGCCCTTGAGAACGTGGCCACACCGCTGGAGTTGGCCGGCCACAAAGATGCCTTTCAACGGGCCGAAGCCGAATTGGAGTCCGTAGGGCTGACGCATCGACGCGACCATTATCCGGCGCAGCTCTCCGGTGGAGAGCAGCAGCGCGTCGCGCTCGCCCGTGCCTCTGCCCCGCGACCACAGATCCTGCTGGCGGATGAGCCTACCGGCAATCTGGACGAAACAAACGGAGCCGCCATCATTGATCTGCTGCTTGGCCTGCGCGACAGGCATGGTGCTACTTTGGTTCTGGTGACCCATAGCCACAGCCTTGCGCGCAGATGTGACCGTGTTGTCCGGCTGCGCGATGGAAGGATTGCCGATGACACAAGGCAAGAGGCCGCCGAATGAGCCTGCGGATGGCCGGGCGGCTAGCGCGGCGAGAACTGCGCGGAGGTCTGCGCGGTTTTCGGGTGTTTCTGGCTTGTCTTGCGCTTGGGGTCGCAGCCATTGCTGCTGTGGGTTCGGTCCGCCACGCCATCCAAACCGGACTGACGCAAGAAGGCGCGGCTCTGCTGGGCGGGGATGCACAGCTGGAATTCACCTATCGCTTTGCGGAGGAGGCTGAGCGTGCATGGATGAACGACGCGGCCTTGGCCATCTCCGAAATCGTCGATTTTCGGTCAATGGCAGTCACGCAGCAGAATAGTGACCCACAGCGGGCGCTTACGCAGGTTAAATCCGTTGACGACTCCTATCCATTGTTGGGCAAGCCAATACTAGAGCCCCAGATGCCCCTGCGTGACGCCTTTACAGGCCAGCAAGGGGCGCCCGGTGCCGTAATGGCTCCCGCTCTGATCGACCGGCTTCAGCTATCGGTTGGGGATCGGTTTTCACTTGGAACTCAGGAATTTGTCCTGATGGCAGCCCTGATCCACGAACCGGACGGGGCGGCAGACGGGTTTGGATTGGGTCCGCGCACGCTGATCCGCACACAGGACTTGCTGAATTCCGGATTATTGGCACCGGGTACTCTGTTTTCCACCAAATACCGTCTAGATCTGCCGCCGGGGTCTGATCTTACAGCTCTTTCGGCGCAGGCAAGCGAAGCCCTTGAAGGCAGCGGAATGCGGTGGACCGATGCACGGAACGGTGCCCCCGGCATTTCAGAATTTGTTGCCCGGCTCAGCGCTTTTCTGGTTCTGGTTGGACTATCCGGGCTGGCTGTTGGCGGCATCGGCGTATCTGCAGCGGTGCGCGCCTATCTGGCGCAAAAGACTGAAACCATTGCTACCTTGCGTACTTTGGGTGCCGATCGGGCGACCGTGTTTCAGACTTATCTGATCCAGATCGGTATTCTCTCTGGCATCGGCATTTTTCTGGGCATCATATTGGGTGGATCGGTGCCTCTGCTGCTTGCGCCGCTGATCGAAACTCGCCTGCCTGTGCCCGCAGTGTTCTCGTTCTATCCGCAGCCTCTGGCTGAAGCCGCACTTTACGGCGTGCTCACCGCCTTTTTATTCACACTCTGGCCCCTTGCCCGTACTGAAGAAGTCCGCGCTGCGACCCTGTTTCGCGATGCGCTGTCTTCGACGCGCTTCCTGCCCCGTGCAAAATACATCCTAGCGACAGGCATCGGGCTTGCGGCGCTGATCGGCGCAGCTGCCTTTTTCAGCGGATCGGCGCGCCTGACCCTTTGGACCAGCGGCGGGTTGGCCGGAGCGTTGGTTCTGCTTTCGGTGGCGGCGCTGGCAATCCGCAAACTGGCACGCTTGACCACAAAACCCGCCCGAGGGAATCCGCCCCTGCGATGGGCCCTGTCAGCCATTTCCGACCCACGCGAAGGGGCCGCATCGGTTGTCCTGTCGCTGGGGTTGGGCCTGTCGGTACTCGCCGCAGTCGGGCAAATCGACGGCACCCTGCGAAACGCGATTTCAGGAAACCTGCCCGATGTCGCCCCTTCTTATTTCTTCGTCGATATCCAGAAAGAGCAGATGCCTAGCTTTACCGAACGGCTGGAAAACGACCCTGCCGTAAGCCGGATCCAAAGCGCGCCCATGCTGCGCGGAATCATCACGCAGATTAACGGGCAGCCCGCGATTGAGGTCGCCGGGGACCACTGGGTACTGGAAGGCGACCGCGGGGTCACCTATTCCGACGCCCCGCCCTCGAACGCACGGGTCACCGCCGGGGAATGGTGGTCCGAAGACTATTCCGGAACGCCTCAGGTCAGCTTCGCCGCTGAAGAGGCCGAAGAGATGGGCCTGAAGCTGGGTGACCAACTGACCGTCAACATATTGGGGCGCGACATCACCGCAGAGCTCACCTCTCTGCGCGAGGTGGATTTCTCGACCGCCGGGATGGGTTTCATCATGTCCATGAACCCGTCGGCCCTGGCCGGCGCCCCGCATAGCTTCATTGCCACCGTCTATGCCGAAGAGCAGGCCGAAGCCGCGATCCTTCGTGATCTGGCGGGTAAATTCCCCAATATCACCGCAATCCGTGTCCGCGATGCGATTGACCGGGTCTCGGGTCTGCTGGCCGGGTTGGCCGCTGCGACGTCTTATGGGGCTGGTGTATCGCTGCTAACCGGCTTTCTGGTCCTGATCGGCGCCGCGGCAGCGGGTGAACCAGCCCGGCGGTACGAGGCCGCAGTCCTGAAGACCATCGGTGCCGACCGACGGCGCATATTGATCAGCTTTGCCCTTCGGGCTGTTCTGCTGGGGTCTGCCGCTGGAATTGTAGCTCTGATGGTGGGCATCCTCGGCGGCTGGGCTGTTGCGACATATATTTTCGACACCAGCTTTGACGTCATCTGGCCATCTGCCATCGGCATCGTATTGGCCGGGATCATCGTCACGCTGGGCGCGGGGTTGATCTTTGCCTTGAAACCCCTTGCCGTTCGCCCGGCGCGCATCTTGCGCGCCAGCGACTGAGTTTATCGGACGCAGGCGACGGGCTGCAAAATCGTCAGCAGATTTGCATTGTCACACACCAGCGAATCCAGCGTGATTTCGTCCAGCGAGGCATAAAAGACCTCGGCCGCGTCCCGCAGCGCAAGGCGCAGCCGGCAGGCGTTGGTGAGCGGGCATGTATTGTCGGCATCCGCAAAGCACTCGGCAATCGGCAAGTCGCCCTCGATATGTCGAAAAACCGAACCGATCCGTATCTGATCAGCAGATCTAGCGAGTACCATACCACCATTGCGACCGCGATGAGTGCTCAGATAATCTAACTGGCTGAGTTGGTTGATCACCTGCGCCAAGTGGTTTTCCGAGATATTGCAGGCCTTTGCGATCTCGGATTTGGTCACCAACCTGTCTGGATTTGCTGCACAATACATCAGTAGGCGCACAGCAATATTTGTCCGCTTGGTTATCCGCATGTTTGCCTCCCTAAGTTCAACATGCTGCCTTATTGCATGTTGGGCAAAAAAGCGGTTTGACATACATCAATTCCCGGTCAGAAGTGATCCCGCATGGCAGACCCCTATTTCTTTGGCTACGGCAGCCTCGTGAACCTCGCGACCCACGATTTCCCCAACCCGCATCCCGCGCAGTTGAAGGGATGGCGGCGGGCCTGGCGGCATACCGATTTGCGCCCGGTCGCTTTCCTGACCGCCATTCCGGATCCCACTTCTGAAATCGACGGCATGATTGCCCATGTCCCGAGAAATGACTGGGACGCGCTGGATCAACGTGAGTGGGCCTACGACCGCGTTCCAGCGACTAAGGCCGTCACCCATTCTCTGCCACACGAGGTTGAGATCGCTGTTTATGCCGTACCTGATGACCGTCAATCCGCGGCCAGCCGGCGCCACCCCCTGCTGATGAGCTATATCGACGTGGTTGTGCAAGGCTATTTGCGTGCGTTCGGGTCCGAGGGCGCCGATCGCTTTTTTGCCACCACTGATGGCTGGGACGCCCCGATCCTGAATGACCGGGCAGAGCCGCGGTATCCGCGCCACCAGGCATTGAAACCGGATGAGACTTGTTTTGTGGATGATCGGCTGAAGCGAATAGCAGCCCAGATCGTAAAGACCTTATAGAAAAAGGCGCGGCCAGCAGACCACGCCTTATCACAATCTAACGCACTAAGATCAGCCGCGCGCGCGGATCACCTGCAGAAGGGGCAACAGGGTGGCCATCTCGGGGCCGCGCTCCATTCCTGTCAGTGCCTTGCGCAAAGGCATGAACAGACTCTTGCCCTTGCGGCCTGTCGCGTCTTTCACCGCGCTGGTCCACTGCCCCCAGGTCGCGCCGTCGAACGGGCCTTCTGGCAACAACGCCACGGCCTCGGTGATGAACTCTCGGTCTTCATCGGCAATCAGTGGTTCGGCACCGTTACGGCACAGCTCCCACCACCCTTTCAGGTCTACCAGAGTGGTGATGTTCTCGCGGGCCATGGCCCAGAATGGTTCGGCCAGTTCGGCCGGTACGCCCGCATCTGCCACAGCATCCGCAACGTCGGCCAATGACAAAGATTGCAGGTGTTTTGCCGTCAACGGAAACAAGTCCTGAACGTCAAACTTGGTCGGTGCGGCACCAAAACGACCAATGTCAAATCCATCGATCAGCTCGGCCATCTCTGTCCGCAACTCAACCGGGTCGGATGAGCCCAGACGCGCCATCAAGCTGAGCAATGCTAACGGCTGTACGCCCTGCTCGCGCAGATCACGCAGAGCCAGCGTGCCCAGTCGCTTAGACAGCGCCTCGCCCTGGGGGCCGGTCAGCAGAGAATGATGTGCAAAACGCGGGCAAGTACCGCCCAGCGCTTGGATGATCTGAATCTGCGTCGCGGTATTGGTCACATGGTCCGAGCCACGCACCACGTCGGTCACACCCATTTCGGTATCATCGACCACCGACGCAATCGTGTACAGAACCTGACCGTCGCCCCGGATCAGAACCGGGTCAGAGACCGAGGCCGCATCAATCGAAATATCGCCCAGAATGCCGTCGGTCCACTCGATCCGTTCATGATCCAGCCTAAAGCGCCAGACACCGTTGCCACGTTCTGCCCGCAGCGCGTTTTTCTTGGCGTCGTTAAGGTTCAATGCTGCGCGGTCATAGACCGGCGGTTTGCCCATATTCAGCTGCTTCTTGCGCTTGAGGTCCAGCTCGGTCGGGGTTTCGAAAGCCTCATAGAAACGACCCATCTCGCGCAGCTTGTCGGCTGCCTCGGCATAGCGGTCCAGACGCTCGGACTGTCGTTCGACCCGGTCCCAATGCAGGCCCAACCACTCGAGGTCCTGCTTGATGGCATCGACATATTCTTCCTTCGACCGCTCGGGGTCTGTGTCGTCGATACGCAGGATGAACGTGCCGCCAGCCTTGCGGGCAATCAGGTAGTTCATCAGCGCTGTGCGCAGGTTGCCCACATGGATGTAACCGGTGGGTGACGGGGCGAAACGGGTGGTTGTCATAGGAGTCTCCTGTTGGCGCGGCTCTTCTCACAGGATGGGCAAATTGTCCAGCCACCGCACCGGTTCACGCCAACGTCAGGTGGCAATCCTCGGGCGATACCCTATCTTCAAAGTGCTGGCACACACAGGGAGATCTCAAAATGACCGTTACACTAACTCGTAGGGCCGCACTGGGCGCGGCGGCAGCATTGCCTTTTGCATCAGCTGCTACCCCCATCCTGGCTGCAGCAAGCGATACCAAAGCGAATTCAACCATCGCGAAATCGTTCCAGCTGGGCGATTTCACCGTAACAACTCTGCTGGATGGCAGCCTGCCGCGCGATGGCGCCAAAGAGATTTTCGGCGGCGGCGCCACGGATGAGGAATTTGCAAACGTATCGGCCCAGAATTTTATTCCTGCCGATAAAGCCCAGTTCTTTTTCACACCAACGCTTGTCAATACCGGATCTGAACTTGTGCTGTTTGATACTGGCCTTGGGCAAGGCGGCATTCAGGCGGCATTGGCAGATGCAGGCGTGAACCCGGATCAAATCGACGTCGTCGTCATCACCCATATGCACCCTGACCATATTGGCGGCATGACCACAAATGACGCGCCAACCTTCCCGAATGCGCGCTATGTCACCGCATCATCCGAGTATGACTTTTGGGCCGCGCAGGATTCCGGCAATCGGGTCGGCGATCTGGTCGCCGCCAAAGTGACCCCAATGGCCGAAAAGATGACCTTTGTCGGCGATGGCGGCAAGGTTCTGTCCGGAATAACCGCCGTTTCAGCGCATGGGCATACCCCCGGACACACGGTCTTTCATCTGGAAAGCAACGGTCAACGTCTGGTGCTGACGGCCGATCTGGCCAATCACTATGTGTGGTCTTTTGCTCGTCCCGAGTGGGAGGTAAAGTTCGACATGGACAAAGCCGCAGCCACCGCTTCACGCCGCAATGTGCTGGGGATGCTGGCGGCAGACAAAGTTCCGATGATCGGATATCACATGCCCTTCCCTGCAGCCGGTTACGTCGAGGCGCGCGGCGATGGGTTCCGATTTGTCCCGGTCAGCTATCAGATGATGGGTTAACGTCTAGTACCCCGGGTCCGGCCGGATTTTCGACCCGTCCGCAAAGCGGGACAGGCGGAAAACGGCCGGATTAACACAGGGGACATTGCCCGAGACCAGATCAGCCATCAGCCGCCCGGCACCGGGTCCGATTCCGAACCCATGACCCGAGAAACCCGTAGCAATGAACAGGCCGGGCCTGTGGTCCACGTGCGAGATGATCGGGATCGCATCCGGCGTTACATCAATCATCCCTGCCCAACTCTGAACGATTTCAGCCTGCTTTAGCGCGGGAATACCACTGATTGCGCTTTTCCAAGCCCGCCGCAACACCCGGCGCGATGGTTCGGGATCCAAAGTGCGGCAAAGTTCGAACGGTGTCACATCCGTGGGCAACCACCTCCGATCTTGTCGCGCCTCTTCGGCCCACCGCTTCGACACCCGAAACCGCAGCGACCGCCACTCCTGGCGAAACGCAGGAAGAAATTGCCACGCCAGACGAAGGCTATCCGGCACGATATCAACGGTGTTTTCGTGCCCGGAGGCAATCGTATACCCTCCGTCGTCCCGCTTGCGTATTGCAAAATCGTCCGACCACAAAGCAGCCTCAGGACCGGAAACCGGAGAGGTTCGGAATACGGTGTTCAGCACCTTCAGTTGTGGAAAATCAACTCCAGCATTCCCTGCAAACAAGCGCGACCACGCACCGCCCGCCAGTACGACATTGCCGCAGGCCACGCGACCGCGTTCTGTGAAGACACCGACGACACGGTCCGCCTCTGTATCCAGACAGCGCACTGCACAGTTGGTCATCAACAGGGCCCCCCGGTCACGCGCAGCTTCGGCGATTGCGGGTGCAGCCCATTGCGGTTCCGCCCTACCGTCTTGCGGCATAAACAATGCGCAATCCAACCCCGTCTGATGGTCTGGCATAAGTTCCGCCAACAGAGCCCCGGACACCATCCTTGCCCCAGTATTCAACCCCTCCACATGGCGAAGCCAGCGTTCAAGATTGCTCTGTTCCCGCTTGCCTGAGGCGCCGAACAGGATACCGGCCTGTGTGAAACCTGTCTTGCGCCCGGTGCGTTGATCGAGCTGCGCCCAGATACGCTGTGATTCCTGCATCAGCGGGATTTCCCGAGGATCGCGCATACCCAAACGCACCCATCCCCAGTTCCGTGAACTCTGCTCAGAGGCAATTTGTCCCTTTTCGCACAGAAGGACAGACATTCCCCGCTCTGACAGTTCGAGGGCGGTTGATGCCCCAATAATTCCTCCACCAATGACAACAACATCAACGGCTTTTGGCAGCTTTAGATCGGGTTCAACAGCATTAGGCTTGGGGCCAGGCATCAACCGCTCATAATTCATTGCACGGACCGCAATGAAGGCGCGGGATCAGGACAGACGCAACAGAAGAAACTTCGCTTCAATGACTATTGCTCAGGCCTGTGACCATTCGGCCAACGTGGCAAGCCAGCGCATCTAATTCAGGATTTTGAAAACTTCAGGCCGCGCCGCACAATTCAGCCAGTTTCTGACGCAAAGAGGTAGCGATACTGCCTTCCGGCACCTTGGCTTCTGTTTCCAGAAACTGCGCGCCGGGGCCCACCGTCGTGGATTCCTCTTTGGGCACCTCTTCATTCAACAAATTGGCAATGGCAGCATCTACCTTTGCCTCATCCAGAGACCGACCTTCGGATTGCATAGACCGCCATTTTGGCGGTGAATGAAGCGGTTTATCGTATTCATCGTACATAATGGCACCAAATCGTTAACTCAGACATCCAATTTCGGACGCGTCGCTAAAGACCGAAGGGAAAGCTCATAAACACCTATTTCCCACAATGCGTCGCATCCGCCCCACATGGGGCAACAATCAAGCTAAAATGTGGCAAAAAAAAGACCGAGCATCAAGTGGGGCTCGGATACGCCCAAGAAAATCTAAGCCGCTGCACTCAAAAACAAAAACAGTTCCAGTAGAAAGCGACTATTGCCTAAAAATTGGAAACAGTTTTCGCGTCAGAATGGTGATTCCTGTAAGGCGTCAGGTCCTGTCGCGCCAACGATTCACGATAGGATACCTACGATCCAGCCAGAATGCCCGCTTGGTCAAACGTGTCCCCGGGGCGGACTGAAACCGTTTGTATTCGCTGATATAGACCAAATGTTCGATCCGGCGCGCAACGGCTTCTTCGAACCCGGCGGCCACGCAATCCGCGATCGACCCATCCTGATCAACCAATATATCCAGAATGGCGTCCAGAACCGGATAATCCGGCAGGCTGTCACTGTCCTTCTGGTCTTCGCGCAACTCGGCACTAGGAGGTTTGTCGATGACCGAGGGTCGGATGACCTCACCCTCGGGGCCTTTCATCCAGCCGCGATGATTGGCATTGCGCCAGCGGCAGGTCTCGAACACGCGGGTTTTGTACAGGTCTTTGATTGGATTATAACCACCGTTCATATCCCCATAGATCGTGGCATATCCAACGGCGACTTCGGATTTGTTACCTGTGGTCAGCAGCATCTCGCCGAACTTGTTCGACAGGGCCATCAGCAACAGCCCCCGCAGGCGGGACTGGATGTTTTCTTCGGTCAGATCTTCGTCTCGCCCGGCAAACAATGGGGCAAGCGTATCCGTGATCGCCGCGCGCCCCTGTGCAATAGGGACGAAATCATAGTGAACACCCAACGACTTAGCCACCGCTTCGGCATCATCCAAAGAATCCTGGCTGGTATATTCCGACGGCAACATCACGCAGCGAACATTTTCAGCGCCAATCGCATCCACCGCTATTGCCGCGACAAGGGCTGAATCAACGCCGCCAGAGAGACCCAGAACACCCTTTTTGAACCCGGTTTTGGCCATGTAATCACGCAGAGACTGGACCATCGAGCGATAGTCCTGCTCCCACGCATCTGGCTGCGGCACAATCTCGTCCGGAATTATACGCCAACCTGCATCGCCGCGTTCAAGATCCACATGCGCTATCGCTTCGTCGAACACAGGCATTCGGAATGCCAGTTCTCCGCCTGGATTCAACCCGAAGGTCGCCCCGTCAAAGACCTGATCGTCCTGCCCTCCGACCATGTTCAGGTAAATCAGCGGCAATCCGGTCTCAACCACGCGCGCCACCATATGGTTCAGGCGCACATCATATTTGTTTCGGAAATAAGGCGAGCCGTTGGGGATCAGCAGAAACTCGGCTCCTGTCTCCTCCAGCGTCTCGGCAACATCCGGATGCCAGCTGTCTTCGCAGATCGGGCTGCCGATCCGAGAGTTGCCAACCGAATAGGGACCGCCCAGCGGGCCGGAATCATATAGGCGCACTTCGTCAAAGACTGTCTCATTCGGCAGGTGATGTTTCAGCACTTTACTGCTGATCCTGCCGTTCTTGAGGATGAGATAGGCGTTATACAGCCGGTCATCTTCGAACCACGGCCCACCGATCGCAATCGCAGGCCCATCGGCGCAACGTTCCGCAAGCGCCTCAACAGCTTTCATTGCGGCTTTGTGGAACGCGGGCTTGATCACAAGGTCCTGCGTATTATAGCCGGTGATGAACATCTCGGGGAAAGCAACAAGTTGGGCACCGGCCTCGCGCGCCTGCTCCCACGCAGAAAAAGCCTTGGCCGCATTGCCTTCCAAATCCCCGACAATGGGATTGAGTTGCGCCAGAGTGATACGGAAACGGTCGGCCATACTGCCCTCTTGCCCTCGACTGTCCTATTGCCATTTACCAGATCGCACCGCGAGTGAAAGACCAATAAGGCAAAAGCCGTTGCCCTGCCTGCGTCGGTATCCTAGTTTTGCGCAAAAGCACGATGCTCGCGCAGACAGGACCAAACATGAACGTTTTTCGCACTTCAATCGCCGCAGTTGCATTGACCCTGTCAGCGCTGACCGCCTTCGCGCAGAACGATCAGGTAGTCGTGGCCGATGACGAAGTGGGCGGCGTATACGAAGGCACGTTCCTAAATGGCCTGCGGCACGGAACCGGCACCTACCAGTTGCCGGATGGTTTCGAATACGAAGGCGAATGGATCGAAGGCGAAATTCAGGGTCAGGGTATCGCGCGCTATGCTAACGGGTCGATCTATCAGGGCGCCTTTGCCAACGGTCAACCCGAAGGGTTCGGAACGATCATCTATGCTGATGGTGGCAGCTATGAAGGGGAATGGGCCGATGGCTCGTTCAACGGCCAAGGAGTCGCCGTCTACGCCAACGGAGCGAAATACGAAGGTGGGTTCAAGAATGCCCGGCACCACGGTAAAGGCACTCTGACCGACCCGACCGGAGAGGTGTACGAGGGCGGCTGGGTCGACGGGGTCAAGCAGGGCAAAGGCAAGATAACCTCAGCCAAAGGCAACGTGTATGAGGGCGACATCAAAGACGGCAAGCGTCATGGCACAGGCAGCCTGACGCGGCCGGAAGGTATGAGTTATACGGGTGACTGGTCCGAAAATCGAATGACCGGAAAAGGCCGTCTACTGCAAGCCAATGGCGATTTGTATGAAGGCGATTTTTTTGATGGGCGCCGACAAGGCAAGGGCAAGGCAACCTATGCCAGTGGCGCCATCTACGAAGGTGACTATCACGATGATCGCCGCCACGGCAAAGGCCGTTTTCTGGGCACGGACGGGTTCGACTATACTGGTGAATGGAAAGACGGCCAGATTGAGGGCCTCGGAGAGTTGACCTATCCTGACGGTTCGACCTATGTCGGTGATTTCAGTGCAGACCTGCCCCATGGCAAAGGAATGCACACCTATCCTGATGGCCTGATTTACGACGGCGACTGGATCGCCGGAGTCTTCGAGGGTCAGGGCAAGGCCACTTACCCGAACGGCGCCATCTACGATGGGCAGTTCAAGAACGGTCTGAACCACGGCACCGGTGTTCTGACATTTGCAAACGGGTACAAATATGAAGGCGATTGGGTCGACGGCGCGCGCCAGGGCGAGGGCAAAGCCAGCTTCCCGGACGGAACGACCTACAAGGGCGATTTCAAAGATGGGCAGCGCCACGGGCAAGGATCGATAACCACACCGCGCGGCTTCACCTATACAGGCGGTTGGGTCGAGGGGAAGATCAGTGGCACCGGAACCGCTACCTATGCGACTGGCGACGTGTACGAAGGTGGGTTTTTGGACAACAAACGCCACGGTGACGGCACGATGCGCTATGCTGACGGCAAAGAAGAAACCGGCGTCTGGGAAAACGGTGTTCTGCCGGGTGAAAACACCAGCGAGCCGCAGGAGAGTGCTCCGGCAGACGACAGCGCGACAACGGCAACCAGCCCTGCCTCTGACGGTTAGCGGGTCTCACCACGGCACAGGTTTTCCAGCCCAGTCGAAGAACCCGCCAGTGTCTGCGGGCACAAGCGCCCTGGCGACGCTCAGCAGGTTTCGCGCGGCTTCATCCGATTCAACGGTCGGGTGTCGCCCAACATATTTGCGCGTGAATTCTGTACGCACTGTACCCGGATGCAGAGCCACACAGATCGCCTTTTTGTGGGTGCGGGCCAGCTCAATCGCGGATGTGCGCACAATCTGATTGGCCGCAGCTTTTGAGGCCCGATAGCTGATCCATCCCCCCAGCTGATTATCTCCGATTGATCCGACGCGGGCGGACAACACCGCCACGACAGATCGCCTACCCCGTGGTAGCAGCCGCGCAGCGTGTGACAGCACAAGGGCCGGACCAACCGCATTCAGGGCAAACTGGTCCATCATTGCCTGCGCTGAAATTGATCTGATGGACTTCTCTGGCTGTGCACCATTGATTTCCAAAGCACCCGTCGCAATGAAGATCAAGTCAAACGGGCATTGCAATGCTTCCAGAGCCGGGCCGACAGCTTCGACATTCGTGAGGTCGAAACCATCAGCAGAACGCGACAAGGTGGTTACGTCTACGGATTGCATGGTCAACAGCCTTTGCAGCGCGGCACCGATACCACCCGAGGCACCTATGATGAGAGCTTTCTCCATTCCGGATCAACTAGCGGTCTTCATTCGGCAATCAACCGTCACGGTTCGTGCAGGTTTTGACGTCTGCATGAAATTCCTACTTTTCATTCCCCGCATGCGCTGTATAAGCTCAACCCCATGATCAACCGCGCAGATATCCTTGTTGCCGACACCGCCCCCTGCGGTGCGTCTCTGCGTGGCCTACTGATCCTAATCCGCCTCTGAGCGTGCCACCCGGCGCGCCCGCTCAGAGGAGGACGCCCGCGCGCCATAGGCTTTAGGACAGAAGAAGAAAGAGAATCCCATGACCAATGTGACCGACCAAGACCGCGTCTTGATCTTTGACACCACTTTGCGCGACGGCGAGCAGAGCCCCGGCGCGACCATGACCCATGCCGAAAAACTGGAAATCGCGGAACTGCTGGACGAGATGGGTGTCGACATCATCGAGGCCGGTTTCCCGATCGCATCAGAAGGCGACTTCAAAGCCGTCAGCGAGATTGCCGAGCGATCACAAAACAGCCGCATCTGTGGGTTGGCCCGTGCGAATTTCGCTGATATCGACCGCTGCTGGGAGGCGATCAAACACGCTGGCAAGAACCGCATCCACACTTTCATCGGCACCTCTCCACTGCACCGTGCCATTCCGAACCTGACCATGGACGAGATGGCTGACAAGATCCACGAAACCGTCAGCCACGCCCGCAACCTGTGCGAAAATGTACAGTGGTCGCCGATGGATGCGACCCGGACCGAGTGGGATTATCTGTGCCGTGTGATCGAGATCGCGATCAAGGCCGGTGCCACGACGATCAACATCCCCGACACTGTCGGTTACACGGCACCTGTCGAATCCGCTGACCTGATCAAGCGCCTGATCGAAACGGTTCCGGGCGCGGATGAGGTGGTGTTTGCCACCCATTGCCACAACGATCTTGGCATGGCGACGGCGAACTCACTGGCGGCTGTCGCTGGTGGTGCGCGTCAAATCGAATGCACCATCAATGGCCTTGGCGAGCGTGCGGGCAATACTGCACTGGAAGAAGTTGTGATGGCGCTGCGCACCCGCAATGACATCATGCCGTGGCATACTGGCATCGACACCACCAAGATCATGCATATCTCGCGACGGGTTGCGACGGTTGCGGGCTTCCCGGTTCAGTTCAACAAAGCCATTGTCGGCAAGAATGCCTTTGCGCATGAAAGCGGAATCCATCAGGACGGCATGCTGAAGAACCGAGAGAATTTCGAGATCATGCGCCCTGAAGATATCGGCCTGTCGGGCACCTCTCTGCCGCTTGGCAAACACTCGGGCCGGGCTGCGTTGCGCGACAAGCTGGAAACGCTCGGTTATGAGGTCGGTGACAATCAGCTCAAGGACATCTTCGTGCGGTTCAAGGATCTGGCCGACCGCAAGAAAGAGGTTTTTGACGACGACCTGATCGCGTTGATGAGCCAGGATGATGAGGCCGACGATCACCTGCAGTTGGTTTCGATGAAAGTCACCTGCGGCACCGGCGGTCAGGCGGAATCGACGGTCGAGCTGGAAGTGGATGGCAAGGACATTGTCGCCACCGAACATGGCGACGGTCCGGTCGATGCCACCTTCAAAGCCGTTCGCCGAATCTATCCCAACACCGCCCGCCTGCAACTGTATCAGGTCCATGCTGTGACCGAGGGTACTGATGCGCAGGCAACCGTATCGGTTCGGCTGGAAGAGGACGGCATGATCGCCACCGGTCAGTCAGCGAATACCGATACGGTCGTGGCATCCGCCAAGGCCTATATCCACGCACTGAACCGCCTGATCATGCGCCGTGAAAAGGCCGGGCCAGGTGCAGACACGCGTGAAATCAGCTATAAGGACCTGACCTGACCGCCAGATGAAACTCCCAAGGGCTCCCGCACCCGCGGGTGCCCGGCTATGCCGGACGCCCTTGCGGCTTTGGGCCCGGCAGCGCGCCTGCGGCGCGCTGCCGGGCCCAACACGTTTGACGGCATCTTTAAGATGCTGGCAAATTGGGCGGGAGAACCCTATGGTCCGAAATCAGACTGGCGTCACAGCCCTTTGAACAGCTCTGACAGACGGTCCATTTCATCTTGGATGCCAAAGGGCGCGTTCAGCAGGAACATCCCTGATCCGACCATTCGGTGACCTTCCCGCGCAGGTGCAAACTGGACTTCATGACAGATCGCCTTGGGAAAGCCCTGCGCCTTCAACGCGGCAATCATCGGGGCCTGGCGTTGATCGGTCAGGATCGGATACCACAGCGCGATGACGCCCACATTCCATTTACGGTGCAGTTTTGAGATCACGCCCGGCAGCCGGTCATAATCCGCCTTCACCTCATAGCTGGGATCAATCATCAGCATCCCGCGCCGCGGCGTTGGCGGAAGCAACGACTGCGCCAGCTCAAACCCGTCCTGTTTGTACTCCTTTGCCCCAAAGGAGGACATGGTCATCGACAATGCCGCGTATTCCTGCGGGTGCAGCTCTGCGAAATGCAGGCTGTCCTGATCCCTCAGCAGGTTGGCCGCGATCAGCGGCGAACCGGCATAGCTGTTTTCTCCGTGCCGTTCATGAACCTTGGCCAGCGCCTGCGACAAAGGATGATCAGATGGAAACCACCCTTCGCGCTGCGCTCGCTTGATACCTACGGCGGCCTCGCCTGTGCGCACAGCTTCTGCTGCGTCTAACTGGTACAGGCCACGCCCGGAATGGGTTTCCAGATAGGTTATCGGCTTATCTTTTCGCGTCAGATAGTCCAGTACCCATGCCAAAAGAGCGTGCTTTTGAACATCAGCCAGATTCCCGGCGTGGTAAATGTGTTGATAAGAGAGCATGTTGCCTTCTAAAGTCCCTCTCAATAAGGCGGAAAGGTGCTGAGTTACGCGGAATCAGCCCTTTTACCGGGCGAGATGGCACCCTATAAGACATCCGTCCCGGAACCGTCGAGTCGCGGGCAGTAGAAATTCTGACGAACGGGATCAGTACAACATGGGCATCTTTGGCAATCTGGGCGGCTTGTTCTCAGCGGACATGGCGATCGACCTTGGAACAGCAAATACGCTTGTTTATGTCAAAGGGCGCGGTGTGATCCTGTCGGAACCTTCAGTTGTGGCTTACCACGTCAAGGATGGGGTTAAGAAAGTTCTCGCCGTCGGTGAGGATGCCAAGCTGATGCTGGGCCGAACCCCTGGTTCGATCGAAGCGATCCGCCCCATGCGCGAAGGCGTGATTGCGGATTTCGACACCGCTGAAGAAATGATCAAGCACTTTATTCGTAAGGTGCATAAACGCTCCACATTCTCAAAGCCCAAAATCATTGTCTGCGTCCCCCATGGTGCTACGCCTGTTGAAAAACGGGCCATTCGCCAATCGGTTATGTCCGCAGGCGCTCGCCGGGCGGGCCTGATCGCCGAACCCATCGCTGCGGCTATTGGTGCAGGAATGCCCATCACTGACCCGACCGGCAACATGGTCGTGGATATCGGCGGCGGTACCACCGAGGTTGCCGTTCTGTCGCTGGGCGACATTGTCTATGCCCGTTCGGTCCGCGTTGGCGGAGACCGAATGGATGAGGCGATTATCTCATACTTGCGCCGCCAGCAGAACCTGTTGGTGGGTGAATCCACCGCCGAGCGGATCAAGACCACGATCGGAACCGCCCGTATGCCTGATGATGGGCGCGGCCAGTCGATGCATATCCGTGGCCGCGATCTGTTGAATGGCGTGCCCAAAGAAATCGAAATCAGCCAGGCGCAGGTCGCCGAGGCCCTGTCGGAACCGGTTCAGGCAATCTGCGAAGCCGTTATGACCGCACTTGAAACCACGCCGCCTGATCTGGCCGCAGATATCGTGGACCGCGGCGTCATGCTGACCGGTGGCGGTGCTTTGTTGGGCGATTTGGATTTGGCACTGCGGGAACAGACAGGTCTGGCCGTGTCAATTGCTGATGAAAGCCTAAACTGTGTGGCTTTGGGCACCGGCAAGGCACTGGAATACGAAAAACAGCTGCGCCACGCGATTGACTACGAAAGCTAAGGCGCGCACCCTCTAAAGGGTACATTCGGGCGCGAGCAGCACGGGAAGGAGTCCTGTGGCAAAGGACCGATCACAGCGCGATGAATACACCACCCCGCTCCGTCGTTTGTTGCTGGGGATCGTGGTTCTGTGCCTTCTGGGCATCTTTCTGGTCTGGCGCATTGACAGCCCTCGCGTCGAACGGTTTCGGGCGCAAGTTGTCGACAACGTGGTGCCCTCGATGGATTGGGCGATGGTTCCGGTTACCGCTGCGGTCAATCTGGCACGGGATTTTCAGAGCTATCAACGCCTGAGCGAGCAGAACCAGGAATTGCGCAGCGAGTTGCGTCTGATGCGCGCCTGGAAAGAGGCCGCACTACAACTTGAGCAGGAAAATGCCCGGCTTCTGGATCTAAACAATGTGCGTCTCGATCCGCGCCTGACCTATATTACCGGGGTTGTCATGGCCGATAGCGGTTCTCCGTTCCGGCAGTCGGTTCTGTTGAACGTGGGCGAGCGTGACGGAATTATGGATGGATGGGCCACCATGGACGGGATTGGCGTTGTCGGCCGTATCTCGGGAGTTGGTCCAGATACCGCACGGGTGATCCTGATGACCGACGCGTCCAGCGCGATACCTGCCACGATTCAACCGTCGGGGCAGACCGCTCTGATTGCCGGGGACAACACCGCCGCGCCTGTGGTTGAGTTTCTGGAGAACCGCGAACTGGTGCGCCCGGGCGACAGGGTTGTGACCTCGGGGGATGGCGGCGTTTTCCCTGGCGGCCTGCTGATCGGTCAGATTACCGCTGATCCGGGTGGCCGCCTGCGGGTGCGGCTGTCTGCAGATTTTGAACGGCTCAAATTTCTAAGAGTGCTACGCTATCAGTCTGCGCCACTTATTCAGGACCCTGGAGGAATTGTCGGCCCACGCCAACCCGAGGCGGCACTGACACCGACGGAGACTGGCGATGGATAGTGCCGCGTCCAATCTGTGGCTCAAACGTGGCCTGTATCTGCTGTTGGCGCTGCTGGTCTTGTTCCTGCACCTGCTGCCACTGGACACGCAGCCGGATCGCTGGCCGTTTCCGGATTTCCTGATCGCGTTGACCTATGCCTGGGTTCTGCGGCGCCCCGAATATGTGCCAACCCTGCTGGTCGCCCTGATCATGCTGGCAGCCGACCTTCTGTTTCAACGTCCCCCCGGCTTGCTGGCCGCGCTTGTTGTGTTGGGTACTGCCTATCTTCGGTCCGCAACTCCCGGGTTGCGCGACGCGGGCTTTTTGGGCGAATGGACCACCGTTGCCGTCGTGATCACAGCTGTTTTTTTCCTGAATCGCGTCATTCTTGCTATTCTGTCCGTGCAACAAGCGGCATTGGGGATGGTCGTGGTGCAAGTGGTTCTGACAATCGGGATCTACCCATTGATCGTTCTGCTCAGTCAGAACGGTTTTGGTGTGCGTCGTGTCGCACCTTCTGACCCTGGCCTGTCGGGAGGGCGGTAATGAAACAGCGCAAACCCAAGTCACAGGGCCTCGCCTATAAACGTTTGCCACGCCGTGCGCTGATCCTTGGAGGCCTGCAAGCCGCTTTTATCGGAGGTCTGGCCGCCCGGATGCGGTTTATGCAGGTAGATCAGGCTGACGAATACCGCCTGTTGGCCGAGGAAAACCGGATTAACATCCGCCTGATCCCGCCCACACGTGGTCGAATATACGATCGCAACGGGCAGATCATCGGGCAAAACTCTCCGTCCTACCGTATCGTCATGGTGCGCGAAGATGCGGGCGATGTTGAAGCCGTCATCTCCAAGCTTTCTGAACTGATCCCACTGACCGAGGATGAGATCGAACGCGCCATGACCGAAATGCGAAGATCGGCCCCGTTCCTGCCGGTCACTCTGGCCGATCAAGTCACGTGGGAAGATATCTCGAAAGTTGCCGTCAACGCCCCCGCCCTGCCCGGTGTCACACCCGAGGTCGGGATGACCCGGCAATATCCCAGATATGAGGATTTCGCGCATATCGTCGGCTATGTCGGACCGGTCAGCGATTACGACCTCAGTCAGATAGAAGATCCGGAACCCGTTCTGCGCATTCCCCGTTTTCAGATCGGCAAGGTCGGGCTTGAGGCCAAACAGGAAATCAGCCTGCGCGGCAAAGCAGGCGCCAAACGCGTCGAAGTGAACGCCACCGGCCGCGTGATGCGTGAACTTGACCGTCAAGAAGGTTTGGCCGGGGCCGATTTGCAACTGTCGGTCGATGCCGATCTTCAACAATACGCTCAGGCCCGTTTGGCTGGTGAAAGCGCCGCAGCAGTGGTGATCGACTGTGAGACCGGTGATATCCGCGCCATCAGTTCCGCACCCAGCTTTGATCCCAACCTTTTTGTGCGCGGAATCTCGGTTGCCGATTACCGGGCTCTGACACAAGACAACTATCGCCCGTTGGCCAACAAGACAGTACAGGGCACCTATCCACCCGGCTCGACCTTTAAGATGATCACTGCCATGGCCGCGCTTGAGGCTGGGGTCATCGGTCCTGGAAACACTGTTTACTGCCCCGGCCACTTGAAAGTCGGCAGTCGCCGGTTCCATTGTTGGAAACGCGGCGGGCATGGTACAGTTGATCTTGGTCTGTCTCTGAAACGCAGCTGCGATGTGTATTATTACGACGTTGCCCTGCGCACAGGCATCGACAATATCTCCGACATGGCTCGTATCTTTGGGCTGGGCGTGAAACACGATATCCCGATGTCCGCAGTGGCTGCAGGGCTTGCCCCCAATCAGGCTTGGAAAGAGCGTGTCCACGGCGAAGAATGGCTGGTAGGTGACACTGCCAATGCCTCAATCGGTCAGGGCTTTATGCTGGCCTCACCGCTGCAACTAGCCGTCATGACAGCCCGGATTGCAACTGGGCGTGCGGTCTCGCCACGCCTTGTGCGTTCGGTCAATGGGGTTGAACAACCCTCGGGCGCGGGGGAACCGCTCGCGGTCAATCGGACTAATCTGGAATATGTCCGCAAGGCAATGTTTTCGGTCTCGAACGACCGGCGCGGCACGGCTTATCGCAGCCGTATCATCTCGGATGAGTTCCGTATGGCGGGCAAGACCGGCACCAGCCAAGTCCGCAATATCACCAAGGCAGAACGTGCGGCTGGCGTTATCCGCAACGAAGACCTGCCGTGGGAACGCCGTGACCACGCGCTGTTCGTCAGCTTTGCCCCCTATGACAACCCGAAATACGCCGTAGCCGTCGTGGTGGAACATGGCGGCGGGGGGTCGAAGGCCGCGGCACCGGTTGCACGGGATATCATGCTGCAGGCGCTGTACAACGGTACGCCACCACTCGAAGCCTATCCGGCCGCCGATCGTGAGCGTATCAAGGAACAGCAAAAACGGCTGGAGGGCGACCGCCGCCCCAAAGCGCGTCCGCCCCAGAAGGACCGCGCATGAGCTATCTTGAATATGCCGTCAAATCCACGCCATCGGGGTTCCGCAAGTTCCTGTATATGAACTGGCCCCTGACCCTGCTGCTGATCAGCGTGGCCAGCGCAGGGTTCCTGATGCTGTACTCGGTGGCGGGTGGATCATGGACCCCTTGGGCCGAACCTCAGATGGAACGCTTTGGGTTGGGCTTAACCGCGATGTTCATTGTGGCACTGGTCCCGATCTGGTTCTGGCGAAATATGTCGGTTCTGGCTTATCTGGCCTCGATCGCTCTACTTGTGGTGGTCGAGTTGTTCGGAACAGTTGGCATGGGCGCGCAACGCTGGATCGACCTGGGGTTCATGCGCCTGCAGCCATCAGAGGTGATGAAAGTAGCACTGGTGATGGTGCTTGCGGCCTATTACGACTGGCTCCCATCGCATAAAACGTCACACCCCCTTTGGGTTCTGATCCCTGTCATCCTGATCCTGATCCCAACCTTCATGGTGTTGCGCCAGCCGGATCTCGGCACCTCGATCCTGCTGCTGGCGGCGGGGGGAGGCCTGATGTTTCTGGCCGGCGTTCACTGGGCCTATTTCGCTGCGGTTATTGCCGCAGGTGTCGGTCTGATCGCCACGGTCTTCAACAGCCGCGGAACCGAGTGGCAGTTGCTCAAGGATTACCAGTTCCGCCGCATCGACACCTTCCTTGATCCCTCCACCGATCCGCTGGGCGCGGGGTATCACATCACCCAATCCAAGATCGCGCTGGGGTCCGGAGGCTGGAACGGGCGCGGGTTCATGCAGGGCACACAATCGCGCCTGAACTTCCTGCCCGAGAAACACACAGATTTCATCTTTACGACGCTGGCCGAAGAATTCGGATTTGTCGGCGGCATCACCCTGCTGGTTCTCTATGGGCTGATCCTGATCTTCTGCCTGGTTACGGCCCTGACAACCAAGGACAGGTTTTCCTCTTTGGTCACGCTGGGTATCGCACTGAACTTCTTCCTATTCTTTGCCGTGAACATGTCGATGGTCATGGGCTTGGCCCCAGTCGTAGGAGTTCCCCTGCCGATGGTCAGCTATGGCGGTTCGGCCATGCTGGTTTTGATGGCAGCTTTCGGCATCGTCCAAAGTGCCCATATTCACCGCCCCCGCTGATCCGAAAGGCCCGTTATGACTGCAAACATCCTGTTCTCGGCACGCCCCGAACTATGGCCCGTGTATCAACCCTTGATGACACAGTACCTGACTAATGCCGGGGTCGTGTTTCAGCTAGGCACCACGTTTGAACCAGATCAGGTGGATTACGTCGTCTATGCGCCCAATAGCGGCTTACGGGATTTTGCACCTTACACCCGCCTCAAAGCCGTGCTCAGCCTATGGGCTGGGATCGAAAGCATCGTCGAGAATGACACTCTGACTGTGCCGCTGGCGCGAATGGTGGACCACGGGTTGACGCAGGGAATGACCGAATGGGTCGTCGGTCACGTGCTGCGCTATCATCTGGGTATGGACCGGCACATCACGGTTCAGGATGGGGTTTGGGCCCCAGATCCACCACCGCTGGCCTCGGACAGAACCGTCTGCATCCTGGGCGTTGGCGCATTGGGAGAGGCCGCAGCCCGCGCGCTGTCGACACTGAATTTCAACGTTACCGGCTGGAGCCGCTCGGCCAAGGCCATCCCCGGGGTCACCTGCTTTCACGGTGAGGATGGGTTGCGTGCGGCACTGACACAGGCCGAGATCGCGGTTTTATTGCTGCCCGATACGCCTGCCACGGAAAACACACTGAACGCCGAAACCCTGTCGCTGATGCCTAAGGGTGCGCATATCATCAACCCGGGCCGAGGACCGCTGATCGACGATCACGCCTTGCTGGCAGCTCTGGATACGGGCCAGATCGGTCACGCAACGCTGGATGTTTTCCGGGTCGAGCCGCTGCCTGCGAGCCACCCGTATTGGACGCATCCAAACGTCACGGTGACGCCTCACATTGCCTCTGAAACCCGCCCCGTTACATCGGCGCAGGTGATCTGTGAAAATATTCGCAGAGGTGAGGCGGGCGAGCCTTTCCTGCACCTCGTTGACCGCGAATTGGGATATTAGGCTGCGATAAGGCCGCGCCCCTTCAGCAGGGCCTCAACCCCCGGCAAACGACCGCGGAAGGCCAGATATAGTTCTTCGGCTTCGCGGGAACCGCCGGTGGACAGGATATTTTCCTCAAGCGCTTTTGCGCGTTCGGAATCAAAGGCGCCCCCCGCCTCTTCGAACGCGGCGAAGGCGTCAGCATCCATGACCTCGGACCACATATAGCTGTAATAGCCAGCGCTATAGCCGTCACCAGCAAACACATGCGCAAAATGCGGCGTGGCATGGCGCATCCCGATTGCCGCGGGCATTCCCAGATCCGCCAGAACTTCTGCCTGTCTCGCCATCGGCTCGTCGGGCGCTGCGCCCTCATGAAAGGCCAGATCAACCAGCGCCGAGGCCACATATTCTACAGTCTGGAACCCCTGATCGAAATTGGCGGCCTTGAGCACTTTCTTTAGCATCTCCTGCGGCATCGGCGCGCCGGTTTCGGCATGAGTGGCGAATTCGGCCAGAACCTCTGGGACTTCAAGCCAGTGTTCGTATAGCTGGCTGGGCAGCTCGACAAAGTCGCGCGCAACGGAGGTGCCCGAGATGCTTTCATAGGTCACGTTCGACAGCATCTGGTGCAACGCATGGCCGAATTCATGGAACAAAGTCCGAGCGTCGTCATAAGACAGCAGCGCCGGATCACCCTTGGCGAAATTACAGACGTTGATCACGACCGGAGCCTGCACCTTGGGAAACTTTGCCTGCCCGCGCATCGCGCTGCACCAAGCGCCTGACCGTTTGGAGCCGCGTGCAAAGTAATCCCCAATGAACACCGCGATATGTTGCCCGTTCCGTGTCACCTCCCAGGCCCGGCAGTCCGGATGGTACAGCGGTATGTCCAACCGCTTGAATTCCAGCCCGAACAAACGGTTCGCGCAGGCAAAAGAGGCCTCGATCATGCGATCCAACTGCAGGTACGGTTTCAGCGCCGCCTCATCGAGATCGTGTTCAGCCTTGCGGCGTTTCTCGGCGTAGTAACGCCAGTCCCACGCTTCCAAGGGCCCATTGACCCCATCATTCTGCATCATCTGCGTCAGGATTTCGGCATCAGCATTGGCGCGCGTTTTGGCAGGCTCCCAAACCTGCATCAGCAGATCACGGACGCGGTCGGGCGTGCGGGCCATTTCGGTTTCCAGTTTGAAATCGGCAAAGCTTTCATAGCCCAGCAGCTTTGCACGTTCCTGACGCAACTGCAGGATTTCGGCGGCAATTTCCCGGTTGTCAGTCTCGCCGCCATTTGCCCCCCGGGCAGTCCATGCGCGATAGGCTTTCTGGCGCAAATCCCGGCGCGGTGAAAACTGCAGAAACGGTACGATCAGTGACCGGGACAGGGTGACAACCGGTCCTTTTGCACCCTTTTCCTCACCCGCTGCCCGGGCAGAATTGACCACAAAATCAGGAAGCCCCTGTAGGTCATCTTCGGACAATTCCATGAACCAATCGCGCTCATCGGCAAGAAGGTTCTGGGTGAAGGACGTCCCCAGCGAGGCAAGCCGCGCTTTGATCTCTTGCATCCGCGTGTCTTCGTTTCCCTCAAGCGCCGCACCAGCGCGCACAAACCCGCGATGCGCCAGCATCAGAACGCGTGCCTGCTCATCCGTCAGGCCCAGTTCATCCTTGCGCGCCCACAGGTCGGCGACCCGCTGAAACAACGCCTTGTTGGACGAAATCCCCGAGAAATGCGCGGCCAGCTTGGGTGAAAATTCGCGCTGCAACTCCTCACGCAAGGGATTGCTGTCTGCGCCCGCGACCGTGAAGAATACAGACAGAACCTTGTCCATCATCTCTCCTGCAGCTTCCAGCGCTTCGACCGTGTTGGCAAAAGTCGGGGCCTCCGGGTTAGAGGCAATCGCGCCAATCTCAGCGTTATGGGCCTGCATGGCCGCGTCCAGGGCCGGGGCGAAATCCGTGTCGGATATCGTGTCGAACGGTGCAATTTCGAACGCGCTGGTCCAGGCGGACAGAATCGGGTTGGTCATTGAAGTCTCCTTTGTCCCCTACCTAAGAACGACGGCGCGTTCGATCCAGAGCAGGGGGGTTATCCTTTGCCACAAACGGGGCAATCTGCACGGCGAGGCAGTGTAATCTTGCGGCTTTCGCCATAGAGAGCGTCGTAAATCAGCATCTCACCCCTCAGTGCCAGACCCGCCCCGGTGATCACCTTGATCGCCTCAACAGCCATCATCGAACCGACGACGCCAGGCAAGGGGCCGATCACCCCAGCCTCGGCGCACGACGGGGCCAGACCTGGAGCCGGAGCCTCGGGGAAAATGCACTGATAACAAGGCGCATCGTTGGCCGGGTCGAAAACGCTGAGCTGGCCTTCCCACTGCGACAGCGCACCCGAAATCAGCGGCTTGCCCAACGCGACCGCCGTGCGATTTGCCAAATAGCGCGTGTCGAAATTATCAGTTCCGTCCAGGATGACGTCAAAATCGGAAAATAACTCGGTGGCGACCTCTTCGGTCAGTCGGCGGTGATAGGGCAGAACAACCACATTCGGGTTTTGCGCCAGCATGGCCTGCTGGGCCGAAAAAACCTTGGGCATGCCGATATCCGCATCCTGGTGGATCACCTGACGCTGAAGATTGGCGTTCTCAACCTCATCATCATCAATAACCCCTATCGTGCCGACCCCGGCCGCAGCCAGATACTGCAAAGCGGGCGCCCCAAGCCCCCCGGCGCCGATCACAAGCACGCGGGCCTGCTTCATCTTTTTCTGCCCTGGCCCACCAATTTCGCGCAACACGATATGGCGGGCATAGCGGTCAAGCTCGGTCTCGGAGAATTTGTCTGAGGGCATGGCTGGCTCCTTGTTCGAGGCCGGCGCCGCGCGTTTTCGCAGCGCTTTCAGTCCCTTTCCATAGATCAGAACCAGAACCGCCGTACCAACCAAAATCAACCAGGTCGCAGCAGAACCACCCGTGGCCTGACGCAGGGGGTTACCAAGGGGCAAAACCAGCTGTGCCGAGATTACCCCCAGCAACAACACCCCAACCGAAATCATCCGTGCATTGCGTGACACGCCAGCCAGATAGCCGAGCCCCCAAAGCGCTGCGGCGATGATCAGGACAAGTAACATCAGCCGCGCCCGGTCGAACCGAACCCGCCTGCACCGCGGTCAGTATCGCTGAGTGTATCCGTGGCCTCGAATGACGCCTGCACCACCGGGGCGACGACCAGTTGGGCGATACGTTCCCCATGGGTGATTTCAAAGCTCTCCTGCCCAGCGTTCAACAGGATCACCCCCAGAGGGCCGCGATAGTCGCTGTCGATCGTACCCGGCGTATTGGGCAGCGTGATCCCGTATTTCAGCGCAAGGCCCGAGCGGGGCCGGACCTGCACCTCATACCCTTTTGGGATTTCAATCCGCAGTCCGGTGGGAACCAGAGCCCGCTGACCGGGCAGCAGCGTGATCGGCGTCTTGTCCGGGAAGTTTGCACGCACATCCGCGCCTGCCGCTCCGGTGGTTTCATAAGATGGCAAGGGCACCGAAGGGTCGGCCCCGTCCTCACGGATCACACGAATTGCTACCATCGGATATCCTCTTGTCTAACCGGCCAGCGCGTCGGAAATCTTGTGTGCCAGTCTTTCTGCCACTGCGTCTTTGCCCATACGTGGCCATTCCTCAGCCCCATCATCGGAGATCAGGATCACCGCGTTTTCTGCGCCCCCCATGATCCCGGTCCCCGGGCTGACATCATTCGCAATGATCCAGTCGCACCCTTTGCGGTCGCGTTTGGCAGTCGCATGTTCGATCACATTGTCCGTTTCCGCGGCAAAGCCAACAACTAGCGCGGGGCGTCCATCGTCCAGCTTGGCGACCCGCTTCAGAATGTCCGGGTTTTCAGCAAAATCCAGCGCCGGAAGACCGTCGCGTGTCTTTTTCAGCTTGCGGTCCGACGCGCTGGCCACCCGCCAATCCGCCACGGCGGCGGCAAATACCCCGGCATCGACAGGCAAGACTGAATCCACCGCGTCTGACATCTGCTGGGCTGTTTCAACCCGCACAACCTCGACCCCATCGGGTGCAGGAACCTCGGCAGGTCCGGTTACAAACACAACCTCTGCACCCAACGCAGACAGAGCACGTGCAATCGCTGTGCCCTGCGCCCCGGATGAGCGGTTCGCGATATAGCGCACCGGGTCAATCGGCTCGTGCGTGGGACCCGAGGTCACAAGAATGCGTTTACCGCTGAGCGGTCCGCTGCCCAGCGATGCCTCAATCGCGGCGACGATCTCAAGCGGTTCCGACATGCGGCCCGGACCATATTCGCCACAGGCCATGTCGCCTTCGTTCGGCCCGACAAAACGAATGCCGTCCGCCTGCAACTGTTCAAAATTACGACGCGTCGCCGGGTGATCCCACATACGGACATTCATCGCAGGCGCACACAGAACCGGTGTGTCAGTCGCCATCAATAGGGTCGAGGCCAGATCATTCGCCAACCCACCTGCCATTTTGCCCATTAAATCCGAAGTCGCCGGAGCGACCACGACAAGATCCGCAGAGCGGGACAACTGGATATGCCCCATCTCGGCCTCATCGGTCAGATCGAACAGATCGCGATAGGCCTTCTCGCCGGCCAGCGCGGCAACAGACAGAGGTGTCACGAATTCTTCTGCTGCGCGGGTCAGGACCGGCGTAACGGCGGCGCCGCGTTCCTTCAGTCGCCGGATCAGATCCAGTGACTTATAGGCAGCAATACCGCCACCAATGATCAGCAGAATCCGTTTCGATGCCAGCATGTTGTGCCCTTCCCGTCTCGGTCGGCCCCGACATTAGGCAAGCGCGCCCGACAGTTCCAGCGGTTAATTCTGCGGTTGAAAGGCCAGGCAGGGGTCTTCTCGGTCCGCGGTCGGGCTGTCGATGACTGCATCATAGTCCCCTTGGATCGTACCGTCTTCAGACTGACCCAGGACATACACTTTAAGACCCGGACGCAGACGCGACAGGAATGTCGGAATACCGCGGTCCTTTCGCGCATGGCCATTTCCGGTGATAACTGCAACCGGGCCACCAGTTTCGTCAACGGCACGCAATATGGCCCGTGCCAGCACCGCATCGCGCAACCTTTGGATCGCAACCAGCTGCGGCAGAGCGCTTTCCGGCAGCGCATCGCAATGCGCCGCCATCTGGTCAGCCTCGCGCGCCGCCTGTTCCGCCTTTGACAGAGGAACGGTCAACCCAAACCGCGCTGCGTCAGCGCCCAGCGCAGTTGCAGCGCCACGTTCCATCGCTGTACGCGCTGCCTTACGCGGGACCATTGCGCCATAGACCGGCGCATCCGTGGCCTGAAAGATCGGGTAATACAGGCTGAGAGGGGGCCAGCCGGATTCCGCCCAACGCAGGATGCGTGACAGTTCTTCGGGATCGGACGCCGCTTTTTGCGCCAGGCGCTGTGCGCCTTCCTCGGTGACCATTTCCCAGACCACGGCGGAGGGGTCGATCAATGTAATCGCCTGTTCCTGAACCAGATGATGGCGAGGATTGTCATGGGTTTCGCCCAACAAAACAACGTCTGCCATTCGCATCGCGGCCGTAACATCGTCAGGGATCAGGTCATCGGCATGACCGGACCCAGCCATAACCATCAGCGTACACATCAGAATCGCAATCTGTTTCATGCGATGAAGTGTTGCACCTCGCGCGATTGAGCTTCAAGGTTCTTACGCATTTTTACAAAAGCCGCGGCTTCAAGCTGACGCACCCTCTCTTTCGACAGGCCCAGTTCCTGACCCAGGCTTTCCAGTGTGCGCACCGGTTCACGCAGCTTGCGTTCGCGCACGATGAAGCGCTCTCGGTCGTTGAGGGCCTGCATCGCCATCACCAACCATTCGCGCAACTGTTCGGTGTCGTGCTTGTTTTCAACGGTTTCAGCGGCCTGTTCCCGTTCATCCTCTAACGCGTCGATCCATTCGCGCCCGTCTTCATCCGTGGATTGCACAGCGTTCAACGAGAAATCCGACCCTGCCAGCCGGCCTTGCATCATCTCAACGTCGCGCAACGGAACACCGATCTCGGCTGCTATCATCTGGTGCAACTGGTGACGGTCCAGCGCCATCCCATCAGTGGCCGCTTCGCGTTCAAGCCGGGCCTGGACGCGACGCATGTTGAAAAACAGGGATTTCTGGGCAGAGGTGGACCCGGTCCGAACCATTGACCAGTTTCGCATTACATAGTCCTGGATACTCGCCTTGATCCACCAGACGGCATAGGTCGAGAACCGAACCCCGCGATCCGGGTCAAATTTGTCAGCGGCCTTCATCAGACCCAATCCGGCCTCTTGGATCAGATCGTTCATCGGCGCGCCATAACGTTTGAACTTGGCCGCCATCGAAATTGCCAGTCGCATATAGGCGGTGATTAACCGGTGCAGCGCCTTTTCATCGCGCTGGTCGCGCCAGGCATAGGCCAGCTTCAACTCGGTTTCTGCATCCAGTAACTCGGCCTTCATCGCCCTGCGCGACATCGAGAAATCGTTTGCGCTGTCCAGTGCCATGGAAATCTCCCTTTTTCGCTGGCGCGGCCCGGGCTTGCCTTGCCGACCCATGGTCGATACGCAGAACAACACCAGGTGGATCACTTAAAAGGTAATGATCGTGGGTTCGGATTTAACCTTTGTGCTGGGCGGAGCAGCCTCAGGCAAGTCGGCATTCGCCGAGCAACTTGTTGTTTTATCAGGAAAAATCCGCGTTTATCTTGCCACATCACAAGTGTTTGATGATGAGATGCGCGATAAGGTTAAGCGCCATGTTTCACAGCGCGGCAGCGGTTGGGACACGATCGAGACCCCCCTGGACCTTGGCGCAACGCTGGCCGAGCTGACCCCGGATCAGATCTGTCTGATAGATTGTGCTACCATGTGGCTAACCAATCACCTGCTGGCGGAACACGACCTGCAGCAGGCCCAGACAGCACTGCTTGAAGCGTTACGAGACTGTCCTGCCCCGGTCGTGATCGTCTCGAACGAGGTTGGCCACGGGATCGTCCCGGGCAACGCCCTGTCTCGTCAGTTCCGCGAGGCGCAAGGCCGCCTGAACATCGCGCTCGCCGCGCAGGCTGATCTGGTGGTTCAGGTCACCGCCGGGCTTCCTGTGGTATTGAAAGGGCAACTGCCATGACGCGTCTGCATCTAGTCAGGCACGGTCCGACCCATGCCAAAACCATGGTCGGCTGGTCCGATCTGCCTGCTGACCTAAGCGACCACGCCGCCATTGGTCGGCTACAAAGCTACTTGCCGGCCAACGGGTTGTTGATCTCATCCGACCTGTGCCGTGCCGCTGACACGGCTTCGGCGGTACAGGGCACCCGGCACCGCCTGCCCCACCACCCCGACCTGCGAGAGATCAATTTTGGCAGTTGGGAATTGCGCGGCTTCGAGGAAATCGAGGCCGAAGACCCCGAACTAACCTTCGCCTACTGGGACAATCCCGGTGAAGTTCGCCCGCCAAACGGCGAAAGCTGGAATGAAGTCCGAGCCCGCGTCAACGCGGTTATTGACAGGTTGATTGGCGATCACACCGGCCAGGACCTGATCATTGTTGCCCATTTCGGCGTCATCCTGACACAGGTCCAGCGTGCCATGGATGTGGACGCGCAAGAGGCTTTCGGCCACCGGATCGACAATCTTTCTGTGACTGAGATTACTCATCACGGCGACGGTTGGTCGGTCGGTCGGATCAATCACTGCCCGTGATCAGGCCGCGCACAAATCTCTGTTTTACGGATTGAATAGCCTGAGCCATCCTAGGCCCATGACCTATGATTTGTTTATCGGAGACCGCCTGTTTTCCAGTTGGTCCTTGCGTGGTTGGTTGATGCTGGAAAAGTTCGACCTGCCCTATCGAAACCACATGATCGGCCTTTATTCAGGCACTATGGCCGAGGATATGAAACCCCTGTTCCCGGCGCGTCTGGTGCCTGCTCTGCGCCTGCCAGACGAAACTGTGGTTGGTGAAAGCCTTGCCATGGCCGAGACCTTGGCTGAGCGCCACCCACAGGTCGGATTGTGGCCCTCTGACGCGGCTGCCCGCGCCACTGCACGGTGGCTTTGCACCGAGATGGTGGCCGGGTTTTCAGCCCTGCGCGGGGAATGCGCGATGCAGCTGCTTCATAGTTGGAAGGGGTTCGAACCGGCGGCCGAAACGCTTGCTGACCTGCGCCGGATCGAAACCCTTTGGGATCATGCGCGCCAAGTGTCTGGGGCGAACACCGGCCCGTTGTTCGGTACATATTCTTTGGTGGATGTGTTTTACACGCCCGTTGCCGCGCGGATCATCGGTTATGGGCTACCTGTTTCGGACGCCAACCGGGACTATTGCCTGACCCTCCTGTCGGATCCGGTTGTCAGGCAGTGGCGTGCGATGGGTCTGACAGTCCAGTACGACCCTTTCCCGTATTCGCTGGACCTTCAATCGGATCCCTGGCCAATCGGCGGGGCATCGTCTGCTGTGGCCGCCCAGAGCGGTCCCTCGGTCAACCAGACCTGCCCCTATTCCGGAGAGCCCGTCACAGATTTTCTGGACCTGGACGGTCAGCGCTGGGGATTCTGCAATCGGTTCTGCCGCGACAAAACCCTCGCCGATCCGGAGGCATGGCCGAAATTCACTCAGATGGTCAGCGCCGTTAACGATTCCTAAACCGGCGGCGTGCCAGTAACGACCTGTTAACCAAGCAGGTCGTTCATGGTCGCTCGTTCTCATACAGTCGCCTTTCAAGGTGTCGACGCACGCCCGGTCGAGGTGCAATGCGCGGTTTCACCGGGGTTGCCTGCCTTTTCCATCGTCGGCCTGCCCGACAAAGCAGTTTCAGAGGCCCGCGATCGCGTCCGAAGCGCGCTAAGCTCGATGGCCATTGCCCTGCCGTCAAAGCGTATCACCATCAACCTATCCCCCGCTGACCTGCCCAAAGAAGGCAGCCATTTCGACCTGCCCATTGCGGTGGCTCTGCTGTCAGCCCTGGAAATCATTCCCAAGGACGCGGCTGAAGGGGCCGTTTCACTGGGGGAATTGTCACTGGACGGGTCTCTTGTGCCTGTTGTCGGGGCGCTTCCTGCCGCGATGACCGCCGCGGCCGAGGACCGAACCCTGCTGTGCCCTCGGGCCTCCAGCGCCGAGGCGGCTTGGGTTGACGCTACTCAGGTGATCGGCGCTGAATCTTTGGGCGATGTTGTCCGCCACTTCTCGGGCCAAGCCCCTTTGCCCGCTGCGCTGCCCGGCGAGGTCAACCTTTCCCCCAGCACCCGCGACCTGCGCGATGTCAAAGGGCAGGAGCGGGCGAAACGCGCGTTGGAGATTGCCGCCGCAGGGCGGCACCACCTGATGATGATCGGCACGCCGGGGTCCGGGAAATCCATGCTGGCCGCGCGCCTGCCGGGGATATTGCCGCCGCTGACACCGACCGAGGCACTTGAAACCTCGATGATCCAATCCCTGTGCGGCCTGCTTGACGAAGGTGGCATCAGCCGCACCAGACCATTTCGCGAACCGCATCATACGGCCTCGATGCCGGCCATTGTCGGTGGAGGGAAAGGCGCCAAACCGGGGGAAATCTCACTGGCCCACAACGGGGTTTTGTTCATGGACGAATTTCCCGAATTCCCACGGACCGTTCTGGAAACCCTGCGCCAACCCATCGAAACCGGAGAGGTGATGATTGCGCGCGCCAATGCGCATGTGAAATACCCCTGCCGCTTTATGCTGGTTGCCGCCGCCAACCCCTGCAAATGCGGCTACCTGACCGACCCGGCGCGGGCCTGCTCGCGCGCTCCGGTCTGCGGCGAGGATTATCTGGGGCGCATATCAGGCCCGCTGATAGATCGGTTCGACCTGAGGATCGAGGTGCCTCCGGTCGGGTTCACCGACCTTGACCTGCCTCCATCCGGGGACAGTTCGGCCACGGTTGCCGCGCGTGTCGAGCAGGCGCGTGCGGTTCAAGCGCAAAGATACACTGGAACGTCCGCGCGCCAGAATGCGGATGTTGAGGGCAATGTGCTGGAAGAAATCGCCGCGCCGGATGCCGAAGGAAAAGAGCTGCTGTTGAAAGCGGCTGAGAAATTTGGTTTGTCAGCGCGCGCCTTTCACCGCATCTTGCGGGTCGCGCGCACCATCGCCGATCTGGACGGCGCATCAGATGTCCGAAGACCCCATGTGGCCGAGGCGCTGAGCTTTCGCATCAGCGCCAATATTGCATCTTAAAGCCTGGCTTCGATGGCCTGCCAAATCTTTTCTGCGATGTTCACGCCATCAAACCGTTCCAATTCCTGAATTCCGGTTGGCGAAGTCACGTTAATCTCGGTCAGGTAATCGCCGATTACATCGATACCAACAAAAACCTGCCCTTTTTCCTTCAACAAAGGTCCAATGGCTGCGCAAATCTCAAGATCGCGATCCGTCAGACCAACCTTTTCGGGCCGTCCCCCCACATGCATGTTGGATCGTGTTTCACCTTTGGCGGGAACACGGTTGATTGCACCCACAGCCTGACCGTCCACCAGAATGACCCGTTTGTCGCCATTGCTGACATCGGGCAGGAATTTCTGAACGATCAGAGGTTCGCGCGAAAACCCGGTGAACAACTCGTGCAAAGATGTCAGGTTCCGGTCGTTGCCATCCAACCGGAACACCCCCGCACCGCCATTTCCATAAAGCGGTTTCAGGATAATATCGCCGTGCTTTTCTTTGAACGCCTTAATCGTCTGCAGATCGCGGGCGATGGTTGTCGGTGGCGTCAGATCAGGGAAATCCAGCACCAGGAGTTTTTCGGGATAGTTCCGAACCCAGAATGGATCATTTACCACCAGCGCCTGTCCCTTAAGCCGGTCCAGCAGGTGGGTAGAAGTGATATAGTGCATGTCAAACGGGGGATCCTGACGCAGCCAGACCACGTCGAACTCGGCCAGATCAACCTCGCGCTCGGGCCCCAATTCTGCCGGGTTTCCGGCCACGCGCTGCACCGTCATATCATGGCCGCGGGCCGTGATCCGGCCCTCCTGATAAGCCAGTTTGTCAGGGCTGTAGAAGAACAGCATATGCCCGCGCGCCTGTGCCTCTTCGGCCAGACGGAATGAGCTGTCGGCATTGATATCCACGGCCCCGATCGGGTCCATCTGAAAGGCAATTTTCATGGCGTGTCCCTCAGTTTCACGCCAGATACATGGCCCAGCCAGGCCGGGGGTTCAATGGGGTCAGACCTGATCAAAGGCGTTTTCGATGATTTGCACCGCGCCGAACGCATCCACCAAAGCCGCATCAAACCGAACATTTGTCAGCTGGCCGTTGGGTTCCCCTTCCAGAAATTGGGCAGCCGAGGCACAGATACGGTCCATCTGGCGCCGTTTGATCCGGGCAGCAGCCATCTCAAAGCTTGTGCTTTTCTTGACCTCGACGAAAACCAATCCGTCGCCGTTGCGGACGATCAGATCAATCTCGCCCCCTGCCCCGCGCCAACGGCGATGTGCTATGGAATATCCCCGCCGCTCGTAATCTGCCGCAACCTGCTGTTCCGCCGCCTGACCCGCATGATAAGAAACCGAACTTCGGACAGTGCTGCGTGAGGTCATCTTACCCTTTCCCGAGTTTCAGCGCCTTCTGATAGATCGGTCGACGCGGCAGTTTATACATCTGCGACACCAAATCCGCCGCATCGCGTACTGAATGAGTTTCCAGGGCGCGTATCAAAGCCTCTTCTATGTCTGAATCGTTAACAGTTTCCGAAGCGCCACGGTCTACCAGCAGAACAATTTCGCCTTTGACCGTCTGACTCGCCAATTCTTCTGCCAGCTCTGCCAGCGACCCGCGCCGAACTTCTTCGAATTTCTTGGTTAACTCGCGGCACATCGCGGCCTGCCTGTTTTCCCCTAGAACCTCGGCCAGATCCGACAGACAGGACGCCACACGTTTCGGAGATTCATAAAATACCAACGTCCCAGGCACATCTCGCAGCGCCTCGATCCGCGTCCGGCGCGCGCCTGAGGCATTGGGCAAAAACCCCGCAAAGAAAAAGGCATCCGTCGGCAAACCGGCCAGCGTCAGCGCCATCAGCGCGGCGGACGGCCCCGGCGCGCAGGTGACAGTGTGCCCCGCCTCGGCCGCCTGTCGTCCCAGATCGTATCCCGGGTCCGCGATCAACGGCATCCCGGCCTCAGACGCATAGGCCACCGATTTCCCCTCAGCCAGCGCGTCCAGGATTTTGCCGCGGGCGCCTGCACCGCTGTGATCGTGATAGGCAAGAATGCGGCGCCCCTCGAGCGGAACGCCGTGAATCTCCATCAACCGGCGCAGGCTGCGCGTGTCTTCGGCGGCGATCATGTCCGCCGACGCCAACACGTCTAGCGCCCTGAGCGTAATGTCGCGCGCCGCCCCGATCGGAGTGGCAACAAAATACAGGCCCGTGCCCAATTTGACTTTTTGAAAATTCAAAGCTGGACCCTCACAGCGTGACGTCTATTATCGCGGCGCAAATAATGGCAGCATCCCAAGCCGCCGGATCAGGGAGTTTTCATTTAGATGTTTACCGTTTGCAAGCCCGTTCGCAAGTTGGCGCGTGCAGCCGCCGTCTTGGCCACCGCGACCATTCTGACGGCGTGTGACGTCAGCAGTATCGGCGGAGGCCCGTCGATCAACACTTCAAAACCTGTACCGGTTGCTTTGCTGGTTCCGGCTGGATCTGGAAATTCCGGGGACGCTGAACTGGCGCGCAGCCTTGAAAACGCAGCCCGCCTGGCGATGTCCGATCTGCAGAATGTACAGATTGATTTGCGGGTCTACGACACCCGGGGCAATTCGGGTACCGCCGCAACAGTCGCGCAGCAAGCCGTGGCAGACGGTGCGAAGATAATCATCGGTCCGGTCTACGCCCAGGCGGCAAACTCAGCTGGTCTTGCGGTACTGAACAACAAGGTCAACCTGCTGTCGTTTTCGAACAATACCAGCATCGCAGGCGGCAATGTCTTCGTGCTCGGCCCCACTTTTGAAAACACCGCCAACCGGTTGGTCAACTATGCCGGTTCGCGCGGCAAGACCGGAACGGTCATCGTGCATAGCAACGATGCCGCCGGGCGGCTTGGACAATCGGCTATTGCAACCGCGCTGAGCAACAGCCGAGTGGGTAATGCAGGCACGGTCGGCTATGACCGCTCTCAGCAGGGGGTCATCAACTCGGTGCCGACAATCAAGGCTACTGTGGCGTCCTCGGGGGCGGATTCGATCTTTCTGACTTCGACCACTGCAGGGGCGTTGCCGCTGTATTCCCAGCTTCTACCAGAAGCGGGCGTCTCCCCGGCAACCACGCAATATATGGGTCTGACCCGCTGGGACATCCCGGCCCAGACACTGGAACTGCCAGGCGTTCAGGGTGGCTGGTTCGCATTGCCGGACCCATCCAAGGCACAGGCTTATCGTCAGCGGTACAACAACACATATGGCGAGGCACCACATCCGATCAGTGGCCTAGCCTATGATGGCATAGCCGCGATTGCTGCCTTGGTCAGCCAGGGCAAGTCCGACGCTCTTACCGCATCTGCCCTAACTCAGAACGCCGGTTTTCAGGGCGTTGGCGGTATCTTCCGTCTGCGACCCAACGGTACGAATGAACGTGGTCTGGCCATTGCCACGATCCAGAACAAACAGGTGGTTGTGATTGACCCTGCCCCCCAAAGCTTCTCTGGCGCCGGATTCTGATCGGCTGGCTCTGACACTCATCCCAAGGGGTGACCTGATTTGCCAGCCCGAAGAAATCTTTGACAGCGCAGCCGTTATGGCACAGCTGTCAGAGGCCTTCGACAAGACATCTGATAACGCCGAAAGGCGCGGCGAAACCGTGCGGATTTTGCGGAACGTCCAGAAATCCGGTCGTCAGTCAATCGCCGATGCCTTTGTCCGCGATCCATTTGACGCGCGGAGGCTGACCCATTCCTATACCTACCTGACCGACGGGCTGGTCTGCACCGCGATGCAAGTGGCCAGTCGCGAGCTTCACCCGCTGGCCACGCCGACACAGGGTGAAAAAATGGCCGTGCTGGCAGTGGGCGGCTATGGGCGTGGGGAAATGGCCCCGTCCTCGGATGTCGATCTGCTGTTTCTGACCCCCTACAAGATCACTGCCTGGGCCGAGAGTGTGATCGAATCCATGTTGTATATCCTGTGGGATCTGCGGCTGAAGGTCGGACATTCTTCGCGCACCATCAAGGATTGCCTGCGCCTGGGATCCGAGGATTTCACCATTCGCACCGCGATGTTGGAACAGCGCTATTTGGCTGGCGACGCCGATCTGGCAAATGAGTTGGAAACGCGCCTGAAAGACGATCTGTTCAAAGGCACTGAGCGCCAGTTCATCGAGTCCAAGCTGCAGGAACGCGACGCGCGCCATCTGAAACAGGGCGAGCGGTATATGGTCGAGCCCAACGTAAAAGAGGGCAAAGGCGGATTGCGCGACCTGCAATCGCTCTACTGGATTGCCAAATATATCTACGGCGTTCAGGACGTGGCCGAGTTGGTACCGCTGGGTCTGTTCACCCCCGAGGAATTCAGCACTTTTGTGGAAGCCGAGGATTTCCTGTGGGCCGTTCGCTCGCATTTGCATCTGGTGACCGGGCGCGCAACCGAACAACTGTCCTTTGACATGCAGGTCGAGGTCGCTTCCCGTATGGGATACGAAGACCGGGCGGGTCGACGGGCGGTCGAAGTGTTTATGCAGCGCTATTTCCGCGAGGCCACGAAGGTTGGCGAGCTGACGCGCATCTTCCTGACCAAACTCGAGGCGACGCATATGAAAAGCGCGCCTCTGCTAGAGCGTATTTTCCGCCGCCGCCCCAGGATCAAAGCCGGATATAAAGTCGTCCATGGACGTCTGGATGTAGCCGACCCGAACAAGTTTCTGGCGGACAAGCTGAACCTTCTGCGCCTGTTCGAGGAAGGTCTGCGCACCGGCATGCTGATCCACCCGGACGCGATGCGGCTGGTCAGCGCCAACCTGAACCTGATTGATGACGACATGCGCGAAGACAAAGAGGCGCGGCGCATCTTTCTCGACCTGATGCTGAAACACGGCAACCCGGAACGCGCCCTGCGCCGCATGAACGAACTGGGGGTGCTGTCGGCCTTTCTGCCCGAGTTCGAACACATCGTGGCGATGATGCAGTTCAACATGTACCACAGCTATACGGTGGATGAGCACACCATTCAGTGCATCGTCAATCTGGCCCAGATTGAACGCGGAGAGTTGGGGGAATCCCTGCCGCTGGCGTCTTCAATCCTGGAGGGCGGGGTCAATCGCAAGGTTCTGTATGTTGCCCTGCTGATCCATGACATTGCTAAGGGGCGACCCGAGGATCATTCGATTTTGGGCGCACAGATGGCCCGAAAGATTGCACCTCGGCTGGGTCTGAACAAATCGGATTCAGAAACCGTGGAATGGTTGGTGCGGTATCACTTGTTGATGTCGGACATGGCGCAGAAACGCGATATTTCCGACCCGCGCACGGTGCGCGACTTTGCCAAGGCCGTGAAAACGGTCAAAAGGTTGGACCTACTGACCGTGTTGACCGTCTGCGACATTCGCGGCGTTGGACCCAACACCTGGAACAACTGGAAAGCCACCCTGCTACGCGCGCTGCATGCAGAAACCAAGCGCGCGCTTGAGACCGGGATGGAAGACCTCAACCGTGCCAATCGCGGTGCCGGTGCCAAAAAGGCGTTGCGGGCCGAGCTGGCGGAATGGACCAAAGCCGCCCTCAAAACCGAGACGGGTCGGCACTATGACCCCTATTGGCAGGGCCTGAACCTTTCGACCCATGTAGAATTTGCCGAGATGCTGAAAGAGCTGGACCGCAGCGGTGATGCTGGCGCGATGGAAATCCGTCTGCACCCGGATGAAGACCGCGATGCGACGCGGGCCTGCTTTGCCATGGGTGATCACCCCGGCATTTTTGCCCGTATCGCAGGCGCTTTGGCGCTGGTCGGGGCTAATGTGGTTGATGCGCGCAGTTACACCACCAAAGACGGCTATGTCACCGATGCGTTCTGGATTCAGGACGCCGATGGACACCCGTTCGAGGCCAGCCGCTTGCCGCGCCTGACACAGATGATCCACAAGACCCTGAAAGGCGAGGTCGTGGCGCGGGATGCCCTTAAATCACGCGACAAGATCAAGAAACGCGAACGGGCCTTTAACGTGCCGACCCATATCATCTTCGACAATGACGGGTCCGAGATCTACACGATCATCGAGGTCGATACCCGGGACAGGCCCGGCCTGCTCTATGATCTGACACGAACGCTTGCTGCCGCCAATGTCTATATCGCCAATGCGGTGATCGCGACTTATGGCGAACAAGTGGTGGACACCTTTTACGTCAAGGATATGTTTGGGTTGAAATATCACTCGGAAAGCAAGCAGCGCGGGCTTGAGACCAAGCTGCGCAAGGCCATCTCCGAAGGCGCCGAGCGCGCGGTCTCATGAAGCAGATCCGGCTGTTTTCAGGCCTGTTCACTGTCGGGTTCTGGACCCTGGCCAGCCGTATTCTGGGCTTTCTGCGGGAAATCCTGCTGACCGCCTACATCGGGCCCGGGCCAGTAATGGATGCATTCGTCGCCGCCTTTCGCCTGCCCAACATGTTCCGCCGCTTCTTTGCCGAAGGTGCGTTTAACGCAGCCTTTGTGCCGATGTTTTCCAAACGGCTCGAAGGCGGGGAAAACGCGCAAGGCTTTGCACAGGACGCGTTCAACCTGCTGGCCGTGGCGGTGCTGGCGCTGGTCGGGCTGGCGATGGTTTTCATGCCTGGTCTGGTCTGGCTGACGGCCGAGGGCTTTTACGGTGACGACCGCTTCGACCTTGCCGTGGATTATGGATATGTGGTCTTTCCCTACATCTTTTTCATGTCGCTAGCGGCGCTGTTCTCGGGCGTGCTGAACGCAACCGGCCGTTTCGCGGCTGCCGCCGCCGCGCCGATTTTACTGAACATCTTTGCCTGCATAGCACTGATCGCCGGCGCTATATCAGGCGGAGAGGTCATCCGTTGGCTGATCGCCGTCATCCCCATCGCTGGTGTTGCGCAGCTAGCGCTGGTCTGGGTTGCAACCGAACGTGCGGGCATCCGTATCCGCCCGGGCCTGCCGAAACTCAGCCCTGAAATGCGCAACATGGTCCGCATTGCGGTTCCGGCCGCCTTGGCCATGGGGGTTACACAGGTCAATCTGGTGGTGGGCCAGCTGGTTGCTTCGAAAACCGAAAAGGCCGTCAGCTGGTTGTTTGCAGCGGATCGCTTGTACCAGTTGCCATTGGGCGTCGTGGGCATCGCCGTCGGCATCGTCCTGTTACCCGATCTATCTCGCCGCCTGCGCGCTGGGGACAAATCGGGCGCCCGCGATGCGTTTTCTCGCGCAGGTGAGTTTACGTTGCTGTTGACCATCCCGTCGACCGTTGCCTTTGTGCTCATCCCCACCCAGCTGGTCTCGGTTCTGTTCGAGCGCGGACAGTTCACCCCCGAAGACACCGCCGCCACCGCACTTGCCGTGGCGATCTATGGCATCGGCCTGCCCGCGTTCATGCTGCAGAAATTGTTGCAGCCTTTGTATTTCGCGCGTGAAGATACACGCTCGCCCTTTCACTATGCAGTGTTTGCGATGGTCGTGAACGCTGCACTGGCTTTCGGGCTGTATCCGTTGGTGGGATGGTTCGCACCTGCGATTGCCGCCTCGGTGGCCGGATGGGCCATGGTTGGACTGCTGGCCTTGGGCGCGCGAAAAATGGGGGAAGAAGCGCAGTTTGACGACCGGTTCAAGAACAGGGCATGGCGGATCATTGCGGCGTCCCTGGGGATGGGAGCTGTCCTGTATGCCGCTATTGAGCTGTTTGGCTGGGCCTTTGCCCTGGAAGGCTGGCGTTACCTGGCACTGCTCGGTTTGATCATCGTTGCTGCAGTCACGTATTTCCTGCTCGGCCACCTGATTGGTGCATTCAAACTTTCCGAGTTCAGAAAGGCTCTGCGTCGATCCTGATCAGTCGCGTCGGATGCGCCCGACAATCCGCGCCCACCCCCCCGGAGCAACCAGGAACGACAGGGCAAAACCAGTGGCAAAACCGCCCAGATCAGCCACCCAGTCCAGCGTTCCGCCAAACAGCAGGCCGAACAACAACTGAATGCCCATCAAAACGGCGATCAGGCTGAAGGCGCGGGATTGGTTTGCGCCCACCAGCGACAGCTTGCGCCATAATATCCACGTAAACGCTCCGATCAGCCCATAGACCGGAGGGAACCCACCCACCAGCGGAAAGCGCGGATCCAGCAACAGTGCATAAGCCAGCGCACCACCCACGCCCGACAGCACAAAGATCACCAGCATCTGAACGCTGCCAAAAACCTCGGCCACCATTTTACCCATGGCCAGCACAAAGACGCAGACAAAGATGGCCTGTGTGAACGTACCGGATACAAACGGATAGGTGACAAAGCGGATCAGATGCTCGAACGGCCAGCGCCCGTTTTCCACCATCCAGTCGAAGATATCCGGCGAAAACGAATAGTGCTGCAAAGCGTCCAGGCGCCAGCCTACAGCAGTTGGCCCCCCAATGATCCCGCGCGTACCTAGAGTAAATGCCAGTTCAACCCCCATGATGAACACACACAAAGCCACCACCACGGGCGGCAGAGGGTTCACGGCGGGTGTATAATGCTCACTGCTCATTGGGCGGGCCTTTCGCGGCTGTTGACGTCCCTTTGCCTCATGGGTAAGCGACGGGGGCTGATTTTTCCAGACGGGAGTTCCCTTCGATGACCGATTCCAAGTTCACGCCGCGCGTGTTTTCCGGTGCACAGCCATCCGGTAACCTGCACCTTGGCAACTATTTGGGCGCATTGCGGAACTGGGTTCGGATGCAAGGGTCCGACTATCAGACAATCTACTGTATGGTCGATTTGCACGCGATCACCGTTTGGCAGGACCCCAAAGAGTTGCAGCACGCAACGCGTGAGCTGTGCGCGGGGTATATCGCATCAGGATTAGATCCCGAAAAATCGATCCTGTTTAACCAAAGCCAGGTTCCTGAGCACGCGCAACTAGCATGGATTTTTAACTGCGTTGCCCGGCTTGGCTGGATGCAGCGCATGACACAGTTCAAAGATAAGGCTGGCAAGAACGCACAGAATGCATCGTTGGGCCTATTCGCCTATCCGGCGCTTATGGCCGCAGATATCCTTGTATATCACGCGACACATGTACCCGTCGGAGATGATCAAAAGCAACACCTGGAACTAACCCGAGATATCGCAACTAAGTTCAATCATGACTATGGCGTCGATTTTTTTCCGTTGACCGAACCCGTCATCAAAGGTGCGGCAACTCGGGTCATGAGCTTGCGCGATGGGTCAAAAAAGATGTCCAAATCCGACCCCTCTGACATGACCCGGATCAACATGACCGATGATGCCGAGACGATCGCCAAGAAAATCCGAAAGGCCAAGACCGACCCGGACGCTCTGCCTTCGGAAGTCGATGGCTTGGACAACCGCCCCGAGGCCCGCAATCTGGTGAATATCTACGCCGCCCTCAGCGATCAGACGGCGGATCAGGTTCTGGCCGACGTTGGCGGCAAGCAATTTGGCGAGTTCAAACCGATGCTGGCCGATCTGGCGGTTGCCAAACTGTCTCCGATCTCGACCGAAATGGCCCGCCTGATGGGTGAAGAGGCCGAGATTGATCGCATTCTGGCCAATGGCGCAGAAAAGGCGCGGGCGATTGCAGCCCCGATCCTGCAGCAGACCTATGACATCGTCGGCATGGTTGGTGCGAAACGGGGCTGATTGGCTCTGGACGTTGCCTTAACGCCTTCCTAGGTTTGCCTCAAAGCTTGGGAGGGCGTCATGGCAGTCGGCAAGAACATCCGCACCTATTTCAACGGGCAATGGCATGATGGGGATGCACCGATCATGCGCGCTGCGGATCATGGTGCGTGGCTGGGATCATCCGTCTTTGACGGCGCGCGGTTCTTCAACGGGCTGACCCCGGATCTGGAGGCCCATTGCGCCCGCGTGAACCGCTCTGCCGAGGCGCTGATGCTGACCCCGACCGTCACCAAAGACCAGATGGTCGAGATCGTGCTGGAAGGGCTTGAAGCCTATGCGCCCGACGCGGCCGTGTATATCCGCCCGATGTATTGGGGCATCGACGGAGATGCGACAGCGATCGTACCGCAGGAAAACAGCACCGGGTTTGCTGTCTGCCTGGAAGAGATTCCGATGGCGCCTGAGACCGCCTCGGACACGCTGGGACTGACCCGATTCCGCCGTCCGGTACTGGAATCAGCAGTGGTGAATGCCAAGGCCGGGTGTCTGTATCCCAACAATGCACGGATGCTGAACGAGGTACGTGCGAACGGGTTTTCGAATGCTTTGGTGGCTGACGCATTGGGCAACGTAGCCGAAACCGCAACCGCCAATATCTTTATGGTCCGCGACGGCGAGGTCTTTACCCCCGTCCCCAACGGCACCTTCCTTGCCGGCATCACCCGTGCACGACATATCAAAAACCTGCGGGCCGACGGCGTGGCTGTGCATGAGGCGGTTCTGAGTTTCGAGGATTTCTACCGGGCCGACGAGGTATTCATGACTGGCAACATGAGCAAGATCACCCCGGTGACCGCGCTGGAGGACACCCGGTTTCAGGTCGGGCCCGTCGCCCGGCGTGCACGCGACCTGTATTGGGACTGGGCCGCCAGTGGGCGTTAGGCTCTGGTTGCCAGCACGCACCTAGTCGGGCATGATCCCCGGAAATGAATGAGGACACCCATGCGCAAGTTCCTAGTGGTTCTGGATGACAGTCGCGAATGCCTGAATGCGATGCGATTCGCGGCTATGCGCGCGGCCCATACCGGCGGCGGCGTAACAATCCTGTCGGTAATCCCACCGGACGAATTCAACCATTGGATCGGCGTTGCCACCGTCATGCGTGAAGAAGCGCGCGAGCGTATCCATGCGCATTTTGAAGTTTTCGCAAAATGGATGCGCGACAAGCAAGACGTTGATCCTGAACTGGCCATCCGCGAAGGCGAGCCCGTTGCCCAGATCATCGAGCATGTGCAATCCGATCCTGATATCGGCGTTCTGGTTCTGGGTGCAGGCACTGACAAAAAGGGACCTGGCCCATTGGTGACTCAACTGACCAAAAACTCAGGCAGCCTGCCGATCCCAATCACTATTGTTCCTGGTGATCTGAGCAAAGAAAAACTCGAAGCGATTACCTGAGGCCACGCCGATGCAACGCAGCATTCAATTCTGGTTCGAATTCGCCTCGACCTATTCTTATCTCAGCGCGATGCGTATCGAAGAGGCTGCCACCCGCCAGGGCGTCTCGGTCGAATGGCAGCCTTTTCTGCTGGGGCCAATCTTTGCCGCCCAAGGGTGGGACAATTCTCCGTTCAATCTGTACCCGGCAAAAGGCCTGTACATGTGGCGGGATATGGAACGCCTGACCGCCCAGCGCGGCTTGCCATTTGTCCGGCCCGATCCTTTTCCGCAGAACGGCTTGAAAGCGGCCAGGTTAACATTGGCGATTGAAGATCAGGGGCAAAAAGCTGCCTTTGTGCGCGCCGTCTATTCTGCCGAATTTGCCCAAGGGCAGAACATCGCGGATGAGGCTGTTTTGGCCGGATGCCTCAGCTCAGCCGGGCTTGCCGCTGATTTACTTTCCCAGACCCAGAATCCGGCGATCAAAGCAGCGCTTATCGCGCAGACAAAAACCGCTCAGGCCAAAGGGCTTTTTGGCGCGCCCAGCTTTCTGGTCGGTGACGAGCTGTTTTGGGGCGATGATCGGCTGGACGATGCGATAAGCTCAGCTGCAGAAATTTAGAATCGTTCCAATTCTTGACTTCCAGCTCGTGGACCCGCATATCAGAGACAACAGATACGGAGCCGCGCCATGTTCATCCAGACCGAATCCACACCGAACCCTGCAACCCTGAAATTCCTGCCCGGCCAGACCGTGCTGGAAGCGGGCACTGCAGATTTCCCATCGGCTGAGGCTGCGGAAAAGTCGCCGCTGGCCAACCGCATTTTCGCTGTGAGTGGCGTGACAGGGGTATTTTTCGGCAATGACTTCGTAACCGTGACCAAAGCGGACGACGTCCAGTGGGACCATATCAAACCGGCCATTCTGGGCGCGGTGATGGAGCATTATCAATCCGGCCAGCCGATCATGGGAGCGGATGCCAATACAGCCTCGGGCCATGCTGAACACAGCGGCGAAGACGCCGAGGTGGTCAACCAGATCAAAGACCTGCTGGACAGCCGTGTGCGCCCGGCAGTCGCGCAGGACGGGGGCGACATCACGTTTCACGGTTTTGACCGCGGCGTTGTCTACCTGCATATGCAAGGCGCCTGCGCAGGCTGCCCATCCTCGACGCTGACGTTGAAGATGGGAATCGAAAACCTGCTGCGTCACTACATTCCCGAAGTGACCGAGGTTCGCCCTGTTGCCGTCTGAACCACTCATTCTGGCGTTTGACACATCGGCCGCGCATTGCGCGGCCGCTTTGTTGCGCGGTGACCGGATTGTGGCGTCTTGTGTCGAGCCCATGTCGCGGGGACAAGCCGAACGTCTGATGCCGCTGCTCGAAGAGGTGCTGTCATCAGAACAATGCTCATGGCGCGACCTGTCAGCGATCGGCGTTGGAATAGGCCCCGGTAATTTCACCGGAATACGCATCTCGGTCTCGGCCGCGCGGGGTCTGGCCTTAGGTCTGGGTATACCGGCCATTGGTGTATCGGGCTTTGACGCGCTTGCTGTCCTGGACAGCGATGCGTTGCCCGCAATTCGCGCGCCCAGAGATCAGGTCTATGTTTCGCAGCCTGATATGGAACCGGCACTGATCCAGCTTGATCAGGCAAAATCGCTGGGCACACTGATGTTCAACGACAACCCCAAGGCTCAGGTCTGCGCTATTGCCCGAGTGGCTGCACAAAGAAGGCTGACCAAGACCGAGGCTCCCGCCCCTCTTTACATACGCCCAGCAGACGCGGCGCCCTCCAAGGATCAACCGCCGATGTTGCTGGACGGATGACTCCCGAAGAACTGGCAAATACTCACGCCGCAGCATTCACACAATCGCGCCCCTGGACCGCCACAGAGTTTGCAGAGCTGCTGCAGAATCGCTTTACCCATATCGTAGGTGATGCCCAGTCTTTTGCCCTTTTCCAGGCAATCGCAAACGAAGCCGAATTGCTGACGATTGCCACCCATCCCACAGTTCAGCGTCAGGGACTGGCTAGGAAACGTATGGTCGAATGGCACGCAGCTGCCAAAAAACTGGGCGCTATCCGGGCGATTCTGGATGTTTCCATCGCCAACCAGCCCGCGATTACACTTTACAAGCATTGCGGGTATCGTGTGTGCGGTACGCGCAAGAATTACTATACGGTTGAAAATAATCAGAAAATTGATGCCATCGTCATGGAATGCAATTTAACCTGAGACAGGCCGCGAATTTTCTTGGACCAAATGGTCAAAAATCTGTTGACCGCGGCGGTTGCAAACGGCCTTAATTCCCGCCATCACAACGGTTATGCTCGCTAACAGTGGGTAAACGGGGCTATCTTGGCTCCGACCGAAAAAAACAAACGGGAGTAACAAATGACCCTGATGAAATCCTTGATGGGCGCCGCAGCGGCGGTTGCACTGACAGCGGGTGCCGCACTGGCCGAACCGGCACTGATCTTTGATCTGGGCGGCAAGTTCGACAAATCGTTCAACGAAGCCGCGCATAACGGCGCCTCACGCTGGGCGGAAGAAACGGGCGGCACCTACCGCGAGATCGAAATGCAGTCCGAAGCGCAACGCGAACAGGCCCTGCGCCGCTTTGCCGAAGCAGGCTCAAACCCGATCATCACCATGGGTTTCGGTATGGCTGATCCGCTCAGCGCGGTTGTTGCCGACTATCCGGACACGAAATTTGTCGTTGTCGATGTAACCTGGCTGGACGCGCCTAACCTGCGTCAAGTTGGATTCGCTGAACACGAAGGGTCTTACCTCGTTGGTATGATGGCGGCGATGGCATCCGAATCCGGAACTGTTGGCTTCATCGGCGGCATGGATGTTCCGCTGATCCGTCACTTTGGCTGCGGCTATGCTCAGGGTGCCAAGGCGGTGAACCCAGATATCAACGTGGTTGCCAACATGACCGGCACAACGCCTGCGGCATGGAACGACCCGGTTAAGGGCTCGGAACTGACAAAGGCACAAATCAGTCAGGGTGCCGACGTGGTCTATGCCGCAGCTGGCGGCACCGGTGTTGGTGTTCTGCAAACCGCTGCTGACGAAGGCATCCTGTCAATCGGTGTCGACAGCAACCAGAACCACCTGCACCCAGGCAAAGTTCTGACCTCGATGCTGAAGCGCGTGGACGTCGCTGTTTATGAGGCGATGAGCGCAGGTGAGAACGTTGAGACCGGCGTATATATCATGGGTCTGGCCGAAGACGGCGTTGGCTATGCGATCGACGACAACAACGCTCCGCTGGTTTCGGATGATATGAAAGCAGCAGTCGACAAAGCCCGTCAGGACATCATCGACGGCAATGTTTCGGTTGTCAGCTATTACGAGAACGACAGCTGCCCCGCACTGCAGTTCTGATATCACTCGGGTCGGGGGTTTTGCCCCCGGCCCAGTTCCACTCTGCTGCGCCGGAAAGACCGCGCAGTCCTTTCGGCAACTGAGGACAAGACATGACCGTCCCCGCCATTGAGCTCAAAGGGATATCCAAATCCTTTGGGCCGGTTCAGGCCAACAAAGACATTTCCATCAGCGTCGCCCCCGGTACGATCCATGGGATCATCGGTGAAAACGGTGCGGGCAAATCCACGCTGATGAGCATTCTCTACGGCTTTTACAAAGCCGACAAAGGTGAAATCTGGATCAATGGTCAAAAGACCGAAATCCCTGACAGCCAGGCCGCGATCGCCTCGGGCATCGGGATGGTGTTTCAGCATTTCAAACTGGTCGAGAATTTTACCGTTCTGGAAAACATCGTGCTGGGCGCCGAGGATGGCGGGCTATTGGCCCCGTCCCTGACCAAGGCCCGCAAAGAGTTGAAAGAGCTGGAAGAAGAATACGAACTGTTCGTTGACCCCGACAAGCGTATCGACGAAATCGGTGTGGGGATGCAGCAAAGGGTTGAGATTCTCAAGGCGCTGTATCGCAAGGCCGAGATCCTGATTCTGGACGAACCAACCGGCGTGCTGACCCCATCCGAGGCGGATCAGCTGTTCCGCATCCTCGACCGGCTGCGGGCCGAGGGGAAGACGATCATCGTGATCACCCACAAACTGCGCGAGATCATGGAAAACACCGACACCGTGTCGGTCATGCGCCGCGGGCAAATGACGGCCACCGTGAAAACCGCCGAGACCAGCCCCGAAGAACTGGCCGAGCTGATGGTGGGCCGCAAGGTTCTGCTGCAGGTCGACAAGGTTCCGGCGCAGCCCGGCAAGCCCATCCTCGAGATTGAAAACCTGCGTGTTTTCGACAGCGCGGGCGTCGAGCGTGTCAAAGGCATCGACTTGAACGTGCGCGCTGGTGAGATCGTGGGTATCGCAGGCGTCGCCGGCAATGGCCAATCCGAACTGCTAGAGGTTCTGGGCGGGATGCGCCCGGGCCAGGGCCAGATCAAACTGAACGGCACGCCGCTTGCGCTCAGCGGGGCGGGGTCAGATGGCCAGGCGCGGCGCGCGCAGCACATTGCGCATGTGCCCGAAGACCGCCAGCGCGAAGGCCTGATCATGGATTTCCACGCCTGGGAGAACGTGGCCTTCGGCTATCACCGTGACCCGGCCTATAAACGTGGCCTCTTCATGGATAACGCCGCCCTGCGCGCCGATACCGAAGCCAAGATCGAAAAATTCGATGTGCGCCCGCCGAACCCCTGGCTGTCGGCCAAAAGCTTTTCGGGCGGCAATCAGCAGAAGATCGTCGTCGCGCGTGAAATCGAACGTAACCCGGACCTGCTGTTGGTCGGTCAGCCGACCCGAGGCGTGGATATCGGGGCGATCGAATTCATTCACAAACAGATCGTCGATCTGCGCGACCAGGGCAAGGCGATCCTGCTGGTCTCGGTCGAGCTGGAAGAGATATTCTCGCTGTCGGATCGAATCGCTGTCATGTTTGACGGACATATCATGGGCGAACGCCTGCCCCATAAAACTGATGAAAAAGAACTTGGCCTGTTGATGGCCGGTGTTGCGGGAGAGGCAGCGTAACATGGAAAAAATGCCCAAATGGGCCGATGTCGTTCTGATCCCGGTGATCAGTCTGCTTCTGGCTGCAATCCTGTCGGCGCTGGTGATCCTCGCCATTGGCGAAAACCCGATCGAAGCGGTGAACCTGATGGTCACCGGCGCGCTGGGATCGACCTATGGCTGGGGCTATACGCTGTATTACGCCACGAATTTCATGTTCACCGGACTCGCTGTGGCGGTCGCCTTTCACGCACGGCTGTTCAATATCGGTGGCGAAGGTCAGGCGATGCTGGGCGGGCTTGGCGTGGCCGTGGTGTGCCTTTACATCGACTGGCCGCATTGGAGCATCGCCTTGCTGGCCGCCTGTGCCGCATCGATGGTGTTTGGGGCCGCTTGGGCGGCCATTCCGGCCTATCTGCAGGCCAAACGCGGCAGCCATATCGTGATCACCACGATCATGTTCAACTTCATCGCTGCTGCCTTGCTGAACTATATGCTGGTCAACGTCATGCGCCCGCAGGGCTCGCAAGACCCGGCAACTGCACGCTTCCCCGAGGCGGTGCATCTGCCGACGTTCCAGTCGATGTTCTCGACCGCTGAAAACGTCGTATTCCGTGGCGCACCTGCCAATATCTCATTCTTTGTTGCTGTCCTGGCCTGTGTGATCGTTTGGGCGCTGATCTGGCGCACCCGGCTGGGCTATGAGATCCGCGCCTATGGGCATTCGGAAACCGGTGCCGTCTATGCCGGTATTTCTCCGGTTCGGATCACCATCATCGCCATGCTGATCTCGGGCGCGCTGGCTGGTCTGATGGCCACGAACAACGTGATGGGTGAGGCAGAGCGGCTGGTTCTGAACTCGACCGAGGGCGCTGGCTTTATCGGTATCGCCGTGGCGCTGATGGGTCGATCCCATCCGTTTGGGGTGTTTCTGGCGGCGCTGCTGTTTGGTTTCCTCTATCAGGGCGGGGCCGAGCTGGCGTTGTGGACGTCTATCCCCCGAGAGCTGATCGTAGTCATACAGGCCCTAGTGATCCTGTTCACCGGCGCGCTTGACAACATGGTCCGCATGCCGCTTGAGAAACTGTTCTTGGCCATGCGGAAGGAGGGCTAAGCGATGGATACTTTCGTTACCCTCATCCAGGTCCTCGATTCGACCGTCCGCCTGGCTACGCCGCTGTTGCTGGCCTGTCTGGCCGGTCTGTACTCCGAACGCGCCGGTATTTTCGACATCGGGCTTGAGGGCAAGATGCTGATCGCGGCGTTCTTTTCTGCCGCCGTCGCCGCCGTGACCGGATCGGTCTGGCTGGGATTGCTGGCCGGGATCGCGGCCTCTCTTGTTCTGTCCGCCCTGCATGGGGTGGCCTCGATCACCTTTCGGGGCAACCAGCTGATTTCAGGCGTCGCCATCAACTTTCTGGCCTCGGGGCTGACGGTCCTGATCGCGCAAAGCTGGTTCAAACAGGGCGGGCGTACCCCCTCGCTGTTCGGCGGAGGGCGCTTTGAACCGATCACCTTCCCTTTTGCGGATGCGGTGAGTGATATCCCATTTCTTGGGCCAATCTATTCCGAGCTGCTGTCCGGCCATTCGATCCTTGTCTATGTGTCTTTCCTTCTGGTCCCGACAACCTGGTGGGTTTTGTACCGCACCCGCTTTGGCCTGCGCCTGCGCGCGGTGGGTGAAAACCCAGCCGCGGTGGATACGGCCGGGGTTTCTGTCGTTGGGCTGCGTTTTGCGGCCGTCGCGATCTGTGGCGTGCTTTGCGGCATTGCCGGTGCCTATCTGGCCACGGCCCTGCAAGCTGGATTCGTCAAGGAAATGACTGCCGGTCGCGGGTTCATCGCGCTGGCGGCACTGATCTTTGCAAAATGGCGGCCATGGCACGCGATGTGGGCTTGCCTGCTGTTCGGACTGTTGCAAGCGGTTGCGTTGCGGTTCCAAAATATTGACCTGGGTGGCGTGGTGATTCCTGTGCAGGTCATGGATGCGCTGCCATATATCCTGACCGTCGTCATTTTGGCCGGCTTTGTCGGCAAGGCCGTTCCACCGAAAGCCGGTGGCGAACCCTATGTAAAAGAGCGGTAATAGGTCCAGTTTGAAACACACGTCAGTCCTGTTCGCTGCATGGCGGCATGTAGAGTTGATTTTACATGCCGCAACGGCTCTAAAGGGGCATGGATGTGTTTCCAGTGACAGCTGATTTGAGAGAGTTTCTCGCCGGGGTGCCGGATGCTAGGTCTTGCGCTTGGTCTAAGGGGATACTCCCTGTCAAAACGCCTTTTGCGGATGCACAGTTTCAGACTGGTCCAAGCCGCCAGCCCTGCTTTACCCTGCCTCGCCAAGGGCGTGATTCTGCGCGTCAGATACGAACCCTTTCACAAATTCCAGAAGTCGAATGTGTCACATTGCGCGACGCAGCTGGCCCTAATTACTAGTACCTCATGCAAATTTACCTTCCTATCGCTGAAGTTTCCGTAAACGCCTTTCTGCTGCTGGGGTTGGGCGGCATGGTTGGCATCCTGTCAGGGATGTTCGGGGTCGGCGGCGGGTTTCTGATGACCCCGCTGTTGTTTTTCATTGGCATCCCACCAGCAGTTGCCGTAGCCACCGAAGCGAACCAGATTGTCGCCTCGTCATTTTCTGGTGTTCTGGCCCATTTCCGCCGAAAGACGGTCGACCTGAAGATGGGCACGGTATTGCTGGTCGGGGGACTGATCGGAGCTGCGTTCGGGGTGGTGATCTTCAACTATCTCAAAAGCCTCGGACAAGTCGATTTGCTCGTAACCCTGTGTTACGTGGTCTTTCTGGGCGTCGTCGGCAGCTTGATGTTCATCGAAAGCCTGAACGCGCTGCGTAAATCCAAAAAGGGCACCGCCGCCCCTGTTGCACGTCGTCAGCGCGGCTGGATTCACGCGATGCCGTTCAAAATGCGGTTCCGTACATCGGGCCTCTATATCTCGGTCATCCCCCCCGTCCTGGTCGGGCTTAGCGTAGGTATCCTTTCTGCGATCATGGGTGTCGGAGGCGGCTTTATCATGGTTCCTGCCATGATTTACCTGCTGGGAATGCCCACCAAAGTCGTTGTCGGCACCTCCCTATTCCAGATTATTTTCGTAACAGCGTTCACCACGATGCTGCACGCGACAACCAACTACACAGTCGACATTGTTCTGGCTGTGTTGTTGCTGGTCGGCGGCGTGATCGGGGCGCAGATCGGAACGGTGATCGGCGCACGAATGCCTGCCGAGCAGCTGCGCGTATTGCTGGCTGCACTGGTCTTGGTGGTTTGTGGCAAACTGGCGCTGGATCTGCTTCTGGAACCCTCCGAGCTCTATTCGCTCGGCGTTGCAGGGGGGCACTGATCATGCTGAGACGGTTGATCCTGCTACTCGCCCTCTGTGTCACCCCGGCCATCGCCGAGGAGGAACAGGTCGTGCTTGGCCTAAGCCAAGACCGGGTTGCCATCACGGCGAATTTCGATGGCTCGGAAATTCTTATTTTCGGTGCCGTGAAACGTGAAACGCCGATCCCTTCCGGCCCACCGCTTCAAGTAATCGTAGCCGTTGCAGGCCCCTCGAGCCCAGTGACGGTCCGGCGAAAAGAACGCAGGCTGGGTATCTGGGTCAACACCGACAGCGTCTTGGTCGACCTTGCGCCCAGTTTTTATGCGGTTGCCACCAGCGCTCCGCTTACAGAAATCCTGTCAGATACAGAAGACCTGCGGTACAGGATCTCGATTGAACGGGCCATTCGATCAGTGGGTGCCGCGATGAATATCCGGGGCGCGCAGAATTTTGCCGAGGCCGTCGTTCGCATCCGTGAGGATGAGGGCCTGTATTCTATCCGCGAAAATACGGTTGCGGTGGACGAGCAGACATTGTTCCGAACATCAATCGACATGCCAGCCGATTTGACCGAAGGCGCCTATTTCGCGCGCATATACCTGACTCGCGGCCGAGAAGTTGTTTCCCAGTTCGAGACCACAATCGACGTGCGGAAGGTCGGGCTGGAACGGTTCCTCTACAACATGTCCCGTCAGCAGCCGGTCTGGTACGGCCTGATGTCTTTGGTCATCGCCATCGCGGCGGGTTGGGGAGCGTCCACAGCCTTCCGACTATTGCGCGAGAACTAAAGCCCTATCCACGCCCGATATAGGGCATCGTAGTGGCCATGACGGTCATGAACTGGACGTTTGCCTCTGCAGGCAAAGACGCCATGTGCAGTACAGAACGTGCGGCATCGTCAACAGCCATCGTCGGGTCGGGCTGCTGCCCTCCCGCGATGGCGTTTTCAACCAGGTTTTGCACCATCTGTGTTCGCGCGTTGCCAATATCGATTTGACCACATGCGATACCAAAGGCGCGCCCGTCCAGTGATAGGCTGCGTGTCAGGCCTGTTATCGCGTGTTTCGTAGCGGTGTAATGGACCGAATTCGGACGCGGTACATGCGCGGCGATCGAACCGTTATTGATGATCCTTCCCCCTTGCGGGGCCTGATGCCGCATGATGCGAAAGGCTTCGCGCGCGCTCAGGAACATCCCGTTCAGGTTCACGCTGACGCTCTGGTACCAATCCTCCAACTGGATTTCGTCTATCGTGCCGCCGGGGGCAAAGATTCCGGCATTATTGAATAATACGTCAAGACGTCCCGTCTCATTCTGGAATGTCTCGAAAGCACCCGAAACAGCGGTGGGGTCGGTAACATCGGTCACCAAGGGGATCGCATTCTTGTGCCTTTCAGCCAATTCGTTCAGCACATCCGCGCTGCGCGCCAGCAGCCCAACCGCCCAGCCCTCAGCCAAAAACAGCTCGGCAGTTGCCCGTCCGATGCCTGAACTGGCGCCTGTGATGATGATGGATTTCATATCTCTTCCGCCTCAAGGGTCAGCGTCGCCGCCGGAGCCGCGCGCAAATCATCCACGCGCAGCGGATAAGTGGGCTTGGCCAGCCTGTTGCGCACCACCCAAATCAACCTTTCTTGCGCGCGTGTGATCGCAACATAAGCCAGACGTTTCCACAAAGGTTGCCCAGCCTCGGTTCGCCCCATCCGGGCAGCCGCATATATATCCGGCGCAAACACCTGTACCGTGTCCCACTGCGACCCCTGCGCCTTGTGAATGGTCACTGCTGCGCCATGCAAAAAGGTTGCCCCCATACGCGCTGCAAATGGAATAAACGGTTCTTCCTCATCAGGCATTTCTATTTTGACAATCGACGCTGCGCTGACCTGAGGATCCTCGGCCCCCATCACATGCAGGCGCGAAAACCCCGGTTTTCGTCCTGGCCCCAGATAGATGACCTGAGCACCCTTGATTAGCCCGCGCGCCTCAAGATCCAGCCTTTTCTTGCGGTGCTTCAGCGGCAGTTCGATTCCATCGCAAATCAGCGGCTCTCCCGCCAGAAGCTCGGTGTCGGGTGCAGCGTGAACATTGCGGAAGGCCTGAATCAAGCGAATTCGGGTGGCATTTCGCCAGACCAGAACCGGGCTGCGGGCCATCAGGTCAACTTCAACACGCTGCCCCCAAACAACTCGGTCATCCTGTCGGGCGGTCTGTTCGACGAGCCGTTCAAAATCCTCAAACCCCATCTGAGGGTCGGCCAGCGCATGCGCGAGGTCCAGGATCGGGTTGTCTGCCGTCTGCCGGTGGACCCTGTGCAATACCTGCTTTCGCGGCTCGGGCAGCGTCTCGAATACCATGCTGCCGGACTGATTGACCGGGGCGAGCTGCGCCGGATCGCCAAAAAGCAACAGGGTCGGAAAGATCTCTTTCAGGTCTTCGAACTGCCGGTCATCCAGCATTGAGGCCTCATCTACAAAGCCTAAGTCCAGCGGCTCCTCCCGACGCTTCCAGCCGGTGATAAAGTCGGACCCACGAAGGCCCGCAGCGGCCAGCGCGCCGGGGATCGACTTGTTGTTCTGATAAAAAGCAGCGGCCCGGTCCAGGGCTTCGTCAGTCAACCCTTCAACCTCGGGGCGTTCATCGTTGCCCGCCAGCCATTCGGCAATGCGTTCATATTCCGGGTCATAAACCGGCGTATAGAGGATGCGGTGGATCGTGGTCGCAGGCACACCCCGCAGGCGCAAAACACTGGCGGCCTTGTTCGTTGGCGCAAGAATGGCCAAACTGCGTTTCTCGCGCGCTTTGCGGCTTTCGAAATCACCGGAAACAATCTGAAGACCCGCGTCAGCTAATGCTTTGTAAAGCTCTGCCAGCAGTAGCGTTTTCCCTGAACCCGCCTTGCCGATCACGGCCATCACCCCGGATTCGCCATTGCCGGGCATTTTCAGCAGGGCATCATCATCCAGGTCCACACCAGCAGATTTCAGCATCTCGGAAATGCTGTCATAGGCGGCGGCTTGATCGTCAGAAAAGGTTACTGTGGGTATAGACATGGCGCGACCCTACAGGGCCACGCCAGCTATCGCCAGATATGGAATTGGCTTTCAGACCCCGTCAGGCGGACAGGGCAAACCGGTGTTGCCGGACAGTGCCAAACGCGGCTTTGAACCACATCCTGGACAGCTCACGTGGGATGCCCGCCCGTTCAGCCACCCGATTGCAATCCTCGGGCGAATAGGGCCAGAGCCCAACCGAAATCTGATCACGCCCTTTTCCTTGTGACCCCAGAACGACTGGAGACGATCCGATCAGACGGTAGATCCGAATCATGCGCGCATCAAAGACGCCAGCAATATGGGTCAGCCCGAACCCTTCCATGATTTCGCCGCCACTCAGCATGATGGCACCGGCAGTATGGGCACTGGCCGTTCGTGACAGGCAGAACCGCGTCACCTCCCAGATCAGCGGGCTGTGGACAGGCTTACCTCCTGTCAGATGCCCAAACACCTCATTCACCATGACAGGTCCTGTCGTCGGCAAAACCCGCATCGACCCCCCATGACTGCCATCCTCTTCTTCCCAGATGACATAGAGCGGATTCAGGTCATCATACTGATCCTGCTCTTCTCCTTTTTCGTCCACGTGAACATCCCAGCCCAGCCGCGTTTTGAACTGATCCGCTCGATCCCGGAACATCCCTTGGGCCAAATTCGGAAACTTATGTAGTTCGTCGGCAAACAAATAGCGCAACATGACTTTTCCCCTTGTCGTCCTGTGCAGGAACGAAGGGGGTACAAAGTCGTGGTTAATTTCCCGTTTTTGGCGCGCGCGCTTGTTAAACCACTATTAATCCACGGCTGAGTGCTGTTGCGATGGCATGGGTTGTGTTCTGCGCCCCAAGCTTGGCACGCGCACTTTCAATATAGACACGCAGCGTATGTTCCGAGATTGACAGTGAGTGCGCGACTTGTGCCCGGCTGTATCCAAGCGCCAGCAAGGTCATGGCATCCGTCTCACGAGGCGACAGGCCTCGGGTCGTATCCGGCTGCCTGTCGGTTTCGAACTCCAGAGCCTTTCGGTTAAAGTAATGCGCGATCAAAATCAGCTCGCGGCCATGGGCCTCGATGAAGGACTTCCATTTCTCATCATCACATGAGTGATTCACTGTGAATAAGGCAAACTGGCCGTTCGGCCCCCGGATGGGGATCGAATAACCCTGATTGCCAACCCCATGTTCAAGCGCATCCTGCAAAAAGGCTTTCGCCACTTTTCCAGACCAGTCCAGAAATTTCCAGTCAACCGGGTGGAACCGTTGGAAACACCCAAGGATCACTGGATCTATGCGGTGATAATTCCGCTCCCGGTATCGCTCGGCCCAAGCGTCCGGGTAAGTTGTATAGCCGTATTGATCCCCGGCACCATCAACCCAATGATAGATAAGATGTTCAACTTGCAGCCGGTCGCGCAATCGAACGGCTACATCGCCCAACTCGTCAAGCGTGTTGGTGCTTTCCAAGTCCTCTAGGACCTGACTCATGTCGAGTTGTGTTCCCATTCGCGGGCGCCTGTGCCTTATCTTGCATGGACGCAATCTCGGCCGCTGCGATCAACTTGGTATCATCAAGCTGCTCGGCAAGTGCGGTCAAACCGTTTTCAACAGCGAAGGCGTTGAGGTCCGACAAAACGTCCAGTATCCACTCATTATGCGCCATCTAAAGTCACTCCGAAACGGTTAACGAAGGGTTAACACAACCGTAACATGTGAGATGATTTTAAGCCTATTCACTGGTTTCTACTCCCCAAAACTAGCGGGTCACGATTCTGTAACCCACTGTAATTATTTCCTTATGCCTCTAAATAGATACACCCGCGCTCGCTCGATGCGATTCGCGGGTGCTAATATTCTATTTTTTTTGGGGGGCTCAGCCTTTTGCGTCTAGAACCTCTTCAAGCGTGCGCAAGCCCGTCTGCGGCGCCTGAACCAGAACCGACATGTTGCCTGGTTTATGCTCATTCCGCATCATCTTCATATGCGCGTCGGGCAATTCACCCCAGGCAAACACTTCGGACATGCAGGGATCCAGACGGCGTTCGACCATCAGTTGGTTCGCGGCAGCAGCCTGCTTGAGATGCGCAAAATGCGAACCTTGCAGACGTTTCTGATGCATCCACATATAGCGAACGTCGAAAGTCAGGTTATAGCCGGTGGTACCGGCGCAGATCACAACCATACCACCTTTTTTCACGACAAAGGTCGACACCGGAAATGTGCTTTCGCCGGGATGTTCAAACACCATGTCGACATTCTTGCCTTTGCCGGTGATTTCCCAGATCGCCTTGCCGAATTTGCGCGCCTCTTTAAACCAGTCCGCATATTCCGGTGTGTTTACTGTGGGCAACTGACCCCAGCAGTTAAAGTCTTTGCGATTCAGCACGCCCTTGGCGCCCAGACCCATGACAAAGTCACGCTTGCTTTCGTCCGAGATCACGCCGATTGCGTTGGCGCCTGCGGTATTGATCAGCTGGATCGCATAAGAGCCAAGGCCGCCCGAGGCACCCCAGACCAGAACGTTCTGGCCCGGCTTCAGGTCATGCGGCTCGTGCCCGAACAGCATCCGATACGCGGTCGCCAGCGTCAGAGTATAGCAAGCGCTTTCTTCCCAGGTCAGGTGCTTGGGGCGCGGCATCAACTGCTGGGCTTGAACATTGGTGAACTGTGCAAAAGACCCATCCGGCGTTTCATAACCCCAGATCCGCTGGCTGTCCGAATACATCGGATCGCCACCATTACAATGTTCGTCGTCGCCATCGTCCTGGTTGCAGTGAATGACAACCTCGTCGCCCACTTTCCAGCGCGTTACTTTCGAACCCACGGCCCATACGATCCCCGAAGCGTCAGAACCGGCGATATGATACGGGGCTTTGTGGCCGTCAAAGGGCGAGATCGGCTTGCCCAGGGATGCCCAGACGCCGTTATAGTTAACGCCCGCCGCCATCACCAGAACCAACACCTCGTGGCTGTCCAGTTCTGGTACGTCCACGACTTCCTGGACCATCGCAGTATCCGGTTCCCCGTGGCGTTCCTTACGGATTGCCCATGCATACATTTTCTTAGGCACAAACCCCATCGGAGGGATTTCACCCATTTCATAGAGGTCTTTTTCCGGCGCGTCGTAAGTTGCGATACCGCTGTCGGTGTCCAGAGCCATGTTGGCCTCCTTATTTCTCATTCCTGTTTGCCGCGATGCAGAAGCGCTTGCGTTGGATGATGAGATATTGGCCTGAAGGAAATAATGCAATAGATTTTGCATCATTTTTGTAATTTTATGACCCAGCGCCTGCAGAAACTTCTTTCGCTGCCGCAGCATCAGGCCAGCCGTCGCCAATCGGGGCTGAGGCTGCATAGTAGTCGAGCAGATCAACCCTTTGCCCGGATTGAGATATTTTCCCACCTTCTCGTTTCAGAATTCTGCGTTCGACGAGCTGATCCAAGGCAGCTGAAACCGCGGACTCATCCTGATCACCCAAAGTTCCGTCACGTTGCAAAAACCCGGTGATCAAGCTTTTAAGCTCGTCTTCGGGCATTTCTCCTTTGGTGCGAACCAGCCAGCACGCTGCAGGAACAGGCGCCTGCGGAATCGCTTCTTTGATCCGTTGCATGAGTTCGCGCGCGAGATCAGTCATCACATCGTCATGGGCGGTGCGGAATTCCTTCAATGAGATAGGGTGACCATATCGCACTCCAGCAAATCCAAACCGCTGGTAGCGACCGGTCAGACGCCTGCCTATCTGTTTCAAAATCCACCCAGTTATAACCCCGATTCGGGCACGAAATTGCCTTTGATTGCCAAGTGCGGCCTTGGTCAGGATCGTATCTTCAAGAACCCGGTCATAGTTTAGCGCAACGGGAACAAACACCACATCCGCCCCATCCACCCTGGCACCATCGATTATGTATTTCAAAAGCCCCAGCTTGGGGCGTGCCATGGCCCCCGTCAGGCTCAGCCCGCCTTCAGGGAACATGGCCTGTGTAACACCGGCATCGGTGGCATGCCGGACATAGCAGGCCAATACCTGACGATAGAGTTCGCTGCCGGACTTGCGGCGAATAAAATAGGCCCCCATCGCACGAATCAACCGACTGAGCGGCCAAACACGCGCCCATTCGCCAACAGCATAAGACAAAGCCGATTGCTGGGCCGCCAGATAGGTGACCAGCACATAATCCATGTTGCTGCGGTGGTTCATCACAAAAACAACTGTCGCATTTGGATCAATATCTTTCAGGGCATCTTCATCCTGATAACTAAGCCGTACATCATAAAAGGCGTTGCTCAGAATCCGCGCCAACCGGATGGCGATACTGAAATAGGCAACGGCGGAAAAAGAAGGCACGATCTCGCGCGCATACCGCTGGGCCTGCTCAAAGGCGACCGCTTCGGGAATGCCTTCTTCACGTGCGTGCTGCTGCACGGCCTGCCCTACCTGAGGATCATAGATCAGACGTTGAATCATATCGTGGCGTCGGGCCAGCTTGAACGGCTGTATCGGGCGCTGCAGGCGCGTGTTCAGGCGTTTGACCGCGCGCTCCAACCTACGGCGAAAAAACCACCGCACTGACGGAAACAGAAAATGCGAGGCCAGTGTGACCGCGGCGAATACCAGGATCAACAAAAACAGCCAAAGCGGAAGTTCCACGGTCTGTGTCATAAATGCACCCTGCCACCAATCGCTGCATCCCACAATCGGCACAACCGGAAATGCCGCGGCGCAGCGAATTGACATGTCCCGAAAATTGCGCTTTAGAACCCATGAACGTAATTTTCTTGCCCACCCGCAATACGAGGCCCAGTTATGACGCAGACGCAGAAAGATCGCCCCTGGCTCATCCGAACCTATGCCGGTCATTCCACCGCCAAAGCGTCCAACGCGCTGTATCGCGGGAATCTGGCCAAGGGTCAGACGGGTCTGTCAGTGGCCTTCGATCTGCCGACGCAAACCGGCTATGACAGCGATCACACGCTGGCACGCGGCGAGGTTGGTAAAGTGGGTGTGCCGATCAGCCATCTGGGCGACATGCGGGTTTTGTTCGACCAGATCCCGTTGGAACAGATGAACACGTCGATGACGATAAACGCCACGGCTCCTTGGTTGCTGGCGCTCTATATAGCGGTTGCCGAGGAACAGGGCGCTGATGTCTCTAAACTGCAGGGCACGGTTCAGAACGATCTGATTAAGGAATACCTGAGCCGCGGAACGTATGTCTGCCCGCCGAAACCGTCGCTGAAGATGATCGCCGACGTGGCCGAGTATTGCTATACCAACGTGCCAAAATGGAACCCGATGAACGTCTGTTCCTATCACCTGCAAGAGGCTGGCGCGACGCCCGAGCAGGAACTGTCCTACGCCTTGGCAACAGCGATTGCAGTTCTGGATGAGTTGCGCCCACGGGTACCGGCCGAGGATTTTCCGGCGCTGTGTGGCCGGATTTCGTTCTTTGTGAACGCCGGCATACGGTTTGTTACCGAAATGTGCAAAATGCGGGCTTTTGTCGACCTTTGGGATGAGATTTTGCAACAACGCTATGGCGTTGAGGATCCCAAATTCCGCCGCTTTCGCTATGGCGTTCAGGTAAACTCGCTGGGTCTGACCGAGCAGCAGCCTGAAAACAATGTCTACCGCATCCTGATTGAGATGCTGGCCGTAACACTGTCGAAAAGGGCCCGCGCCCGTGCGGTGCAATTGCCCGCCTGGAACGAGGCGCTGGGATTGCCGCGGCCCTGGGATCAGCAATGGTCGATGCGGATGCAACAGATTCTGGCCTATGAAACCGACCTGCTGGAATATGGCGATCTGTTCGACGGCAACCCGGCCGTAGACGCCAAAGTCGAAGAATTGAAACAGGGCGCGCGGGCCGAACTGGCGAACCTGGATTCGATGGGGGGTGCCGTCGCTTCGATCGAATACATGAAGTCCCGTTTGGTCGATTCCAATGCAGAGCGCCTCAACCGGATCGAGCGCAACGAGACCATTGTGGTCGGCGTGAACAAATGGGTCGAGGGCGAGCCCTCACCCCTGGAAACCGAAGACGGCGGCATCATGGTCGTTGATCCGGCAGTAGAGCAGGAACAGATCAACCGCCTGAACGAATGGCGCACCGAACGGGATGGCGCGGCAGTTGCAGCAGCGCTGGCCGCTTTGCGTGAGGCCGCACAATCCGGTGCGAATGTAATGGAGCCGTCTATCGTCGCCGCCAAGGCTGGCGTCACCACCGGCGAATGGGCCGAAGAGATGCGCAAAGTCTATGGCACATATCGCGGCCCGACCGGCGTTTCCGGCTCGGTCTCAAACAAAACCGAAGGGCTGGAGGACTTGCGCTCGGCCGTTGACGCGGTCAGTGACAAGCTGGGACGTCGCCTGAAATTCCTGGTCGGGAAACCCGGTCTGGACGGCCATTCAAATGGCGCTGAACAGATCGCCTTCCGCGCCCGCGATTGCGGTATGGACATCAGCTATGACGGCATCCGTCTGACACCCGAGGAAATTGTGGCCGCCGCAATCGAGGACAAAGCCCATGTGATCGGCCTGTCGATTCTGTCCGGCAGTCACATACCGTTGGTTCAGGACGTTCTGAACCGTCTGCGCGAGGCGGGCCTGAACGATGTTCCTGTTGTTGTCGGTGGCATTATCCCTGATGACGATGCTGAAAAACTCAAAGCGATGGGTGTGGCCAAAATCTACACGCCAAAAAACTTCGAGTTGAATGCAATCATGGGCGACATAGTTTCCTTGGTTGATCCGCAAAACCTGGCCGCTGAATAACCGCCGATTTGCCACCCATTTTCCCCGTATCTATCGCCTTCTCAAAAGGGATAGATAATGGATGCTTTTAGAACTACGGTGACTCTTCGGGGACATTGTAATTCGGTAACATCAGGGGAATGTAAATGGGAATGAATCTCGAAAAGATGACGCGCAATGAACTGTTGGAATTGCGTGCCAATGTAGATGTGGCGCTGAAAGCAGCCGAAAGACGTGATAGGAAAGAGGCTTTGAAAGCTGCTCAGAAAGCCGCAGCGGAATTTGGGTTTTCCCTTTCCGAACTTTCTGATGGGTCCTCGAAATCTCTTAAGATTTCGAAAACAAAAGCAAAATACCGAAATCCATCCAACCACGATCAAACCTGGTCGGGGCGCGGTCGCAAGCCGCATTGGGTACACGAAGCTTTGAAAGCCGGAGCGGATATTTCGGATATGGAAATCTGAATGGAATTGATAACGAAATGACGATTCATATAGGCGCTGAAAAAGGCGAAATCGCTGAAACAGTTCTTTTACCCGGTGATCCTTACCGGGCAAAATGGGCGGCAGAAACTTTTCTGGATAACGCCAAACTGGTGAATGACGTGCGTGGCATGTTGGGCTTCACCGGAACCTGGAAAGGTAATCCGGTCACGATTCAAGGCAGCGGTATGGGAATGCCCTCGCTGTCAATTTACGTGAATGAATTGATCCGCGATTTTGGCGCCAGAACTTTGATCCGTATTGGGTCATGTGGCGGGATGCAGGACAGTGTGAACATTCGTGATGTCATTTTGGCGATGACTTCGACCACGCTCAGCACGCCGTCTCGGGGGATCATGAAAGAGCTCAACTTTGCACCTTGCGCGGATTGGAGCCTGTTGCAGGCCGCCTTTGAGGCTGCGGCAAACAAAGGAACACCAACTCATGTTGGCGGGATTTATTCCTCGGATGTGTTCTACGATGAACGTCCCGATCTGAACGAACAGATGGTGCGTCACGGCATTCTGGGCGTCGAAATGGAAGCCGCCGAACTTTACATCCTGGCCGCGCGCCACAAGTGCCGGGCCCTTGCCGTGCTGACCGTTTCCGACCACTTGCTGACAGGAGAAGCTCTGCCATCGTCCGAACGTGAAAGCAGCTTTGGCGACATGGTTGAGATCGCACTTCAGGCGGCGTTTCCAAAGGCTTAGAAAACGGGTTGGGGCAGGGTCGACCCTGTCCCGCATCGGCTATCCACCGGTCGATCCCTTTAAACACTGCTTGGGGCTTTCCGCCCCATCGGTCTGAGCACCGCAAAACGAACAGACCCATTGCCCTTCTTTTCGGTGCTGGCGCCAACGGCATTCACGCGTCAGTGACGAAGTACGGGCGCGCCACAGAAAATAGGCGAATACGGCGGCGGCAAGAAGCAGAAGAAAAACAGGCATTCTCCTGCTTTGCTGATCAGTCGGTTGTTTTCAAGCCCTGCAATCGCAGATCAGGCAGCATTTGCGTATTCGAACAGCTCTGGCATCCGCTCTGAAGTGGGGATTACCGTTTCTGGCGTATAATAGGCCCATGCCTGTTCCAGCAATTCCAGGGCTTCGGCGGCATCAGCGGAGTTGGTTTTGGTTCTCATCGGAGTGATCCCATTGTGACATAATCACTCCTCCCTGAGCCAAACATAGGACAGGCTGCAGGCGTTCACACCATATATTCTTGCAAATGGGAATTGCACCTGCCGCAACACAGCAGGCACATGGATCAAGCCCGCCTCACACCGTGCGTTCGACCATCATCATTTTGATCTCGGCGATTGCCTTTGCAGGGTTCAGACCCTTCGGGCAGGTTTTGGCGCAGTTCATGATCGTGTGGCAACGATACAGCTTGAACGGATCTTCCAACTCATCCAGGCGCTCACCAGTTGCCTCATCTCGGCTGTCAATGATCCAACGATATGCATGCAGCAGAGCCGCCGGGCCAAGATAGCGATCGCCATTCCACCAATAACTTGGGCACGAGGTCGAGCAGCTGGCGCACATCACGCATTCATAAAGACCATCCAGCTTTTTGCGGTCTTCAATGGATTGCTTCCACTCTTTCGCCGGCCGGTTGGTCTTGGTTTCTAGCCAGGGCATGATGCTGGCGTGCTGGGCATAGAAATGGGTCAGGTCCGGAATCAGGTCCTTGACCACAGGCATATGGGGCAAAGGATAGATTTTCACATCGCCCTTGATCTCATCCATGCCATAGATGCAGGCCAGCGTGTTGATCCCGTCGATATTCATCGCACAGGACCCACAAATGCCCTCGCGACAAGACCGGCGGAAGGTCAAGGTTGGGTCGATCTCATTCTTGATCTTGATCAGCGCATCCAAAATCATCGGACCGCAGCTGTCCATATCGACGAAATAGGTATCCACCCGGGGATTTTGACCGTCGTCAGGATTCCAGCGATAGATCTGGAACTTGCGCACATTCGTCGCGCCCTCTGGCTTGGGCCATGTCTTTCCGGTGGTAATCCGAGAATTTTTTGGCAGGGTGAGTTGTACCATTTCCGACCTCGCTAAATTCCCGTGTATAGATACACGCTGCAAGTGCGAAAGCCAACCATTTAGCCTTGAAAACAGTCAATAAAGATGGGTGATTTCACCTTTACATTGAGCTTATGTGCATGGAGTCTGCACCCGAGAAAGCAAAAGCTGAGTGCCGTATGCAGACACGAGTATTGAATATTCCCTACGGCACCAAAAACCCCTATCAAAACATGATGTACAGCGCATGCGAGCCAGAGTTTTCTCTAGCTGCAATGAAACAGCTGAACTTTGCAGAGATTGCGAAACCAGAATTTCAGACCGAACACGGAATCCTGCATATCCAATGGGATGACAGGCTGTTTCCGATCAAGGATGGTGAAGATCCCGCGAACAACGCCCTGTTTCAAGATGCCGTGTCGGGACTTGAGCTGTATAAATCAAACGGTGGTCGCGTCATCTGGACCATTCACAATCGCGCCGCGCATTCAGCGCGTGAGGGCAACGATGGATTTCACGCAGCGCGACGCAAGTTGGCAGAGCTGGTCGATATGATCCATGTCCATACCCCATATGCGCGGCAACATATGATCGCCCAATATGACGCGGAACCGAATAAGATTTGCCTGATCCCTCACCCAAGCTATCTAGGCGTTTATGAAAGCGCCGAAATCACGCTTGCACGCCTGATGCAACCACGCAATCAGACCCATTTTTTGACATTTGGCGCGATGCGCGGAAACCGCGAGTTGGACCGGCTTCATTTCGCCATCCGGAAGCTAACCAACAGGGGTTTCGACTTTCATATGTCAGTGGTAGGCCGAGTCTTTCGGCCCAGTCGGCGATTGGTACGACGGCTGGACGCCATTTCAAACGTAACCGTGATAGGCGAACGCGTAGAAGATGAGGCTATTCCGAGTGTTTTTTCCCAAGCTCACGCCTATGTTTTGCCATCTACACAAACCTTCACCTCTGGAACCGCAATGCTTGCCATGACCTTCGGCTTGCCAGTTGTCGCTCCGGACATTGAACCCCACCGGCAGACGACCCCGGAATCCTGTCATGATCTACTGTATCCGGCACAAAACCCACGAGGCCTGATCCGCATGATGATGAAGGTGATGGAAATGTCCGATTCAGAACTCGCTGAAAAACGTAGGGCGTGCTTCGAATTCGCTCAGGAACGCGCGCCAGAGCGGATCAGCCGCAAGTTGGCCGAAGCGCTTACGGTTCTAAGAAATGGATAATCTTTTCAGCGCCCGCATTTCTGCTTTGTACAATCTTCTGGATTTGACCAGTTTTGTACGCATTGCCGATATTGGCGCCAATCCAATGCGCCATGACGCCCCTTACCGTGATTTGCTAAAGAACGACCTCTGCAATGTCGTCGGTTTTGAACCTCAGGAAGACACGATGAAAGAGGTCGTCCGCAATAAAGGTGCAAATGAAGAGTATTTCAACTTTGCAGTCGGAGACGGCAAACCGGCCTTGTTGAATATCTACAAGGGCTCGGGTTTGACATCCTTGCTGAAAATAAGGGAAAAAACACTTTTTTACCTACGTGGCCTACGCAATGCTGCAAGGCAAATTGGCAGTATGGAGATGCAAACCCAGCGGCTGGATGATATCGCAGGTTTGGGTCCAGTGGATTTTCTGAAAATTGACATTCAGGGTGCCGAACTTTCGGTGTTTACCTCGGCGGAAAACACGCTGAAAAATGTCGCCGCTATACAGACCGAAGTATCGTTTTTTCCATTGTACGAGAATCAGCCAGGTTTTGGCGAGGTTGACACATTTCTCAGAAAATTGGGGTTTTTGCCCCATAGTTTTGCGCATATCGAGAACAGGCTGGTCGTATCGAAATGGTCGGGAGTTCTTTCGGACTTTGAATCGACACAAATGCTGGACGGGGACATTATCTATCTCAGGGACTTGTCTGATCCTGCAGAGCTGAACAGCCAGATACTAAAGCGACTGGCAATTCTAACCGAAGGTGTTTTTGGGTTCACAGATGTCAGCCTGAAAATTCTCGACATATTGGCACAGCGTCAGGAAATCTCTGAAGCCGATGTGAATCAGTACATTGAAACATTCATCTCGCCATAGCCGATTGGCTAAGTACAGATATTACTGACCCATAGAATTTGAGCAGTCCGGTGGTTGGTCGCGGACTGCCCAATCACATCAGAAAGTCCGCGCCTTGGGCGCGATTTTCTTCAGACTGATTCCGCCTTCTGCTTCGGTGCTCAGCGGATCGACGATCACCGGGCGATAGCTGAGGTTCACTTTATTACCGTCCACGCGGGACACCGTGTGAACGCGCCAGTTTTTGTCGTCGCGTTCGCTGAAATCCTCATGCGCATGGGCACCACGGCTTTCCTTACGCGCTTCGGCACCGACGATGGTGGCCAGCGCACTTGGCATCAGGTTGGTCAGTTCCAGCGTTTCCATCAGATCGCTGTTCCAGACCAACGAGCGGTCGGTGACTTTCAGGTCGTCCATTTTGGCGGCAATCGCCGTCATCTTTTCAACGCCTTCGGCCATGGTTTTGGCGGTGCGGAATACGGCCGCGTCAGCCTGCATGGTCTTTTGCATCTCAAGCCGCAGATCGGCGGTCGGGATCGCTCCGCTTGCGTTACGGACGGTGTCAAAGCGATCAAAGGCTTTGTCGACCGACCCCTGGTTCAGAACCGGGTTGGCGCTATCGGAATCCACAACCTTGCCGGCCCGGATCGCCGCCGCGCGGCCAAAGACCACCAGATCGATCAGCGAGTTTGAGCCCAAACGGTTCGCCCCATGGACCGAGGCGCAGCCCGCCTCACCCACGGCCATCAGACCGGGGACCACGGCGGTGGGGTCCTTGGCGGTGGGGTTCAGAACTTCACCCCAATAGTTGGTCGGGATACCGCCCATGTTGTAATGCACGGTCGGCAGAACCGGGATCGGTTCTTTGGTCACGTCCACACCGGCAAAGATCTTGGCGCTTTCGGAAATACCCGGCAGACGCTCGGCCAAAGCCTCGGCAGGCAAGTGGCTAAGGTTCAGGTGGATGTGGTCGCCCTCTGCACCCACACCGCGCCCTTCGCGGATTTCCATAGTCATTGAGCGCGAGACATAGTCGCGCGGTGCCAGGTCTTTGTACTGAGGCGCATAGCGCTCCATGAACCGTTCGCCTTCGGAATTGGTCAGGTACCCGCCCTCACCCCGCGCACCTTCGGTGATCAGACAGCCCGAGCCGTAGATGCCGGTCGGGTGAAATTGAACGAACTCCATATCCTGCAGCGCCAGACCCGCGCGGGCCACCATACCGCCACCGTCACCGGTGCAGGTATGGGCCGAAGTGGCGCTGAAATACGCCCGGCCATAGCCGCCGGTCGCCAGCACCACCATCTTGGCGTTGAAGACATGCATGGTGCCATCGTCCAGCTTCCAGCAGACGACACCCTGACACTGTCCGTCGTCGGACATGATCAGGTCGATGGCGAAATATTCGATGTAGAACTCAGCATTGTTTTTCAACGACTGACCATAGAGCGTGTGCAGGATTGCGTGGCCGGTCCGGTCAGCAGCGGCACAGGTCCGCTGAACCGCGGGGCCTTCACCAAATTCGGTGGTGTGGCCGCCAAAGGGACGCTGATAAATCTTGCCTTCCTCGGTCCGGCTGAAGGGCACACCGTAATGCTCTAGCTCATAGACCGCCTTGGGTGCCTCACGTGCGAGGTATTCCATCGCGTCGGTGTCGCCCAGCCAGTCCGAGCCCTTGACCGTGTCGTACATATGCCACTGCCAGTGGTCAGGACCCATATTCGACAGCGACGCCGCGATGCCGCCCTGCGCGGCAACCGTGTGCGAGCGGGTCGGGAACACCTTGGTCACGCATGCCGTACGCAGACCCTGTTCCGCCATACCCAGCGTTGCGCGAAGACCTGCACCACCTGCGCCTACGACAACGACGTCGTATTCGTGGGTTTCGTATTCATATGCTGCTGTCATTGTTCTTATTCCTTACCGCGCATCATCACAGGGCGAGTTTCACCAGGGCGAACAGCCCCGCAACCATCAGCGTGTAGCCAAACGCCCACATCGCAACCAGCGTCACTTTTTCGGCGACACCATGGATATAGTCTTCGATGGCCTCCTGCGCTTCGTACATCAGCTGCAACAGGGCAACGATCAGTGTCAGCGCGCATACGATCGCCGGGAAGGGACGACTGAAATAAGCCAGAACCTCTTCGTAGGTTCCGCCCAGACCGGCACCAAATGTGAAGATGAAGAGAGGAATCAGAACGGTCAGGATCATGGCCCGGACCATTGTGTTCCAATGTGTTTGGGTTCCGGATTTGCCCGCTCCCAGACCCTCGGCGCGTTTACGGTCAGTCAGGTATCGCATCGAACGTCTCCTTAAACCACAAGAACGGTGATGATGGTCAGGATCGTGGCACCAACGAACATGCCCCATCCCAGCTTTTCAGAGAGATCAACATCCAGGCAGTAGCCGAAATCCCAAAAGACATGACGCAAGCGGCCCAATGTGTGGTACCACAAACCCCAGGCCGCTCCGGTCATGACAAGATCACCGAACCAGCTGCGCAGAAATCCGTCTATGCCTGCAAAGGCCGCCTCAGAGGTTGCCGCCGCCAACAACCACCACACCACAAGTGCTGCGATTGCGAACACGGCCAATCCAGTCATCCGAACCATGATCGATGACAGAGACGTCATCTGTGGGCGGTAGATGCGGATATGCGGTGAGAGCGGGCGGTTGCCCCGATTTACATCGCTCATGGCGGCTCCTTTTCGGTTGGCTTCCGAAGGTTTTACTGGTTTTTGCGACACTGTCACGTGCTGCAGCTGCAAAAAAGCTCAGAATTCGCGCAAAATGACAGATTAAGCGATAAAGTGATCACACAAAATATTCTTGTGATCACAAATCAAATAAGACGAAACAGATGTTAGCGCCTGCAGCTCCGAATCCCTGCCACACTTATTTCAGACCGGCCGTTTGCTGGGTCACTTCCCGCAACAGTTTCTTTCGGATGCGGGCCGGATAATCCTCGAACCCGGCCGCCGAAACGACAAACGCTCCCTCACCTACAATGACGTTCTCAAAGAAATAGGCCGTCAAGTCGGGTTCGCTTTCCTCGATGGCGATGGCATTTACCGTGACACCTTTCCCACGCAACACATCGTGAATCTCGGACGGTTCAACCCCTTCGTTGGAAACCCCATCACCCGAAATATCAATCAGGTGCCGTTTGCATTCGGTTACCTCGCTGAAACTGGACATTGTGGTCTCAAGCGCCTCACCGATTGCAGTCGAAAAATTGCGCCAGACTCTGGCATCCGCAGCCACCTGTCTGGCGAAGCTATCTATGGCTTCAAAGCTATCCATATGTGTCCAGGGGATCGTCACCTTCTGACGAGAGGCTCCGGTCCATTGGACCAGCATCAACCGCGCATTCCCGCGCACCAGCGCCTCGGAGACGATGGGGTCACGCAATCCAGCGGCCAGGCCGTCCATTTGTATGCGGTATTCGTTCGAATCCACCGATCCCGAGACATCAACGGCCAGAGCCAAAGCAAGATCACACGCCTCGGCGGTCGGGGCCAGAAAGAAACAGGCGACGAAAGAGCGAAGCAGAGACATGGTTGCAGCCTAGCACGAATATTGCAGGCTGCGTTCAAATGAATGTGGGGTCAGACTGGCATCAAAGCCCAGTAGTCGAGGTCCAACAGAACGTTGGGCAGATATCGGCCATCGTCATTTTTCAACTCGAATGGCTCTCCACCCTTCGTGGCGACCAGCCGCAACCGGACCGCCCCAACGCCGGGGATGCCAGTTTCGGCTTTGTCCAGCACCTCAGACCAGGCCTTAATGGTATAGCCTGAGAAGCAAGGGTTGGCATGGGCGCCACCGTTCAACCCGACGATCATCTGCGCATTTGCCAATCCATTGAACGACAGGGTCCGCGCCATCGAGATCACGTGCCCGCCATAGATCAGACGGCCTTCGGGGCGGAAGGTCAGATCGAAATGAACCTTGGCAGTGTTCTGCCAAAGCCGCGTGGCCAGCATATGCTCGGCTTCTTCCACCGTGACGCCGTCCACATGATCAATCTTTTCACCAATCGCGTAATCGCCCCACCGATGCGCTTCACCGGCCTGAACAAATTCATAGGAGGAAAAGTTCAGCCCTTGTGGCACTACCAGATCCTGAGGCTCCAGCGCCTGTTTCAACTCGGGCACCACCGTGTCCGGGGCGGGCGCGTCAGGGTTCGATTTGCGCACCATCACCCAGCGGACATACTCAATAACCACCTCATCGCGCTGGTTCAGGCCACGGGTTCGCACCCACACCACACCGGTTTTTCCGTTCGAGTTCTGCTTGACCCCAATCACTTCGGATTCCGACCGCAGCGTATCGCCGGGATAAACCGGCTTCAGCCAACGCCCCTCAGCATAGCCCAGATTGGCCACTGCATTCAGCGATACATCAGGGACAGTCTTGCCAAACACCACGTGAAACGCCGCCAGATCATCAATCGGGCTTTGCGGCAGGCCACAATTCCGGGCGAACTCATCCGAGGAATACAGAGCATGACGCGCCGGATAGAGCGCATGATACAACGCCCGTTCGCCATCGGTCACGGTGCGAGGCACCGCGTGGTGCAGCACTTGCCCTACAGAATAATCCTCGAAGAAACGGCCCGGATTGGTCTTTGCCATTATTGCTGTCCCAGTTTCATTTCAGGGGAATAGTCGGCCGCAACCTCTTTGGTCACGGCCTGCGCACAACGCATCACGTTGTTTGCAGTGTCAAAGGCATAGGACGGGTCGCCATACAGCTCCCACCCTTTTGCCAGCGCGTCCGACACTTTGTGACAGAAGGCTGCGGTGTCTTCCTCGGTCAGCAGACGATAGAGTGTTGCCATGTTGTCAAACCTTTATGAACCAAACGGCGACGGGCCGACCAACCCGTGAATATAGCCGATAATGCCCAGCAGAACGATCGACGCGATAAAGAACATCGCATCCTTGCCGTAAGTGCCCGGCTCGCCCGGTGTCCAGTCCGGCTCGGATTTGTTGATCACGATCACTTCGACCACCGCCCAGGCCAGCAAGCCGCCAAACAGGACGATTGAGGCCAGATCACCATTGACCAGCAAATGCGCAAAGGCCCAGAGCTTCATGCCGCCCAGCATCGGGTGACGCAGCTTGTTCAGCAAACGACCCTTTTGGCCTGCGGGGCTCATCATATAGATGGCGATCAGCACCAGCAGGTTGTTGACGTGGATCAGAAAGGTCGGCGGCGACCAGATTGGGATGAAATCGGTCATGCGATAACCGAAGATCATCAACAGGATTGACGCCAGCAGCGCCAGCGCCACCGCGCCCGCACCGCCTTTGCCCATCGCCGCGCGCTGGTCCGGCATCACGCGTTTGAACAGATGTGCGGCCCACCAGAGCGCCACACCAAGAATCAGAAGAACAAAGCCCATGCTGGCTTACCCCGCTTGCAAAGCTGAAATCGCCTCTGCTTTTGCCAGAATTTCACGGGCGGTTGCAACGTGCAGGTTTTCCACGATCTTGCCATCGACGACCGCGACGCCCTGCCCTTGTGCTTCGGTCTCTTCAAACGCGGTGATCTGGCGGCGGGCCAGATCGATTTCCTCATCCGATGGGGCGAAGGCGTCGTTGGTGACATCGACCTGTGCGGGATGGATAAGGGTCTTGCCGTCAAAGCCCATATCGCGGCCCTGCGCGCATTCGGCCGCCAGGCCTTCGCTGTCCTTGAAGGCGTTATAGACGCCATCGACGATGATCAGCCCCTCAGCCTTGGCGGCTAACAGGCACAGGCCCAGCGACGTCTGCAACGGCAGGCGGTCTGGGTGGAACCGTGTCTGCAATTCCTTGGCCAGATCGTTGGTGCCCATGACGAAGCCCGCCATCTGCGGATGCGCGGCAATTTCGGCGGCGTTCAGCATCCCGCGCGGCGTCTCCATCATGGCCCATATCGGCAGATCACCGGTTATTGCGGCCAACGCATCCACATCTGCGGCAGAATTCACTTTGGGCAGCAGAACCACATCCACGTCCATGTCCCGCACGGCTAGGGCATCGGCCCGGCCCCATTCGGTATCCAGGCCATTGATTCGTACGATCTTGACCCGCGCCCCATAACCGCCAGCAGCCAAGGCAGCCCCCAGCGTTTCACGCGCGTTGTTTTTTTCGTCCGCCGCGACCGCATCTTCGAGGTCAAAAATAACCGCATCAACAGGCAGGTTGCGGGCCTTGTCCAACGCCCGGTCTTTGGAACCGGGAATGTACAATACGGAACGGTAGGGTCGCTGACGGGAGTCCATTGGCTTCGGCCTCTTGAAATAATGTTGCGCAGAATGGGGCATTTTCTGCAGGAAAGTTCAAGCGCAAACTTGCCGCACCGCAGCATTAACGACGCAACGTGCGTTCCTTTAACCGTATTTCGGTCTGCACCGGTCACCGTCTTGGCAGATCGCAATCAAAAGGGTTCACCGATGAGCAAGACGCTGTTCAATATGACAATGGGGCTGGGTATCATGGTTCTGGCCGCCCAGCAGGTGCAGGCTCAAAGCTGCGCCCCCCGCGACGAGGTCATAACTCGACTGGCCGAGACTTATGGCGAAACGCGTAAGAGCATTGGCATCGCCCGACAAGGTGCGGTGATGGAAGTCTTTGCCTCTGATCAAAGCGGAAGCTGGACTATTACGGTGACATTACCGGATGGAATGACCTGCCTTGTGGCTTCGGGCCAGTCCTACGAAGATATGGCCGAAGCACTGCCGCCCAATGTCTAGCTCAGGGCCTCCCAGATCAGTTTTGTTCCGGTCAGCATCAGCAAAACGTAGGCAATACCGAAGAACAGGCGTTCGGATATCATGAAATGCGCGCGCACACCTAGCCATGCACCAAGCACGGCAAATGGAGCCAGCAACAAGTCGGCCAGCGCAGTGTGCCATGTGAACAGACCCAGATAGGCATACGGAATGAATTTAGCGACATTGATGACCCAGAAGACCAGCACTGTGCTCGCCTGAAACTCGGTTTTAGACAGACGCTGCGAGATCAGATAGACGGCGGCGGGTGGGCCGCCCGCATGACTGACAAAGCTGGTGAATCCGGCGACCAACCCCGCAAGAATTCCCGCAAATGGCGGCAGGCGATTGGCAAAGCCGCGGATCCAGCCCTTTCTCTGGGCCACATGCCAGATCACGAACCCCACTGAAATCCCTCCGATCAGCAGGCGCAGAAGGTCGTCATTCGTGGCGCGATACAGCCAGGCGCCCACAGCCACACCCGGCACTGCCCCCACGATCAGCAGGCGTGAATCCGGCCAGCTCCAGCGTTTCCAATAGGGGCCCAGCGTAGCGACGTCGATTACCATCAGAATTGGCAACATCAGTGCAAGCGCCTGTCCCGGTGTCAGGATCAGTGCCAGAATCGATGACGCGGCAAACGCCACCCCCGAGCCGAACCCACCCTTCGAGATGCCGGCGAAGATCACAGCAGGGATCGCCACGGCAAAAAACATCAGGTCCATCTCGAACATGCGGCGTCCCGTAAATATGCATGAGTCACAGGCGGTTTAGCGCAATCGGTAGGAGACATGCAAACGGTATGCGGTGGCATGCCGCGCCGCAGAAGGCTTGCGCAGCGCCGGTTTTAGGACTAGCAAAACCGCGATTTCAATACCGACCGGAGATTTTCCAAATGGCCAGACCCAAGATCGCGCTGATCGGCGCAGGTCAGATCGGCGGCACGCTCGCCCACCTCGCAGCAATGAAGGAACTCGGTGACGTCGTGCTGTTCGACATCGCCGAGGGCACTCCGGAAGGCAAGGCGCTGGATATCGCAGAATCCGGCCCTTCCGAAGGGTTCGACGCCAAGCTGAAAGGCACCCAGTCCTACGAGGACATCGCAGGCGCCGACGTTTGCATCGTCACCGCAGGTGTCCCACGCAAGCCAGGCATGAGCCGTGATGACCTGCTGGGCATCAACCTGAAAGTCATGAAGTCGGTCGGTGAAGGCATCGCCGCCAACGCGCCCGATGCTTTTGTCATCTGCATCACCAACCCGCTGGACGCGATGGTCTGGGCTCTGCGTGAATTCTCGGGCATGCCGCACAACAAGGTCTGCGGCATGGCGGGCGTTCTGGACTCAGGCCGTTTTGCCCACTTCTTGTCGGAAGAATTCAACGTGTCCATGCGCGACGTCACTGCCTTTGTTCTGGGTGGCCACGGCGACACCATGGTTCCTTCGGTTCGTTATTCTACCGTTGCGGGCATCCCGCTTCCCGATCTGGTCGAGATGGGCTGGACCACACAAGAGAAACTGGACGCAATCGTGCAGCGCACCCGAGACGGCGGGGCTGAAATCGTTGGCCTGCTGAAAACAGGTTCGGCTTTCTATGCGCCTGCCACATCGGCAATCGAAATGGCCGAAGCCTATCTGAAAGACCAGAAACGTGTCCTGCCCTGCGCCGCTTATTGCGACGGAGAGCTGGGTGTCGAAGGCATGTATGTCGGCGTCCCCACCGTGATCGGCGCAGGCGGTATCGAGCGTATCGTCAACATCAAGCTCAACGAAGAAGAGCAGGCCGGTTTCGACAATTCGGTCAACGCCGTGAAGGGCCTGATCGAAGCATGCAAAGGCATCGACAGCTCTCTGGCCTGATCCGTCTTATACGGTTAAACAGGACCCGGCTCACCCATGGTGGGCCGGGTCATTTTTTGGAAGATTGCCATGTCGTCTCAGGGATTTGTCATTGCCGCAAGCGGTAAGGATTACATCGAAACAGCGGTGGCAGCGGCTCGGTCGTTAAAGGTCGCCATGCCGGATGTACCGGTCGACCTGTTCACCGACCTCGAAAACATCCCGGGAACAGAAGTGTTTGACCAAATCCACATGCTGGACAAAAGCTGGTTCCGACCCAAGTTCGAAAGCCTTGTGCGGTCCCGGTTCGAAAAGACGGTCTATTTGGATGCCGATGTGCGCTGTCTGGCAGATATGTCGGATATCTTCACCGTCCTAGAGCAGTTTGATATCGCGATGGTCCATGACCCTTTGCGCAACTCGGCCCATGCGCAACGTGTTTGGAAAACTCCGCTGCCCAACGCATTTCCCCATCTCAATGGCGGGCTGGTTGGAATTCGCACTTCGGACGCAGTGCTGGATTTCCTGCGAGATGTACAAGAGACTATCATCTCGGAAAACCTGACCTCAGATCAGGCGCTGATCCGCGAAAAGCTGTTTGCCAGCGCGTTGCGACTGGCAGTTCTGCCACCCGAGTACAACTTCCTCGATTATCGTCAGGCCGAGATGTTTGGTTTTCTGCACAGCGCCCCGCGCCTGCTGCATCACTACAAATTTCACAGCCGTCATGACAAGCGGCTGGACAGCGCTAGAACTGTCGCCGGTTTGGTAGGGCCCGATCTCGAACGTCATATCAACAGCCTTATCGAAGCCGACGCACAGCTCACGCCCGGCGCGTCGAAAAAGGTCCGACCACTGGCCGACAAAGGCTTGTTGGGCAAACTGCGCAAACTGGTGATGTCTGTGAAAAAGGGTATCGTCCGCCTCAGACGCGGATAGGTTAGCGCTAGCTTGAAAACGTCATATTCTATTGGGTGAATTTCCTGCCGAATCAACGCTCAATACCAGCTCAAGTTTTGTGATCACACCCTGAAAAGCTGTGATCACAAATAATGAAAATCTTCGTGAAAAACCTACTCAACATCAAAAAAGCCTTTAAACTTACCCCTTAGACACGCCTATATCGGTCAATCGTAGTCAGACGGGACAGTTTCGATGAACATTCACGAATATCAGGCCAAAGCGCTTCTTCGCAGCTATGGCGCCCCGGTTTCCGACGGTCGCGCGGTCCTGCGCGCCGAGGAAGCCAAAACCGCAGCCGGTGAACTGGATGGCCCATTGTGGGTTGTCAAAGCACAGATCCACGCGGGTGGCCGTGGCAAGGGCTCTTTCAAAGAGGCCGATGCCGGTGAAAAGGGCGGTGTCCGTCTGACCAAGTCGGTGGAAGAAGCCTCTGAAGAAGCAAAAAAGATGCTAGGCCGCACACTGGTCACGCATCAGACCGGTCCTGCGGGCAAACAGGTCAACCGCATCTATATCGAGGCCGGTTCCGGCATCGAACGCGAACTGTACCTGGCCCTGCTGGTAGACCGCCAGACCAGCCGCATCTCATTCGTCTGCTCGACCGAAGGCGGCATGGATATCGAAGAGGTGGCCGCAGCCACGCCTGAGAAAATCTTGTCCTTCTCGGTTGACCCAGCCACAGGCTATCAGCCCTATCATGGCCGCCGCATCGCCTTCTCGCTGGGCCTGGAGGGCGCGCAGGTCAAACAGTGCGTCAAACTGATGAGCCAGCTGTACGCTGCCTTCGTCGAGAAGGACATGGAGATGCTGGAAATCAACCCGCTGATCGTGTCCGACAAGGGCGACCTCAAAGTGCTGGACGCCAAGGTCGGCTTTGACGGTAACGCGGTCTACCGCCATCCGGATATTGCCGAGCTGCGCGACACGACCGAGGAAGACCCCAAGGAATTGGAAGCCTCTAAGTACGACCTGAACTACATCGCGCTGGATGGTGAGATCGGCTGTATGGTGAATGGTGCCGGTCTGGCGATGGCGACAATGGACATTATTAAGTTGTATGGCGCCGAGCCTGCCAACTTCCTCGACGTGGGTGGCGGTGCCACCAAAGAGAAAGTGACCGAAGCGTTCAAGATCATCACCTCGGACCCGCAGGTCAAAGGCATTCTGGTCAACATCTTCGGCGGCATCATGCGCTGTGACGTTATTGCCGAGGGCGTTGTCGCCGCGGTGAAAGAAGTCGGCCTCAAAGTTCCGCTGGTTGTGCGTCTTGAAGGCACGAATGTCGAGAAGGGCAAAGAGATCATCAACACCTCTGGCCTGGACGTGATCGCGGCGGACAACCTGAAAGACGGTGCCGAGAAGATCGTGAAGGCGGTTAAGGGCTGAAAATTGTCCAAAAGCCAAACCAATCAGCAACCTATCGTGTTTGAGCGTTCAAAAGATGAAACCGCGCTCTTGCTCGGAATTTGCGTACTTTTCTTTGTTGGCGGTATCTGGATGGTTGAGACCTCTGATACTTTTCACAAACCGACAAAGGCGTACCTTTCTGGTTGGTTTGCTGCATTGGTCTTTGGCTGGTTTGGCATCAAGGAGATCATCAATTTGATTAGATTTCCCAAAAAGCTCTGCTGCATCTCAGACACGGGGATCACCGTCTTTCCAAAATCTTTAACCGAGATACCTTGGGCAGACATTGCTTCCATTTCTACGAAGACTGTTGGTTTGAATAGCTACGTTGTCCTTAACTTTTCACCAGAGGCTTCCGCGCGGCGGAAGTTCTGGGCTGGGCGAAACCAGTTGAAGTTCAGAGCAACCCTTTTGAAGCCCAACTTCGATCAGGTGTATCGCGCAGTCTTCAACGCGCACTCGGCCTACCAATCGACGGCCAAGACCACGAATGTACATAATCAAGGAGACTCCTAAAAATGGCAGTCCTCATCGACGAAAATACCAAAGTGATCTGTCAGGGCTTTACCGGCTCGCAGGGCACATTCCACAGCGAACAGGCCATTGCTTATGGCACCAAGATGGTTGGCGGCGTGACCCCCGGCAAAGGCGGGATGACCCATCTTGACCTGCCCGTATTCAACTCGGTCCACGAGGCCAAGCATGTGACCGAAGCCAACGCCAGCGTGATCTATGTGCCCCCGCCCTTTGCGGCAGACTCGATCCTCGAAGCGATTGATGCCGAGATGGAAGTGATCGTCTGCATCACCGAAGGCATCCCGGTTCTGGACATGATGAAGGTGAAGCGCGCTCTAGAGGGCAGCAAGTCACGCCTGATCGGCCCGAACTGCCCCGGTGTGATCACGCCCGACGCCTGCAAGATCGGCATCATGCCCGGCCACATCCACAAGCGCGGCTCGGTCGGCGTTGTGTCACGTTCGGGGACCCTGACTTATGAGGCCGTCAAACAGACCACCGATGTGGGTCTGGGTCAGTCCACTTGTGTGGGCATCGGCGGCGACCCGATCAAGGGTACCGAGCATATCGACGTGCTGGAATGGTTCCTGGCCGATGACGAGACCCAATCGATCATCATGATCGGCGAGATCGGTGGCTCGGCCGAAGAAGAAGCCGCGCAGTTTCTGGCGGACGAGGCCAAGAAGGGGCGCTCAAAACCGACGGCGGGTTTCATCGCTGGCCGCACAGCCCCTCCGGGCCGCCGCATGGGCCACGCGGGAGCGATTGTCGCCGGTGGCAAGGGCGGCGCCGAGGACAAGATCGAAGCCATGCGCGCAGCCGGTATCGTCGTGGCCGAAAGCCCGGCACAGCTGGGCGAGGCTGTGTTGGAAGCGATCGGGTGAGCTGTGACTCCCTGTTGCCCATATGAGCTGAGGGCGGCGCCCAACTGCGGGTGGGTGCGAAGCACCTGCCCGTCAATTCTTTGGTTTGCCTTCGGCAAAACGGGGTGGACGGACGCTGCCCGGCGATGCCGCTGGGCAGGACTCGTTGTAGCGGTCGCCTGCTTAGGTAACCTAGCCAGCGCCGACGCATCTAGTGAAGCACCGATGGATCAATTCATCGTTCGCGCCATTCCTGGCGTCACAGGTGGCTCGACAAAAACATTGGGCGATGACCACATCTCATTTACTTATTTGAGCATTCGTGTCGACGATGAAGAGTTGCAAGCAGCTGCCGATTTTTGGTGCTCGCAATTTGAAGGATCCGCTAGACTTGTTTCCGATACTTCGGTCGGCAGCTCACTTCTGCTATTTGAACGCCGCCAGTCAGTTTTCGACTGCCCGGTCCAAAATTAGGGGCAAGGCATGAGCCAAACAACAACCATGACCTTCTCTGACGCCATCCGCACCTGTTTCGCCAAGTTCTTCACCTTCTCAGGGAGAGCCTCGCGGCCCGAATACTGGTTCTTTTTCCTGTTCATCCTGATCTGGAGCATCATCGCCGGGATCATCGACGCGCAGTTCTTCACGCAAGTCGCTGTGACTGAAACCGAGACGTCCAGATCCGTGTCCGTCACGTCTTCGCAGCCTGTGCAGGGTATTGTTGGTCTAATCGTGTTCTTCCCGCATCTGGCCGTCGCCTGGCGGCGGATGCATGATACCGGGCGCAGCGGGCTGTATGCGCTGCTGCCAATCCTGCTGTTCTTTGGCGCCGGGGCCGTGATGGTCTTTGGCATCGGCCTCGCCTCGCATTTCCAGCATGGCGGCAATCTGGACATCCTGTTCACCCGCGCCACTCTGTTGATCGTCATTCCGACGCTTCTGATCCTGTTTGTGTCGCCCCTCCTGGTCCTATGGTGGCTGACCCGCCCCAGCCAGCCAGGCACCAACCAATACGGTCCCAATCCTTCAGAGGTCCCTCAATGAACCTGCTGAGCGTAAACTCTCTACAAGCGGCCCCTGTGGCCAGAAAGGCCATCTGACATGGTTTTGGTTTGCCATGAGCACAAATTCATCTATCTCAAGACGACGAAGACTGCGGGAACCTCTACCGAGATAGCGCTACAGCCTTTATGCGAAGAACCCGGTCTTCCGCGGCTTGAAAATGGGCAAATCCGCGTATCGAAATACGGTATTGTCGGTGCTCGTGGGAAAACTGCAGGTTTGGTCCGGCCAAAATGGCAGTTTTGGCGCAAATACGCATGGCGCAACCATATGCCTGCGAAACAGGTTCGAGCCAATCTTGGGTCAAAGACCTTTGATTCCTATACAAAGATCGCCAACGTACGAAATCCTTTCGATCGTGCTGTATCCGACTACCACTTTCGGAAACATCAGCAAGGATTTCCCTCGGAAGACCCGCAGACCGAAATTGCTCAGTTCAAAGAGTTCATCCGGTCAAAGGCCTGGGGCAATAACTGGGAGACAGTCTCGATCAACAACAAGCTGATCGTGGACAAGTTCGTCCGCAAGGAAAACCTGCAGTCAGATCTGAAAGAGATTTATCGCTCCTTTGGGTTGCCGGAAGACAGCTTTGAATTGCCGCACGAAAAGTCGATGGCCGAACGACGAAAAGGCATTCCAGTGCCCGATTATTTCGACGCAGATACGATAGACATCGTTCGACGAAGAATGACCTGGGTATTCGAGGCCGGAAACTACCCCGAAGATCCGCAAGACTAAATCCTACCAAATCCGAAATCGCATTTGAGGTCCTACAATGACCGAACATTCGCCCAACTCTGCCTTCCACGCCTCAAGCTTTATGCAGGGGCATAATGCCGAATATCTGGAGCAGCTCTACGCCCAGTATACCAAGAACCCCGGCGCGGTGGATGCCGCCTGGGCCGAGTTCTTCAAGGCCATGGGCGACGCCTCGCCTGATGTCCAGCGCGAGGCCGAGGGGCCTTCGTGGGCGCGGTCCGACTGGCCGCCGATGCCGACGGATGATCTGACCGGTGCGTTGACTGGCGAATGGGCCGAGATCGACGCCAAGGCGGCGGGCAAGAAGATCAAGGAAAAAGCCGCCGGCAAAGGTGTTGCCGTCAGCGAAGACCAGATTAAACGCGCAGTTTTGGACAGTCTGCGGGCGCTGATGCTGATCCGGGCCTATCGTATTCGGGGTCATCTGGCCGCCGATCTGGACCCGTTGGGCATGCGGGCTGCCAGCACGCATCCGGAATTGGACCCCAAGACTTATGGGTTTACCGATGCCGATATGGATCGCCCGATCTTTATCGACAACGTGCTGGGCCTGCAGATGGCCAGCATGCGCCAGATCGTCGAGATCGTGAAACGCACCTATTGCGGCACCTTCGCGCTGCAATACATGCATATTTCGAACCCGGAAGAGGCTGCCTGGCTGAAGGAACGGATCGAAGGCTATGGCAAGGAAATCGCGTTCACCAAAGAGGGCCGCAAGGCCATCCTGAACAAGATGGTCGAGGCCGAAGGGTTCGAAAAGTTCCTGCACGTGAAATACATGGGCACCAAGCGCTTTGGTCTGGACGGCGGCGAAGCATTGATCCCCGCGATGGAACAGATCATCAAACGCGGCGGGGCCCTAGGCCTAAGCGATATTGTCATCGGCATGCCACACCGCGGACGTCTGAACATTCTAGCGAATGTAATGGCCAAGCCATACCGCGCCATCTTTAACGAATTCCAGGGGGGCAGCTTCAAGCCTGAGGACGTGGATGGCTCGGGCGATGTGAAATACCACCTTGGTGCCTCAAGCGACCGTGAATTTGACGGCAACAGCGTCCACCTGTCGCTGACCGCCAACCCGAGTCACCTTGAGGCGGTGAACCCGGTTGTTCTGGGCAAGGTCCGCGCCAAGCAGGATCAATTGAACGACACCGACCGGACCAGAGTCATGGCCATTCTGCTACATGGCGATGCGGCCTTTGCCGGTCAGGGTGTCGTTGCCGAAGGATTCGGCCTGTCCGGCCTGCGCGGTCACAGGACCGGCGGCACCATGCATATCGTGGTGAACAACCAGATCGGCTTTACCACTGCACCGCATTTCTCGCGCTCCAGCCCTTATCCCACAGATATCGCACTGATGGTTGAAGCCCCGATCTTCCACGTGAATGGCGACGACCCCGAGGCGGTGGTACACGCAGCCAAGGTTGCGACCGAGTTTCGCCAGAAGTTCCACAAGGACGTGGTTCTGGATATATTCTGCTATCGCCGGTTCGGGCATAACGAGGGCGACGAGCCCATGTTCACCAACCCGATCATGTACAAGAAGATCAAGACCCATAAGACCACGCTGTCACTATACACGGAACGGCTGGTCAAGGACGGGTTGATCCCCGAAGGCGAGATCGAAGATATGAAAGCCGCCTTCCAGGCCCATCTGAATGATGAGTTCGAAGCCGGCAAAGACTATAAGCCCAACAAGGCCGACTGGCTGGACGGGCGTTGGGCGCATCTGGATAAGAACAAAGACGAATATGTTCGCGGCGATACTGCGATTGCACCAGAAACCCTGGCCGAGGTTGGCGCATCGCTAACCCGGGCCCCCGAGGGATTTGCACTCCATAAAACTGTCGGCCGCCTGCTGGACCACAAAAAGCAAATGTTCGAAACCGGCAAAGGCTTTGACTGGGCCACGGGTGAGGCACTGGCCTTTGGATCATTGCTGACCGAAGGCTATCCAGTTCGCCTGTCGGGACAGGACGCAACGCGCGGTACGTTCAGCCAGCGCCATTCCGGCTTTATCAATCAGGAAACTGAAGAGCGGTACTATCCACTGAACAACATCCGGGCTGGTCAATCACAATATGAGGTGATCGACTCGATGCTGTCGGAATACGCGGTTCTGGGCTTTGAATACGGCTTTTCCCTGGCTGAACCCAACGCTCTGACCCTGTGGGAGGCGCAGTTCGGCGATTTCGCCAACGGTGCGCAGATCATGTTCGATCAGTTCATCAGCTCGGGCGAAAGCAAATGGCTGCGCATGTCCGGTCTGGTGACCCTGCTGCCGCACGGGTTCGAAGGGCAAGGGCCTGAACACTCGTCCTCGCGTCTGGAACGTTTTCTGCAGATGTGTGGTCAGGACAACTGGATCGTAGCCAACTGCACGACGCCTGCGAACTACTTCCACATCCTGCGCCGTCAGCTGCACAGAACCTTCCGCAAGCCGCTGATCCTGGTGACACCGAAATCGCTGTTGCGCCACAAGCTGGCGATCAGCACGGCCGAGGATTTCACCACCGGCTCCAGCTTCCACCGGGTGCTGTGGGACGACGCGCAAAAGGGTAACTCGGACACAACCCTGGTCAAGGATGACAAAATCAAACGGGTCGTGATGTGTTCCGGCAAGGTCTATTTCGACCTGCTGGAAGAGCGTGACGCGCGCGGCATCGACGATGTCTATCTGATGCGGATCGAACAGTACTATCCGTTCCCCGCGCATTCGCTGATCAATGAACTGGAACGGTTCAAGGGAGCCGAAATCATCTGGTGTCAGGAAGAGCCCAAGAACCAGGGGGCGTGGTCCTTTATCGAACCCAATATCGAATGGGTCCTGACCCGGATCGGCGCCAAGAATACCCGCCCGGTCTATGTCGGCCGCGCCACCTCGGCCTCGCCTGCAACGGGTCTGGCCAGCCAACATAAAGCCCAACAAGAAGCGCTGGTGAACGAAGCGCTGAGCATTGAAGGAAAGTAATGATGTCCATTGAAGTTCGTGTTCCCACGCTGGGCGAATCCGTTACCGAAGCCACCGTTGCCACCTGGTTCAAGAAACCCGGTGATGCAGTCGCGGTCGATGAAATGCTGTGCGAGCTTGAAACCGACAAGGTCACGGTCGAGGTCCCCTCGCCCGCCGCTGGCGTGATGGGTGAGGTTGTCGCCGCCGAAGGCGAAACCGTAGGCGTCAATGCCCTGTTGGCAACAATCGTCGCCGGAGAAGGTGCCGCCCCGGCCCCAGCCGCCGCACCTGCGCCTGCCGCAGCACCGGCAGCCTCGGGCGGCAGCGTTGATGTGATGGTGCCCACGCTGGGCGAATCCGTGACCGAAGCGACGGTCTCGACCTGGTTCAAACAGGTCGGTGACAGCGTCGCACAGGACGAGATGCTGTGTGAGCTGGAAACCGACAAGGTCTCGGTCGAGGTTCCCGCCCCTGCGGCGGGTGTTCTGGCAGAAATCGTTGCCCCTGAAGGCGCAACTGTAGACGCCGCAGCCAAGCTGGCGGTGATCTCGGGTTCAGCAGCAGGGGCAGTAGCCGCTCCGGCAGCACCTGCGGCGGGCAGCAGCGATGGTGGTGGCAAAGACATAGCCAACGCGCCTTCGGCCGAAAAAGCCATGGCCCAGGCTGGCCTGTCCGCCGATCAGGTCACGGGAACCGGACGCGACGGACGTATCATGAAGGAAGATGTGGCCAAGGCAGTCGCCGCCCCGGCGGCCGCAGCGGCGGCACCTGCACCAGCGGCCCAAGCACCACGCGCACCCGTTGCCGCACAGGATGCCAGCCGCGAGGAACGCGTGCGCATGACCCGTCTGCGCCAGACCATCGCCAAGCGCCTGAAAGACAGCCAGAACACCGCCGCCATGCTGACCACCTATAACGAGGTGGACATGACCGAGGTGATGGCCCTGCGTAACCAGTACAAGGACCAGTTCGAGAAGAAGCACGGCGTCCGTCTGGGCTTTATGTCCTTCTTCACCAAGGCCTGCTGTCATGCACTGAAAGAAGTGCCCGAAGTGAATGCCGAGATTGATGGCACCGATATTGTCTATAAGAACTTTGTGCATATGGGTGTCGCCGCGGGCACGCCGACCGGTCTTGTTGTTCCGGTCATCCGTGATGCGGATTCGATGTCATTTGCCGCGATCGAAAAGGCAATCGCCGAAAAGGGCAGGCGCGCCCGTGACGGCAAGCTGAGCATGGAAGAGATGCAGGGCGGCACCTTCACCATCTCGAACGGCGGCGTCTATGGCTCGCTGATGTCCTCGCCGATTCTGAACCCGCCGCAGTCGGGTATTCTTGGTATGCACAAGATTCAGGACCGTCCGATGGCCATCAACGGTGAGGTCAAGATCCGCCCGATGATGTATCTGGCTCTGTCCTATGACCACCGGATCGTGGACGGCAAAGGTGCTGTGACCTTCCTAGTGCGCGTGAAAGAGGCACTGGAAGATCCACGCCGCTTGCTGATGGATCTATGACCATGGCAACTCATGTTCTCTGGCAGGCTGACGTTGCTGATTTTGATGTCTGGCTGAAAGTGTTTCGCGAAGACAAGCCAATGCGGGAGGCCGCGGGTATCCGCGACCTCCACATCTGGAAAGACCCCGATCAGCGTGATCATGCCGTTGCAATGTTTGAGGTGGTTGATCTTGAAAAGGCCCTGAGTTTCTTTGATTCCGAGGAATTGGCCATGCATCACGAACGTGGCGGGATCGCGCATATTCAGGTGAAGCTTCTGACGCCAGTTTAAACCGATTTATCGCATCCGTTCCTAGTGCGAGGAAACAAACTGAATGACCACGGAATTGACCGTCTTGTCGCTGGCAGCCCTTCTTTGGGTCGCTCAATTTGTCGCCTATTTGATCTCTGGCCACGGTAAGGTCGATGTGCTGCACGCGTTGGGACCTCGTGATACCCCGTTTGACAAACCTGCTGCAATGGGACGTCTGCACCGTGCACTTAGCAACCATTCCGAAGGGTTGGTTTTGTTCTCTATCGCATCTTTGGTCATTACGACCTCGGGGCAATCCAGCGCTTTTACTGCCGCCTGTAGTTGGGTCTACCTGATCGCACGCGCTTCCTATGTTCCGGCCTATGCATTTGGCTGGACACCATGGCGTACGGTGATCTGGATGATCGGGCTGCTGGCGACCACTGCAATGCTGTTGGCAGCTGTGTTTTGATTCGAGCTGCCGCATAGATTATTCAATGGGGGTGCATTGCGCGGACAAGCGCATCCGACCCCACCAAATACAAGGACCGGACAAATGGCAAACTATGACGTCATCGTAATCGGAGCAGGCCCCGGCGGCTATGTCTGCGCCATCCGCTGCGCGCAGCTGGGGTTGAAAACCGCCGTGGTCGAAGGGCGTGAGACGCTGGGCGGCACTTGCCTCAACGTGGGCTGCATTCCGTCCAAGGCGCTGTTGCATGCCAGCCATCAGCTGCACGAGGCCGAACATAACTTTGCCAAGATGGGCCTCAAGGGCAAAAGCCCTTCGGTCGATTGGAAGCAGATGCAGGCCTATAAGGACGAAGTCATTGACGGCAACACCAAGGGCATCGAATTCCTGTTCAAGAAGAACAAGATCGACTGGCTGAAAGGCTGGGGTTCGATCCCGGCCGCTGGGCAGGTCAAGGTGGGTGACGAGGTGCATGAAGCCAAGAACATCATCATCGCGTCCGGGTCCGAGCCATCCGCGCTGCCCGGTGTCGAAGTGGACGAAAAGGTTGTCGTGACCTCGACCGGTGCGTTGGCGCTGGGAAAAATCCCGAAAAAAATGGTCGTCATCGGCGCAGGTGTGATCGGGCTTGAACTGGGCTCGGTCTACAGCCGTCTGGGCGCCGAAGTGACAGTTATCGAATTCCTCAAGGAAATCACCCCGGGCATGGACCCTGAGGTTCAGAAAACCTTCCAGCGCATCCTCAAGAAACAGGGCCTGAACTTTGTCATGGGTGCTGCGGTGCAAAAGACCGAAGCCACCAAGACCAAGGCCAAGGTAACTTATAAGCTGCTGAAGGATGACAGCGAGCATGTGATTGACGCCGATACCGTCCTTGTCGCTACTGGGCGCAAACCGTTCTCGGATGGTTTGGGGCTGGACGCTTTGGGTGTTGAAATGACACCCCGCGGTCAGATCAAGGTAGGCGCCGATTGGCAGACCAACGTCCCCGGCATCTACGCCATCGGCGACGTGACCGAAGGCCCGATGCTGGCGCATAAGGCCGAAGACGAAGGCATGGCCGCTGCCGAACAGATTGCGGGCAAGCATGGGCATGTGAACTATGGCGTCATTCCGGGCGTGATCTACACCTGGCCCGAGGTCGCCAATGTCGGCGAGACCGAGGCGACGCTCAAGGAACAGGGCCGTGCCTATAAGGTCGGAAAGTTCATGTTCATGGGCAATGGCCGCGCCAAGGCGAACTTTGCCTCGGATGGTTTCGTCAAGATTCTGGCAGACAAGGAAACCGACCGCATTCTGGGCGCGCATATCATTGGCCCGGCTGCGGGTGATTTGATTCACGAGGTCTGCGTGGCGATGGAATTCGGCGCCTCGGCCGAAGATCTGGCGCTGACCTGTCACGCGCATCCGACATATTCCGAAGCGGTGCGTGAGGCGGCCCTGGCCTGCGGTGACGGGCCAATTCACAGCTAAAAAAAGGACCCCGGTGACTAGGTCGCCGGGGTCAACCATGCATCGAGATAGACCCTCAACCGGTCGGTAAAACCGGTCGAGGCGTGCAAGGCGCAGAACTTAAGGGACATGGCCTGAATGGCAAAGGCCTGAACACCTTCGGCCAACAGCTCGGTCGGAATGTCCTGTCGGACATCCGCAGCGTCAAGCCACATCATCACCACACGAAAGTAGCGCTCAAAGCAATATGCGATTGGTCCGATATCGGCGATAGCCGTCGCCCCCGAATATCTTATCAACAAGTCAAAGACATACCGTTCGGATGTCATGAAGCTGTGAACCGGCTGCAGGGCGGTCATGATATCATTCACCGATTTGGGCGCTGTCCCAGCCTCGGCCTGATCGAGGCAGGCATTCAGCCGATCTGCGATCAGAAGCTCCATCAAGGCATCCTTGTCGCGAAAATGCGCGAAGAACGTCCCTTTGGCGACGCCAGCGCTCTGGACGACCTCTTCTACCCTCAGCGCCTCGTATCCGCTGTTTTCAATGAGCGCCTCGGCAGCCGCCAAAAGCCGGGCCCGAGTTTTGAGAGTTCGTTTCTGGGGTGGTTTTTGCATATGGTTTGCTCGCATGTTTTCTGACCATGGTCAAATTTTTATTGACCGCGGTCATTTTCTGATTCTATAAGTGACCATGGTCATTTTCAGGAGAGCCCCATGCAACCGAAGAAAATACTCGTCCTCGACGGACACCCCGCCGATAGCAGCCTGTCGCGGACCTTTGCTGAAACTTATGCCGACGCCGCCCGAGGCAAGGGACATGACGTACGTCTAGTCCATCTGAGTGAGATGCAGTTCGACTTTGATTTTGGCCAGGGCAATTATCACGATTTCAAACCGCTAGAACCGGTTCTTGAGCAGGTATTGCAAGATTTCGAATGGAGCGAGCATCTGGTCTTGACCACACCAATGTGGTGGGGCGGATTGCCCGCAAAACTCAAAGGTCTGATCGACCGGATGTTCATCCCCGGACGCACCTTTGACACGCGAAACACCACTAAGATTGGATTGCCCGCCCCGATGCTGAGCGGACGCACCGCGCGCGTCATTCTGACATCAGATACGCCGGGTTGGTTCATGCGCCTGATCTATCGCCAGGCCCTGATCCGCCAGGTACGCGATCAGATATTGGGATTTGTTGGCTTCAAGCCGACCCGGTTCACCTATTTTGCCGGGGCAAGTTATCCCAAACCGGGTCACGTGGAACGCTGGGTCAGCAAGATCGCCAAGATCGGAGCCGCCGCGGCTTGAGGGCGTTTGCGTCACTATGCCCAGCCGAAACCACCGCCAAGGCGTTGGCGGACACAGGCGATCAGCGGATCACGTCAGGCCGGCAACCACCTCAGATGCTCGCTATTTGACCGAATGGCGACTGGCGGCATCTGCATCGGGCGCTTGGTAAGACGTTGGCCGCCGTTTCTTGTTCAGAATACGCCACGCATCTCTGAACGGCAGGAAATAGAGCTTCATGCAGGTGTCCATCTCGTGACCCTTGTCCTTCTCGGTCACGCCGAATTTTACGTCCCTGTTATCCTCGGGCATGATGTAGGTGCCGAACAACACATCCCAGAACGGAAACATGAAGGCGAAGTTTTTGTCCAGATGGTCCGGGTGGCAACTGTGATGCACGTGGTGATGCGCAGGCGAGGGAAAAACTTTCGACCACACACCCGGCCAACGCAACCAGATATGGGAATGTCGCAGATTATAGCCTCCGACATTGAACAAGAACATCAGCACCGGCACGCCCAGCAATGCCGGCATGTTCGGCTGGTACCCTAACAGTCGAAACGCAAACCCGGTTACTGCGCCGGCACCAAACCCAATCGCAACATTGTAGAGGATATTGTCTATCGGATGTTCGCGAAAATTCGACAACGGGTGCATCACCTCGGCGCTGTGATGAACTTTGTGAAATTGCCACAACAGCGGGACCTTATGCTGCAGGTAATGGGCTGCGTAGCCGATGAAATCCATAATCAGGAATAGAATGAGCATGTAGGTGAAGGTAGCCAAAGCCCCCAACCAGCCAACCAAGGGCTCTGCCCGGGGTGAGTTATTGGGGTCAAGCCCACCGCTTGCCCATTGATAGGACAAGGCGGCTGATCCGGCCAGCAGACCCAATATCAGGAAATGCCCGATCAGTTTGTGGAAAAAGAAATAGCGGATATCGAGCCATGCCGAAGGGTGATCCCAGACCTTGCGGGGAAACAGAAACCCGAGAAAGCTACTCTCTCCGTCGACATGTGACGCGTTTCTGCGCTTCACGGCATAGATGGCGAAGGCAATCAGCAGAGAACTGCCAACATAGACATAGAAAATCCGGTTCGTGGGATCCAAAGGAGACGTAAACACATAGCGGGCGTGGTTCAGGAAAGAATCCCAAACTGAACTAAGCTGCTCCATTGACGGCTCCTGTAACCTGTATTTGCCTCACGGTTCTCTACTTACCTACCCGTGTGACGATTCTTTGACCAAACCTTGATAAGTAAACAGGCTACCACATCGTTTTTGCGGCGCGTTGCCCCCAGGCCTCATCATATTGCGTGCCACCTTCCTCGCCGTCTGACGCTTCGGCCAGGATTTCACCCATTGTCGGCAATATGGCGGCTTCGTCCCCGCTGCTCCAAGTCCGCGCACGCATCAGCGCACGGGCACACTGAGTGTAGACCTCGGTAATGTCGATGACGATCACGGTGGCCGGAAGCCTGCCTTGTTTTTCGAACCGGGTTCGAAGGTCTTGGTCCGCTGTCAGTCGGGCCGACCCGTTGACGCGCACAACATTGTTCGACCCTGGGACCATGAACATCAAGGACACACGCGGATCGCGCACGATATTGCGCAAGCTATCCAGCCGGTTGTTTCCGCGCCAGTCGGGCATCGCCAATGTCTTTGGATCCAGTTCCAGAACCACCGAACCATCATCGCCACGTGGGCTGCCATCGACCCCTTCGGGCCCAACCGTACTGAGTACGCATAGCCGCGAAGCCATGACCCATTGCCGGTACAGAGGCGTCAACCGGTGCGCTACTTTACGCAATGATGGGGCGCCCGGTGCGCCGTAATGTCCCTCGAGCGTTTCGATATCGTCAATGAACTGCATCAGGATCAAACCCCACTTCTGTCATCAAAGCGTTCGAGCGCGTCTCGATCACATCTTCCAATCGGTCCAGAAAGCGCGCACGTTCGACGCCGGGTTCTATCGGATCAAGGAAGTCGACGATCGCAAGGCCGGGTTTGCGCATCACGCCGCTTCGGGGCCAGAACACTCCGGCATTTGTTGCAACAGGTACGCAAGGGATTCCCAAGCCTTCGTACAGGACGGCAGTTCCAACCTTATACGGTTTGTGAACGCCTGGCGCGACACGGGTGCCCTGCGGATAGATCACCAACTGGCCAGGTTCTGTAAATTCCTTTGCCACATCCTGGACCATCTTGGCCACAGCAGCGCCCTTCTTGCCGCGATTGACCGGGATGCACCCCAGGCGGCTGGCGTAAAGCCCAATGACTGGCGTCCACAGTAATTCGCGCTTCATAATGAACTTGCCATGAGGAATCGCGCTAAAGATCATGATGATATCGAGGAAAGACTGGTGTTTGGCCCCGATGACCACCTCGTCCACTGGCACAGTCCCGCGAACTTCGCATCGAATACCAACCATCCAATGCGCCAGCCACATGGTTGTGCGCGCATAGGTCTTGCATGCATGTAACGCTCCGCGCTTTGCAAACATGGCGTAAGGAGCAAACACGAGGCCAAGGACCAGCATCCACATGTAGATCACGATCATGAAGACCAGTGAGCGGATCCATTGAATTGGAGTGGCCATTACGAAAGCTCCTTCAATTTGCGGTTTGCCGCAGTCCATGTGGCTAGAAAGGCCACCGCAGCACCCAGTACCGGGATGAGGGCTGGCAACAGCCACCCTGCCCCCTGAAAGCCCAGGCCCGTCAGAAAGCCGCCCTCGTCCGACGATGCCTCGGGCAGCAACAACACACCTGTCATTCCGAACAGCACACCAACCATCGCGCCAAAAAATGCGCGGTAGGTGAAGCGGCGAACAAACGCATTGGCAATAAATCGATCCCGGGCCCCGACAAGACGCAGCACCTCGATAATCTGCGCGTTGGCTGCCAGCGACGCATTGGCCGCCAATGTGATCATGGCGGCGGTCGCTCCGCCAATCAGAAGGATTGAGACCCAGCCAAGCCTCCGGAGCGAGCGGGCCGCATCAACCAAAGGTTCGCGCCAGCGCGAGTGGTCGTCCAGAACGGCTCCGGGCACCTCGGCCCCAAGACGCAGGCGCAATCCTGCTGCATCCAGACCTGGCTCACCTTCGACAATTTCGATCAGCTGCGGCACGGGCAGCGTGTCCAGTGGCAAATCCGGGCCAAACCAGGGCGACAACAGCGCAATCTGCTCCTCGATGGTCAACGCCCGGGCAGAGGCGACACCGGGTGTTTGCGACAACACCGTCAGCGCGGTTTCAGTCTGGGCGGCCATCTGGTCGGCCGGGGCATTGATCCGCACCGTGGCAGCGCCGGCAAGTTCGCTTGCCCAGCGGTCTGCCACTCGCCCCGACGCCAATGACAGAGCCAGCGCGAACACCGCAAGAAAGCCCATCGCACCGGACACGAACAGTGTGAGATGTGCAGTATAGCCAGTGGGCGGAACAACTCGGTCGGCACGACCATCACGTTTCAACAGGTTGCGGAAAGTTTCCACGTTCATAGATCCGCCCCCGCCAGTTGAATTTGGCGCTGCGAGATGCGCAAAACACGCGCCTGCACCTGGCTTTTCGCCGCACGGATCAGGCTAAGATCATGGGTCGCAATCAAGACTGTCTTGCCCATCTTGTTCAACTCGACCAGCAGGCGCAAAAGGCGCTGAGACATTTCCCAATCCACATTGCCCGTCGGCTCATCGGCCAGCACGACATCCGGCGACAGCATCACCGCACGGGCCAGCGCCGCACGCTGGCGTTCACCGCCTGACAGCTCTGGTGGCAGCGCGTCAAGACGCGCACCCAGCCCGACCCAGTTTAACAGATCTGACAGATCTGTTTGCTCGGCAATTTCCGCCTTACCGGATACCATCAACGGCAAAGCGACATTCTCGGCCAAAGTCATGTGATCCAGAAACCGGCAATCCTGATGCACCACACCAATCCGGCGGCGCATCAGGGCCATCTGATCGCGGTTAAGGAGGGCGATATCCTGATCGAACACGCTCAGCCTTCCCGATGTGGGCAGCAATGCGCCATAGCAGAGCTTTAACAGGGTTGTTTTGCCAGCACCGGACGGCCCGGTCAGGAAATGAAACGACCCCGGTTGAAGCTTAAGCGATACGTCGCTCAGCAATTCACCTCCACCATAGGTGTAGCTGACATGGTCCAGCTCGATCACGGGGGCCCCCAATTTTTGTGCCGCTCTTCTTGCCCCAGCGCGGTTCAGGTTTCAATGCCCGTACCGGGTCCAAATGGTGACACTTGGCCCGCGAAACCGAAAACGCGCTTTGCTGTTTGGTTCTAACGGAATATCATTCTTAAAAAAACTATTATCAGGCCAACCCCCGGCCCGGAGGCAGCATGCGTCTTACTTGTCCCAACTGCAGTGCCCAATACGAGGTGCCAGACGAGGTCATTCCAGAGGAAGGCCGCGATGTTCAGTGTTCGAATTGCGAGAAAACGTGGTTCCAGGCCAAACATCCGGCGGATCCAGCCGTTGAGCAACCTACAGATGAAACGACTGCCGAGGATAAGGCAGTTCCGCCGGCGGAGTCAGAAACCGCCGACCAGACCGAGCCCGAGCCCGAAACCGCACCAAAGGATGGTGCGCCGGTCAGCAATGTGGATCCTTCGGTCGCCGATATTCTGAAGGAAGAAGCCGCACGTGAAGCCGAATTGCGGGCCCAGGAAGGTAGCAGTCTTGAAAGCCAGCCTGATCTTGCTCTTGATCCACCTTCCGAGCCGGAACCAGACCCCGAACAGGCGGTCAAGGAACTGACAGCTACAGAAACCGCTAAAGATTCCGGGCAAGGTGACGCCCTGCCCGATGTCGAGACGATCAATTCCGGATTCCGCGGCGACGCCTCTGCAGATGCGCCCGAGGTATCAGCGCCTGCGCCCCGCAAATCCGGCGGCTTTCTGCGTGGGTTCGCTCTGATCTTGATACTTGGTGTGATCCTGTTCCTGATCTACGGCAATGCTCCGCAAATCAGTGAGGCTGTTCCTCAGGCGGATGCAGTTCTCAAACCGTATGTGTCTTTGGTGGATCAAGCCCGGCTTTGGCTGGATACCCAGGCTGGCGCCTCTCAGAACTGATCAGAACCGTTCAAGCAGGCGCTTGAGATATTCCAATTCAATCTCGGGGCGTTCGGATTCACCGGTCCGGCGGCGAATTTCGTCCAGCAACTCGCGCGCACGGCGATAGACGTCCTCACCCTGCAGCAGGCTCTCATCGGTTGACATCGACCCGTTTGCCCCAGGGTTGCGGCCCAGTGGATCGCGGTTGTTGGCCTGCATATCGCCTTCCTGGCTGCCTTGACCTGGTTGATTCTGCTGGTTCTGGGCCAAGGCCTCACCTAACGAGCGCATCCCTTCCCGCAGCGCATCCATCGCTTCGGACTGGTTGTCGATAGCATCAGCCAGCTCGTCATTCCGCAGAGCCTGCTCAGCCTCATTCATGGCGCGGCCAGCGCGCCCAAGCGCATCACGGGCGGCTTCGCCTTCCGGGGTACCGGCACCGGGCAGGTTTTGTTGCTGGCGGCCCAGCTCATCGCGCAGGGCCTGTTGACGATCGGCCAGCGAACCCTGACCCTGCTGACCTTCATCAGCCTGGTCCGCACCCTGCCCCTGTCCGCCCTGGCCTTCGTGGCTCTGACCACGGCCCTGACCGCCATTGCGGCCCTGATTGCCCTGGTTTTCACCAGTCTGCGCACCGGGATTGAACTGCTCTTGCAGATCGCGGAAAGCCTGATCGCTCAGCCCCTGTTGATCGCGCAATGTCTCTGCCAAACCCTCCATCGCCTGTTGGCCTTCGGATTGCTGACCTTGACCCTGACCTTGCGTGACGCGCATGTTCTCCATCATCTGCTGGAATTCCTCCAGCGCCTGCTGCGCCTCGGCCATACGGCCCTGCTCCATCAGATCCTGAATTCGATCCATCATCCGTTGCAGATCATCCTGCGTCATCTGCAAGGATTCTCCGTCTTGCCCCTGCTGACCTTCTTCACCGTTCTGCTCTGCCAACCGCTGTAACTGTTGCAGGTAGTCCTGGGTGGCCTCGCGCAGCTCTTGCATCAGCTCAGCGATCTCTTCGTCGCTTGCCCCGTTCTGCATCGCCTCCGTCAGGCGCTCCTGCGCCCGGCGCATCCGCTCAAGAGCGTCGGCAAGCGTACCGTCCTCGATCAATACGGCCAGCTTCCATAGTGAGGCCGCGATTTCTTCCTGCTGCGTCGGCTTCAACCCGTATTCGGTAAATGTCTCAAGCCGCCGAAGTGTCACCCGCAGGCGTAAATAGGCCGTATCCGAGCGGAACAGGTCCTCGGGCAGATACGATACCGCCCGCAGAATCTGAGATACCCGTTTCGCGTTGTCCCGTGACCACAGCAGATCGCGCCGCTGTTCAACGATTGCAGCCGCCAGCGGATCAAAGAACCGACGCGCCGGAAGCGCTGTTGTATAGGGTTCAGACTGCCCTTGTTGATCGGCAGCATCACGCGCCATCAAAGTGATCTTTACTGGCAGATGCGCCCAGGGATGTTGTGAGAAATCCTCGATCAGATTCTCGGTGAAATCGGCCCGGTCGCCTGTAATGGGCATCGGTAACTCAACCTCGATCACCTCACGCGGTTCTGGAATCGCCATCAGACCATAGCGCCGATCAACTGCATCCAGATCCAGTTCGATCAGGGCAGAGCCTGCTATCACACCGTAATCATCTTTGGCCGCAAAGGGCAATTTCATCTGGCCGCCCGCTTCGGATCTGGCAACGTCCGACACGGTGATCTGTGGAGACGTATCTGCGATCACTTCCAACGCCCAATCGCGCCCGGAAGGCCCGTCTATCGTCATTCGGCCCGAACGTTCGACGACAAATTCCTGTTCAGGGTCGGTGACCGCTTCCGTGCCCAGCGGTGTCGAGGTTTCGGTCAAGCTGTGCGCACCGACCTCGCCGTAGAATCGCAATGTGATGCGGCTGCCTTGCGGGACCGAAAGTGTCGGGTCGGATTGATCTGCCAGATAAAGCGTTGGCAAGCCGGTATAGCGTGGCGGCTCGACCCAGCCTTCCCAACTTGGTCCCTGACCGGCAACGGCTGCACCCGGTGTCATCTCTGTCACGGATCCTATGCGCCAAAATGAGCCGAAAAGCACCGCAATCACCAGCGCCAGCAAAGCTATGAACCGCAGAGCATAGGGGTCGCGGTCGGCCAGTCGGAGATCGGGCTTTACCGGCGCAGCCTGTGCGGCACGTTCCGCCATACGCGCCTGATGAGCCCGCCACAGGGCCACAGAATCAGCATCCATCGCGCCGATGGCCTGTTCATCCATCAGAGCCTGGATAGGACGCCCTGGCAGGGTCTCATCCATCCGGATCAACGCTTCGTTTCGTGTTGGGATACGGAACCGCCGCACGCCGTGGATCAGTGCAACCAACAGCCCAATCAACGCCGCCGACCCCGCGACCCAAACGGTTTCCACCCCGACATGGTCCTGCAGTCCGAGCATCAGCGCGGCCAACAGCGCCATGGAAATTGAGAAAAACGGCCAGAAAGACCGCCAAACCTGCTCGCTTAGCATCCCCACCTGCGTTAGCAGCAAAGACAATCTGGGGATCGGCAAGGTTTCTCTTGCGGTCAAGTCGGGCCTCCGTTCACCGGCCCGCGCGTCTATTGCGTCAGAGCCACTCGGGTATGGTATCGCGGTTTATGATTTCGTCAAAGCTCGGACGTTCACGAATTACGGCAAATTGATCTCCGTGCACCAGAACTTCGGGTATCAGGGGCCGCGTGTTGTATTCGCTGGACATGACCGCGCCATAGGCCCCTGCGCTGCGAAAGGCGACCAGATCACCAGCACCCAGTGGCGGCATCTGCCGTTGCTTGGCAAATGTATCGCCGCTTTCGCAAACCGGACCGACGATATCATAAGGTTGCTGTTCCGTGCCCGGCACGGGTTCGATCACCGGTACGATATCGTGATAGGCTTCGTACATGGCCGGGCGGATCAGGTCGTTCATGGCACCGTCGAGGATCAGGAAATCCCGGCCCTCGCCGGATTTCACATAGATCACTTTGCTGACCATCAAACCAGCATTACCGGCAATCAGGCGGCCCGGCTCTATTTCGATTTCGCATCCCAGATGACCCAGAGTGTCTTTGATCAGCGCACCGTATTCCAAAGGCAGCGGCGGCGCGTCGTTCGAGCGCGCATAAGGAATGCCCAACCCCCCACCCAGATCAAGGCGGCGAATATTGTGGCCCTCACTGCGCAGCGTCTCGGTCAGCTCAGCAACCTTCTGATAGGCCAATGCAAAAGGCTCCAGCTCGGTCAGTTGCGAGCCGATATGGACGTCGATGCCAATGACCTCCAGCCCGGGCAGGCTGGCAGCGTGGGCATAGACTTCTGACGCACGGGCGATCGGAATGCCGAATTTATTCTCGGATTTTCCGGTGGCGATTTTGGCATGGGTCTTGGCGTCCACATCCGGATTTACCCTAACGGTGATCGGAGCAACGACGCCCAAATCAAGCGCAACGGCGTTGATCACCTCCATCTCGGGTTCGGATTCCACGTTGAACTGACGAATGCCACCGGTCAGAGCAGTGCGAATTTCTTCGGCTGTTTTGCCAACGCCCGAAAACACGATCTTATCGCCGGGCACTCCGGCAGCTTTGGCCCGCAGGTATTCCCCACCCGAAACAACGTCCATCCCCGCGCCTGCCTCGGCAAGCGTCTTCAGGATCGCCTGATTGCTGGCGGCCTTCATCGCATAACATACGAGGTGGTCGGTCCCGTCCAACGCCTCATCGAACAGCTGGAAATGACGCAGCAGCGTCGCCGTCGAATAGACGTAAAAGGGTGTCCCAACCGCAGCTGCGATTTCGGAGATCGGGACATCCTCGGCGTAAAGCGCGCCGTCGCGGTAAAGAAAGTGATCCATAAAGACGCGCTTAGACCAAAATGCCCCGGCGGATCAATGGATTCTACGCAAACAGGGGTGTCGCGTCATTCAATATGCGAAACGCCGACCCGCCCATAACCGGATATCGAAATTCCAGATCCGCCGGATTGGGGTTCGGGATCGGGTCGCGGTTTATAGGATGGGTCGCAAGCCGCAAGAATGGCGAGGCCAAAGAACAGGCCTAAAATCTTCATATTCATTTCTTTTTCCAAGGTTTACGGCCGAGCGCCATTGATCGGCCTGAAATGGGAACTGAGTGCTGAAACTGCAACTCGGGAAACACTACCGCCCGAGAAAAACGCTCAGGGGGCCGCGTTGCAGGCCAACGCCGCCCCCGACATAGGCGCCGCTGGTGCCGACGCCGATATTGGCGCTCATCGTTGGTGGGATCGGTTCGCCATCCGCACCGCATCCGGCCAGGGTTACCCCTGCCAGCACCAACAGAGCCGCAGTCAGAATTCGCATTACACCAACGCCTTCCATCGCTTGACCTGAGCCCGCACCTGATCCGGTGCCGTGCCGCCGTAAGACTGGCGCGAGTTTACCGAATTTTGCACCGTAAGGACAGAAAAGACGTCATCGGTGATCTCCGCATGCACTGTTTGCATATCCGCAAGCGTCAGGTCCGGCAGATCGCAGCCCTTGCTCTCGGCCATCGCAACCAGCGATCCGGTGACGTGATGGGCATCGCGGAACGGCAGGCCCAGAACGCGCACCAGCCAGTCGGCCAGATCAGTCGCGGTCGAAAAACCCGACCCTGCAGCCGCAGCCAGGCTTTCGCGGTTGGCGGTCATATCCTTGACCATGCCTTCCATCGCTGCCAGCGCCAGCATCCAGTTATCGGCAGCGTCAAAAACCTGTTCCTTGTCTTCCTGCATGTCCTTGGAATAGGCCAGCGGCAAGCCCTTCATCACCATCATCAGCGCGGTGTTGGCGCCATAAATGCGCCCGACCTTGGCACGGATCAGTTCTGCCGCATCCGGGTTCTTCTTTTGCGGCATGATAGACGAGCCAGTCGAAAAACGGTCAGACAGGGTGACAAAGCGGAACTGGGCAGAAGACCAGATCACCAGTTCTTCGGCAAAGCGCGACAGGTGCATTGCACAGATCGAAGCAGTTGACAGAAATTCCAGCGCAAAATCGCGGTCACTGACGGCGTCCAGCGAATTGGCAGCGGGACGGTCAAAGCCCAGCGCCTCGGCGGTCATGACCCGATCAATAGGGAACGAGGTTCCAGCCAGCGCGGCAGCCCCCAGTGGGGATTCGTTCATCCGCGCGCGGGCATCGCGGACGCGGGACAGATCACGCCCGAACATTTCGACATAAGCCATCATGTGATGCCCCCAGGTCACAGGCTGGGCGGTTTGCAGATGCGTAAAGCCCGGCATGACCCAGTCCGCCCCGGCCTCTGCCTGCGCCAAAAGCGCGCGGATTAGGGCCAGCAGACCGGTATCGGCGGCATCGAACTGATCACGCACCCACAATTTGAAATCGGTCGCCACCTGGTCATTGCGCGACCGGCCTGTGTGCAAACGGCCCGCAGGTTCGCCAATGATCTCTTTCAGGCGCGCCTCGACGTTCATGTGGATGTCTTCCAGAGCTGTCGAGAACTGAAACGCGCCGTTCTGGATTTCTGACAATACGGTGAGCAGCCCTTCCCGAATAGCTTCAGCATCACTATCAGTTATTACGCCTGTGGCAGCCAACATGGCGGCATGGGCGCGCGAGCCTGCAATGTCCTGGGCTGCCATCCGCTGATCGAACCCGATCGAGGCATTGATTGCCTCCATGATCGCGTCTGGACCGGCGGCAAAGCGGCCGCCCCACATCTGGTTCGAAGATTGATCGGTCATGTAAGAAAACCCGGAGTTGATATGCGCCTATTTCGTCTGATCCCCCTTTATATGGCCCTTGCGCTAGGTGCAAACGCGGCTTTGGCCACAGATGCGGAAACACTGGGTCCGCTGCGCGAAGGCACCCTGAAGCGGTTGATCCTGCACAAAGAGCCCAAACCGCACACCTTGGTCGAATTTCAGTTGGAAGATGACGGTGGCACCGCAACGCTTGCCGACTATCAGGGCAAATACGTCCTGCTGAACTTTTGGGCCACATGGTGCGCACCGTGCCGCAAGGAAATGCCTCAGATCGCCGAGTTGCAGGCGGAATTCGGGGGTGACAAATTCGAAGTCCTGACATTGGCCACCGGGCGCAACTCACCCGCGGGGATCAAGAAGTTTTTCGAGGAAAACAACATCGAGAACCTGCCGCGCCATCAAGATCCAGGCTCGGCTGTGGCACGTGAGTTCGGTGTCATTGCCCTGCCAATCACGGTCATTCTTGACCCCGATGGCAATGAAGTCGCCCGCCTGATCGGGGATGCCGAGTGGAATTCAGACAGTGCCAAGGCGATTATTGCGGCACTGGTCGCGGAAGAAAGCTAAGGTCGTTTTCCTGAAGTCCTGAATTTATGATAGCCTCCCCGTCGTTGTAACGAGGAGGCTTTCTTTATGAAGAACGTATTCACTCTGGCCATTGCTGCCTGTCTGGTTTTGGGCTCGGCATTGATTGCCGAGGCCAAAGACATCAAGAAAAAGCAAGATTTTCAGAATGCTGTCGCTGGTAAAAAACTGGTAGATGGAGGCACCTGGGTGCTTATTTCACCCGACGGGAAGATTTCCGGACAAACCAGCGACAAGGTCAAATTCTCGGGCGCGTGGATCTGGAACAAACGTTTTTGGTGCCGAACGCTTGTTGTTGGCGGAAATCAGATCCCGCAGGATTGCCAGAAAGTAACGATTGAAGGGAACCAGGTGACCTTTACCCGCAACAAGGGCAAGGGTGATTCCGGGGGGACCTATACGATTTCCAACTGACCTCTTTGCACGGGTACCGTGATCCCCAACCGGTGCTTCAGGTCGAATTTCAGCTTACGCGACGCCACCTTTGACAGCCAAGCCTCCGCTTTGCAGTTTGTGGGTCAGGAGGAAGTCATGCCGCTGGAGATATTGTTAGTTCTGGTCATCGGGGGGATAGGCGGAATTACTATTCTGCTGCATCTGACTGGCCGTTCGCGGCAGTTTGCCCTGACACTTGATCTGGCGCGCGCGCAATGGTCGCGCCATTTCCCAGATGACGTGATCGCAGATGTAACCGTAGCGCATGACCAACGTTCCGCGCTGATCCGAACCACAACCGGTTCGGGCCTTTTGTGGTCGTTCGGCGCGGATACCGTGGCCCGCCACCTGCAGGATTATGACTGGATCGAGCATCCGGACGGATTCGAAGTTCAGTTTCATGATTTCGGAACCCCCTCAACCCGCATCCACCTCGATGACATCGAACGCGCCCACTGGCGACACCTGATGGAGCCCGCATGACCGACCAGATTTCCTTTCCCGATGCCGTGCAATGGGCAGTCCCGTTCTTTATTGCCGCAATTCTGGCCGAGTTCGTCTGGATCGCTTTCAAAGGCCGGGGCGGGCGCTATGAAACGCGGGATGCGGTCACCTCGCTGATCATGGGCGCGGGCAATATTGCCTCGGGGTTTCTGCTCGGTTTCATCGCCTACGGGTTCTTTATGTGGTTGTGGCAGATTACTCCGCTGAACCTGGGCACCTCGATCCCGGTGATTGTCCTGTGCTTTTTGCTGGACGATTTGCGTTACTATTGGGTGCATCGGTTCGGGCATCGCATCCGTTGGGTCTGGGCCAGCCATGTGAACCATCATAGCTCTCAGCATTACAACCTGACCACAGCGTTGCGTCAGACCTGGACTTATACATTCACCTTCATGATGGTCGTGCGCGCGCCGCTGATCCTGCTGGGGTTTCATCCGGCAATGGTTCTGTTTGTCGGCGGTCTGAACCTGATCTATCAGTTCTGGATTCACACCGAGGCCATCGGCAAGATGCCCCGCTGGTTCGAGGCGGTTATGAACACCCCCAGCCACCACCGCGCCCATCATGGCCGCAACGCGCGCTATCTGGATTGCAACTATGCTGGCGTGTTCATCATCTGGGACAAGATGTTCGGCACCTTTGTGCCAGAGCAGGTCGATGACAAGGTCGACTATGGGTTGGTTCACAATATCGGAACCTTCAACCCGTTGCGCGTCGCTTTTCACGAATGGGTCGGAATCTGGCAGGATGCCACGCAATCGGGGCTAACTTTGCGCCAGCGGTTGGCCTATTGCTTTGCCCCACCCGGTTACAGCCATGACGGCAGCCGGGATAGCTCGGAGCAGATCAAAGCCAAGCATATCTCGCGCAACCCCAGGGATCGAGGGACGCCCGGATTTGAGCATTTTGAGACCGAAACGCACAAATCCGAAGCAAAACAAGCTTGAATCCGCCGGTCACGTGCTGATTTTCTTGAAAATTGGCTCAGCCTGCACATATCCAAACGATGTGCATTACGAGTGACCGGAGATTATCATGACCCGTTGGACAACATTTTCCACAGTTTTAGGTCTGATAGGCCTGCTTCTCGCAATGCTGACAGCGCTGGCCGCCGGGACCGCAACGCTGATCGCGTTTGGACTGGCCATGATGGTGCTGGGTTTTACGGGTTCAGTTATTGGTGCCGCGAGATCTCTGGGACGTGTTCTGGACGCAGCCCGCTGACATTTTCATTTCCATTAACCGCAGATTCACATCTTTGCCCTGAAATTGGATCCTGACCGACGACGGTAGGGAAGCGATTTCGATCATGCGGGACAGGAAACTGGCAGATTTACCCGAAGGATCAGACAGCCCGTTAAACGCGGCTGTGCTGTCGCGCGACAACTCAACGATCCAGATGGCTACGGATGCTGTCAAACACAAACAGTGCAAACTGGCCTTTCAACCGGTCATGCAGGCTAACGCGCCACATGGTATCGCCTTCTACGAGGGCTTCATCCGGGTGCTGGATGAAACCGGTCGTGTCATCCCGGCACGCGAATTTATGCCTCAGCTTGAAAACACCCCGATTGGCCGCGAATTGGACTGCATCGCGCTTGAGATGGGCCTGCGCACATTGGCGCGCACCCCGGACATCCGCATGTCGATCAATATGTCCGCACGGTCGATCGGATATGGACGTTGGTCGCGTGTTCTTGACCGGTTCATGAAAAAAGACGCCAGTATCGGTGAAAGGCTGATCCTTGAAATATCCGAAAGTTCGGCCATGACCGTGCCGGAACTCGTGGTTGATTTCATGGACCGGTTGCAACCACGTGGCGTTGCATTTGCGCTGGATGATTTTGGTGCTAGCAATTTCTACTTCCGCCATTTCCGCGAGTTTCTTTTTGATGCCGCCAAGATTGATGGCCAGTTCATCCGCGGCATCAGTGAAAACCCGGATAATCAGGCGCTGGTTCGTGCCCTGATCGCAGTAGCAAGGGAATTTGAGATTCTGGTCACGGCCGAATCGGTCGAAACCAAGGCGGATGCTGAGTTTTTGGTGGCCAATGGCGTCGATTGTCTGCAAGGATTTCTGTTCGGCGCACCTACGGTTTCTGCGCCCTGGAAAACGGAAAACGAACAGAAATCGGCGGGTTAACCCCAAAAAACTAGGGACCTTGGGTCCTGAGACAAGCTGCCCGTTGCTGCAAATGCAGCATTGCGCTATTGCAGTGATACTTGAGCGGGGGATTACGGGGCGCTCTTGTTGCGGGGGGAACCTCTCGACCTGCGCCGTCAGACATTCCGCCGGACCATGACGGTAAAGGACTGATCATAATGACCAATGTAGTTATCGCATCCGCCGCACGTACAGGCGTCGGCAGCTTTGGTGGTTCGTTTGCGAACACCGCAGCCCATGATTTGGGCACAGCCGTTCTTGAAGCCGTTGTCGAACGCGCCGGAATCGAAAAAGGCGAAGTCAGCGAGACAATTTTGGGTCAGGTTCTGACCGCAGCCCAGGGTCAGAACCCGGCGCGTCAGGCACATATCAACGCCGGTCTGCCGCAAGAAAGCGCGGCCTGGGGCATCAACCAGGTCTGCGGATCCGGCCTGCGCGCCGTGGCACTGGGCGCACAGCATATCCAACTGGGCGATGCTGATATCGTCGCTGCTGGCGGACAAGAGAACATGACCCTGTCGCCCCATGCCGCCGCTCTGCGCGCCGGACAAAAGATGGGCGACATGAAGTATATCGACACAATGATCCGCGATGGACTGTGGGATGCGTTCAACGGGTATCACATGGGTCAAACCGCCGAAAACGTTGCTGAAAAGTGGCAGATCAGCCGCGATATGCAGGATGAATTCGCCGTCGCAAGCCAGAACAAGGCCGAAGCTGCGCAGAAGGCAGGCAAATTCGCCGATGAGATCACCCCCTTTACCATCAAGACCCGCAAGGGTGACATCGTGATGGACAAGGACGAATACATCCGCCACGGCGCAACCATGGAAGCCATGGCCAAACTGCGCCCGGCTTTTGCTAAGGACGGATCGGTCACCGCCGCCAATGCCTCGGGCCTGAACGACGGCGCGGCTGCGACCCTGCTGATGTCGGCGGCAAATGCCGAAAAGCGCGGGATTGAGCCTCTGGCGCGGATTGCATCTTATGCTACCGCTGGTCTGGACCCGTCGATTATGGGCGTCGGCCCGATCTATGCCTCGCGCAAGGCGCTGGAAAAGGCGGGCTGGTCGGTTGACGATCTGGATCTGATCGAAGCCAACGAAGCCTTTGCCGCACAAGCTTGTGCAGTGAACAAAGACATGGGCTGGGACCCGTCCATCGTGAACGTCAATGGCGGCGCCATTGCCATCGGTCACCCGATCGGCGCCTCGGGCTGCCGCGTTCTGAACACTCTGTTGTTCGAAATGAAGCGGCGGGACGCGAAAAAAGGTCTGGCGACTCTGTGCATCGGTGGCGGCATGGGCGTCGCCCTATGTGTCGAGCGCGACTGATCTAACAATGCCTTCTCGGCCCACTCTTATTTCGGCCCTTGTGATTTGCTTTGCAGGGGCCGCAGACGCACAGAACCGTCAACCGCTTTCGACCAGCCTGACGGAGTGCAGCGTCATCTTTACAGAGCAGGCCGAGCTGAGAGCACGCCGGAACAAGGACCAAACAACCACAGACGCCGTGCTTGCCAGCGCGGCGTTATTCGTTGTGGAAGCTCGTGATCAGGCCGCAATGGAAGGCATTAAGAACCCCTACAAACACATCCAGTCCGCGCAGGTTCGATTGTCCGAGACATGGCACGTTCGCTTTGGCAATTTGGCTCTGCTGAACGAAAATAAGGACTGGATCGACTATTGCCGTGCATTGGGTAAAGATCGTGGCCTCACACTACCCTGAGGCGAAACCAAAAAACCCAGCGCTGCGGCAACTTGCCTGCGCAATATTGTTGCGCTGGTTGGTTCGGAATAGTAACAGCATTACCAAGACGACTTAAATTGGAGGATTCCTAAATGGCACGAACAGCACTCGTCACCGGCGGTTCCCGCGGCATTGGCGCAGCAATTTCCAAGGCGCTTAAGGCCGAAGGGTACAATGTTGCAGCCACCTACGCGGGGAACGACGAAGCCGCCGCGAATTTCACCGACGAGACCGGAATCGCCACCTACAAATGGAACGTTGCGGATTATGACGAATCCAAAGCGGGCATCGAAAAGGTCGAAGCCGAGATTGGCCCGATCGACATCGTTGTTGCCAATGCCGGCATCACCAAGGACGCCCCATTCCACAAAATGACACCCGAGCAGTGGCATCAGGTGATCGACACCAACCTGACCGGCGTATTCAACACCGTTCACCCGGTTTGGCCTGGCATGCGTGAGCGCAAGTTTGGCCGTGTCATCGTCATCAGCTCGATCAACGGTCAAAAGGGTCAGTTCGCTCAGGTGAACTATGCCGCAACGAAGGCGGGCGATCTGGGAATCGTGAAGTCGCTGGCGCAGGAAGGCGCGCGCGCGGGCATCACCGCCAACGCTATCTGCCCTGGCTATATCGCAACCGAAATGGTCATGGCTGTCCCCGAGAAGGTTCGTGATTCCATTATCAGCCAGATTCCGGCGGGCCGACTGGGCGAACCGGAAGAGATCGCACGCTGCGTTGCTTTCCTGGCCTCTGAAGACTCGCAATTCATCAACGGATCGACCATCTCGGCCAATGGTGCTCAGTTCTTCGCCTAAGTTGGCTGCCAAAATGCAAGCGGGCCGGTTCTAAGCAGAACCGGCCCTTCTTTTATCCCGTAAGACTGCGCGCGCTGCGATCAGCGGGAACCGAAAATCCACTTCAACACATTCAGAACCGCTTTGCCCCGCGCCTCATGCGCGCGCAGAATCGCCGATTGTGCAGCTGGATTTGTTGTCATCTCAATCATGGCAGCCTCTCAGTTCAAAACAGTTTTCCTTGACTTATGAGCAATATGAACTCTAGTTGACAAAGCCGCAAACGAGCTTTTTTGAACATTCAGTTAAGAATTTCTATACTATGAGCGACTACCTGCCGCCCTTGACCGCTTTGCGTGCCTTTGATGCCGCCGCCCGGCACATGTCTTTTGCCAAAGCCGCGGCAGAGCTGCATGTAACGCCTGCGGCCCTGTCCTTTCAGATCAAATCCCTTGAGGAGCATTTGGGCCGCCCTCTGTTTCACCGCCTGAACCGCGCGGTGGAGCTGACAGAGGCTGGGCGCACCCTGGCCCCGGGCGCCGCGGATGGATTTGCCACGTTACAAGCCGCATGGCGCGCCGTGAGCAGACAGGGTGACGACACTAGCCTGACCGTCACAGCGGGCCCTGCCCTGACGGCCAAATGGCTGGCGCCCCGCCTGTACGAATTTGCCCGCGCACATCCCGAAATAGATCTGAAATTCTCGGCCACGTTACGCATCATCGACCTTGAACGGGATGATGTGGATGTGGCCATCCGATTTGGCGAAGGTGCGGATAAGGGGCTGTATTCCGTGCCAGTGCGCCGGGAATGGCTGACGCCGGTCATGACGCCCGAGCTCGCCCGCCAGTTCACCACGCCGGAAAGCCTGCGGGATGCACCGTTGATCCATGACGCCTCGATCCGCTTTCTGACCCCACCCAGTGATTGGCCCGCCTGGTTCAGGGCCGTGGGCATCGCACATACCCCGACCCATGGTGCCGAGTTTTCGAACGCCGATCACGCAATTGACGCGGCTGTTGCGGGCGTTGGCGTCGCGCTTGGCCGCCGGGCCATGATCCTGAAAGATCTGACCGAAGGCACGCTGGTCGCACCTTTCAAGACCGCCATCGAAACAAAGGGGCGCTTTCGCTTCCTGTGCCTCTCGGGGGCCGAGAACCGCCCTCAGATTGCGGCGTTTCGGGATTGGTTTCTGGCCGAGATTGAAAAGACCGCACATATATCCGATGAGTTCGACATCATTCCAGTCGAGGACCTGTCAGCCGCATGACCCGAAACCGCGCCACTACTATCGGTTTTGTCGCCGTTTTACTCTGGTCCCTTCTGGCCCTGTTCACCGTCGGCTCAGCCCCCGTTCCTGCGCTTTTGCTGAATACGATCTGTTTCTCGATCGGGGGGACGCTGGGGCTGATCTGGACCTGGGCCAATGGCGGGCTGGGGCAGCTGCGGAACGTGCGTTGGACCACCTATCTGTTCGGCACCATCGGGTTGTTTGGCTATCACGCGCTCTATTTCTCGGCTCTGCGCATGGCCCCTGCGGCCGAGGCCGGGCTGATCGCCTATCTCTGGCCGCTGCTGATTGTGCTGTTCTCCGGCCTCCTGCCGGGCGAGAATCTGCGCGCTGGGCATCTGATCGGGGCCTGTCTGGGTTTTGCCGGGGCCGCTGTGATCATCACCGGGGGTGGTGGCGCAGGATTTCAGGCCGGCCACCTGCCCGGTTACGGGCTGGCGCTGCTGTGCGCTCTGACATGGTCGGGCTATTCCGTTTTGTCCCGCCGTCTGGGGGACACCCCCACAAGCTCGGTCGCGGTGTTCTGCGTCTTTACAGCCATCGCATCGGGCGGCTTGCATCTGGCCATCGAAGAGACCGTTTGGCCGGACACAGCCTTTGGCTGGACCTCGGTCATGGCGTTGGGGCTGGGGCCGGTCGGATTGGCGTTCTATGTCTGGGATATTGGGGTCAAACAGGGTGACATTCAAATCCTCGGCACCGCGTCTTATGCAGCGCCCCTGTTGTCTACCGTCGTTTTGGTGGTTGCCGGCATCGCAGCCCCATCCTGGGGCCTGGCAATCGCAGCCGTCCTGGTCACCGGCGGCGCGGCCATCGCCGCGCGCGCCAGCCTTAAAAGTTAACTGGAAAGTCGCTCTATCTCTTCCTTAAGCCTTAGCTTCTGTTTCTTGAGTTGAGCGATATGGAGATCGTCGATGCCTGGCGCGCGCTGGGCTTGTTCTACTTCGAGACCGAGAGTTTCGTGCTTCTTCTTCAGTTCCGTCAGATGTGCGCTCACGCTCATGGCGATACTCCTTCATTGGTGTCTCTGAATAACGTAGGAAGTTGAGCACATCGTTTCCAGCCTGTCACGCTGCAGACGCACAGATTCTATAATAAATCTGACAAATTCGGCTGGTTGGCGCCTATTGATCCGAAAACCCGTTCAGCGCAGCACCGTCGCGCAAAACGTACGATATCTGAGAGGTATAGCTTTCGCCGTCTTTTTCGTGGCGCACACCCTTGTGCAAAATCAGCGGGGCATGCAGTTGAAACGCAGCCCGACCGCCTTTTCTGGCCCTAAGGACCACCAATTCAGCCTTCCGACCTGCCCGCGCGGCCAGGGGCAGAACCTCGACTGAGCCAAGCCGCCCCGCACAGGCTGACAGCATGTCTGGCAACCGATCGGCCTTTTGGATCATGTGCAGATAGCCCCGCGGTGCAAGGCGCTTTGCCGCACAATCGAACCAATCGCGCAACGGTGTATCCTCGCCCAAGGCAATTCCGCGACCCGAGTCCGCCGCAGGGCTGTGGGCACCGGCCAAGTAATAGGGCGGATTCGCAATCACATGATCGAACTGCTGTTGTTTCAGTTCAGCGGGCAGTTTGCTCAGATCGGCCTGCACCACTGTCAGCGCCTGCGCATTCTGATCCGCGTTGCGGGTGGCCAGATCGGCATAGGGCGATTGCAGCTCAACACCCGTGGCGTTCAATCCCGGCACGCGCGCCATCAGGCACAAGATGGCGGCACCAGCGCCACATCCCAGCTCCAGCACGGATTGCCCAGCCTTGGCCGGTACCGCTGCCGCCAGCAAGACAGGATCGACCCCGGCGCGATAGCCGGACAGGGGCTGCCAAAGCCGAACGCGCCCATTCAGAAAGTCGTTCAAACTTAGCTCTGGGTCAGTGAATTGCGTCATCGGCCCAGCGGGATCTCGTTGTCGCGCATCACCCGTTCAGCGCGGGTCAAATCATCGGTCCGCACCATAAGGCGCCGGGGGAAAATACCAATGCCGCCTTCTAGGATGCTCATATTTACGTCCATCTGAAAGCAGTCTATATCCTCGCCCTGAAGAAGGGCGGATGCAAAGGCCAGGATCGTCGGATCGGTGCTGCGCAAAAGTTCTTTCATGGGGATGGATGTAAGGGCAAGGTGAGGCGGAAGTCGAGCCTTGTATCAGGAGTGTGATGAACATCAGCACAGTCTCAAAACCGCATGAGCGGCTGGCCGAGATTCTTTCGGGTGAAATGGACGCGGTCAATGACCTGATACGCACGCGCATGGCCTCAGAACACGCGCCCCGCATTCCCGAAGTCACCGCACATTTGGTCGAAGCTGGTGGCAAGCGCCTGCGTCCGATGCTGACACTGGCCGCGGCGCGGCTGTTCGACTATGCCGGGGACCATCATTTGCGTCTGGCGGCAACGGTTGAGTTCATCCACACCGCGACCCTGTTGCATGACGATGTTGTCGACGAAAGCGCACAAAGGCGTGGACGGCCAACAGCGAATCTGCTTTGGGACAACAAATCCAGCGTTCTGGTTGGGGATTACCTGTTCTCACGCAGCTTCCAGCTTATGGTCGAGACCGGGTCTCTTAGGGTTCTGGACATCCTTGCCAATGCGTCTGCCACAATCGCCGAGGGCGAAGTGCTACAGATGACTGCTGCAACCGATCTGGGCACGGATGAGGCCATCTATCTTCAGGTTGTGCGCGGCAAGACCGCAGCCTTGTTCTCAGCCGCAACCGAGGTGGGCGGGGTCATCGCCCAAGCGTCAGAGGCCCAGGTCAAGGCGCTCTTCGATTATGGCGATGCGCTGGGGATTGCCTTCCAGATCGCTGATGACCTGCTGGATTATCAGGGTGACAGCAAAGCGACCGGCAAGAATGTCGGCGACGACTTCCGCGAGCGCAAGCTGACGCTGCCTGTGATCAAGGCGGTGGCGCAGGCCACCCCCGATGAACGCGCCTTCTGGCAGCGCACCATAGGCCGGGGCCGTCAAGAGAGCGGTGACCTCGAAACCGCTCTTGGTCTCATGGGTAAATACGGCACGCTTGCGGCGACGCGCAAAGATGCGCTTGGCTGGGCCAATAAGGCCAAGGCGTCGCTGACCATCCTACCCGATCATGAGATCCGTACCCTGCTGAGTGACCTCGCAGATTTCGTCGTCGCGCGCCTTAGTTAAGCTGAACCGCACGGCACCACCAGTCGGGGTGGGCTGCGCCGATCTCATAGGCGGCGAAATGGGCGGCCTTCATCGTGGGGTACAGTGCGAAGCAGGTCGATCCTGACCCTGACATGCGCGCCAACAACGCCGCTTTTGTATCGCTCAGCGCGTCCAGCACCTGCGCGACTTCGGGGGCCAGCAATGTGGTTGGACCTTCCAGGTCGTTTCGCTGTTTCCCCAGCCATTCGGCGCAATCCTGAGGCCCCTCAAATACCGGGATATCCTCTGCCATGGGCGGGTTTTCCCTGCATTCCAAAGCCGCGAATATCGCAGGCGTTGGAACCTCTACACCCGGGTTGACCAGCAAGGCTGGTAGATGTGGGAGGATGACCGGGTTCAGACACTCTCCGATCCCACGCATACGGCTTGATCTGGCTGCCATGCAGACAGGGACATCCGCACCCAGGCGCAGTGCTGTTTCTGGCGGGACGTGCCCACCCTGGCCCTCGATCATCCGCAAAGTTGCGGCGGCATCGGAAGAACCGCCACCGATCCCGCCTCCATGCGGCAGCACTTTGTTCAGGTCAATATGCCCAGTCCAGCCTGCAGCCTCGGCGGCTTTCCACACCAGATTGCGACTATCGCTTGGCACACCTGCCGCATGTTCGCCGGTGATAGAGATCGACAGCGCCTCACCTGCGGTGAAATGCAGCGTATCGCCCAGATCGGCAAACACCACGAGCGAATCCAACAGGTGATAGCCGTCCACGCGCTGGCCGGTGACGTGCAAGGTAAGGTTGATCTTGGCGGGCGCGAAAGCCTTAGCCTTCATTGGCGACCTTCAGCGGCGCGGCACCTTCCTCGATCAGAACCTCGTCCAGCCCGACCTCGATCTTGCGGCGAATACGCTCGGGGTCGGCCTCACCATCGGCGTCTTCGAGGTCAATGAAAGACAATGCCCGCTTCCACTGGAACTCGGCTTCGCGTGCGCGGCCCACGGCCCAGTAAACGTCACCCAGGTGATCATTCACCACTGGGTCTACCGGCATCAACTCGACGGCACGCTCCATATGCTCGACCGCCTCTTCATAGCGGCCCAGTCGAAACAGAACCCATCCCAAGCTGTCGACGATATAGCCGCTACCAGGGCGTGCGGCGACGGCGCGTTCGATCATGCCAAGCGCTTCGTCCAGATTTTCGCGCCGTTCTACAAGCGAATAACCCAGATAATTCAGGACCTGCGGTTGGTCGGGGTTAAGTTCTAGCGCACGGCGGAAATCGGCCTCAGCATTGTCCCACTGCTTTAGTCGCTCGGACGAGATACCACGGGCGTAGTGCAGGAACCAGTTGCCGCCACCATCAGCATCAATCAATTCAATCGCTGTGCTATAGGTTTCGACAGCCGCAGCATAGTTTTCTTCACGTCTTTGCAAATCAGCCAGCGCCACGTGAACACTTGGCAGATCCGGTCTCTGCGTCGCAAGGGTCTGCAAGACTTCTTCCGCCGCATCGGTTTTGCCTGCCGTGACAAGCACCTCGGCCCGGCCCAGTTCAGCAGCGTGATAGTCACTGCTGCTCGCGGGCACTTTGCGATAGGCCTCGACGGCAAGATCGTATTGCTCCAACTCGTCCAAAAGTTCGGCACTCAACAAGATTGCGTCCACGTGATCCGGGCGCAGAAAGGCTGCGACCTGCGCATAAAGCAGGACGTAATTCTCAGCCGCCTCACTGCTGAGCGCGGCTCCCACGGAAAAGAACACTTCTGCGATACCGTCCTGCGATGTGCGGACATGAGTAAAGGGCAGCGTTTCGCCAGCGCTCAGACGCGCTTCGTACCCTTCAATCGAGGGATCAGAGCCCGACTCGAACACGTCATCCAGAAACTGCAGCGCATCCTCATTGCGGTCCAGCTGCGACAGAACCTCGGTCCGTGCCAGCGCCGCGCGGCGGGTAAATCGCGCCACAACACCATTATCGGCCGCAAAGACTGCCTCGGCGCCTTCAAAGTCTCCGACCGAGGCCAGTGCCAAAGCTTTGTGGTAAAGCGCGAACTCGCGCAGACCTTCCTGCGCTGCAACTTGGTCAAACTGCTCCAGCGCGCTGGTCATCGCACCCTGGCCCATATGGGCCCAGCCCAATATTAACCCGTCAACCAGCGGCCCGACGCCTTGCGTTTCGGGGTCGCGGGCCAGCAGTTCATCCAGCTTGCCTTCAGCCACCAAATTAGCGGCAATCGCCATTTTCGCGGGCTGGTTGGGCAGGCCTAACTCTTCGATGGTTTGGGCAATCGGCAAAGCGCGCTTAACCTCGCCCAGCGACAAGCGCGCAACGACGACATTCTCCAGCAACCGGTCGTTTTGAGGATCTGCGCGCAATGCTTGCGCAAAGTATTTCTCAGCCGCCGTATAGTCGTCCTGAAAAATCGCCTGACGCCCGGCAAGATACGCACCGAACCCAGTGTCGGCATAAGCCGGAATGGCGAATGACGTGGTAAACAGCACAGCCAGCGCTGTGCGACGAATGAGAAAAGTCACCAAATTCCTGCCTTGCGATTGTCGGTTGCGCAATAAGCTAGGGCTTTGACCAGAAAGAGGCAATGGCAGAGCCTTCACGACGCCGCCATTGCCCATTTTTCGCTTACATATTGGGATAGTTCGGACCATCCCCTCCCTGCGGCGTGGTCCAGGTGATATTCTGGCTGGGATCTTTGATGTCGCAGGTCTTGCAGTGAACGCAGTTCTGAAAGTTGATCACGAATCGCGGACCATTTTCATCCTCAACGATCTCATACACCCCCGCCGGGCAATAGCGCTGCGCAGGTTCGTCGAATTCGGGCAGATTGACACTGACCGGAATCGCCGGGTCCGAGAGTTTTAGATGGCAAGGCTGACTTTCCTCGTGGTTCGTCATCGCGAACGAGACGTTGGTCAGGCGGTCGAAGGACAGCGTGCCATCCGGCTTTGGATAGTCGATCGGTTTATGTTTACTTGCTTCTTCAGTCGATTCCGCGTCGTTCTTACCGTGGCCCAGAGTGCCAAACAGCGAAAAGCCCAGAGTGTTTGTCCACATGTCCAAACCGCCCAGCGCCAGCGAGGGCATCAGACCCCACTTTGACCACATCGGTTTGACGTTGCGCACTTTCTTGAGGTCTTTGCCGATGGCACCTTCGCGAACATCTGCTTCATAGACATTCAATTCATCGCCCGAACGCTCGGCTTTGATGGCATCAAATGCCGCCTCGGCCGCAGCTTTGCCAGACAGCATCGCGTTGTGGTTGCCCTTGATGCGCGGCACATTGACCATGCCCGCCGAACAGCCCAGCAGCGCCACGCCTGGCGCGACCAGCTTGGGCATCGATTGATATCCACCCTCAGTAATCGCACGAGCGCCATAAGCCACGCGCTTGCCGCCTTTCAGCAGCTCGGCCACCATCGGATGATGCTTAAAGCGCTGGAACTCCATATAGGGGTACAGGTGCGGGTTCTTGTAATTCAGGTGAACCACAAACCCGACATAGACCTGATTGTTTTCCAGGTGATAGATGAACGACCCGCCGCCCGCGTTGCTGCCCAGGGGCCAGCCCATCGTATGGGTGACGGTGCCTTCCTTGTGCTTGGCCGGGTCGATCTCCCAGATCTCTTTCATGCCGACGCCGTATTTCTGGACTTCTTTTCCGGCTTGCAGATCGTATTTCGCGATCACTTCCTTGGACAGCGACCCGCGCACACCTTCGGACAAGAAGACATATTTGCCGTGCAGCTCCATGCCCGGCTCGGTGTTCGGGCCGTAGGAGCCATCGGCCTCAAGGCCGAAGACACCGGCAACAACGCCTTTGACTTCACCATTGTCGCCATAGACCAGCTCGGAACAGGCCATGCCAGGGAAGATTTCCACGCCCAGCTCTTCGGCCTGTTCAGCCATCCAGCGGCAGACATTGCCCATCGACACGATATAGTTGCCGTGGTTGTTCATCAGCGGCGGCATCGGGAAGTTCGGAATGCGGATTTTTCCGGCCTCACCCAGCATATAGAAGTTATCTTCGGTAACCGGCGTGTTCAGCGGCGCACCTTTTTCCTTCCAGTCCGGTATCAGCGCATCCAGGCCGCACGGGTCCAGCACCGCACCTGACAAGATATGCGCACCCACCTCCGAGCCCTTTTCCAGAACGACGACGTTCAAATCGGCATCCAGCTGTTTCAGACGGATGGCCGCCGACAGTCCCGCGGGGCCGGCGCCCACGATCACCACGTCATATTCCATCGCTTCGCGTTCAATCTCGGCCATTGCGGGCTCCTTCGCTAACTTTCCGAATTGGCGCATCTAACGCACGGTCGGCGCAATTTTGTTTCACGGCTGATTACATGCTGGGAAAGCCACAGGTCAATCGAAACACGGCGTAACTATGCCGCTATGCGGCAGATCACGTGTCCGGAGTGTCACCCATCAGGTATCTGGGGCCACTTCCCTTGGATTTGGCACGGTCATCAGGATTGTAAAGAGCACATTTGGGCAAACTAAGGCACCCACAGCCAATGCATCCGTCCAGATTGTCACGCAGGCGCATCAACGTATCGATTCGCTGATCCAGATGCGACCGCAGATCCTTGCTGATGTTTTTCCAATCCTGCGGCGTTGGTGTACGATTTCCGGGCAAGCCGGACAGGACTTCTCGGATTTCGGGCAGGGTTAGTCCGAATTGCTGCGCTATCATCACAAAACTCAACCGTCTTATGTCGGCGCGCTGATATCGCCGCTGCCCACCCGCATTGCGCCAGGGGGCAATCAGACCCTGCGCCTCGTAATATCGGATCGCTGAAACCGCCAGCCCGGTGCGCTGGGCCAAAGCGCCTATTGCCAGCCCCTCTGAAATCGCCATCTCGCCCTCAAAAATTTCCTTGACCTAAAGTTAGGTTTAGAAATTACGGTGAGTCGGGACAAGCCTCAAATTGAATAGGAGATCCCATGAAGGCGACACTTGAACACACCAATTTCACCGTCCGCGACCCGCAGGCTTCGGCAAAATGGATGCAGGATGTCTTCGGTTGGAAAACCCGCTGGGAAGGCCCTGCAATCGCGGGTGGCTATACCGTGCATGTCGGTAGCGCACATACCTACCTGGCGCTTTATGCACCCAGCGATCCCAAACCCTCGGGTGAAAGCAGCTATGACATCATCGGGGGGCTGAATCATGTCGGCGTTCTGGTCGAAGACATCGACGCAACCGAAGACAAAGTGGTCAAAGCAGGTTTCACCCCCAAGTCGCATGCAGATTACGAGCCCGGCAGGCGGTTCTATTTCGATGATGAGAACGGCATCGAGTTTGAGGTGGTGCAATATGCTTGAAGCACTCTGGATGGCCTCAACCACCTGGAAATGGCAGCGCGGTCAGCTGTTTGGACAGCGTAACAGGTGCCCACGGCGCCCGATCCAACGGCGTTAAGTCGCAAATCCAGCTTGCTGTCTTCTTTGACCTCTTGCATTTCACGCATCATTTGGGTCAGGTATTTGCCAACCCATCAAATCGCCCCGGCGCTGGTTCCATGCGGCGGGGCGTTACAATTTCAGCGTGGACGACAAGAATATGGAAAAAATTCCCATGACGCCTGCGGGCAATGCTGCGCTTCAGGCCGAACTCAAGAACCTAAAATCCGTCGAGCGGCCAGCTATTATCGAAGCCATCGCCTCGGCCAGGGAACTGGGTGACCTGAAAGAAAACGCCGAATATCATTCGGCCCGGGAAAAGCAGGGTTTTATCGAAGGCCGCATCAAAGAGTTGGAAGGCATCCTTTCACTGACCGATGTGATCGACCCTGCCAAACTGTCTGGTGCTATCAAATTTGGCGCCAAGGTCACGCTTGTTGACGAAGACACTGACGAGGAAAAGACCTGGCAGATTGTAGGGGAATATGAGGCCAATATCGAAGCCGGCCTGCTGAACATCAAATCCCCTATTGCCCGCGCCCTGATTGGAAAGGACGAAGGCGACAGTGTCGAGGTACGCACACCTGGCGGCGTACGTTCTTATGAGGTCCTGAGTATCACCTACGCCTGAGCCCCGGAGCGTTCACAATGTCCGAGCCCACGCCAGAGCAGGAAGCCAATCGGCCAACCTCACTGGGCATATATGATAGGCCAACCAAGCCTTCGATAACCGAGATCGAAATTGCAGCCGTCGCCCTCAGCGTGATCTGGCTGATCGTCTCGGTTGTTTTTCTGGTGCTGCCCGACGAGGTCGACGGCGGAGGCTTTGTCGTGACCTTGCTGGCGGTCTTCATGCCGGTAGCGATGATCTGGGTCGCGGCAATGGCCATGCGCGCCAGCCGGATCATGCGCGAGGAAAGCGCACGACTACAAACCTCGATTGACGCCATCCGAAACGCATATATCGCTCAGCAACAGCGATCTTCCAGCACCTATGAGCCAGCCGTATCCAAAAAGCTGGATCAGATCGCGGAAACGGCCAAGAAAGCCGAAAGCGCGCTGGCCACGTTTTCAACCAAGCGCAGGGAACCCGCACAGCAACCGACAGCCGTGGGGAACGGCGATCAGACTTCGCTGGAACTGGGTACACAAGCTGGGGATATCGTGCCCCCGCTTGGCACCGACATCTTTATCCGTGCGCTGAATTTTCCGGAAACACAGGAAGATACCGAAGGATTTGATGCCCTACGGCTGGCGCTCAAGGACCGCAAGACAGCCAAGCTTGTACAGGCCTCTCAGGACGTGCTGACCCTGCTCAGCCAAGAGGGCATCTATATGGATGACCTGCGCCCTGACATGGCCCGCCCCGAGATCTGGCGGCAATTTGCGCAGGGTGGGCGCGGACGGGCTGTCGCGGCCTTGGGCGGCATTCGCGACCGCTCCTCGCTGGCGCTGACTTCGGCCCGGATGAAGCAGGATCCCATTTTCCGGGACGCCGCCCATCACTTTCTGCGCCGGTTCGATCACATGATCATCGAGTTTGAACCCCGTGCCAGTGATGCAGAGCTGACCGCTTTGGGTGATACAAGAACCGCGCGGGCCTTCATGTTGCTGGGGCGTGTGGCCGGAACCTTCGACTAGATTCCGAAACTTCCATAGGGGATGAACCGGACAAGATCACCCGGTTGGATGTGGCGCGCTCCGTCTTCGATCTCGACCAGCCCTTCGGCCCAGCTTAGCCCGCTGATCCGCCCGGACCCTTCCGAGTTGAAAACTTCGGCTTTTCCGTCTCGGATACGGGCCCGCAGATATTCCCGCCGCCCGGGCTTCTTGCGCTTATCAAAGGCGGCTGGCAGATCGAACCCCTGCGGGTCCCGCCAGCCCTCGCCAGCCATCAGGCCCAGCGCCGGGCGGGCAAAGATTAGGGTGCAGACCAATGCCGCTACTGGATTGCCGGGCAGTCCGAAAACCGGCACTCCGTCCCAAATCCCCAAAGCCAGAGGTCGCCCCGGTTTCAGGGCAATACGCCATTCCTGCATCGCTCCGGCCTGCCGCAACAGCGCGGAGACATGGTCTTCGTCCCCTGCCGACGCGCCGCCACTAGTCAGAACAACATCCGCCTCTTTCGCAGCTTCGTTCAGCCGCTCGCGCAGGGTTTCACGATCATCGGCAACGCGGCCCATATCCAGTGGCTGGAATCCCATCCGCTGGATCAGAGCCAGCAACATTGGGCGATTGGCATCGTAGATTTGCCCTGGCTCAGCAACCTCACCGGCCTCGACTAGCTCATCCCCCGTTGACAGGACGGCCACCCGCAGAGCTTTGCGAACCAGCAGATCACCAGCACCCGTCGCGGAGAGAAGGGCTAGATCGGCAGGTGTCAACCGGCGTCCAGCGGGCAAAGCCAGATCACCTCCAACCACATCTTCGCCCGCATTGCGGGTATTGGCACCCTGTTTCAGGGGGCCGCGAAAGGCGATATACCCATCCTGAACTGTCACGTCCTCTTCCAGAATAACGGTGTCCACCCCATCGGGCAGGGCCGCACCAGTCAGAATCCGTATGGCGTGGCCGGGCGCAAGCTGACCATCAAAGGGGACACCAGCCGCCGCACGCCCGTCTTGCAGCGGCATCACCTGCGGTCCATCCGGAACCGGACCGGCAAAGCCATAGCCATCTACCGCCGTATTTGCCTGCGGCGGGTTCGAACGTTGGGCATATACATCGGCGGCCAAAATCCGACCTGCGGCTTGTGCCAACGGAACGGTTTCAGCCCCCATCACGACCGAAAGGCGGTCGCGCAGCAGGTCCAACGCCTCGTCAACCGGCGTCCAGCTCACGCCCGCAGGCAAGGCAAAACAATCGTTGCGCAGGGGCGGTGGGGCAATGTCCGGTTTGCTCATAATCCTACCTCTTGCAGAATGAACCCTGCGATGGCTGCGGTGTCGTCCAGATCAAAAACCGGACGGTCGAAGTTCAGCTCTGTGTCACTGGCAACCGCGCGCACAGTTTCGTTCTCGGCCGCGATCAACGGATTTCCAGCGGCCACCCGATACGCCTCGACCTTGGGGTGGGCTTCGCGTTTGAACCCCTCGATCAGCACAAGATCAACGGGAGCCAAGCGTGCCAGTAGATCAGAGAGAGGCGGCTCGGGTGCGCCGCGCAGTTCCTGCATCATCGCAATGCGCTTGCCGGACGCCAACAGCACCTCGGACGCACCGGCTTCTCGATGGCGGAAACTGTCCGTGCCGGGCTGGTCGACATCGACGGCGTGATGGGCATGTTTGACGGTCGAAACCGAAAAGCCACGCGCAGTGATCTCGGCCACCAAACGCTCCATCAGGCCGGTCTTGCCCGCGTTTTTCCAGCCGGTGACGCCATAGACCTTCATGCCTGCTCCAGCAGCTTTTGCGCCCGCGCCAGATCGTCGGGTGTATTGACATTGAAGAAGGGGTCAAACGGCTCCGCCGGAAACAACGCCTCACGCCCATCATGTTTATCTGTCCACAGCACAACCTTGCGCAGCCCGTCATTCAAGGCATCTCGCAAATCATCTCGCAACGCGACAGGCCAGAGGCCAAATGTCGGATGCCGGTCGACCCGTTTGCCGCCGCCGGATTTCAGTGCTTCATCCCCGGTTCGAGGCGTAGTCGCCAGCACCAACGGATGGGTTTGCCCTTGAGCAGCATCCGTTAGGCGCGCCACAAGATCGCGCGGAAAAAACGGCGTGTCGGCAGCGGCGGTGACGATGCTGTCGGCCCCCTGTTCTGCTGCCCAATCGAGCCCCGCCAGCACACCCGCCAGAGGCCCGGCGAAACCTTCAATCGTGTCGGGAAGAACCGGCAGGTTCAGGTCGGCGAACCGTTCGGGATCACCATTGGCATTCAGCGCCAGACCGACCACCTGCGGGCCAAACCGGTCAATGACATGAGACAGCAGGCTCTGCCCACCGACTGTCAGCAAGCCTTTGTCGCCACCACCCATCCGAGTGGCAAGGCCTCCTGCGAGGATGATGCCGAGGGGGCGGGTCATTTGATCTCCTCAGGCGCGGGCCATTTCCTGAATTTCTGGGAGGGCAGGAAGAACAATGGACAGACGGCCAATCCGAATGCTGTAAACCAAATAATTGCAGGCCACCCCGTCAATTCGGCCGCCTTGTGACTCAGGCTATAGTGGGCTGGCAGAAACACTAAGACGGCTCCAACAGCAAAGATAAGACCAAAACAACACCGATACGTGCGCACCGCCTTTCTGACCTCATCTGGTATCCCGGCAAACTCAGGCAGACCGTGCATCAAAACCCGCTGAAGCACGAGTGCTTGTTTTTGAGACAACTCCCCCCATGCCTGCCAACCAAGCCGAAAGGGGGCAGCGATGTTCCAAATGCTGATGTATTCCCCTGGCGCCCACCCCAGACGGTTACGCAGGTTGACGTCCAATTGCGCCATGCCCTCAATGATCGCGCGTTTCGACCGCTCAAGGAGCCAGAACACATAGACCATCAATGGCAGCAAGCCCAATGTCGCGACGAATAAAATAAATAAACCAAAGACTTCCAAAATCATTCCGCACTCTTCCGTCTATGCTTTTTATCTTCGACCGCCACTGTCGACGGGTCCACATCCCGCACCAGTCGATCCTCGCCCGCAAGGCACATGAACCGCTGCCCCCGCATACGACCGATCAGCGTCAGGCCAACCTCACGCGCGATTTCGACACCCCAAGCGGTGAACCCTGATCGTGACGCCAGAACCGGGATGCCCATCATTGCAGTCTTGATGACCATTTCCGAGGTCAGACGGCCTGTGGTGTAGAGGATCTTGTCCTCGGCACCCACGTTTTCGGACAGCATCCAGCCGGCGATCTTGTCGACCGCGTTGTGGCGTCCCACATCCTCCATGTAGACCAACGGTCGGTTTTCCTGACACAGGACCGTGCCGTGAATTGCACCAGCCTCAAGATACAATGAAGGGGTTCGGTTGATCTTGGCTGCCAGATCATAAAGCCATGAGGTGCGGACCTGAACCTGCGGCAGGCGCACGTTCTCCAGCCCCTCCATCATGTCACCAAACACAGTGCCTACCGCACAACCGCTGGTCCGGGTCTTTTTCTTCAGCTTATCCTCATATGAGGTTTCGCGCGCGGTGCGCACCACCACGGTTTCCAGATCGTCATCGTAATCCACGCCGGTAATGTCATCATCGGCCAACAGCATCCCCTGATTGCGCAGGAACCCCAGCGCCAGATATTCAGGGTAATCGCCGATTGTCATTGCAGTCACGATTTCCTGAGCGTTAAGGAATATCGTCAGGGGGCGTTCCTCAACGACCGAGATCCGGCTGACCGCGCCATTCTGGTCGATGCCGTCAACCGCACGGGTCAGGCGAACCGCGCCGGGATCAGGGGCGATGATGTAGTCGGTGGCATCCGGTTTCGTGGCCAATTGCAACCCTTTCCCAAGATCGCTACTGCTGTTGGCGATACCATAGGAATTTGCCATGGCTTACACCACATCCAAGTCATACTTCTGGAAGGGTTTTCGCGATGGAGCGCCGTTTATCTTTGTGGCAATTCCGTTCGGCACCCTTTTCGGCGTATTTGCGACCGAGGCTGGGCTGGATATTATCCAGACAATCGCCTTTTCGGCGGCTGTCTTTGCCGGGGCAGCCCAGTTCACCGCCCTGCAGCTGTTGCAGGACAACACACCCAGCCTGATCGTTCTGGCATCGGCCCTGGCGGTTAACCTACGCGTGGCAATGTATTCGGCCTCACTGACACCTTATCTTGGGGCGGCCCCCCTGTGGCAACGGGCCTGTGCCGCCTATCTGACGGTCGATCAGTCCTATGCCTGCTCCATTGTACAGTTCGAAAAAGAGCCCGATATGACCGTACCGCAGCGCATGGCCTATTTCTTTGGCTCGGTCACACCGATTACGCCGCTTTGGATTTTGGCAACTTATCTGGGCGCAGTTTTGGGCGCACAGATTCCAGAAAGCTGGGCGCTGGATTTTGCACTTCCGATCACATTCCTGGCAATGATCGGGCCGATGATGAGGACGCTTGCCCATGTCATCGCCGCCTTAGTCGCCATAACCGTTGCTCTGTTGACCGTAGGCGTGCCGTTCAACCTGGGCCTGTTGATCGCCGGGACCGCCGGGATGATCACTGGGGCGCAGGCCGAATTGATGTTAGAGCGGAAAAGGCCATGACACAGATTGATCCGGTGACCATGTGGAGCATTATCGTTGGCTTGGCGATTGGCAGCTTTGCCCTACGCTTTACCTTTATCGGCATCGTCGGAGACCGCCCGATGCCACCCTGGTTGTTACGCCACCTGCGCTATACCGCCGTTGCCATCGTCCCGGCCCTGATTGCGCCGCTGGTGGTCTGGCCAACGGCGACGGGTGGTCAGCCCGACGTGCCGCGCATGGCCGCCGCAGCGGTTGCTTTGGCGGTTGGTGTCATCACAAAAAACGTGGTCATTGCCATCTTTGCCGGGGCGGGCACGCTCTATGGCTTGCTGTACCTATTGGGTTGAGGCCGCTTCCAACTGGTTCAGGCGCGCATTGTTCGAGGCCAAACCGGCCTGCAGGTCAGCATCGTCATTCTCGCGGTATTCGGTGGTCACGACGCCGGGGAGTTCACCGAACTGATCGGACAGCTTGACCGGGTAGAAGGTCGTATTGATCTGCTCGAAACCCGGCACCTGCTGCAATAGCTGCGAGGTTGAGTTGGCGCAAAACGCTTCGGATACAGGGCCCATCTGCTTGGCCAGTTGCAGGGCAATTTCGGCCTGCTGTGGTGTCACCTGAATCGTCTGGATACGCGCATAATGCGTTTCGCGCGCGTGGCTGCTGCGATAAGCGCGTTCGACATTCGGCGTGATGCCATACAGAACATCGTTTCGGATCGGCACTACATCGGCGCGAAACGAGCCTGCGGGGTCAAAGATCACCCTCTCGCTGCCGCTTATCATCAGCGAGGTATGCGCCCCCGAACCGGTCCGGGTGCTGATCATGGTATAGAGCGTCAGTGTTGATGGTCCCGGATCACGATAGGAACGGGCCACAACTTCGGTCTGATCGGCCTGCGGACGTTGCGAACCGGCACAGCCAGCCACTGTTGCTGCCAGCAGGCAGGCAATCACAAATCTGATCACGGCGGTCAGCCTCGCCCGGGATTAAGCGGCGAAAACCGCCAGAAACAGGCAAAGGAAAGCAATCGCCACCACGCACCATGTGGTCGCTTTTACGAAACCGTTGAAGGTTTTGGTTTGAACGGTGATGTCCATTTCGCCGTGCTTATGTTCAGCCATGATTTTCAGAATCCTAATTCGCGTGTTTGATACGTTGGATAATCGAAAATCCCGGGCCTGTCACCACGTCATTCGGGCGCAGGTGACACGGAATTAAAGACCGAACACCCGCGATATCCGAACCCCCACCGCCAGGGCAGGCCCGAACAGGGCGCCCCGCCCAATCGCACCGCGCCATACATGGCCTCGGCGGTTATGGCATGGGCGGATCGTATCTGATCCGAAGTCATGTCATAGCGTTCGGCGTAAATTTCGGCGTTCTCATCCCCGTGTTGCCGCACGCAGGCTCTCAGGCTGTCATCGGCTGACAGGCGCGCGTCATAACTGTCTTCGGGGCGCAGGCCTCCGCCCGCGTGGTGATAGGCCCGGTCATGGCTGACACAGCAACTCTCCCATGGGGGATGCGCCTCGAACAGGGCCTGAAAGCTGGGAAACGTGTCGGCCACAAAGCGCCAACTGGCTGACAACCCGCCCGAGCAGCCATCCGTTTCAAATGGCGTCAATTCCGCAGCGCCCCGCTGTGCGATCAGCGCGCGATGGGCGGGCATCTCAAGACTGCGCATAAAGTCCTGCGCCCCGACTGGCGCCGCGATCAGCGCCAGAGAAACGGCCAGATTACGGGCTTTCATCGCGCATCGCATCGGTATCAACGGCCATGCCGAGCACCGTTGCCAGCCACAGCATCAGACGTTCTGCCGGCCCCATTTCAGCGCGGATACGCAAGACTTCTTTGGCCATTGCCGGTCGGTCCGTGATCAGCCCATCCACCCCCATCGAGGCCATGGCCGACATTTGCAACGGGTCATTCACCGTCCAGACATAGATATCCTTGCCCGCGGCCTGCACCGAACGTACCAGCCCCGGCGTGGCCATGGCGGCGTTGACAGCCACAAAATCCCCTTCGAGACCCGACAGATCGCCAACAGCGGTTGCCGCCAAAACCCCCGCGCGCCAATCGGGACGAAGAGCCTTCATCTTTTGCACGGCAGGGTATTTCAGCGACATGGTAGCGATGTCATCCTGCATGCCGAATTCCTCGACCAAGGCCGCAACGCGGTTTTCCAGATCGACGTCATGACCGTAATATTTCAACTCGATGATCACCTTGGCCCTGTCTTTGGCCGCAGCCAGCACGTCGCGCAGCGTTGGCGTGCGTTCATCGGCATATTCCGGGTCATACCAACTGCCGATATCGATCTCGGCCACGTCTTCCATCGTGGCATCCCAGACCTTCAGGTTCACCCCGGCCAGCTTCATGAAATCGCTATCATGGGCGACGATTATCTCATCATCCGCCGTTTCCTGCACGTCGATTTCAACCCAGTCCGCCCCGTCCTCAATCGCCTTCAGAACCGAGGCCATGGTGTTTTCCGGCCGTAACGCAGCGGCACCACGGTGGCCGATCACCTCGGCCCTGTCAGGGGCCTGAACGCGTTCCAGCAGGGATTGACCGAACCAGAGCCCGACCAATACCGCCACCGCCGCAATGCCAACAGCACTCAGCAGACCAATGCGCAGATTGCCTGGCGCGGGATGTGGTGGTTCAGAGGTCCGGATCTTGAAAAAACCGTCCAGCAAAACCGCAAGTGCTCCCAGCGCGGTGGCTGCCAAAACCAGCCCAGCCAACGACCAGAGCCCGGCGACCAGAAGGCTGTAAACTAGCGCCAGCCGCAGATGCTCTGCCCCCTGCAGGGGCACCAACGCGAATAATGATCCCGCGCCCCAAGCGATCAGCGCGGCAAGAACTGCCCTCAGCCCCAGCCAGAACACCAGTGCGATCTTGAGCCGCCCGCGCTTGCCCTCCATCCGATCCGCGCTGACCTTGAAAGCATCAGCCGGTGGCAGGTTTTCGAACAGAACCAGATGCAGTCCCAGCGCCCATGCGGACAGCTTGCGGATCAGCACCCACGCCATGACCAGCACCACAACTCCGATCAGCGCAACGGCGATCCAGAAAGACGGCGGATGGAAGGTCAGGTAATAGTTAATGTCATACTCGGTCAGCGTCCACCAGGCGATCAGAGCAGCGACAGCGGCGAAAGGCAGGATCAACAGGATGATCCGCAGAACCAGGCGTGCAGCAAATCCAAACAGCGCAGGCAGGCGCGACAGGATCAATTTGATCGCCGCGCTCCCCGCGCGCCACGGATCGCTTTCGCCCATCCTCAGCGACCCGGCCATGACCGAGAAGACAAAGATCTCGGCCAGCAGGAACAGGCTGAGCATTGCGATTGCGACCGCAAACCCCAGCGGAGACAGGATGAACGCGGCAATATCCTGATCCGTCAGGGCGGTCTGGCTGGAGAGCGAAACCGCTAGGTTCACCGCAATCGCCACGCCCGGCGCAATCAGCGCAATCAGCAACAGGCGCACGACGACATAGATCGGCACAAAGACTCGGCGGCGTGCCCACGCGCCCTTGTATGCTTTTGTAACGGCAGAGAAAGTGGCCACGTTGCGCCCCCCAAATGATTGATTCATTCAAGGCTGCGCAGACGAGAATTGCAAGTCAGGCTATCAGTTTTCTTCCAGATCAGCCGCCAGTCGGAATCCGATGCGATTGGCGGGCTTATCCTCGACCGATTTGGGCAGCGCTCGCAGCATTACATTCAACTGGCTGACATGCTGCACGAGTTGGGTTCGCGCCCCGGACCCATCTGCGCCGTAAAAAGTGATGATATCAGGGTCGAAATAGCCCATTCCTTCGATCCGCATTACCCCGGCATCACCGCCAGTAAATCCCATGGCGACCTCATGATCCGCATCCAGCGTATTCTCGAAATTCTGGATATACAGGATCAACCGTTCATAGGCCCATTGCGCCGAGCTTTTGGTGGCTACGGGCTTTTGCAACTGGCCGGGCAGGTCCTTGGCGCCGGATTTCGCATCCGGGTTGGCATGCACCTCGTAACATCGGGGCAATGCTGCTGATTCCGCTGCCTCGGCTGAGGTTTCGATCTTGTCCATGCCTTCTACCCTTTGCGCTGAAACTCCCACGCCCCGTCCGCGCGCCGCGTTCGGGTAACAGCACCAATGTGGTAGAGATGGTTCAGATGTGCAACTGCTTCGACCAGAGCAAGCCCATACTCTCCTTCACCGATCTGGCGTTTGAACAAGGGCACAAAGCACTCAGCAGCGGTTTTGGGCTGGTCCAGATAATTCTGCAGACGGTCCAGCGCGCTGTGGTGGTTGTCGATCAACTGCCTCATCCTGACCGGCAGGCCGGTAAAGGGCAGTTTGTGCCCGCCCAGCGCCATATGATCCGGGCGCGCCAGGTCCTGCAGGCGCTCGCAGGCTTCCATCCACTCCGCCACTGGATCCGCCATGGGCTCGGTAACATAGACGCCTAGATTGGGGCTGATCGAGCTGAGAACCTGGTCGCCCGTGATCACCAGATTATCGTCACGGCTCCAAAAAGTTGCATGTTCGGGAGCGTGGCCATTGCCCATATGAACATCCCAGTCGCGCCCGCCCATACGAATGACGCTGCCCTGCTTGATCCGGGTAAAGCCCAGCGGCATCGGATAGACCGTGTCGCAGAAATTGAAGGGCCGTTCTGTCATCCTTTTGGCAAGGAAATCGGCATCCATCCCGGCGCTTCGGTAGTAATCCAGCGTTTCCTGCGGCCAGTTTTCCTGCACATCCAGCGTCAGCATCCGTGCAAACAGCCATGCAGTACGCGACGTGACCAGCTCGGCCCCGTGTTCAGATTGAAACCAACCAGCATTGCCAACGTGATCGGGATGGTGATGGGTCACCACCACGCGCGTCACGGGTTTGCCCCCCAGCGGTCCCGCCATCAGGTCCGCCCAAATACTGCGCGTCTTGTTCGAGGACATGCCAGTGTCGATCACCGTCCATCCGTCGCCATCATCCAGCGCATAGATATTGACGTGATCCAGCGCCATAGGCAGCGGCAACCGCATCCAAAGCACGCCTTCGGCAATTTCAACGGCTTCACCCAGGGTCGGAGCCTCGGGCCAAGGATAGCGGATCGTCAAATGTGTATCACCGTCCATCAGGCAGCTACCATTTCCTCGGCGCTGAGAGCAAAGACGTCATCCGCACCGTTCTGCGCCTGAACCAAAAGCCCCGAAAACTCAGGCAACAGCGCATTGATATAAAAGCGTGCCAGCTTGAAACGGGTGCCGTTTGGCTCGGCCAGGGCCGCCTTGAGGTGATAGTGACCGCCCAGAACGCGGGCGAATGCCTTCAGATAGGGCACGGCGCCGGCAAATCGCGTGTTCATGTCGGGCTGCGATATCAGCCACTCGGTCGTTTCACGCAGGCTTTCCGTGGCCTCCCAGACAGGACCCGCCAGTTCCGGCATTGACCCACGCGCGCGTTCGGCGTGATCCTCGATTTCGTCCAGCAAACGGGACGCCGCTTCGCCGCCATCCATCATCTTGCGTGCGACAAGGTCCATGGCCTGAATGCCGTTGGTGCCCTCGTAAATCGCGGTCACACGGACGTCGCGATAGAACTGTGCCGCGCCGGTCTCCTCGATAAAGCCCATACCGCCATGGACCTGCACGCCTTCTTCCGAAACCCGCATACCGGTTTCGGTACCGAAGGCCTTGTTTATCGGCGTCAACAAGGCCGCGCGCGAAACCCAGTCCGCGTCGCCTGTTGCATTGGCCATATCAATCGCGGCTGCGTTTGCAAGCATGATCGCGCGCGCAGCAAAAGTATCCGCACGCATACTCATCAGCATCCGGCGTACATCGGCGTGATCGAGGATTGTGCCCGAAGGTGTCTTGCCTTGCTTCCGCTCAAGCGCATATTCCAGGGCCTGCTGATAGGCGCCTTCGGCGGCACCGATACCCTGTCCGCCGACGCCCAGTCGCGCGTTGTTCATCATGGTGAACATCGCAGCCATTCCGCCATGTTCCTTACCCACAAGCCAACCTTTGGCGCCATCATACTGCATCACGCAAGTTGGCGAACCATGCAGGCCCATCTTGTGCTCGAGCGAAACCACTTTCAGGTCATTTGCCACACCTGGATTGCCATTCTCGTCCGGCAGGTGCTTGGGGACCAGAAACAGCGATATTCCCTTGGTTCCGGGAACGGCATCGGGCAGGCGTGCCAACACCAGATGGCACACGTTTTCAGCAAAATCGTTGTCACCCCAGGAAATGAAGATCTTCTGACCAGACACCGAATAAGTGCCATCTCCATTCGGTTCTGCCTTCGACGTCAGCGCACCCACATCCGATCCCGCCTGCGGCTCGGTCAGGTTCATCGTGCCCGACCATTCACCAGCGATCATTTTGGGCAGGTACAGGTTCTTCAGCTCATCACTTGCGTGGTGCTCCAGTGCTTCGATCTGGCCCTGCGTCATCAGCGGCGCCAGTTGCAGTGACAGGCAGGCCGCAGACATCATCTCGTTGACGGCAGTGGTCAAGGTCATCGGCAGCCCCATACCGCCATATTCGGGATCAGCGCTCATGCCGATCCAGCCCCCCTCAGCTATAGCGTTCCAACCGTCGCTAAATCCTGGCGAGGTACGCAACACGCCGTTTTCCAGACGCGCGGGCTCTAGGTCTCCGTTCCGCTGAAGCGGCGCCATGACCTCTTCGCAGAGTTTTCCAGCCTCGGTCAGGATGGCGCTGACGACGTCTTCGCTTGCTTCCGCGAACTTGTCGGTCGCTGCAATACGATCAAAATCAACCGCATGGCGGAACAGAAATTCGTAATCTGCAACTGGTGCGCGATAGGGCATAATATTACCTCGGGGCTGTCTTGAACGGTCCGCGACGCCGGGGTTGGAAATCCGCTGACTCGCCGTTATTCATCTGGGTTTGAACGATTACGTACCCATCCTTATGCTACAAGCAATCAAAACGCGGCGTCACTCACAATGATCTCTAACGGTACACTCGAACTGTCAGCCGACCCGGCGGGAATTGCTCAGGCTGCGGATCTTCTGAGGCAGGGACAGCTGGTCGCTTTCCCGACTGAAACGGTCTATGGGCTGGGTGGGGATGCCCGCAACGGAGAGGCTGTCGCCAGCATCTATGCCGCCAAGGGCCGACCCAGTTTCAACCCTCTGATTGCGCATGTCGCATCGGTAGAGTCCGCGCGCAGGTTTGTTGAATGGTCAGATCAGGCCGAGGCGTTGGCACAGGCGTTCTGGCCCGGCCCGCTGACTCTGGTTCTCCCGCTGCGGGAAGGGCACGGTGTATCGTCGCTTGTCACTGCCGGGCTGGATACATTGGCGGTTCGGGTGCCTGCGCATCCTTCTGCCCGGGCTATTCTCGAGATGTTCGACGGGCCGGTCGCTGCGCCCTCGGCCAACCCTTCGGGACAGATCAGCCCGACAACAGCCGCGCATGTCCGCGCCGGTCTGGACGGGCGCATCGCTGCCATTCTGGATGACGGTCCCTGCGGTGTCGGGCTGGAATCCACCATTGTCGGCCTCGCTGGAGAATCCGCTTTGCTACGCCCCGGAGGGGTGGCTTTGGACCAGATCGAGGCAGCTCTCGGCACGGCATTGCATCTACACCAATCGGGCGACACGCTAACAGCACCCGGACAGATGCTGTCGCATTACGCCCCGGACGTGGCGGTCCGGTTGAACGCGCAGACTACACATGGTGACGAGATTCTCTTGGGATTTGGACCGGTCGAATGCGACCTGAACCTGTCCGCTGATGGTAACCTGACCGAGGCAGCGGCCAATCTTTTTGCCGCTTTGCACAAGCTCAACAGCACCGGACGCCCGATTGCCGTGTCCCCTATTCCGGACCACGGATTGGGCGCCGCTATCAACGACCGGTTGCGCCGGGCTGCAGCACCGCGTGACAGTTGATCAGGCGCGCCCTGCACTGGCAGACAGAGTCAGAGGATCGACGCCCAGCGTTGCCAGCGCCGCCTCCCATTTCTGATCATCGGGGACATCGAACACCAGCTTCGAATCCGCCTCGGTTGTGAGCCATCCGTTCATCGCGATCTCATCCTCAAGCTGCCCGGGTCCCCAGCCTGAATACCCTAGCGTCAGCATAGAATTCAGCGGCCCTTGCCCCGAGGCCAGGTCTTCAAGCACGTCCAACGTTGCAGTCATGCTGAAATCGTCCGAAATCTGCAGGGAATGGAGGTTCGCGTCATAATCGGCGCTGTGCAGGACGAATCCGCGCGACATCTCGACCGGGCCGCCGAAATGCACCAGACGCTCACCCACGATCGGGATACGGCAAGCGATGTTCAACTGACCCAGCAGCGTCTTTATGCGTAAATCCGAAGGTTTGTTGATGATCAGACCCATCGCGCCATCGTCGCCATGGCTGCAAATATAGACAACCGAATGATCGAAACGCGGATCGCCCATCCCAGGCATCGCAATCAACAGTTTACCGGTCAGATCCATAAGACGACATCTCTTGCTGAGCTCCCATCAACAATGCCCCCGCAGTCCCGGTATTGGCAAGGGACGAGCGGCGATTTCGCTAGATTTCATTCGAGTGACCCGAACGTGACTTGGAATTCGCCTCGAGACCACGCATTTATAGGGTATGAACATTCACAAGACATTTCTGGCAGCCGCCCTTGCCGTGACCGTTGGCGCGATTGGACCGGCATCTGCACAAGTGGTCGGCTCGGTGGCCGAATTGGATATCCTGGACGGCGGGCGCACAGCAAATGGAGCCTATCTTGGGGCGCTGCGGGTGACCCTGCAGGACGGCTGGAAGACCTATTGGCGGGCGCCGGGCGATGCGGGTATTCCGCCACAGTTCGACTGGAAAAGATCAACCAATGTCGGCAGCGTGTCGATCACATGGCCCGCGCCGGATGTTTTTGACCAGAATGGCCTGCAGTCGATTGGATACGAAAATCAAATGGTCCTGCCGGTCGAGATTTCGCCGAAGAACCCGGCCAAACCCGTGCGGCTGAAAGGCACGGTGGATCTGGGGGTCTGCAAAGACGTCTGCATCCCGGAACGTTTGGGCTTCGATCATACCCTGAACGCCGAAGCAGAGCGCAACCCGACGATCGCGGCGGCACTGGCCAAGCGTCCCTATTCCGCCAAAGAAGCCCGGGTCGCCAACGCGCGGTGCCACCTGACCCCGACGTCTGACGGAATGCAGATCGAGGCGCGCGTCACCATGCCATCCGCAGGTGGCCGCGAGATCGCCGTGATCGAACCCGGCAACCCCGAGCTGTGGGCCTCGCAAACCGACGCCAAACGGCAGGGCGGTACTCTGGTCGCCACATCCGAGGTGATCAACGCCTCGGGCGGTCCGTTTGCGCTGGATCGCTCAAAGATCCGGATCACTGTTCTGGGTGCCAATCACGCGGTGGACATTCTGGGGTGCAGCGCTGGCTGACCCCATGATGCAAACTCCGAAAATCGGTGCGCTTGCGGTCGTCATTCATGACGGGCACGTCCTTCTGGTTCAGCGCAGCAAGCAACCGGATAAGGGGCTATGGGGCTTTCCCGGCGGCCATGTGGAATGGGGCGAAACCGTCCTGCAGGCAGCACAGCGGGAACTGCGCGAAGAAACCTCGGTGATTGCCGAGCCGTTGCGGTATCTGGACAATCTGGACCTTTTACGCCGTGACGCCCAGGGCGCTGTTCTGTCTCATTACCTGTTGGTTGGCGTGGCCTGCCAGTATCAGACCGGGCAACCGGTTGCGGGGGATGACGCAATGGATGCACGCTGGTTCCCACTGGACTTGATCCGACAAGGCGCACTGCCCATGAGCGACCGAGTCTCAAACCTGTTGGAAACCGCCCTGCGTCAGGGCTAGGCAGTGCGTCCTTTGAGACGGGCGTACAACAGGCCCGACAAAACAATGCTCACCACCAGAATCACCGTGGCGCCGGCAGTAAAAGCTCCAAACCCCATCCGCAGGATTGAGGGGCCCTCTGGCCCGGCATAAAGCCCCGAAACAAGGCCCGGTGGAGACCCGGTCACCGCAGGCCAGATCATCGTCAACGCAAACCAGAGCATCAAGGCAAACCCGGTGACAACAAGCGCCCCCTGCACCACACGATCCGGCGCCCGAATTGCGCGACGCATGGCCGTCATTGGCCGCGACAGATCGTTCAGGATCCCCAGCAGGGCAGGAACGAGCAGCAATACCAGCACCATCCCAAACGCCAACCCATAGACCAGCGTGATCACGGTCGGTTTGAGGAACTGTGCCTGCTGCGATCCTTCGTACAACAGTGGGGTCAGGCCCAGAACCGTGGTCAGCGTCGTCAGCATTACTGGCCGCAATCTGTCCGATGTCCCCTCGACGATGGAGGGCATCAGCCCACGAGTCTGCTGATACTCGTCAATCGTCGTCACCAGAACAATCGAGTCGTTGATGATGATTCCGGTCATCCCAAGCAGGCCAACAACCGTGAACATGCTGAGCGGGACCTCCCAGATATAATGGCCCCAAATGGTTCCGACCAAACCAAACGGAATGATCGCCATCACCACCAATGGTCGGGTCCAACTGGCAAAGACCCAGGCCAGCACCAGATAGATGCCCGTCAGGCACAGGATCAGACCGGTACGGGCTTCGGACAGAAACTCTTCTTCCTGCTCGCTCAGACCTGCCATGGTCCACTCGACCTGACGTGTGGCTGCGATATTGGGCAGAATTTCCTCGCTCATCGCACGGGCGATCTCGGCCGCGCGTGTTGGATCATCCTCGGAGATATCGCCATAGACCGAAATCACCCGCAGCCCGTTTTCCCGCCGCACGGTCGAGAATCCGGATTTACGCTGAACCGAGACGATATCGGCCAACGGGACATAGACCCCATCGGGTGTGCGCATCAGTGTGCGCTCCAGGAAATCGGCGGTCAATTCCCCTTCAGGCAATTCAACCCGGATCTCGGCGCTGCGCGGGCCATCCGGGAAGGTCGCGGCCTCGATCCCGTTTAGACGGTCCCGCAGCACCCGGCCCAATGTTTCGATCCGAAAGCCCAGCGCCTGCCCTTGCGCGGTCAGATCCAAAATGTACTCTTCCTTGTCATAGGCCAGATTATCTTCCAGCGCTGAAACCTCGGGGTATTTCGAAAGCGCGACCTGCAAGTCCTCGGAAGCCGTTTTAAGCGTGTTCACATCGGCGCCGTAGAGCTGCACATCAATCGCATCTCCTCCCGGACCAGACCGCCAGCCCCTGAAGCTGAGCAGCTCAAGTTTGGGATGGCTTGGCGCCATTTCCTGCAACTCTCCGACAAACTCGAAGCTCGAATAGGGGCGCAGGTCGGCATCTATCAACTCGATCGAAATCCCGCCCAGCAAATCCGTGTCCTTGCCATCCGCTGCCGAAAGTGCACGGCCCGCGGATCCCCCGATCTCGGCCAGCACGTAATCAATGGGGTTGCGCCCGTGCCGCTCTTCATAGCGTTGGCCAAGCGCCTCTACCGAGGCCTGTAGTTGGTGCATCATGGCCAACGTATCCGCGCGGCCTGCGCCCTCGGCCATGATAAAATTGCCTGTAACCGATCCACGCTCGGGCGCATTGAAAAACCGCCAGTTCACGTCCCCGCGGATGAACAGGGAAATCTGGCTGGCCAGAATGACGATCATCGCCGACACCACCACATAGCGTGCCCAGATTACCCAGGCGATCAGCGGTCGGAACAGCGTATCGCGCACCCAGCGAAACCCCTTGTTCACCACACGGTTCGGCAGATCATACCAATGTTCCTTGGCAGAGTGCGCAATCGCGTGGGCCATATGGTTGGGCAGGATCAGAAAGCATTCGATCAGCGAGGCGATCAATACCGCTATCACCGTGAAGGGGATATCGCGGATTAACTCTCCGAAACGTCCACCAATCGCAGTCAGGCCAAAAAAGGCAATAACCGTGGTCAGCGTCGCAGCAAAGACCGGCATCGCCATGCGACGTGCGGCGCGTTCGGCGGCCACCATTGGTGGCTCACCCAGCCGTCGCGCGCGAAAATCGGCATGTTCACCCACAACGATGGCGTCATCCACGACAATACCCAGAGTGATAATCAAGCCGAACAACGACACCATGTTGATCGACAGGCCGCCAATATACATGAACGCAATCGCCGCCGACATTGCCACCGGGATACCCGCGGCAACCCAAAAGGCAATCCGCGCATTCAGAAACAGAAACAGCAGGCAGACCACAAGACCCAGCCCAACCAACCCGTTATCGACCAGAATATCCAGCCGGTCGGTGATCGCTTGCGCCCGTGTCCGGATCAGCTCGGCCTTTACACCCTCGGGCAGGCTGGCTTGCATCTGCGAGACGACATCTTCGACCGTGTGTTGAATTTCTATCGCGTCGCCCAGATTTGACCGGTCCACACGAACGGACATTGCCGGATTCTTGCCAACAAAATAGCTACGATTTCTGGTGACACCTTCAATCTGGATCTGCGCCACGTCACCGATCAACAGCTTTGAGCCATCGGCGAAATTGCGCAGCGTGATCCCCTCAATCTCTTCCGGGCTGCGCTTTTCGGTGCCGGTGCGAATGCGCGCATTGGCCCCTGTCACATCCCCTGCCGGATTGGCGTTGACCTCGGCAGCGATGGCTAAGGCGATCTCGGATAGGGTGATGTCGTTGGCGATCAGCTGTGCTGTGGGCACCTCGACTACAATGCGCGGCGCGGCGAGGCCCCGGATCGTGGTGCGGGTCACGCCAACAGCGAACAAACGGTTGATCAGCTCATCGGTGAACTTGGCCAGCTGTTCAGGATCGACAGGGCCAGTGACGACAACATCCGTGACGCGATCGCGCCAGGCGCCGCGTCGGATGGTCGGCTCATCAGCGTCGTCTGGCAGGTTGGTGACACTGTCGACCGCTGTTCTGACCTCTTCGACCGCGCGAGACATATCCCAGTTCGGCTCGAACTCCATCCGGATCTGGGCTGTGCCCTCGCGCGAAGTCGAAGAGGTGCTGGACACGCCTTCAACGGCCAGAAGGGCCGGCTCCAACAACTGAACGATGCCATTATCAACATCTTCAGGGCCAGCTCCATCCCAGCTAACGCTGACATCCACCCGTTCAAGGATCACATCGGGAAAGAACTGCGCCCGCATATTCGGGATGGCCGCCGCGCCCAGCACCAGCATAACTAGCAGCAGCAGGTTGGCGACCGTCCTGTGGCGCGTGAAATAGCTGAGTATCCCCCCAGCCGCGCCGGGAATTTCGCGCATCATCGCGCCTAACCTCCGGCTCGGTTTTCGATGCTGCGCACCAACGACGCGGGAACCTTGGCTTCGCCCAGTTGGCCCAGCACGCGGGCTTTGACATCTTGAGGCAATGCATCACTGGCTTCGACCTGCGCCACCAGCTGGGCACGCTGTTCCTCGGACAGCTCGACCATATCCGTCTGGCCCCCTGCGTTGGCCTCATCCCGCAGCGGCCTGACCCGGACACCGGCCCCAAGCAGAGGCGTTCGACCAATGACAACCTCGCGACTTTCCAACCCCCGCCCGCGCAGCAGCACCTCATCACCCTGACGGCGGATTAACTGCACTGGTAGAACCTCAAGCCGGTCATCCTTGCCCAGAATCAGAACCGTCCCTGCTGAATCCAGAACCGAGGACGGCAGGCGCACCACGTTCTCAAGCGGCTGTTCCTGAACCGAGACTGTCACGAAATCACCGGGCTTGAATCCCGAAGTATCCTCGAGCAAGGCATAAAGCAGGCGACCGGTTTGCCCTTCTCCGGCCGAGCCGCTATCGCGGCTTATGCGGCCCTGTGCCGCAAGATCTGCTCCTGTGACCTCTAGCGATACAGTGACCGGGGAATTGATCAGATCCCCTTCAGCATCCAGCAGGCGCACGAATTGCGCGGTCGAGACGCGAAAGGCCACCTCAAGTGCTTTAGGATCAACCAATTCGGCCAGTTTTTCGTTGGCTGACACCAGGCGACCCTCGACCAAAGTTACGTCGGTCAATGTGCCCCCGAACCGGGCATGGATGGTCATGTCTTCCAAATCACGTTCGGCGGCGGCCAGTGCGATACGGGCACGCGACAGCAACGTCGTCGCCTGATCGACGCGCGATTCCGCCTGTGCCAGCGCGATCCTCCGGGCCAAAACAGATTGCTGTGCCGATGCCTCGGCCAGTTCCGCCTCTTCCACGGATGCCGCCGCGCCTACTCCCCGGCTTTTCAAGTCTTTTTGACGCTGTAGGGCACGGCCCCGCAATTCGGCCTGCGCCTCGGCCGAGTTCAGCTCATCCTGCGCCAGCAGCAGCGACCGTTCGGCATCGCGTTCCTCAAACTGAGCATCCAGCAGGTCCGACTTGGCGCGGTCCAGCGCCGATTGTGCATCCGCCGGATCAAGCTCGACCAGAACCTCTCCTGCAGTGACAGCACCGCCATCTTCGAAATCTTCGGACAAGGTTATCACACGGCCACCAAGCGCTGCACGCAGTTCCAGGCGGCGTCGGCTTTGCACCTCACCAAATGCTTCAAGATAAGGCGTTACGGTTTCCACTTCGGCATGCCGGACAGTAACCGCAAAAATCCGCTCCCGCGCCTGCGGAGCGGCATCCTCGCGCGTCAGAACATCCTGCACTGCACCCGCGATCATCTGAACCGCCACAAACAAGAGTGCCAACGTCAAGGACGTCAGGAAAACTCCGGCAAGGCTCTGCCTCAGAAAGCGCATTTACTATCACCCCGTTCGCATCAGGCTAGCATTTCAGAAGGTAGCTTTGCCCCGAAAAATGCCAAGCCACAAAGCGGTAATACACATTTGAACGTGTAACCAGCTTACTTCCGTCGCAGATGTTCGTCCAATCTGGGCATAATTTCCACGAAATTGCAGGGCCGGTGACGATAATCGAACTGTTTTAGCAATATTCCATCCCAGGCATCCTTGCAGGCACCGGGGCTGCCGGGCAATGCAAACAGATAGGTGCCCCCGGCGACGCCACCTGTGGCGCGCGACTGGACGGCAGAGGTGCCGATCTTTTGCATCGACAGGATTGTAAAAACCGTGCCGAACGCGTCGATTTCCTTCTCGTAGACATCCCGATGCGCCTCGACTGTAACGTCGCGCCCTGTCAGGCCGGTACCCCCGGTCGAGATGACGGCATCTATTTCAGGATCTGCGATCCACACGCGCAGCTGTTCTGCAATCTGGGCGCGCTCATCCGGAAGGATCTTGCGGTCCGCGACCAAATGGCCCGCCGCCTGAATCCGATCCACCAAAGTCTGTCCCGATCGGTCCTCGGGCAGCGTCCGCGTATCCGAGACAGTGAGGACGGCGATCCGAACTGGAATGAATTTTTTGCTTTCGTCGATGCGTGACATATGACGTCAGGCCCTTTCCATAATAGCAAGCCGAATGGCGAGCGCCGTAAAAATCCCTCCGGTCACCCAGCCCATGAAACGCGAGGCACGCGGGTTCGAGACCAAGACTCGGCCCGCGCCACCGGCAAACATGCCGACCATCCCGTTCACCACAAAGCCGCCCACCGCGATGATAAGGCCAAGGGTCAGGAACTGCGGCAAGATTGGCCCCAAGGTCGGGTCCACAAATTGCGGGATGAAGGCCAGCACGAACAGGATGACCTTTGGATTGGTGAGATTGACCAGCAGCCCATCACGAAACGCAAGTTTCCCGCTATGTGCCGGTGCCTCGGCCGGCACGGCACCGTTTTGGATCGAACGCCAGGCCAGATACAGCAGATAGGCCACCCCCAACCAACGGATCACATCAAACAGCCAGGGCAGCGTGGATACCGCCGCGCCAAACCCAAGCCCAGCCAGCAGGACATGCACCATCGACCCTGCAGAAATACCGGCGCTGGCCGCAAGCGCGGGCCGTGCGCCTTTGCGCAGGCCCTGCCCAAAGCAGAACATCATATCAGCTCCGGGTGTGAGGTTCAGAGCGAGCGCGGCCGGGATAAACGCCAGAAGGGTTACAGTTTCGATCATCAATGCAGCTCAAACCAATTTGGTCTGGGCCCCAGATTGGCCACCTGGGTGCGCCCGATTGCCCCGCGATACCCCCAGCTGTCATGGATATGGCCATGCAGAGAAAGCTGCGGCTGCACCCGCTCGATCGCGTCGCGCACCGCGACCGAACCGACGGCGCCGCCCATCGACGTGACATCGCCATGCCCTTTGGGCGGAGAATGCGTAATCAGAATATCGGCAGCGTCGCACCGATCCAGCAACTCGGCGGCCTCGGCCTCGGTCAGATCGCAGGACCAACCGCCAAAAGGCGTCACGGGCACACCATATCCCAGACCAAACAGGCGCACCCCGTCCACAGTCATCCCGGTGCCGTGCAGCACGTGGACACCTTCGGGCACAGCCGCTGTCAGCTCTTGGACGCTTTCGGCATTGCCGGGGGTTAGGACCAGAGGGGCCGAAATGCCTGCAAGCATCTCCATCGCCTGATCCAGCCCTTGCCGCATATTGCAGAAATCACCAGCACCGATCACCAGATCCGCCTCGGCGCTGGCGGCAACCAATTCGACCGCCCGGCTGCGCGCCATATGCAGGTCGGAAAAGGCCAGGATGCGCATCACTTGCCCTCCAACCGGGCCTTCAACTCCAACAGATCTGCCCAAGCCTGCCGTTTCATTGGCGGTTGCCGCAGCAAGTAAGCAGGGTGAAACATCGGGATGACCGGCAGCCCCCAAGCCTGATCCCACTGGCCGCGCAACCGAGTTATACCGCGTTTGCCCAGCACCGCCTGACAGCAGATATTGCCCATCACGACCAGAACCTCGGGCTTGGCCAATGCGACGTGGCGCTCCAGAAACGGCTTCATCATGCCGATCTCTTCGGGCTTGGGATCCCGGTTCTGCGGGGGCCGCCAGGGCAGAACATTGGTGATATAGACGTTTTCGGCACGGTTCAGCTCAATCGCGGACAACATCCTGTCCAGCAACTGCCCGGCCCGGCCAACAAAGGGCTTGCCCTCGCGATCTTCATCCCGGCCCGGAGCCTCGCCTATAATCATCACCCGAGCACCCGGCGTCCCGTCGGCAAACACCAAATGGCGCGCACCACGTTTCAAATCGCAATGATCAAACGCATCCATCGCAGCGCGCAACTGGTCCAGCGATCCAGCAGTCTTGGCGACTGAATCGGCAATCGCCAACGCATCGACCGGCTTGGGCTTTTCCGGCGCCGTTTGTACCGCTGTGGGCTTTTTGGATTTGGGCGCTGTGTCGGGCAACGTATAGCGGTTCACCGGGATATCCCCGATCGCATCCGTCGCGCCCAGTTCAATCTGCCAGTCCAGCAGAGCCCGCGCTGTGTGAAAGTCCAAAGCCGATTCCATAACACTCAATCTAACCTCCTTTTGACCGAGGGAAAGCGAATTGGCCTTGATTGCGCGCTCGGTCGCACCGACCATTGGGGCAATCATGCTGATCCTGTTTCGATTCCTCTCAATTTGGGCGCTTCTGGCCTTGGTCAGCGGGCCTATTTCGGCGCAGCTGTTTGACCGAAACGATCAGTGCCGCGCGGGGCAGTTCGCCTGTGGCAGTCGGTGCTGTTCCGGTGGGCAAAGATGCAGTTTCGACAATCATTGCATCCCGCTGGGCGGCACCTATTGCGGCGGCGGCCGCAGCTGCGGCCCGTTCGAGCGCTGCGTGGCAGGCGGTCTACGCTGCGCACCCAAAGGAGCCAACGCATGCACCACGCGTCTGGACTGCCCCGGCGACAGCTTTTGCAACGCGCGCGGGGAATGCCAGCGAAACACCCCCGAATTCGACCCGGATTCAGCCACCAGCGGCAGCCCCATCACCTGTGACGACGGCTTGACCTGTGCGGCCGGATCATCCTGCCTGCCAGGCGGAGGATGCGCACAGCCCGGTTGGTTCTTGTGCGAGAAAACCGGATCACAATGCCGCCCTGGATTCAAATGTTCGGACCACCAAGGATGTGTGCCGGTTAAGGCGATCGACTGCGGCTATGGCAAATGGTGCAAACCCGGCGAACAGTGCTTGCCCGAGGGTGGGTGTGAGAAACTGCCCTAACGCCTTGATCCCAAGGTTGCCTTGCGCGGCGCGGCTTTCTATAAGCGGGCCGATTGTCAGACAGGAGTCCGCCCATGCGTTTCGCCCATCGTCACCTTCTTGGCATCGAGCACCTGTCCCAATCCGATATTACTGCCATTCTTGATCTGGCCGAGACCTATGTCGAGATGAACCGGCAACCGAACAAGCACTCGGATGTGCTGGCGGGGCTGACACAAATCAACATGTTCTTTGAGAACTCGACCCGTACTCAGGCCAGTTTCGAACTGGCAGGCAAGCGGCTGGGTGCGGATGTGATGAATATGGCAATGCAGGCCAGCTCGATCAAAAAGGGTGAGACGCTGATCGACACGGCGATGACGCTGAACGCAATGCATCCCGACCTTCTGGTGGTGCGGCACCCGCATTCCGGCGCGGTTGATCTGTTGGCGCAGAAGGTGAATTGCGCCGTACTGAACGCAGGCGACGGGCGGCATGAGCACCCGACACAGGCGCTGCTGGATGCGTTGACCATTCGCCGCGCCAAGGGTCGCCTGCACCGGTTGAACATCGCGATCTGCGGCGACGTCGCCCATTCCCGCGTGGCGCGGTCGAACTTGATCCTGCTCGGCAAGATGGAAAACCGCATTCGCCTGATCGGCCCACCAACGCTGGTCCCCAGCCAATTTGCCGAGTTTGGAGCCGAGATCTATGACGATATGAACGTAGGCCTTCAAGACGTCGATGTCGTGATGATGCTGCGCCTTCAGAGAGAGCGGATGGATGGCGGGTTCATCCCCTCGGAACGTGAATACTATCATCGCTACGGGCTGGATGCCGCCAAACTGGCGCAGGCCAAACCCGATGCCATTGTAATGCATCCCGGCCCAATGAACCGCGGGGTCGAGATTGACGGAACGCTAGCCGATGATATCAACCGCTCGGTCATTCAGGAGCAGGTTGAGATGGGTGTCGCCGTCCGCATGGCTGCGATGGAACTGCTGGCCCGCAATCTGCGCGAGGCCGCATGAGCGATCTGGTCGTCGCATCCCATGAACACGGCGTTATCCGCCTGTTCGCACTCGACATGCGCCCGGAAGAGGCCAAGTTTCTGCGCGAACCCGGAGCCGCCGATCAGATTCTAGGGGTAGCGGGGCTGGATCCCGAACAGGTTGACGTCTTTCCCGTCTCGGACCTCGAAGACCTTGGCCTCTATGGCTATCTGACCGAGGGCTGCGACGTGTCCGCAGATCAGCTGGACCACACAGCGCTGGATGCGATTGACGGCTGGGTTCTGGTGGTCCGCAGCGCCGCATTTCGCGGTCGTGCAGCCGCTTTGCGCCCCGACCGCAGGCTGCGCCTGATCGGCCTCTACACCGAAGAAGCAACAAGCTGGGCAGGTGGCCGGATTGAGACGGAAAGCGCGAAACCGTATTCGGCGCCGCAATCCGCACCGCAAAATGACAGACCGCGTCGCATGGGCTCTGCGGTTCTGGTGCTGCTGATCCTTCTGGTTATCGGAGGTGCCCTATGGCTGATCCTGTGACTTTCCCACCCGACAAAGGGGCCTATATCCGCACCAACACGTGGATGGCAGCCGCGGCTATGGCAGGGGCCATGATCATTCTTTGGCTGATCGGTAATCCCTATGTGTGGACCGGCGCGCCAGCGGGCCTAGCTGCAATCGGCATTCGTGCGTGGTATCTGGCCTCAGAAGAGCTGACGGCCGCGTGGGAAATGACAGACACTACTCTGACCGGCCCTGGCCCGCGCAAAGTGGCGCTGAACCAGATCGAGGCTGTCAAAACCATGGGTAGCTTTGTTCAAATCGTCACAAAAGGCGAGGACAAGCACCTGATCAAGTATCAGGCAGATCCCGCTGCTACCAAAACCGCTATTGAAAGGGCCATGGCATGAGCAATCTGATCTTCACCAACGCCCGCCTGATCGACCCCGAAACTGGCGCGGACGCACCGGGATGGGTGCATGTGGCTGATGGCCGTATCGTGGCCAAGGGCGAAGGTGCGGCCCCGTCGAGTGACGCGCAGGTCATCGACTGCGGCGGGCATTGCCTGGCACCGGGCATAGTCGATCTCGGCGTCAAGGTTTGCGAGCCGGGCGAGCGGCACAAGGAAAGCTATAAATCCGCAGGACTGGCAGCGGCGGCAGGGGGTGTGACCACGATCGTGACGCGCCCCGATACCTTACCCGCCGTGGACACGCCGGAAACGCTGGAATTTGCGACCCGGCGCGCGCAGGCGGATGCCCCAGTCAACGTGCTGCCCATGGCGGCCCTGACCAAAGGGCGCGAAGGGCGCGAGATGACCGAGATCGGATTTCTGCTGGATGCCGGTGCCGTCGCCTTTACCGACTGTGATCATGTCATTGCAGATACCAAAGTGTTCACCCGCGCGCTGACCTATGCGAAATCCTGCGGTGCGCTGGTGATCGCCCACCCTCAGGAACCGGGGCTGAGCGCTGGCGCCGCCGCCACCAGCGGCAAGTTCGCCGCCTTGCGCGGATTGCCCGCCGTTTCCCCAATGGCCGAGCGTATGGGGCTGGACCGCGACATCGCTCTGCTGGAAATGACGGGTGCGGCCTATCACGCCGATCAGATCACCACCGCCCGCGCCCTGCCCGCGCTGGAACGGGCCAAGCGCAACGGGCTGAACATCACCGCCGGCACCTCGATCCACCATCTGACGCTGAACGAGTTGGATGTGGCCGACTATCGCACCTTCTTCAAGGTCAAGCCTCCGCTGCGGTCGGAAGATGATCGGCAGGCGGTGATCGGGGCCGTGCGCTCCGGTCTGATCGACACCATCAGTTCCATGCACACACCACAGGACGAAGAAAGCAAACGCCTGCCGTTTGAAGAGGCAGCCTCGGGCGCGGTGGCGCTGGAAACACTGCTGCCTGCCGCGCTGCGTCTCTACCATGCGGATCAACTGGACTTGCCGACTCTGTTCCGCGCGATGGCTCTGAACCCCGCTAAACGACTGGGTCTGGACAGCGGTCGCCTGTCTGAGGGCGCGCCGGCCGACCTGGTTCTGTTCGACCCGGATGTGCCATTTGTGCTGGACCGGTTCACGCTTAGATCCAAATCGCAGAATACGCCATTTGACGGCCAGAGGATGCAAGGTAAGGTCACCGCAACCTATGTAGCAGGCCAAGAAGTTTACCGGAGACCCTGATGCCCCTGATCGACAGTACGATGACCCAGCTGATCCTCTGGGCCGCGATTGGATATCTGATGGGGTCGATCCCCTTTGGCATGATCATCGCCAAGGTGATGGGACTGGGAAATCTGCGCGATATCGGGTCGGGCAATATTGGGGCGACCAATGTACTTCGCACCGGCAACAAGGCCGCCGCCGCGCTGACTCTGATCTTTGACGCCGGGAAAGGGGCCGCTGCCGTCTTGCTCGCCCGTGCCATGGCCGGGGAAGACGCCGTACAGGTCGCCGCATTGGCCGCGTTTCTGGGCCACTGTTTTCCAGTCTGGTTGGGCTTCAAAGGTGGCAAGGGTGTCGCGACCTTTCTGGGCCTCTGGCTAGCGCTTGACTGGGGCGTGGGCATTGCCTGCTGCATAACTTGGCTGGTGGCCGCTGCCATCTGGCGGATTTCGTCGCTTGGGGCCCTTGCAGCAGCGTCCCTGTCTACAACCTGGGTCATGGTTTTGAGTGACGGGTCGACGTTTATTCTGGGAATCGTCCTGACATTGCTTGTGTACTGGCGCCATGCCGCCAATATCTCGCGCATCAAAGCTGGCACCGAACCCAGGATCGGGTCCAAGACCTGATATCCGCCTGAGTTAATTGGTTCTTGATCGAATCATTTCTATCTGTAATTTCTGTCATTACAGAAATTACTGGATGCAATCATGCACCTTACTGAATCCATGCGCGACTTTATCCTCCATTGGGGGGAAATGGGTACCAAGTGGGGTGTGAACCGCTCGGTCGCGCAAATCCACGCGCTATTGCACATCTCGCCCGAACCGATGACTGCAGATGAGATCTGTGAAACGCTCGGGCTGGCCCGCTCGAACGTCTCGACCGGGCTGAAGGAACTGCAAGGCTGGAAGCTGATCAAAGCCAGCCGAAACCTGGGTGACCGGCGCGATCACTTTCATTCGATCCGGGACATGTTTGACCTGACCAAAGCCGTGGTCGAAGGCCGCCGCGAGCGGGAATACGCCCCCACCCTGGACGCGCTGCGTATCGTGGCCCAAGAGGCCCAGAGCGACGGCACCTCGCCCAAAGTGCGCCAGCGGATTGATGAGACGCTAGAAACCATGCAAATGTTCGACGACTGGTATGTCGATGTGAACCGTCTACCTCGCCGCGTTCAACTGGCAATCGTCAAACTTGGCGGACGCATCGCCCGGCTGCTGCCCAAGGGACAAGGGGACAAGTCGCCCTAAAAATTTTACCCTCAAATTTCTCTCAATACAGAAATCTCAGAATATGATGTAATAAGGAGCATGACATGATCCAGCCCAAACGCCCGCCCGAACGCGCCCCGAAAGGCATCCAATGGGCCGACCTGGTTCCCCTGAACCGCTGGGACAAGATCAAGGAACTGATGCTACCGCTGCCTTGGCTGCTGCTTTCTCTGACGCTCTACAGTACTGCCCTCTGGCCACTTGGTGCTATGGCCAGCTTTCTGTTCTTTCTGTGCGCCCTGCGCCTGAACCACGAAGCGATCCATGGCAATCTCGGGCTGTCGCGGCGGCAGGATTCCTTGGTGATGCATGTGCTCAGCGCGCTTATGTTGGGTTCTAATCACGCTTTCTGCCAATGCCACCTGCTGCATCACAAACACGCCATGGGTTCGGGCGATTGCGAGGGGAATTGCGGGCACATGACCCTTGCGCAGGTCTTGGTATACGGACCCCGGTTTCCCTTCGACATCAACCGTGCGGCCTGGCGGATCGCCAACGCCAAGGCCCGTCGCCGCATCCTGATCGACTGGGGGCTGGTGCTTGCCGTGATCGCCGCTGCTGTGCTGAGCGGATCGCAAACCCTGCTGCTGCACGTGGCTGCGATGAGCACAGCCCAATGCCTTGCCGCCCTGTTTGCGGTCTGGATAACCCATCAGGGCACGCATGACAGTGGCGTTGCCGCGCGCAGTCAGCGCGGGGTGCTGGCGCGGCTGGCCTATCTGATGTTCTACCACCGCGAACACCATCTGTTCCCGAAGGTTCCTGTCAGCCGGTTGCCCGTTCTTGCGGATCGGCTGGAACGTTCGGTTGCAGGATATGCCGCAAGTCGCAAGCCGGTCATCGGCTGGCTGGAACCCCGCCGGTTCCGGGTTGAACCCTAATCCTTGCTGATACGCGCACCCAAGGATCCTGAGCGGAAACGCACAGGATCCGTTTGCCAGCACACAATCACCTTTAGTTGTTTTGAACGTGATCAATACGCTGCCCACTTCGGGGTCGTGGCGGCCAATTACCGACCGCACGGAACAAAACAATCAGAGTTGCCCAGACTCAATTACGGAATCCCCCGGCAGCTCGATTCACGAAAGGTGAAAACAATGAACAAGATCAAATCCCTTATCGGCGGCGTCGCGCTGTCTGTTGCCATCGCTAGCTCAACCCTGGCTGCAGGCGTCGAACTGAACGCAAGTTCGACCGGTCTGGCGCTACAGGGCTATGACCCGGTCGCTTACTTCACCGCTGGCGAAGCCACCAAGGGCGATTACCGCATCACTGCGCTGCACAACGAAGCCTTGTACCGCTTTGCCTCGGAAGAAAACAAAGTCGCGTTTGAAGAAAACCCCGAAGCCTACCTGCCCGCCTATGGTGGCTATTGCGCATTCGGCACCGCGATGGGCTTCAAGTTTGACGGCGACCCGAACTACTGGAGAATCGTCGACAACAAGCTGTACCTGAATCTGTCCGCAGATATTCAGGAACGCTGGGAAGGCGACATCCCCGGCTTTAACGAGCGCGCCGACACCAACTGGAAAGATATCGCCGACAAGAGCCCTTCGGAATTGCAGGCGCAATAATCCGCCCAAGAAAAACACCGGATCGGCGGCAGTTCACCCTGCCGCCGATTGTCATTTGAAACCGCCATTTTTCGCCCTAATTGTTCAAACAGGAACGAGCCCCATTAACGCGGGCCAGTGCCCCAAGGCAGTGGCACAGAAATCAGGTACGGAAACAGCCAAAAAACAGCGATCCGGTCGTCAGACCGGGCCCTGGCAATACCACGTACAAATGAGCAGCACAGGTTTGCTGAAGACCAATTCGAAAGAAAGGTTAACAGAATGACAGGAAGATTTTTTATTGCGGCCTTTATCGCCTCTATTGCGGCCGGAGGCGCCTCGGCGCAATCCTCGGGCAACTGGACGGGCTTTTACGGCGGCCTTCAGGTCGGCTATGCCGATATCGACACCAATGTTTCGGGCGTCGACGGTGATGGCGCGATTGGTGGTATCGTGTTGGGATATGATTATGATCTGGGGGATTGGGTTGTCGGTGGCGGCTTTGACTATGACTGGACCAGCATTGAACTGACCCCCGGCGTCGAGGTCGAAGACGTTTGGCGCCTGAAAGCACGCGCCGGATACAAAGTGACTCCGGTGGGGCTGCTATATGGTATCGGGGGCTATGCCGAGGCGAGTACTGACAATCTTGGCAGTGACGATGGTTGGTTCATCGGCGCTGGGTATGAACAAATTGTCGCCCCCAATGTCAGCGTTGGAGGCGAAATCCTGTATCACGAATTCAACGATTTCGATTCGACCGGAATTGATGTGGACGCGACCACAATCCAGGCCCGCGCCACCTACCGGTTCTAAGAAAACAGTGACGGAACCCGGCACAAACGCCGGGTTCCTTTCATTTACAGCTCAAGAACAGTGCTGCCTGTGGTATGGCGCGCCTCAAGTGCGCGATGGGCCTCGGCCACCTGATCCAGCGGGAACCTCTGATCAATGTGGATTTTGACCTCGCCGCCTTCGACCTTGTTGAACAGGCGCCGCGCCATGGCCTGACAGACCGCGTGGTCCGAAATATGTGTGAAGAGCGTTGGCCGCGTTATCTTGAGCGATCCTTTCTTGGCCAGAATGCCAATGTCGATCAAAGGCACCGGGCCAGAAGCATTGCCGAACGAGATCATCATGCCCAGCGGTTTCAGGCTGTCGAGCGACCCGTCAAACGTGTCCGACCCGATGGAATCCATCACCGCGTCTACGCCTTTGCCCTTGGTGATCTGCGCGACACGCTCGGCAAAGTTCTCGGTCCGGTAATTGATGCAATGCGCGGCACCGTTGAACTGCGCCAAACTGCATTTTTCATCGGTTCCGGCAGTACCGATCAACGTGATCCCCTCGGATTTGGCCCATTGGCAGGCAATCAAGCCAACACCCCCGGCAGCTGCATGAAACAACACGGTATCCCCGCGTTTTAGCGGTGTGGTGCGATGAAACAGATATTCGACTGTCATCCCCTTGAGCATCATCGCGGCCGCCGCATCAAAAGAAATTCCATCCGGAAGCGGGCACACCTGTGCGGCGGGCATGACCCGTGCCTCGCAATAGGCTCCGGGTGGAGAGGCAGCATAGGCCGCGCGCTGCCCGGGTTCCAGATGCGTTACACCTTCCCCGACGGCTTCGATCACGCCAGCGGCCTCCATGCCCAAAGCCTGAGGCAGATCCAGCGGATACAGCCCAGTGCGCTGATATACATCAATGAAATTCAGCCCGCAAGCATGATGACGAATACGAACCTCACCGGGGCCGGGTTCACCAAGTGGGCGATCTTCGATCTTCAGAACCTCGGGGCCGCCGTGTTCATGGATGACGACGGTTCGTGCCGTTTTCTGCATGTTGTCCTCCTCTAGCCTCAGGCCAAGCTAACATGCCTGTGACGCAGGGCAATCGACACGATTACGCGAGGCGCAACCCAAACGCGAAAATTTGTGCTATACTATGCCCAAGGCGTTGCTGGCTGGTCCGGCCAAAAGCAACAAGTCGCCGGATTGACCCCGCTGCGCAACATCGCAATGCAGGAGGGGACGGCAATGGACAAAACGATTGGCAATCCGATCACCTGGGCGGCACGGAACATAGGTGCAACCGGGGATCACCTAGCTGAAAACATCAGCCATATCGGCAGCGCGGATACACGGCACCTGCCAGTGGTTCGTACGCTGACGATGGATGATCTTTGGGCCTGCCTGAGGGCAGGATACAGCGATTTTCTGGATACAAGGGCCGATGCGATATTCGTGGTGCTCATCTATCCGATCGCAGGTTTTCTGATGTTCGGAATTGGGCTGAACACAAACATGGTTCCACTGCTGGCACCGCTGGTTGGTGGTTTTGCGCTTGTGGGTCCGGTAGCCGCCCTTGGCCTGTACGAAATCAGCCGCAAACGAGAACAAGGTGGCGAGGCTGGATGGCTGGATGCGTTTGGCGTGTTCCGGTCCCCTTCCCTGGGTGCAATTCTGGCTTTGGCGTTTTACATGGTCATGCTGTTTCTGGTCTGGCTGATGGTCGCGCAGAGCATCTATGTTCAGACACTCGGCCCTGACCTGCCCGCGTCGCTGGGTGCCTTTCTAACCCAAGTGTTCACCACCGCCGCTGGATGGACCATGATCTTGTTCGGGCATGCTGTTGGGTTTCTGTTTGCCCTCGTCGCCCTGGCAATCAGCGTCGTCAGCTTTCCGCTGCTGCTGGACCGCAAAGTGGGCGTTCCGGTCGCCGTGGTGACATCCGTACGGGTGTTGCGTCGCAATCCGGGCGTCATCCTGAGCTGGGGATTCATCGTTGCCGCGCTGCTGGTCATCGGAGCGATCCCGATGTTGCTGGGCCTGATCGTCGTGATGCCGGTACTGGGCCACGCCACCTGGCATCTCTATCGGCGTGCTGTGGCCTGAAACATAGCTTTATCCCGCAACTTTCAGAACAATCTTGCCAATATGGCCAGAGCTTTCCATCCGGGCATGGGCCGCCGCCGCATCAGCCAGATCAAACTCACTATCCATGACAGGGGCAACTTTTCCCGCCTCGAGCAAAGGCCAGACCGCTTCGTGCAGATCCGAAGCGATTTTTGCCTTGGCCAGATCGCTTTGCGGGCGCAGGGTACTGCCAGTCAAGGTCAGGCGTTTGACCATCATAAGCGCAAAATTCAGCTCGACCACGGGCCCCTGAAGGAAGGCTATCTGCACCAGCCGCCCATCCTCGGCCAGCGCCTTGACGTTGCGTGGGATATAGTCGCCGCCCACCATGTCCAGTATCAGGTTCGCCCCGCCCTCGGCCCGCATCGCGGCTACGAAATCCGCGTCACGGTAGTTGATCGCCTGTTCGGCACCCAGCTTTTCACAGGCCTCACATTTTTCAGCCGAGCCTGCAGTGGCAAAAACCCGCGCTCCAAAGGCGTTCGCCAGCTGAATCGCCGTTGTGCCGATACCACTGGAACCACCATGCACCAGAAACCGCTCACCGGCCTTTAGGCTGCCGCGCATAAAGACGTTGGACCAGACGGTAAAGAAGGTCTCGGGCAGGCAGGCGGCTTCTTTTAGGCCCATCCCCGCTGGCACCGGCAAACAATGCGCCGCAGGTGTGGCCACATATTCGGCATAGCCGCCGCCCGGCAGCAAGGCACAGACCTGATCGCCAACGGATAGGTCTTCGACCCCCGCCCCGATGGCCACGACCTCACCCGCGGCCTCAAGACCCGGCAGATCACTGGCACCCGGAGGTGGATTATAGGCACCGGCGCGCTGCAGAGCGTCCGGGCGGTTCACCCCCGCATAGGCGACTTTGAGGATCACTTGACCGGCCAAAGCTTGGGGCATCGGGCGTTCTGTCAGTTGCAGAACATCCGGACCGCCGGGTTCGGTGATTTCAACGGCGCGCATCATCTGAGTCATGGGTAGATCTCCTTTGGCCAATGCCTAGCAGGCTGAAACGTCAAGGCCCAGTAGCAAGAGGACTACTTGCGCGGTGTCAGGAATCCGGGAAGCGTGCCGTGGGTTTTAGCCGGAGCCTTAACCTGCCCGGCCAACCAATTCGGAACAGCAAGAAACGGTCTGAACAGAGGATTGTCCCTCACCTGCCCCTTAAGCTTTTCGAACTGCATGACATTGTCGATACGACGGTCCAGAAACTCCCACGTTTTCTGATTCCCGGGCGAATCGTCCCCCAACCAGAACAACAGGGTCGAGGAATAGACCCCCGACAATGTCGCCCGCTTGGTGTACCAGTTCACGTCGTCCGACGTGTCTCCCAACGTGTCCCAGATCAGATCACAGGTTTGCCATACTGCCCTTGCGCCATCAGCCGCGTGGCTTGGCAGCGAAAACATGGTCATACCCCGGCGCACGAGTTCCTTATCCGGCACGGCCTGCAGCCGGAAGCGGACGGCAGCAGCGATCCGGTCACGGAATTTGATATCGCCCAAATCCTCAGTTTTAAGGCGATCTGCCATCACTGCGTCCCCGCGCGCATGAAATGTCAACGCCAGGTCAACGGCACCACGCGGACAAATCGCACGCACCAGAACGTCATCCATTCCACATTCTTCAATCGCCGCGCGAAAGCTGGTTTCCGACCAGCCATCGAAGGGAACATGTGTCAGCATCGCATCCAAAAGCTGCTGCTTGGCGTCTTCATAGGTGGTGGTCATGGCGGTTCTCCGGTTATCAGGACCAGTACTAGACAAGATAGAGGTGCTTTGCTATACGGCCAATTCCTGCAATTTCCTTGCAACTCTATCTAGAAAGGTGGTGACAACCACATGCAGGTTAGTGTTCGCGACAATAACGTCGATCAGGCGCTTCGTGCCCTGAAGAAAAAGCTGCAGCGCGAAGGCGTGTTCCGCGAAATGAAGCTTAAGCAACATTTCGAGAAACCGTCCGAGAAAAAAGCGCGCGAGAAAGCTGAAGCGATCCGCCGTGCCCGTAAACTGGCACGTAAGAAAGCACAGCGCGAAGGTTTGCTCTAAGCACCTTCCTCGTCCAGTTTTGGATGACACTATTTGACGACCCCCGAGGCATCGCCCGGGGGTTTGTCGTTTTCAGGGTGACGTTGCGCGCTTTTTCGCGACTGGCTGACGCAACCCCGCGTCAATGCGCGATAAATCGCGAACTCAGATTCAACTTCCGGTGGCGATCTGCCCACCAACCCCGAGCGGCACGATTGTGTCTTCTCGTCGCCAAGTTCTCGCCACTAATGTCCCGCCAAAATAACGCAATCTATTGGAGGCAGAATCATGTCAACGGCCAGCGATCTAGAGCGGCAGATGCTCGCATTGATCAATGCAGAGCGGGCAAAGGCGGGCTTACAACCGGTCAAGCTTGAGCTTCGGCTGAACGCAGCGGCGGAAGATCACAGCGAGTGGATGCTGAACGTCGATAAGTTCAGCCATACCGGCGCCGGAGGTTCGCGACCATCGGACAGAATGGAAGATGCGGGCTTCGAATTCTCCGGAAGCTGGCGTGCGACTGAAAACATCGCATGGCAGAGTGTCCGCGGTGCGCCGGGGCTGTCGGATGACGTTCAGGATCTGCACAACAGCCTGATGAACAGTTCCGGCCATCGCGCGAATATTCTGGACGCCAACGTGACCGTTATCGGAATTGGGATTGAGGTCGGAAACTATGACGGCTGGAACGCCATCATGGTGACCCAGAACTTTGCACGGACCTCTGCGCCTTTGCAGCTTGATACCAGCAGTTCGGGTGGTTCCGGTGGTTCCACACCTCCACCGCCCTCGGGGCAGTTGGACGTCAGGGCTGGCAAGATCGGCACTGCTGCGGATGACTGGTTCGTTTTGAAATCCGGACAGTCTGGCCTTTTGGATGGGCGCGGCGGTGATGATATCCTGGTTGGTGGCGGCGGCCGAGATAAGCTGCTTGGCCGCTCCGGCGACGACACCCTGAACGGCGAAGGCGGAAATGACACTCTGGTTGGCGGAGCTGATAATGACGACCTGAATGGGGGTGATGGCAAAGACCTTCTGAAAGGCGGCTATGGCATTGACCAGCTGGACGGCGGCGCCGGAAACGATGTGCTTAAAGGCGGGCAGGACAACGACATTCTTATCGGTGGCGCTGGCAACGATAAATTGCTTGGTGGCAATGGAGCAGATGTCATGACCGGTGGCACCGGAGTGGATCAATTCTACTTCACCAAGGGCGCGGATACTGTGACGGATTTCACCGACGAGGATATCGTCAACCTCCGGCAGGCCAAGTCTATCGTTGGGTATAACGATCTGATGAAGAACCACATTTCGCAATCCGGAAATGACGTCATCATCGATGCCGGTAACGGCCACACCCTGACACTAGAAGATACCTTGTTATCGGACCTGGCCAGAGACGACTTTGTGTTCTGAAGGCCGGACAAGCGAAAACTAAAGCCACGCCCCCGGAATCCGGGGGCGTTTTTCGTGATCAGTAAATCTTGGGCACGTACAGCTCGTCCGGCAAAACACGCCGTTCGTATTCCGGATTATATTTGCGATCCGGGAGATCAACTTTTTCCTGCGGTACATCCGTATAGGGGATCTTGGTCAGAAGATGCTCAATACAGTTCAGGCGCTCACGCTTTTTGTCGTTGCCTTCGACGATGTACCAGGGCGCCTCTCGGATGTTGGTACGGAACAGCATGTCCTCTTTGGCTTTGGTATAGGCCTCCCAGCGGATACGGGATTCCAGATCCATTGGGGACAGTTTCCACTGTTTCATAGGATCGTGAATCCGCATAAGGAATCGCAGCTGCTGTTCCTCATCCGTGATCGAGAACCAGTATTTCAGCAAGATGATCCCGGATCGAACCAACATCCGTTCGAATTCGGGAACGTCCTGAAAGAACTGATCAACCTGATCTTTGCTGGCAAACCCCATCACCCTTTCGACCCCGGCACGGTTATACCAGGACCGATCGAACAGAACGATCTCACCGGCGGCGGGCAGATGCGGGACGTAACGCTGGAAATACCACTGGCTCTGCTCACGACGACTGGGCGCCGGCAGAGCAACCACCCGGGCAACACGCGGATTCAGGCGCTGCGTAATCCGCTTAATCACCCCACCCTTGCCAGCACTGTCCCGGCCTTCAAACAGGATACAGACCTTGGCACCGGTATGTTGCACCCAGTCCTGCACCTTGATCAGTTCAGCCTGAAGTCGCAGCAAGTTACGGAAATAGACCTTGCGATCCAGCATGTCGGGATGCTGATCCTTGTAGATCTTCCGCACTTCCACCGACAGCATGGGCTCGCTGAATTCGATCTCAAAATCTTCGTCCAGCGCGTCTTCCAACTCGGCTTCGAGCCAGTCTTTTGGTGCATGGTTAAATTCGTCGGTCAAGGTCTGCTCCTTATCAATTAACGGGTCAGGACCCTATCAGGCGCGTGTAACCGCCTGATGTCATCACAGAGGTAGATGAAAGCCTTTTTCTAAGCTTATCTGCCGGGGTCAGCAAGATCACTGCCCCAGGAATTCGGAAACTTGGCATTTCCGCTCGGCTGGATCATTCAATCGCCAGAGCCACCCCTACTTCAGCTTGTATGAAGCCTGTTAACATGACTTGCCAGCCCGAGTGTTCTGAGGGCATCAAAGCACAGGTCATTTCAGAGAGGGGCCGTGGCGCATTTCATATCTGTTCTGCCGGTTGTTTGGCCCTGGTTTATCCTGATCGCCGCGCAGATATGCGCTGTTTCAGGGAAATGGTCTTTGGGGTTCGTTCTGCTGACCTGTTTTGGCCTGATTGCTCTGACCTTGGGTCTGGTCACGCCCTTTGCCGCAGCTATTGCGTCAGCAGGTCTTACCGGAGCGTTGATGCTACGCGGTTTGAACGGTGCGTTTTCCTTTGTTGGACATATCGCCTTGATCCTGTGGTGCCTGGCCATGGGCGCACATCTGGTTCCGGGCTTTCATAACCTACTGGTACTGGACCGGGTTCATGCCGGTCCGGGCAGCACCGATTTCACGATGTACCTGAACCTGGACAAGCCTCTGATCCTGTTCGCCGTCCTTCTGGCCTGGCCACGCATGAATGATGGAGTAGCGTATATACGCAAATCGCCGCTGGCGGTCGGGCTGGTCGCATTGCCGGCCCTGTTTCTACTGGGCCTCTCAGTTGGTGCCATCCGGCCAGAGTTCACCCTTCCCCATTGGTGGATGATCTTTGCACTTTCCAACCTGTTTCTGACCTGCCTCACGGAAGAGGCCTTTTTCCGTGGCTATCTGCAATCAGCACTTTCCGAACGCCTGGGGGCTGCTGCGGGGATTGCTGCGACCAGCCTGCTTTTCGGGCTTGCACATTTTGCAGGTGGACCTGCATTGGTTGTCTTTGCAGCCCTTCTTGGCGCGGCATGTGGCCTGGGATATTACGCGACAGGACGGCTTTGGGTTCCGGTTCTGATGCATTTCGCCTTTAACGCGGCGCATCTGGTGATTTTCACCTATCCCGGCCCAGCCTAGGTTAAACCGGCAACGCCGTCGTCTTGAACACAGTCCGAAGCGCGAATGAACTTTGCATCTGCGCCACGCCTGGAAGTCGAGACAGATATTGGCGATGGATGCGGGCGAAATCCTCGGTGTTTTCGGCAACGACCTTCAGGATGTAATCCGCAGTTCCTGCCATCAGGTGGCATTCCAAAACATCCGGGATCCGCGCAACAGCTTTTTCGAAGGCCTCCAGTACTTCCTCGGCCTGGCCCTGCAAGGTGATCTCGACAAACACCGTTGTTGGCACATTCATCTTGCGCGCGTCCAACAAGGCAACGTAGTTGCGGATATAGCCATCGGCCTCAAGCCTCTGTACCCGCCTGTGGCAGGCCGAAGGCGACAAATTCACCTGCTCGGACAATTCAGCATTCGACATACGACCATTCCGCTGCAAGGCAGCCAAAATCTTTCTATCTGTCGTATCAAGGCTCATCCACGCAATTCCTTTGCGGGTTTTACCCATTGTAGCGAAGATTTTCCCGAAGAAAAGCCGGAATGCGGGCAGAGTTTCACAGAAATTGCACCCGAAACCGCCCATTATTTAGGCAGTTTAGGAACGGAGAGACCTAATGAAAATCGGTTGCCCCAAAGAAATCAAGCCGCAGGAATTCCGTGTCGGCATGACGCCCAACGCCGCACAAGAGGCGGTGTCTCGTGGCCATGACGTGATAATCGAAAACGGAGCTGGCATTGGCGCCGGGTTTGACAACGATGATTACGTCGCCGCAGGTGCCCGCATCGTGGACAGTGCAGAAGAAGTTTTTGCCACCGCAGAGATGATTGTCAAAGTCAAAGAACCCCAGGCGGGCGAACGCAAGATGCTGCGTGAAGGGCAGCTTTTGTTCACCTACCTGCATCTGGCCCCGGATCCGGATCAGACCCATGACCTGCTGGAATCGGGCTGTACGGCTATCGCCTATGAGACAGTGACCGATGCAAATGGAGGTCTGCCCCTGCTTGCACCCATGTCCGAGGTTGCGGGCCGTCTGGCACCACAGGTCGGATCCTGGACGCTGCAAAAGGCGAATGGCGGCCGCGGAGTGCTGATGGGTGGCGTCCCCGGCGTTGGTCCAGCAAAAGTTGTGGTTATCGGTGGGGGCGTCGTCGGTACCCATGCCGCCAAGATCGCTGCAGGTATGGGCGCGGATGTGACGGTACTGGACCGGTCTCTGCCCCGGCTGCGTTATCTGGACGACGTGTTCGGCGGTCAGTTCAAGAACCAGTATTCAACTGCAGGTGCGACCGCGGAGCTGATCCAGACAGCCGACATGGTGATTGGCGCTGTGCTGATCCCGGGTGCGGCAGCGCCGAAACTGGTGACGCGCGCGCAGCTGTCCACGATGAAACCCGGCGCGGTTCTGGTAGATGTTGCCATCGATCAGGGCGGCTGTTTTGAAACCTCAAAGGCCACAACCCATGCGGACCCGATCTATGAAGTTGACGGCGTCATGCATTACTGCGTGGCCAACATGCCCGGAGCGGTTGCAAGAACATCAACAATAGCACTGGGCAACGCCACAATGCCGTTCATGCTGGCGCTGGCGGATAAAGGATGGAAACAGGCCTGTCAGGATGATCCGCACCTGCTGGCTGGCTTGAACGTTCACGCCGGCCAACTCACCTATTATGCGGTTGGCAAAGCGCTTGGGATTGACGTGGTATCCCCCAACGTCGTCATCAAATCCTGACGAAAGCCTCCAGCCCCTGAAGCGCCCTCTCCCGAGGGCGTTTGCAGCGTTGGGCATAGCGCCGCCTTTTCGAAGCGGCGTGACCTGTTCACAGCGTTGAACGGGGCACCAAAAACAACGACGCCGCGCGATTAGCGCGGCGCCGGGCCCAACCGGAGGAGGGTATTTCAATGCCCGAGCGACGGGCGGGAGCATCATCCCTGTTTCTGGATCTCGACCGAATGCGGGTATGGAATCGAAACGCCTTTTGCATCAAACGCTTCTTTGACTGCTTTGGTCATTTCAAATTTGACATCCCAATAATCGACAGCGGCACACCACAAGCGCGCCGTCAGATCGACCGAGCTGTCCCCCAGATTTGTGACCCGCACCCAGGGCTCGGGATCGCCGTGGATGCGCCCATCAGCCATTGCGAGGTCCAGAATGATTTTCATCGCCTCATCCGCGCTATCGCCATAGTCGATACCAAACACCAAATCTACACGACGCGTCTCGTGTGCCGAGTAGTTGGTGATAACTGACCCCCAAGCCTGGCCATTGGGTACAATGATCTGCACATTGTCGGGGGTCACGAGTTCGGTCGTGAACAGATTCAGATCTTTGACAGTTCCGGCTGTTCCGCCGATGTCGACATATTGGCCAAGCTTATACGGCCGGAAGACAACCAACATCACGCCTGCCGCCAGATCACTAAGTGTACCCTGCAGCGCCAGGCCTATGGCCAGCGAAGCAGCGCCCAAAATGGCAACGATACTGGTTGCTTCGATCCCGAAGATGCCCAGAACAGCCACAATTACCATGGCCAGAATGGCCCATTTGATCATGCTGGCGGCAAAATTGCCCAGCGTCGGATCAATATGGGGCGTTTTGTTGATACGGCGGCGAACAACCCCAGCGATCATACCTGCCGCAATCCAGCCCAATATCAGAACAATCAGAGCCTTGCCCGCACTCATCAAGATTGGCACATAGCCGTTTGCCATATCCATGGCTTGATTTGCCATTTCCATCGTCTGCTCCAATTCGGGTTTCCTTCTGCTTTCAGATCGTTAATTGAATCCCACCTATCTGGTGGGCTCCTCTTCTGCCGTAACTGCAGGAGTCACTTTTTCAGTGCGTCGCGGATTTCCATCAGGATGTCCAGCTCGCTTGGTCCGGCTGGCGCTTCTTCTTCCGCCGGTGCTTCCTCTTCTGCCGCCTCTTTGACCCGGTTCACCATTTTGACCAGCATGAAAACCACCCAGGCGATGATCAGAAAGTTGATGATCGCCATGATGAACGCACCATATGCAAAAACAGAAGCACCGGTTTCCCGCGCCGCTTCCAGGCTCGCCCCTTCGGCGACATCACCGGCCAGAACGGAGTAGTTGTTGGTGAAATCAACCCCACCCGTAAACAGGCCAATCAATGGATTGATCAGATCGCCAACAAGCGACGTAACAATTGCGGTAAATGCGGCTCCAATGATGATACCCACCGCCATATCCATGACATTGCCCTTGGCAATGAATGTCTTGAACTCCTGGAACATAACTTCCCTCTTTCCCTGTTGTCATTTTCATGCGCCTAAACGCACGGCAACTGTGCGCTAATTGCACTATAAAATGTATGTTTTTATGGGAAATCGTGACTATTTTTCCCCAATCGGCTTATTCAGGAGACCCCATGACACATTTTGCGTCTTATTCCATTACAGACAAATGGCCTGCCAAAGACCCTTCGGTCATTCAGCTCTATTCTTATCCGACGCCTAATGGCGTCAAAGCCTCGATCATGCTTGAGGAAACCGGCCTGCCCTACGAGGCGCATCTGGTCACGCTTGCGGATGCGGATGTCAAAAGCTCCGAGTTCCTGTCGCTGAACCCCAACAACAAAATCCCTGCAATCATTGACCCGAATGGTCCTGATGGACATCCCCTGGGCCTGTTCGAAAGCGGTGCGATCCTGTTGTACCTGGCCGAGAAGTCAGGGAAATTCATGGGCCAGACACAAAGCGACGGACATCGCATTACCCAATGGCTCATGTTCCAGATGGGTGGAATTGGTCCCATGCTTGGGCAACTTGGCTTTTTCCACAAATTCGCCGGGAAAGAGATCGAAGATCCGCGCCCCCGTGAGCGCTATCTCAACGAGGCAAAGCGGCTGTTGAATGTCGTGAACAATCAACTTGATGGCCAGGAATGGATCGCCGGGGATTACTCGATCGCCGACATTGCAATCGTCCCCTGGCTGCGCGGGTTGGATTTTTATGGTGCCCGAGACATTGTTGGCTGGGATGAGTACTCAAATCTCCAATCTTATCTTGATCGGTTTCTTGCGCGTCCCGCCGTTCAGCGCGGGCTGCAGATTCCTTCCCCAGGTTAACACGTGTGGGGTGAGGCAATACCTCACCCCATCCATTTAGCTTGGAAGCTTACCCGTCAAAACATACCGCAGCACATCCACCACCTGCGAGGGATGTTCAGCAACAGCCAGGGCAGCTGCATCAACCTCTTTCAACGCGTGCTGATGATCTGGCCCGTGAACTACGATGATCGACTTGCCCAAAGCCGCCGCATATCCCGCGTCAAAGGCTGCGTTCCATTGCTTGTATTGATCGCCAAAGCGGACGACCACGACATCCGCGTCTGAAATGCCCTTGCGGGTTCGGATCGCATTGACCATCGCACCCTTGTGGTCATGCCAATACTTGTTTGGCTCGGACCCCAAAATTGCAACGCCACAATCGTCGCTGGCTTCGTGAACCGTGACAGGGCTGTTGAACGAAATGTCCAACCCTTTCGCCCCGTCAATGATCTGCTCGCGCCAGTCGGTGTGTATCTCTCCGGACAGGTAGACGTTCAGGCCCATTGATTTCTCCTTTGATTTTATTGGCGACCCTAAAGACAAAATGGACCTGACCCAAGGGGGGGCTCAGAAAGCCAGCCGCCAAAACACCGGCTGCCCGTTGGGAACTGCCTTACGGGCCGCGCTGCGCTGCTTGCTTCCCAGAAACCCCGGCATCTCGGATGTTGGCTCGAACCCGAAACTGCGGGGCAAACGGGTATAGATCGACCGAGGCGGCAACCGTCCCCAGGTGATCCCTTTCAGCTGCGCGCCCGGTTCTGGCTGGTGCATCCAGACTTCGCGAATGGCGAATTCGTCGCGCAGCAGCACCAACACTGCCAACATCATGACCTCGGCCCATATTGTCGCGTATTTCTGCTGCAGCGCCTGCTCGTATTCACGCGTCAAACGCAACTCACGCGACCGGGGCGCCCGGCATTGCAGTCGACGCCGGGCATGGCCGACAAAGCGCAACCAGTCGGACTGAATTTCTTCAATCAGACAATAGCCACTTGTTAAATCTATATCCAAGCGGCACCAGGCCAGAGTCGGACGGCCATGCGTGCGTACCGGGTGCCAACAGCTTTGGAACGCACCCACCGCCGCGCGCTGTTCGAATTTCCACAACAGCTCGGCATGCTCGGTCGGGAAGCCCAACTGCACCACAAGGTTATGCGCTTTGCGCGTGGTTTGTTCATCAGACCAGCGCTCAAAGCTCAGGCAGAAATCCAGCCATTCGGACTGATAGACCGCTTCTAAACCATGGAACGCCGCAGGGCTTAGCCCCTTCAGACGCACGGCGCGATCCGCATGGGCCACAGCCAGCACATCGTGCCGCCGCAAAACCCCGCCGCACCGCGCGATCATGGGTTTCAGCAAAGGACGCGCCAGCAGACGGGACAGCCCCGATTGCTTTAGATCCGAAACCGACATTTCGGCCTCCATCGACTGGCACAGCAACCAGGGGCTTTGCCGGTCGGTATAATAGTAGAATGGCATCTCTTCCGGCAGAATCTGCCGGATCATCGAGATGTCTTGGCGTTTCATGACAACTCTCCAACGGGAAACAGGCCCGCCGGTCAGTTGGCGGGCAATCAGGGTTTGGGCATTGCTTTTGCGAGGCTGGGATCTGGCATTGGGCCGACTCCGGATTGTGATTGCATCAGGGGGCTGGACTTACGGCCAGGGGGTGATTCCACTCAACCCCTGGATTTTCAGGACGCAGGGACGTTGCAGCACGGCAACACTGGCGTCTGAGAAACGAGAAAAGCGCGCCAATTGGCGCGCTTTGCATTTGGATTACGGTCGCGTTAGCCGCGCAGAACGCCGCCTGTTGCCTTGGAAACCTTGGCGATGATCTTCTCGGCCACCGCTTCGATGTCTTTTTCTTTCAGGGTCACATCTGTTGGCTGCAGCCGAACAGTGATGGCCAGAGATTTCTTGCCCTCACCCAGGCTGCCGCCAATGAATTCATCAAAGACGCGCACATCCTCGATCAGCGCCTTGTCGGCCCCGGCAGCGGCATTCACCAGCGTCAGTGCCTCGACGCCTTCATCGACGACAAAAGCAAAGTCACGCTCGACCGCCTGCAGATCGCGCAGCTCCAGCGCCGCGCGGGTCGCCCCGGATTTACGCGGAAGAGGCACCTCATCCGGCCAGATAGTGAAAGCCACCGCCGGGCCCTTGATGTCCATCGCCTGCAACACACGCGGATGCAACTCGCCGAAAACGCCCAGTACCTTTTTCGGACCCAGACAAATTTTGCCGTGCCGGCCCGGATGCCACCAGGCATCGCCCTCGCGTAGGATCTGAACCTTGGCGGGTGCGCCGATGGCGGCCAAAACGGCCTCGGCATCTGCCTTGGCGTCGAACACATCCGCCGGGCGTGTGGCGCTATGCACATCCTTGGGGCCGTCGCGACCGACTAGCAGGCCGGTAATCTGGATTTTCTGATCGCCTGGCTCGCCGTCGTGAAAAACTGGGCCAACTTCAAACAGCGCCACATCCGTATAGCCGCGCGCCTGATTGCGGGCCGCCGCTTGCAACAGCCCCGGCAGCAGATCGGGGCGCATATGGCTCATCTCGGACGAAATCGGGTTTTCCAGTTGCGTCGCTTCATCGCCACCGCCAAACAGCGCCGCGGAAGTCTGATCAATGAATGTATAGCTGACGCATTCGTTATAACCCAATGCGGCACAGGTGCGGCGCGCCATCGACTGGCGGCGCTGAGTGGGAGTCATAACCGGTTTCGGAATGCCATCAGTGACCCTCGGCAGCGGCTTGCCCTGAAGCTTGGTCAGGGAGGCAATTCGTGCGACCTCTTCCACCAGATCAGCCTCGCCCATGACATCGGGGCGCCAGCTGGGGACATGGGCCATCTCGCCTTCAAGGCGGAAACCCAGACGGGTCAGGGTCTGGCGCTGCTCGCTTTCGGGAATGACCATCCCGACCAGCGATTGCACCCGGGCCGAGTCCAACTTGTAGGATCGCGCATGGTTTGGTGCTTTGCCTGCCTCAACTACTTTAGAGACCTCGCCACCGCAGATATCCAGGATCATCTGCGTTGCATGTTCCAATCCTTCCAGCGTGTATTCCGGGTCGACGCCGCGCTCGAATCGGTACCGCGCATCCGAGTTGATTTTCAACGCCCGGCCTGTCAGTGCAATTTGCACATGATCCCAGAACGCGCTTTCGAGGAAGACGTTCACGGTATCCTCGGTACAGCCGGTTTCTTCGCCGCCCATGATCCCTGCAATGGATTCCGGGCCGTTGTCGTCCGAAATCACCATCATGCCCGGTTGCAGCGTGTATTCCTTTTCGTCCAACGCCACCAGCTTTTCGCCGCCCTTGGCCCTATGTACGCGCAGGTTGCCCTGAACCTTGTCCGCATCAAAGACATGCAGCGGACGGTTTTGGTCGAAGGTCATATAGTTGGTGATATCCACCAAGGCCGAGATCGGACGCAGGCCGATCGCCTTCAACTGATCCTGCAGCCACTGCGGGCTGGGGCCGTTCTTGACATCTTTGATCAGACGTCCGGTGAAATGCGGTGCTCCGTCCAGCGTGTCATCATCAATCGTCACCTTGATCGGGCTGACGAAATCGCCCGGCACCGGCACATAGTCGCGCTCTTTCAGCGTGCCGACCCCGCGTGCCGCCAGATCGCGCGCGATCCCGGCGACGCCCAACGCATCGGGGCGGTTCGGGGTGATCGCAATCTCGATCATCGGATCGACCTTTGCGGGATCATTCTCGGCCAGCCAGTCAACGAACTGATCGCCGACCTCACCCGAGGGCAGCTCGATGATGCCGTCATGCTCTTCCGACAGCTCCAGCTCGCGCTCCGAGGCCATCATGCCAAAGCTCTCGACACCGCGGATCTTGCCGACGCTGATGGTGATGTCCAGGCCCGGAATATACATGCCCGGTTTGCATACCACGACAGTGATACCTTCGCGCGCATTGGGCGCGCCGCAGATGATCTGCAGATCTCCCTCATCCGTCGCAACCGTACAGACCCGCAGCTTGTCGGCATCAGGGTGCTGTTCGGCATGGGTCACTTTTCCCAGCGTAAAGCCCGCCAATCGGTCCGCCGGATTGACGATCTCTTCGACTTCGAGCCCCAGATCGGTCAGCGTTTCGGCGATCTCATCGACCGACGCGTCAGTGTCCAGGTGATCCTTGAGCCAGGAAAGGGTGAATTTCATCGGTCGTATTCCGCATAATCTTGGGTCAGCCCGCGTGTAACGGATATTCAGACAAGGGGAAAGAGGCCGTGTGCCACATGATCACCTACTGTTCGGCAACTGTGTTGGCGACGCTATCCGATCCGGCAAACACCGCCAAAATCCGCGCGATGCTTTCGCCCGTATTCGCCCCCACATGCGGGGATCGGAACGCTTCGACAAAGGCATCACCGGTTTTGTAGGTCTTTGTCCCCGCCGCGCCGTAATCGACAGTGATTTCCCCTTCCAGCACATAGGCCATCAGCGGAGCATTATGCCGGTGACTACCGGTCACCTGACCCGGCTGCATGGTGATGATGGCCATGGTGATCTGCGGCATGCCGTCCGGGTATTCCAGTGGCTCTCCGATCACGGACTTGTCCGTTTGCACCAACACATCAACAGGCGGATAGGCGTCGCGCGCCAGGGCAGAGGTTGCGGTCAGGATCGCGGCGGTCACCAGCAGGGGTTTCATCGGGCAAGGCTCCTTGGTCAGATGGCCTGCGCAAATGACCTCGGATGCAAAGGGCTGTCAAACCGGTCAGGGATAGACTGGTGTTCGTCCGGCCAGCTCATCCAACTGCCAGCCGATCCAGCCATGCGGGATGAAATGCCCGCCCGGATGCGTGTCCAACGTAACCTGCCCCTGCGCGCAATCGGTCCACTCCACGCGGCTCAGGGTCAGGAAGGGTTTCACGCTCCAATCACCAAGCGGCGTCGCGCCATTGCAGTCGAGTTTCAGCCGCCACAGCGCCACCGGATAGGTCGTGTCCCCGCCCGGACCCACGGGGAAATCCATCACCGTGTCGTCCAGCCCATGCACATGGCGCACCTGACGCGGGGCCTGCGGGCAATCTTCGGTCTGGCGAATGCTGCCAGCCACAGCCAGCAGGGCCGCAATGTCATTGCCGGATTGGCAGACATAGCGCCACGCCATCGCGCCGCCATAGGAATAGCCCGAGACATAGATGCGATCCGGGTCGATGGGATAGCGCGCCGCCACATCCTCTAGCACGCGATCGGCAAAGGGGACGTCATCAGTGTCAGACGTCCAGAAATCCCAGCTTTTGCCGCGCCCGTTCGGGGCCACCAGCAGCACGCCGCGCAGTTTGGTGGCCCCTGCGATCCTTTCGTGGTTGACCACCACATCCCCCTGCCGCGCCCATCCGTGGAAGTGCAGCAATACCGGCAGAGGGCTTTTGCCGTCCCAGCCGTCAGGCTCCAGCACATGGTATGAGCGGTCGCCCAGTGGGCAGGCCGTGTCACCATGGCAGCCATTTGCTGCAACTTTGAGCGGGAGAAGGAAAAACAGGCAGGTCAGAATCCGGAACATAACTCGGAGCCTACCCGGCCAGCGCACGAAGTCACGTCACAACCCCGTGGGAGGCTGAAACAAGCCGCGCTATCGCCAGACCGTGGGGTGGCGATCCTTGGGCTGTGGAGGGCAGTTTATCTTAGCCAAATCCGTGCGCTGTTCGAGCGTTGCGCTAGCTGAGACAAATCGCCAGCCCGTGCGGGCGGTCTGGCGATGGCGCGGCGGCCTATCGGCCTTTGCTCCGCACCAGTTTTTTGCAATTCAAAGCCTGAACTAGACAGAGGAGACTACTTCGATTTTTTGTTTTGCGTATTCATCAATGAGTTTTTTACTCATATCTTTTTGCCTTTGCGCCTCTTTCATTTGGTTCATTTTATTTGAAAAAATCGAAAAAGACGCCCAAAGGCCGGGCAGTAGAACAAGCCCTACAATTGGTAATGCCCACGCAAAAACCGATCCGAAGAAACGGATAGCCAAATATTGAAGAAAGTTTCCCGCAACAATTATTCCAACCATCCACAAAAAGGGAGCATTGGCTACACGGCGGCGCCACCATTCGATGTATCGAGCCAGATATACGCCTAGTGGATACACCTACCGGCTCAAACCACCATGCAGGTTCGGCATATCCAGCGCCGCAAAGCCGTAGTGGCGCAGCCACCGAAGATCGCTATCAAAGAACGCCCGCAAATCCGGAATGCCGTATTTCAGCATCGCCAGACGGTCGATGCCGATACCAAAGGCAAAGCCCTGATAGACGTCCGGATCAATCCCACCGGCGGCGATCACCTTGGGGTGAACCATGCCCGAGCCCAGAATCTCCATCCAGTCGTCGCCCTCGCCGATCTTCAGCTGGCCGTTATCCCAGGAACAGCGGATATCGACCTCTGCCGACGGTTCGGTAAAGGGGAAGTGCGAGGCGCGGAAACGAAGTTCGACATCGTCGACTTCGAAGAACGCTTTCACGAACTCTTCCAGAACCCATTTCAGGTTCGCCATCGAGATGTCTTTGTCGATGGCCAGCCCTTCGACCTGATGGAACATCGGCGTGTGGGTCTGATCATAATCAGCGCGATAAACGCCGCCCGGACAAATGATGCGGATCGGCGCGCCCTGCAGCTCCATCGAGCGGATCTGGACCGGCGAAGTATGGGTGCGCAGCACATGCGGCGGGCGCTCGTCGCCCTCGGCACGGTGCATATAGAACGTGTCCATCTCGGCCCGCGCGGGGTGGTGGCCGGGGATGTTTAGCGCGTCGAAATTGTGCCAATCGGTCTCAATCCGCGGCCCTTCGGCCACCGAGAATCCCAGTTCGGCAAAGATCGCGGTCAGCTCCTCGGTCGCCTGGCTGACCGGGTGGATCGAGCCTTGGCGGCGCGCGCGCGTCGGCAGGGTAACGTCCAGCCATTCGGTGCGCAGACGTTCATCCAGCGCGGCATCGGCAAGACCGGCTTTCTTGGCGGCCAGCGCCGAGTTGATCTCATCCTTCAGGGCGTTCAGCGCGGGGCCTGCGACCTGACGTTCCTCGGGGGTCATCTTGCCCAGCTCGCGCATCTTCAGCGCGACCTCGCCCTTTTTGCCCACGGCGGCGACGCGGATCGCCTCAAGCGCGTTCTCATCGCCCGCCTCGGCGATCTGCCCCAGATATTTTGCCTTAAGATCGTCCATGACGCCCTCTGAATTTGGTCGCCAACCTGCTATCGGCCCCGCCCCGCGAATGCAAGCGGGACGCGGTGGGTCAATAGCTGTATTCGGGATAAATTCGAGTCAGATCGCCGTTCCAGTCGCCATTGTAGTGTTCCAGCAACTCATCCGCTGGAACCTTGCCGGTATCGAGACTTTCCTTCAGCGCATTCAGGAAATGCGTCTCATCGGGAACCAGACCACCTGCGCCGGGATAGGCCCGGGCCTTGAGACCACTTTCCGAGATCGCAACCACTTCGCGGGCAAGATCATGCATGTTGATGTCGCCAACCTGCGCCTGCAGGCCATTGACGGCCGCCTGAACGCGCAGTTCCTCGCGCGTTTCGGCATCCCAGCCCTTGACCAGATCCCAGGCCGCATCCAGCGCGCCCTGATCATAGGTCAGGCCAACCCAGAAGGCAGGCAGCGCACACAGACGCCGCCAAGGGCCACCATCCGCGCCGCGCATCTCCATGAATTTCTTGATCCGCGCCTCGGGGAAGGCGGTGGTCAGGTGATCGGCCCAATCAGACAGGGTAGGTGTTTCACCAGGCAGCGCGGGCAGTTTGCCCTGCAGGAAATCGCGGAAGGACATGCCCAGCGCGTTGATATACTGGCCATCGCGATAGACAAAGTACATCGGCACATCCAACGCGTATTGCACGTAGCGCTCGAACCCAAAGCCTTCTTCGAACACAAAGGGCAACATACCGGTGCGTGCATCGTCCAGATGCCGCCAGATATGGCTGCGCCAGCTTTTCTGGCCGTTGGGCTTACCCTCAAAAAATGGCGAGTTGGCAAACAGCGCAGTCGCCACAGGCTGCAAAGCCAGCGCCACGCGCAGTTTCTGCACCATGTCTGCCTCGGACCCAAAGTCGATATTGACCTGAACCGTGCAAGTGCGCCGCATCATGGCGCGGCCCATGGAGCCTACTTTTTCCATGTAATCGTTCATCAGCCGATAACGGCCTTTGGGCATCAGAGGCATCTGCTCATGGGTCCAGATCGGGGCCGCGCCCAGACCGATAAAGCCCACGCCGATTTCATCAGCGATATCCTTAACCTCGCGCAGGTGGGTGTTCACCTCGTCGCAGGTCTCGTGGATCGTCTCCAACGGCGCACCAGACAGCTCTAGTGCACCGCCCGGTTCAAGGCTGACATTGGCGCCGTCTTTTTCCAGACCGATCAGGTGGCCCGCTTCGCGCACCTCGGCCCAGCCGTGCCGGTCGCGCAGCCCTTCAAGCACCGCCACAATCGACCGCGTGCCTTCGAATGGCAGCGGTTTCAGTGAGTCTTTACAATAGCCGAACTTTTCATGTTCGGTTCCGATACGCCAATCGGCTTTGGGCTTGCAGCCCGCTTCCAGATATTCGGCAAGTTGCTCGTGGCGTTCGATCGGTCCGCCGCCGGACTGGGGGATGGACATGAACCGTGCTCCGATCCTGATGTGTCTGTCTTGTTGGTCAGTCGTGGTCGCAAACGAGGGCGGTGTCAATGCAACCGCATATGCGCAGGGCGCATCGACTGACGCTCCCAAATTACTACGGGATGTACGGCCCCACCGTTCAATTCCGACAACATATGTTCTGTTTTCAACCCCGGCAGCGCCGAGAACACGTCAAACAGCGCTTCGGCCCCTTCGGCATTCACAGGAATGTGAAGCGTCGGCTGGCCAGGCTGTTCCAACACCCAATGCGCCGGATTCGAGGATGGATCCAACGCCAACCGTTCGATTTCCCGCGTCGCTACCATGCCACCGTCCAGCGGGCCAAAATAGGATATCTGGCCTTCGTCGATGGTCACAACTCCGGGGCCACCGACGCCGGTGCGAAACCTGGCGCGCTGAACCCCGATCACGGCCAGTGCAAGCGACACCGCCACCAAAACCCAGCCCAACCAGCCCAGCAACCCACCCGGGCCGCTGATCCAGCTGAGGCCAACCAACAGAATGACACCGGCAACCAGCACTTCGCGCCAGCGCCACAGGGCCAGTTTCGCTTCGGGTCGGATGAAACTCATGCGGTATCCTCTGGGTTTATGAACAGGATGAGCGAGTACTGCCCCGCGGATTGAAAACCGATACCGATATAAGCACGCGCAGCGGAATCGGAAGCCGCAAACAAAACCGCGCGTTTCGCACCTGTACGGCGCGCCTCCTCCAGATGCAGCGCGACGGCCAGACGCGCATATCCACGGCCGCGCATTTCACGAGGTGTAAAGACCCCACCAATCTGCACGACTTCTTGCAAGCGCGCGTTAAAACCAGTCATGGCGACAGGCTGATCGTCGACCAGCAACACACGATGAGAATCACGTGCGGTATAGGCGTCGCAATCCAAGCCAGCCTGTTTTTGCGCTCGTGACGAATTGAATTCCATTGCTTCGATCAGGTAGTCAGACCGCCACCTTTCGACGATTTCACGATCAAACGCACCCAAAGGCACCAATTCTGCGCTTGTAGCATCCGGAATAGTAAGCTGTTCCAAATCCAGCGTGAAACCCGGTTCATCGCTGTTCAGCGTTGCCGGCCGATCCTCCCACCCCGCAAGACGCATGATCCGGCGGGCCTGTGTTGCCTCAGCCGCCATTCCAAACAAGGCACGCCCCCGGATCAGATCAATCGCAGCGGCCAGTTCTTCATCTGTGCAATCGGGACATTGCGGTAAAACCATGCCCTCATTCGTGATGGAGAACGCCGCACGGGGATCGTCGCCCAACACCCAGATATTAACGGCACGTCGGTCCGTGCCCCGCAATCCAAAATCACGCAGATTGGCCAAGGGGAACATCGACGTCTGAATGTGGCGCATTAGAAACTGGTCGATCTTCGGTACATCCGCCTCCTGCGCGAGACGCCAAATCATGACCAGTCCCCCAACGCCTGCTGCCACATGGTCAGAGCCGCAACGGCTGCAGTATCCGCGCGCAGGATACGCGGGCCAAGACTGACGACATGGGCATAGGGTAAGGCGGTCAGCCGGGCACGTTCACGTTGGGAAAAGCCGCCCTCGGGTCCGATAAGGATCGCCCATGGCAACCCCTTTTCATGCGCCGCCAGGCGCAGGGCCGAGCCGACCTCGGCCTCGTTACAAAACATCAGTTGACGCCCCTCGGGCCAGCCATCCAGAACTCGGTCCAGCCGCTGCAGATCGGCGACCTCGGGCACGAATGTACCGCCGCATTGCTCGGCGGCCTCGACCGCATGGGCTTGCAAGCGGTCCTGGCGGATACGTTCGGAATTGGTGAATTCTGTCTGCACCGGCATGATCCGCGCCGCACCCATTTCCGCCGCCTTTTCAACGATGAAATCGGTGCGTGCCTTTTTGATCGGGGCGAACAGGAACCACAGGTCAGGTGGCCGTTGCAGCGGTTTGGTCTGTTCGACACAGGTCAGTACACCGCAACGCTTTCCCGCTTCGGCCACTTCGGCCTGCCATTCTCCGTCCTGTCCGTTAAACAAGGCAACCTGCCCCCCCACAGCCAGGCGCATGACACCGAACAGGTAATGTGCCTGCTCGCGCGTCAATTCTACCGATTGCCCCGGACCCAAAGGGTGCTCTACATACAGTCTGATCTTTGCACTCATGAGACCTTACATATGCAAGGCAATGCGCCAACACCAGACGGTCAGGTCGCTGATGCGGTCAGCGGCAACTGGGTCGACACCTATGCGCCGGAATTCTCGCGCCCTTACCTGCGGCTGAGCCGGGCTGATCGGCCTATCGGCACATGGCTGCTGCTGATCCCCTGCTGGTGGGGACTGACGCTGGCCATCCTCAGCGACGGCACCCCGCGGTGGGAGGACCTCTGGATCGCCATCGGTTGTGCCATCGGTGCCTTTTTGATGCGCGGCGCGGGCTGCACTTGGAATGACATTTCGGACCGCGACTTTGATGCAAAAGTGGAACGGACCCGGTCGCGCCCGATCCCTTCTGGGCAGGTCAGTGTTCGGCAGGCCGCGATCTGGATGGTGCTGCAATGCCTGCTGGCATTGTTAGTTCTGCTGAGCTTCAACCAAGCCGCCATCGCCATGGGCGTGCTGTCCCTGTTGCCCGTCGCTGTCTACCCCTTCGCCAAAAGGTTCACCTGGTGGCCACAGGTATTTCTGGGACTGGCTTTCAACTGGGGCATCCTGCTGACCTGGGCCGCGCATACCGGAACGGTGGGCGGCCCGGCTATCACTCTGTACCTGGCCGGCATCGCCTGGACGCTGTTCTACGACACGATCTATGCGCATCAGGACGCCGAGGATGACGAGTTGATCGGTATCAAATCCACCGCCCGCCTGTTCGGGACAAATACTGCGCATTGGTTAAAGTATTTCCTGGTCGCCACTGTATCCCTAATGGCGCTGGCCATTATAGACGCCATGACGCGGCAGGCCCCAATTACAGCCATGTTCGTTGCACTTGCCGGACCTTGGGCGATGGGATGGCATATGACGTGGCAACTGCGTGGGCTGGACACTGAAGACAACGCCAAATTGCTGCAGCTTTTCCGGGCCAACCGGGATACCGGCCTTATTCCGCTGATCTTCCTTTGCATTGCTGGGTTGCTCTGATTGCACCTCGGCGCGGGCCTCTGTAAGAGTCCTGCTCAATAACTTCAGGAGTCGTCTGCCCGCACATGCGCCTGCCCTATTTCCTAGCTGCCTCCCTGATATTCCTCGTTTCGGCCAGCCTATCGCTTGTGGCCGCAGGATATGCGGTAACCAAAGTTGAAGAAGCGTCGGAACTCGCCGTGCGGCGTGCGCTTGACCTAAAAGGGCATGACTGGGCCGAAGTCGAATCCGATGGCCTGCGCGTTGTCCTGACCGGCATAGCCATTGACGAAGCAACGCGGTTCAATGCGCTGACCGCAGCCGGGACCGAGGTTGATACCTCACGCGTTATTGACGACATGCAGGTCGCCCCCACCCGGCAACTGGCAGCACCGCGCTTTTCCGCTGAAATTTTGCGAAACGACAGCGGTATTTCGATTATTGGTCTGATACCCGCAAGCCAAGACCGCAGCGAGCTGATCGAAAGGTTGCGCCGGATGGACGGCGACACCGTTTCGGACCTGATGGAAACGGCGGATTACCCTATACCCGAAGGCTGGGACGACGCGTTGAACTATGCGCTCGAAGCGTTGACCCGCCTGCCGCGTGCCAAAATATCGGCCAGCCCCGGTTTGGTGAAAATCACCGCCATTGCAGACAGCCTGCGGGAAAAAGAACGACTGGAACAGAGCCTGACCCGCGCAGCACCTCCCAGTTTGCGAATCGGGTTGTCGATCTCGGCTCCGCGCCCCGTAATCACCCCCTTTACACTGCGCTACCTGATTGATGCCAACGGCGGCCAGTTCGATGCCTGCTCGGCCCAGAATGAAAAAGCGCGGGATGCCATCGTCGCTGCTGCCAAAGAAGCAGGCCTTGCTGGTCCGTTTAACTGTACAATCGGTTTGGGCGTGCCCTCACCCCGTTGGCCCGAAGCGGCAACGCTCAGCATTCGCGCCCTGTCCAAGATTGGTCAGGGTTCGGTCACGATTTCGGATGCGGATATCACGCTGGTGGCGGCGCAAGGAACAGAGGCTGGGGTCTTTGACCGTGTGGTGGGCGAGCTGGAAAATGCGCTGCCCGAGGTTTTCGCCCTGCACGCCGTCCTGCCCGAACCCGAAACCGCCGAATCCACCGGCCCCCCCGAGTTCTCGACCACGCGCAGCCCCGAAGGGCTGGTCCAAATGCGCGGTCGTCTGAGCAATGAGACATCGCGCGACATGGCCGACAGTTTTGCCCGCGCGGCATTTGGATCGGAACAGGTTTATACCGCCACCCGCATCGCCTCCGACTTACCCGCAGACTGGCCGGTTCGTGTTCTGGCGGGGCTGGAAGCGTTGTCTCTGCTGCATAACGGCGCTCTGACTGTTACCCCTGACGACGTTTCTCTCAGCGGGGTCAGCTACGACCCGGACGCCAAAGCCCGTATCGCCGGATTGCTGTCGGAAAAGCTTGGGGATGCAAAAGGTTTCACCCTTTCGATCACCTATCAAGAGCCGCCGAAACCCGCAGACAGCCTGCCCGACCCAGAGCTGTGCGAAGACCAGCTTGCCGAAGTTCAGGCCAGCAGCAAAATCGCATTCGAACCGGGATCGGCCACGGTTGCCGCGGATTCACGCGATACCGTCAATCAGATCGCCGAGATTCTGCGCGAATGCGGCCCCATCCGGATTGAAATTCAGGGCCATACAGATAGTCAGGGCCGCGAAGAGATGAACCAGCAACTCAGCCAGGCGCGGGCTCAGTCGATCCTGAATGAGTTGCGCGGACGCCGCATCCCAACGTCAAGCTACTCGGCCGTGGGATATGGTGAAACGCAACCGATCGCAGACAACGATACCGAGGCAGGCCGAGAAGAAAACCGTCGCATTGAATTTCGCCTGATCCGGCCTGAACCCATTGCCAATTCCGAGACTGGGCTTGAGGCGCTGGAGGCCGAGACAGAGACGTCAGAAGACGCCGCAGATACCGGCGCAGGGGATCAGTAAGTGAACAGAATCGAATTCATCATTGCCACCGCCATCATCCTGTTCGCAGCCTTCTGCATGGGGTGGTTCGCCAACTGGCTGGCCCATCGTCTGTCTCGTGTTCGCCAAAGCGACGTCGCCGATCTGGATCGCATGAGCCAGGAATTGCATGAGGCCGAAGAAACCCGCGATCAGGCCATCACCTATCTGCAACAGCGCGAGGCCGAGCTAACCAATCAGCTCACCCAGACCGAGGCGGAACTGGGCGCTGCCATGGACGGGTTGCGCGCCGCGCGGCAGGAGGCCGAAGAATTACGCGGCCGGATAAACAACGCGGACTAAGAGAACCAGAGGAATCGGCAACTTGCGACACCCGCAAATATAGGGCGCCGTTGTGTGTTTCAGCCACCTGCCAAACCGAGCCCGAAAATCCACTCAGCTTGATGAAGCTTGGGCACAGCTCAATTCATGATCATGTCTCAGAGGTTGTCTCTGCCTCGTCCAGAACCTTGCGCGCGACACGAAAGCATTCCAGCGCCTGCGGCACGCCACAATAGATGCCGATCACGTGAATAATGGCCCGGATTTCTTCTTTGCTGACGCCGTTGCTGATGGCGCCGCGACAGTGGAGTTCCCATTCGTGCATCTTGCCCAGGGCGCCGATCATGGACAGGTTCATCATTGACCGGGTCTTGGCGTCGATCACATCGTCGCCCCAGCCGAAACCCCAGCACCAAGCGGTCATTGCCTCTTGAAACGGCCGGGTAAAATCGTCGGCGGCGGCCAGGTTTTTCTCAACATATTCCGCGCCCAGGGTGCTTTTGCGTTGCTCCAGCCCTCTGAGGAACAGATCTTCGTCGAAAGTCTCGGCCATCTTGGTCTCCGGTAATCGTCACAATGAAGCGGTGTGCTGAAGCACTCTACGCCTCTTACAGGTACTATCAACGCTTGCACTTTACACCGGATAAGAAAATGCGACGGATTTTCTAGCCCCTTGGCACGAGGATCATTCCACTGCCCCGCGCATCCAGTCTTGAAGACAGGCAATTATATGTACTGACATCGCTTCACCAGCGGGCTGCGATTGTGCAAGCGGTTCAAGACGTCGCGGCTATTTGAGACACCCAAAAGTAAACGGGCCGCCGTCTTAATGAGACAGCGGCCCTTACTGACTGAATGTCGGGGTTTGGTCTCGCCCCCTCGAATACCACTTAAAAATGGACAGACTAACAAAAACTTTCGACTTCTTCGAGACCAACCCGATTTCTCAATCGGTGTGCATCCTTAATGCCTGATCTTTGAGAGCGCGACAGTGAACTAGTTCACATTAAATAAATTTATCTTCAATTCTTCCAATCAAAGAACCCGGGGCCGGCCTTTGTCAGTAGTTTTTCGGCCATTGCGCGCGCCATTTCTGCACCATCACCAATCACGCCAGTGGCGTCTTCGGCGATAGAATCAGACCCGTCCGGGCGCAGGACTTCTCCGCGCAGGCGCAGAATGCCACCGCTGATATCAGCAAGCCCGGCAATCGGAGTCTCGCAGGACCCGTCAAGCGCGGCCAGCAAGGCGCGCTCGGCCAAAAGTCGATACCCGGTTTCGCTATGATGAATTGCCTCCAACATCCCTGCAGCACGGGGATCGTCACTGCGGCGTTCGATACCGATTGTACCTTGTGCAATAGCGGGCAGCATATCCTCGGGCGAGATAGCAGTTGCGGGAACGTCGTCCATATTCAGGCGCCGGATACCTGCCATCGCCAGAAACGTGCAATCCGCTACACCATCGGTCAGTTTCTTCAGGCGCGTTTGCACGTTGCCACGGAACTCAACCACATTCAGGTCAGGGCGCCGGTTCAACAGCTGAGCCCGGCGGCGCAAAGACGAGGTGCCAACCACCGCGCCATTGGGCAGGTCATGAATAGAGTTCAGGCTGGGCGAAATAAAAGCGTCGCGCACATCTTCGCGCGGCAGGAACGTGTCCAACACAAGACCCGCGGGCTGTTCGACCGGCATGTCCTTGGTCGAATGCACAGCGATGTCGATATCACCTCGCAGCATCGCTTCTTCGATTTCCTTGGTGAACAGGCCTTTGTTGCCGATCTCTTTCAGCGGGCGGTCCGCGTCGATCATCGCGCGATTGTCGCCGGTGGTCTTGATCACCACGATTTCGAATGCATCTTCGGGCAGATCAAAGGCTGTGCCTAACCGCTGCCGGGTTTCATAGGCTTGCGCCAGCGCCAGGGGCGAACCACGGGTGCCGATTTTCAGCGGTGAGGCGGGTGAAGGCAGGGTCAATGTCATGGACACAGCTTTAGTCGCGTCACATTGCCCTGACAATGGGGGCAGAGCTTGACAAATTGCCGCCGAAGGAAGACCCGTTGCCACAAACCAGACGATTGGGGGCAGAGATGGCCGAAACAAAGAAACTGCTGCGGGCATTGGCAGGACAGGTGCAGGATGTGCCTCCGATCTGGATGATGCGCCAGGCCGGGCGGTATCTGCCAGAATATCGTGCAACGCGCGCGCAGGCCGGGGATTTCCTGTCGCTGTGCTACAATCCCGAGCTTGCGGCCGAAGTCACATTGCAGCCGATCCGTCGCTATGGGTTCGATGCAGCTATCCTGTTTGCGGATATCCTGCTGGTACCACAGGCGCTGGGTGCGGATCTTTGGTTTGTCACCGGTGAAGGCCCGCGTTTGTCGACCATCACGCAGCAATCCGAGTTTGATGCGCTGAAATCGGTCGAGGATATCCACGAAACACTCTCGCCAGTCTATGAGACAGTGCGCATCCTGTCACAGGAGTTGCCGTCCGAGACAACCTTGATCGGTTTTGCTGGCGCGCCGTGGACAGTGGCGACCTACATGATCGCCGGACGCGGCACCCCGGATCAAGGCCCCGCCCATGCGCTGCGCGAGGGGAATACTGCGCTGTTCGAAGCGCTGCTGGACCGGATCACGCTGGCCACGATCGAATATCTTTCAGCCCAGATCGAGGCAGGCGCCGAGGTAGTCAAGATATTCGACAGCTGGGCCGGATCGCTGAAGGGTGAGGCGTTCCGCAAATATGCGGTCGAGCCGTGCCGCGTAATCACCCAGGCCATCAAGGAACGTCACCCCGGCATCCCGGTGATCGGATTCCCGCGAGAGGCCGGAGATGGCTATATCGGGTTCGCCAAAACCACGGGGGTTGATTGCGTCGCGCTGGACAATTCGGTCTCGCCGGAATGGGGCGCTGAGCATGTCCAGGTGGATGGTTGCGTACAGGGCAATCTGGCGTCGTCGCATATGGTGACCGGCGGTCAAGCGCTGGTGGACGAGACCCGGCGGATTGTCGATGCATTCTCCAAAGGGCCGCATATCTTCAATCTGGGTCATGGCATCACGCCCGATGCCGATCCCGACAACGTTCAGCGTATGATCGACGCAGTGCGCAACCGCTAGGCTTTGGGTCGGGCGTCCAGCTCGGCCAGTATGTCTTGTGTATGATCTCCGCGGCGCGGGCTGGGTCTGGGCTTCCACTCCCGCTCGGAAAACCGCGGCGCGGCGGCGGCCTGTAGCATACCGTCGGGGGCACGCCAGATCTGGCGTGCTGTGTTCATGGCATGGTTCTGCGCTTCGGACGGGTTGAGCACCGGTGCAACACAGGCGTCACTTGCTGCAAACAGCGCCGCCCAATGATCACGTGGTTTGCCAGCAAAGATTTCAGCCAGCCGCCGGGTCAGCGCGGGCCAGGTGGAAGCATCATATTGCTGCCGAAATTCGGGATCGCCAGACAGGTCCAATATCTGCAGGAACTCGGCATAGAATTTCGGCTCCAGGCACTGCACCGCCACAAATCCACCATCAGAGCAGGCATAGGTTCGGCTCCAATGGGGACCGTCCAGAAGGCTGTGTCCGCGAGTATCTGACAGGTTTCCGGTTTGGCGCAGGCTCATCAGCAGGTTCATCATATGGGCCGAGCCGTCATAAATAGCGGCGTCCACGACCGTGCCCTTTCCTGTGCGTGCCGCATTCAGCAATCCGGCCAGAATGCCCGCGACCAGATACATGGCACCGCCACCGATATCACCCACCAAAGTGGCCGGGGTTTGCGGCGGTTGGTCCGGTTGCGACGCATACCAAAGCGCCCCGGACAGTGCGATATAGTTCAGATCGTGCCCGGCATTCTTGGACAAGGGGCCGTCCTGTCCCCAACCCGTCATACGGCCATAAATCAGCTTTGGGTTCAGATCGCGACAGATATCAGGGCCAAGGCCCAGCTTTTCCATCACACCGGGTCGAAACCCTTCGATCAGTGCATCAGCCGTGGCGATCAGGCGCCGGGCCACATCCAGATCGGCCGGGTCTTTGAGGTTCAGGCTGATCGAGCGCTTACCCCGATCCAGAACTGACTGTTCGGGCATGCCCGGAGTCGCGGCCTGCCCCTTGCGGTGGATGGTGATCACATCTGCACCGAGATCGGCCAACAGCATGGCGGCAAAGGGACCGGGGCCCAGGCCCTCGATTTCGATGATCCGAATTCCACTTAACATACCAGTCCTCCTGCCCGCGCAGGGTTTCGGGGCCAGCCAGGAAATGCAAGCCCGGACTGGAAAGGCCAATTGGAAAGCTGAGCAAAATGTGTGAATTGGGCCTGTTCTGTGGCTGACTCGCAGGGTAGTGTCGCCGCCAGAACGGGGGAGGCGCATGACAACAATTCTGTCCATCAGGGATTTGCGAAAGTCCTATGCCGGAGGTTTTGAGGCGCTAAAGGGCGTGTCTCTGGACATCGAGCAGGGAGAAATCCTGGCTCTTCTTGGTCCCAACGGTGCAGGCAAGACCACGCTGATTTCGACGGTGTGTGGAATAACGACGCCAACCTCAGGAAGCGTGACCGTCGGCGGCCACGATATCCAGACTGATTTTCGCGCAGCCCGCCGGATGATCGGTTTGGTTCCGCAGGAGATCGCGCTCGAACCCTTTGAAAAGGTCTGGAACACTGTGCGATTGTCGCGCGGGCTGTTCGGGCTTGGGCAGAACAACGCACGTATCGAAGAAATTCTGCGCAAATTGTCTTTGTGGGAAAAACGCAAAAACGCGATCAAAGAACTATCGGGCGGTATGAAACGTCGGGTTCTGATCGCAAAAGCGCTGGCACACGAGCCGCGTGTTCTGTTTCTGGACGAGCCGACCGCAGGTGTTGATGTCGAACTGCGCAAAGACATGTGGGAAATCGTGGCCGAGTTGAAGCAGGCCGGTGTCACCATCATTCTAACCACCCACTATATCGAAGAGGCCGAGGCCATTGCCGACCGTGTCGGCGTCATCGACAAGGGTGAGCTGCTGCTGGTCCAGGACAAAGACACGTTGATGTCTCAGATGGGGAAGAAGCAGATCGAAGTCATGCTGACCGAGCCCATTGAAACCGTCCCCGACAGCCTGTCAGCGCATAACCTCAAACTCAACGGCAAGGGTGACACGTTGGTTTATACCTACGACACAAATGCCGACCGCACTGGCATCACCACCCTGTTGAACGATGTGGCCGAGGCCGGACTGATTTTACGCGATGTACAAACGCGTCAGTCCAGCCTTGAAGAGATCTTTGTCAATATGGTGTCGGGAGAAGCCACATGAACTGGTCCGCCATTACTGCCATCTACCGGTTCGAAATGGCCCGGTTCTTCCGCACCCTTGCGCAAAGCTTCATATCTCCGGTCCTGTCGACATCGCTGTATTTCGTTGTCTTTGGCACGGCGATCGGCAGCCGCATCCAAGAGGTCGAAGGCGTCTCCTATGGCGCATTCATCGTTCCGGGGCTGGTCATGTTATCTGTTGTGACGCTGTCGATCTCGAACGCCTCTTTCGGGATCTATTTCCCAAAGTTTCTGGGAACGATATATGAGCTTCTTTCGGCGCCGGTGAATTTCATCGAGATCGTCATCGGCTACGTCGGAGCGGCGGCGACAAAATCGCTGTTTGTGGGTGTCGTGATCCTTGTGACCTCTGCATTCTTTGTGGATTTGCGTATTGAACACCCGCTTGCCATGGTGACATTTCTAGTCCTGACCTGCCTCAGCTTTTCCTTGCTGGGCTTCATCATCGGCATCTGGGCCAGCAATTTCGAGCAGATGTCTTTGGTTCCGCAACTCGTGGTGACACCGCTGATCTTTCTGGGCGGTACCTTTTATTCGATTTCGATGCTGCCCCCGCTGTGGCAGACCATCACCCTGTTCAACCCGGTCGTCTATCTGATCTCGGGCTTTCGCTGGTCGTTTTACGGCCTGGCCGATGTGCCGATCATGTTCAGCCTTTTGGCCATACTGGCGTTTACCGGCGTGTGTCTGGGCATCATCGGATGGATCTTCAAAACTGGCTGGCGCATCCGGAGTTAGGCCATGGACGGCGTTGCATTTTTGCCCATCACCTTCAGTAAATACGTCCACGCGACCGATAACGGTCAGCCGCTCCCTTGTTTACCGCGTGGGCGCACTCTACATCGGCACCCATGAAGGTCAGCCTGCCGTTTCTCAAAAAACAGCCAACCGTTTCGGTCGTGCGCTTATCGGGTGCAATCGGCATGTCCGGGCGCGGGTCGATGTCTGACACAACTCTGGCGCCGGTTCTCGAAAAAGCATTTCGCAAAGGCAAACCTGCCGCCGTCGCGCTTGAGGTCAACTCGCCCGGCGGATCCCCGGTCCAAAGTTCATTGATCGGTGCGCGCATTCAGCGTCTGTCGAAAGAACTGGATGTTCCCGTCTTCGCATTTGTCGAGGATGTGGCAGCTTCGGGTGGCTATTGGTTGGCAGCGGCAGCTGATGAGATTTACGCCGATGACAGTTCGGTACTGGGTTCGATTGGCGTGATCTCTTCGGGGTTCGGCGCACATCTCTTCCTTGAGAGGCAGGGTTTCGAACGGCGAGTGCACACGGCGGGCCATTCGAAATCCATGTTGGATCCCTTTGCCCCGGAAAAACCTGAAGATGTCGCAAGGCTTGAAGGCCTGCTACGCGATATCCACGAGAACTTCACTGCTCATGTCAAAGCACGACGCGGGGCAAAGCTTGAAACGGGTGCTGATCTGTTCACTGGCGAAGTCTGGCTGGCACGCCGCGCGCATGAACTTGGCCTGATCGACGGCATCGCTCATCTCAAACCCAAAATGCAGGACCGGTTTGGCGATAAAGTTAAATTCCGCCGTTACGGGCTGCGCAAGCCATTCTGGTCACGGTTCGGCGCCTCCTTGGCACAGGACGCGGTTGCCGGACTTGAGGAGCGTGCCGCATACGCACGTTTCGGTTTGTAGCGTGATTATCAAGATCGTGACCCTCTTTTTGATTGCCATGGGCGTCCTGGCAATGTTCGGCAAACTGCGGTTCCCGGGGCAGAAAAAACTGCAATCCGCAAGATGCCCGCGCTGTCATCGGTTCAGGATCGGTAAAGGTCCCTGTGCCTGCGAAAAAGGAGGCCGCGCATGACGGCATGGCTGTTATCCGGTCTCGGTTTGTTGATCCTGTTGCTGGCGGGTGATGCGCTGGTACGCGGTGCCGTGAACCTCAGCCTGCGGATTGGAGTACCGGCGTTGATCGTTAGTTTGACGATCGTGGCATTCGGCACCTCGGCGCCAGAACTTCTGATTGCAATCAGCGCAATTAAGGAAAACGCACCGGGCATCGCCCTGGGTAACGTTGTGGGGTCGAACACGGCCAATATCCTGCTGGTGCTGGGCCTGCCTGCGCTGCTTGCCACGCTGCACACCAGCGAATGTGACAGCCGCAAGAACTATGTGTTCATGTTGCTGGCAACCGTTCTGTTCATCGGCCTTGCCTTCTGCGGCGTGTTCAACCTGTTCAGCGGCGCGATTTTGCTGGCTGCTCTCAGCTTTGTTCTATGGACCGCCTTCCGAGAAGCCCATGCCCATCGCAAGGCCTGTGGCAAAGCCTGCGCCGAGGATGACGATTTTGATGGCTTGGAAGAAGCCGATCCAGACATGCCCTATTGGAAGATTTCAGTCTACCTGGTGCTCGGACTGATAGGCCTGCCGATGGGCGCACATCTTCTGGTCGACAACGCTACAATCATTGCCCGCACTTACGGCGTCAGCGAGACTGTAATCGGACTGACACTTATAGCGGTGGGAACTTCTCTGCCGGAACTGGCGACCACAGTTATGGCAGCACTGCGCCGACAAGCCGATGTCGCATTGGGCAATGTTATCGGGTCCAACATGTTCAATCTGTTGGCCATCGTCGGCATTGCAACCCTGTTTGGGCGCATTCCTGTTGATCCAGAATTCCTGCGATTTGATCTTTGGGTCATGCTGGGCGCATCACTCCTTTTGGTCCCCTTTGTATTTTTCAAACGGGATATCACCCGCGGATGGGGAATTCTGTTGACAAGCCTTTACGCGGTTTACGTTATTTCCTTGTTGGTGTGACACAAAGAGAGGCCGCATGACCCGAGCCCTAGTTACCGGTGCCGGAATTCGCCTTGGTAGGGCAATGGCCCTTTATCTGGCCGGGCGTGGGTACGACGTGGCGGTCCATTACGCCTCCTCTGAACAAGAGGCATCTAAGGTTGTCGCTGAAATCAGGGCCCTAGGCCGCAATGCTGTAGCTCTGCAGGCCGACCTGTTAGAAGAAGCAAGCGTGGCTGCCCTGCTGCCACGCGCATCCGAGGCGCTGGGCGGACCCATTACCTGCCTGGTCAACAACGCTTCGATATTTGAATACGACAACATCCACACGGCCACCCGGCAAAGCTGGGACCGCCACATGAACAGCAACCTGCGGGCGCCATTCGTTTTGACTCAGGCGATGGCTGAACAGGGTCTGGAACCTGAAACCGATGATACGGGCGAGCCGCTGGCAACGGGCCTGATTGTAAATATGGTCGACATGCGGGTCCGCAAACTGACGCCCGAATTCATGTCCTACACCGTCGCCAAAATGGGGCTATGGGCGTTGACCCGTACCGCAGCTCAGGCGCTAACCCCGGCGATCCGCGTCAATGCCATCGGACCGGGACCGACGATGCAGGGTCACAGGCAATCCGAAGATCACTTCAAAGCACAGCGCGCCAACACCATTCTGGAACGTGGGTCAAACCCCTCTGACATCACCGCTGCACTTGGGTATTTCCTGGATGCTCATGCGGTCACCGGCCAGATTCTCTGCGTGGATGGCGGACAGCATTTGGGGTGGCAGACACCGGATGTTCTGGGCGTGGAATAACGTTTGGTGCTGGAAGTTTTGCACCGCTCTCATTTCTGTTATCAATCCGTTACAAAAATGTCTTTTTTTTCATACACTTGCCATGTGTAGAAATTTTTACTGTTTAAATTCAATAGATTACATATGTGCCTATTTTTTAAGCAAATCAAGGAATCCTTAATGAAACAAGGGAAAATTCAAGCCCCACAAAAGTTATCTGCACAGTTATCCACAGAATACGTGGATTTGTTTTCCCTTGATCTGAAGCGCTCAAGATTGCAGCCATGGTCAAAGAATCACATATTTTGGCCATGACCTCTCAAGACGACACCAACAGCTCTCAGAATGACGCCCAGTCGACAGGATACGCCTGCATCCAGCGATATGCGAAAACGCTCGACAGTTCACCTGGCGTGTACAGGATGCTGGATGCGGACAGCCGAGTTCTTTACGTCGGCAAGGCGCGCAATCTGAAGGCACGGGTGTCGAACTATACAAGACCGGGACACTCTGGCCGGATCGAGCGGATGATTGCGGCCACGGCCTCGATGATGTTCCTGACGACCCGGACCGAGACCGAGGCGCTGCTGCTTGAACAGAACCTGATCAAGCAGCTCAAACCGAAATACAACGTGCTGCTGCGCGACGACAAAAGCTTTCCCAATATTCTGGTGGCAAAGGACCATGTCTTTCCACAGATCAAAAAGCATCGGGGAGCAAAAAAGGAAAAGGGCGCGTATTTCGGCCCCTTCGCCAGCGCGGGTGCCGTGAACCGAACCCTGAACCAGCTGCAAAAGGCCTTCCTGCTGCGCAACTGTTCTGACTCGATGTTCGAAAGCCGCACCCGTCCCTGCCTGCTCTATCAGATCAAGCGGTGTTCTGGGCCTTGTGTCGGGTTGATCTCGGATCAGGACTACCGTGAAAGCGTCAAGGATGCGGAACGATTCCTGTCAGGCCGGTCGACCAAAGTGCAAGAGGAACTGGCCGAACAGATGATGGCCGCGTCTGAGGCGATGGAGTTTGAACGCGCCGCTGGCCTGCGCGATCGCATCCGGGCGCTGACGCAGGTGCAGACCTCGCAAGGCATTAACCCGCGCGGTGTGGCCGAGGCGGATGTGATCGGCCTGTATATGGACAGTGGGCAGGCTTGCGTTCAGGTGTTCTTCATCCGCGCCAACCAGAACTGGGGCAACAAGGACTTCTATCCCCGCGTCGGGGCAGATGTGTCAGCCGCCGAGGTGATGGAGGCGTTTCTGGGTCAGTTCTACGACAACAAGGAACCACCCCGTCAGTTGATCCTGTCAGATGCCGTTGAAAACGCCGACCTGATGCAAGAGGCGCTGACAGAAAAAGCCGGTCGCAAGGTGGAAATCCTTGTGCCCCAGCGTGGTGAGAAACAAGAACTTGTCGCAGGGGCCATACGCAACGCGCGTGAATCCCTGGCCCGGCGGATGTCGGAAAGTGCCACCCAGGCCAAACTATTGCGCGGGATCGCCGAGGCATTTGATCTGGATGCCCCGCCAAACCGGATCGAAGTCTACGACAACTCCCATATTCAAGGCACCAATGCCGTGGGCGGCATGATCGTGGCCGGCCCCGACGGTTTCATGAAAAATGCCTATCGCAAGTTCAACATTCGTGGAGATGACCTGACCCCCGGTGACGACTTTGGCATGATGAAAGAGGTGCTGACCCGCCGCTTTACCCGCCTGCAAAAAGAAGATCCCGACCGTGACAAGGGAATGTGGCCTGATCTGCTGCTTATTGACGGTGGCGCCGGGCAAGTGAGCGCCGTCCATGAGATTATGGCGCAGCACGGGGTCGAGGAGATCCCCATGATCGGTGTCGCCAAAGGCGTTGACCGCGACCATGGTAAGGAAGAATTTCACCGCACTGGCCAAAGGCCCTTTGCGCTGAAACGCAACGACCCGGTGCTCTATTTCATTCAGCGCCTAAGAGACGAGGCCCACCGGTTTGCCATCGGCACCCATCGAGCCAAGCGTGCCAAGGCCGTGGGAGCCACACCGCTGGATGAAATCCCCGGCGTGGGGGCCGCGCGCAAACGTGCCCTGTTGGCTCATTTCGGCAGCGCCAAAGCAGTTGGCCGGGCCAACCTGGCCGATCTGAAAGCGGTCGAGGGGATTTCGGCCGGCTTGGCGCAAAAGGTCTATGATTTCTTCCACGACAAGGGCTAGGCCCGCCGCCCGCGCCACAGGATGTACAGCCCCGAGGCCACAATCAGCGCGCTGCCGATCCACATGGTCTGGTCTAGTTGCTCGCCGAACAGGAACACGCCCAGACCGATTCCGAACAGCAGACGCGTATAGCGGAACGGCGTCACGGCCGAGACCTCTCCGATCCGCATCGCCTTCATAAGCGAGGCATAGGCCATCACACCCATAAGCACCGCACCGGTCAGAAACAGACCGTTGTACAGATCGAGCGGGACGATTGGCACGTCCTCCCACAGGCGATAGGCCAAACCGGCAACGATGATGCTGAGGAAGCCGTAAAAGCCCAAAACCTCGGTCCCCAGTGTCGCCGGGGCTGCGCGGCTGGCCAGATCGCGACCGGCAAAGCCCAACATGCCCAGCACCGCCAGAATGGACAGCGCCGAAAAGCTGTCTCCGGTCGGTTGCAGGATGACTACAACGCCAATCAGACCGATCAGAATCGCGCTCCACCGTCGCCAGCCAACTGTTTCGCCAAAGATCAGCGCAGCGCCAGCGACCACGACCAACGGAGTGGCCTGCAAAATCACGGTAGCTGAGGACAAAGGCGTCAACACAATGGCCAAGACATAGAATAACCGTCCGAATACCTCGAAGAGCACGCGCACTTTCATCGGGCGCGACAGGACATCCGGCTGAAACAGTTGCGTGCCGCGCGCCAGTGCAACCGCCGCAAAGACCAGCGCCCCACCCACCCCGAACATAACCATCACCTGCCAGATCGGTACGGCACCCGAAGCCGCTTTCAACAGCGCGTCTTCCAGCGCAAACCCCGCCATTGCGGCGATCATCCACAGGCTGCCGGTCAGATTTGACCGGGCATCAGTTTGTATATGAGCTGTCATGATGTGCCTTCTGTCCCGGATACGTGCGGTGAAACTGACTGCAAATAGAACAAACTCCAAGGGGCATGGACGCACCACGCGCTGCCTGCGGCGCTTTGACCAAGTTCAGGGGACAAGTACGGTTTTTTGACTGTCTATCTTTTCTGTTGGATTTTAGCGATGTAGGGTCCGCTGCATGAAGTGGAACCTGCCCAATATTCTGACCGTCCTGCGTCTGCTGGCAGCCCCGGGGCTGGCCGTGATGTTTTTGTATTTCACCCGGCCCTATGCCGACTGGTTCGCGTTGATCCTGTTTCTGACAGCCGCCTTAACCGACTGGTTCGATGGCTATCTGGCACGAGCGTGGAAGCAGGAAACAAAAATTGGCGCCATGCTGGACCCGATTGCCGATAAGGCGATGGTGGTGATCGCGCTGATGATCTTGGTCGGGTATTCGGCCGAACACTGGACGCCGTGGCTGGTCCTGCCTGCCACTGTGATCCTGTTTCGAGAGGTCTTTGTGTCAGGCCTGCGCGAATATCTGGGTGATACGGCTGGAACGCTGAAAGTTACCAAACTTGCCAAATGGAAAACCACGGCCCAGATGGTGGCGATAGCCGTCTTGTTTTCACAGGGCATCTTCGAGCATTACTTTGTGATGGCCAGCTTCGGCATGGACCCAACGCTGATCGACCAGATTCTGACCGGGCAGGAAGACGACCTGAACGGCCTGCGCTGGCATCTTGAAGGGATGTTCTGGTCCAGTCGGATCGGCCTGTGGCTGCTGTGGATCGCAGCAGCGCTGACATTGATCACCGGCTATGACTACCTACGTAAAGCCATGCCACACCTGAAGGAGAACTAAGGGATGGATGTGCTGTATTTCGCATGGGTCCGCGAACGGATCGGACTGCCGAAAGAACGGGTTGAAACCGAGGCGGCCACCGTATCCGATCTGGTCGCAGAACTTAGCGCGCGCGAGGATCGCTATGCAGCGGCCTTTGCGGATCTGTCGGCCTTACGTGTTGCGCTGGATCAGGAATTGTCGGATTTTGACGCCCCGTTGGCGGGCGTTCGTGAGGTTGCCTTTTTCCCACCAATGACAGGTGGCTGAGGTCATGCGCATCGTGGTGCAGGAAGACCCGTTTGACCTAGGTACCGAGGCAAATGACTTTGCGGCGGGCGATGCTGCAAATGGCGCAATCGTGACCTTTACCGGTGTTGTGCGTGATCTGGCCACGGGCGATTTGGACGTGATGGAGATTGAGCATTATCCGGGCATGACTGAACGGGCCTTGACCCAGATTGCGCAAGAAGCAATAGACCGCTGGTCGCTGGGCAATGTGCTGGTGATCCATCGGCATGGCAGGCTCGCTCCGGGGGATCGGATCATGATGGTGGCCACTGCCGCACCGCATCGCAAGGATGCGTTCGAGGCGGCCGAATATCTGATGGACTACCTAAAATCCCGCGCCCCCTTCTGGAAGAAAGAAATCACCACCGCTGGTGCGGAGTGGGTTTCGGCCAAGGACGAAGACGAAGATGCACTGACCCGGTGGTAAACACGGGTCCCTGCATATAAGCCTTTGCAACATGCTGTTCGTATCCGGTGCTCACATGCTTATCATCGCGTGCTGCAAATTTGGATCCGCCAAAACTATGCTGGATAAAGGTGTTGGTTTCAGGCAGCCGCTCAGCTTCGGTCAACTCTAGAACCGTAAGCAAAACATCCCGCATGTGGGCAAAGATGTTGAGACAATCTTCCTCCGCCGAAGCCGCAAAAAAAAATGACTATCGACAGGAAAGCGGTAATCAACTCTGTCAGAATGCCGGTTCCAATTAGATAGTCGTTGAACGGATTTTTGACATCGTAGAAGCCCCTAAAGGTTAGAGTTTCCCATTCGATTTCGACCCTAAGAACAGACGGAAGATGCCGACTGGAACTTGACGGCATATCACCTCAGCCGCATGGACCCAGCAAGCACCAAAACCAGCTTGTTTTGAAGTTCTGGATTACCTGACGTTGCACAAGGCCCTTATCCGGAAACAGGGAATCGTGTTCACGGGATCGATGCGCATGTCCTAGCCTGAATAAAGAAGCACGTTCTCGGGGCTCTTTGGCGCACCCGGCAAACACCGGCCAATAAATTCGGTCACTTTTCGGAGGGGTCACTTTCTGCATAGTCTCGCAGTACTTGAATGTCCGAGAGCAGGGCATGTGTCCGGTCAATTTTAACGCCAAACGGCTTTAGCCGGGAAAAGGCGCGGCTCAGGCTTTCGGGCTTCATGCCCAGGCGCCCGGCAATCAACATCTTGTCATAGGGCAGCTCGACAACACAGTCCCCCATCTCGGCTTCGCAGAGAGTCAGAAGAAATTCTGCCACCCGCTGTGCGCCGGTCTGGGCCTTAAGCTGCTCAAGCTGGGCGACCAGAGAATGCAGATGGGTAAAGGTAGCTGCCAGAATTGACACCCCAATTTCCGGGTCCTCTCGCATAAGGGACAAAAGGACCGGACTTGGAATGTGCATGATCTCACAGGCCGAAACTGCCTCGGCCGAAACCGGATAGGGAACGTTACGCAAGGCGACCGCCTCGCCAAAGCTTTCGCCGCGGGTGAAAACGCTGACAACTGCTTCGGCACCGGTAGGGGACATGCGAAACAGCTTTACCCAGCCCGACAGAACCACATGAATGGCCTGGGCTTTTTCTTCCTGTAGAAAAATCGTCTCTCCGCGATCATATTTCCGCCAAATCGCGTGGCTTAACAGCGTGTCGATATGATGCTCGGGAAAGCTTTTGAGCAATAGTGACTGCTTGGCGATCGCTTTTAGTGCCTCATGCGCCACGAAGCTTTCCCCTCTTTTCTAGTTGCGTACCCGATCAGTACGTCCGTCCTCTCAAGGCTATGCCAAACCTTCGGCTTCCAAGCCAGCCTTTCCTTTCTGCGGCTTGACATTTGTCATGTTGCGTAGCGGGTCCGGCACATAGTCTTGCTGGAAAGCCAGTATTCCCAGGAGTGTTCGAGATGGACTACGAGCGTTTTTTTGGCGAAAGCCTTGAGCATCTGCGCGACGAAGGCAACTACCGCATCTTCATTGATCTACAGCGCCGCTGTGGCGCGTTCCCGAATGCACGCCAGACGGACGGCGCTTTACAGCGCGACGTACGAATTTGGTGTTCCAACGACTATCTGGGAATGGGCCAGCATCCTGACGTAGTCGGGGCAATGCACGATGCACTCGACCGTTGCGGCGCGGGCGCAGGGGGCACACGCAATATCTCGGGCACGACACATGACCACGTTTTGCTGGAACAGGAACTGGCCGACCTCCACGGGAAAGAAGCCGCCCTTCTGTTCACCTCTGGCTATGTGTCGAACTGGGCGGCACTTGGGACGCTGGCTGCGAAGATCCCAGGTCTGATCGTATTCTCGGACGCTTTGAACCATGCCTCCATGATTGAAGGCATCCGCCATTCGCGGGCACAAAAAGTGATCTGGAAGCACAATGATCTGGCGGACCTCGAGGCAAAGCTGGCCGCAGCCGATTCAGATGCGCCCAAGATGATCGCCTTCGAATCTGTCTATTCGATGGATGGGGATATCGCTCCGATCAAAGAGATTTGCGACCTGGCGGATAGATATGGTGCGATGACCTATCTGGACGAGGTCCACGCCGTTGGCCTTTATGGCTCGCGCGGTGGTGGCATCGCCGAACGCGAAGGGTTGATGGATCGCCTGACCGTCATAGAAGGGACGCTGGGCAAGGCCTTCGGCGTGGTTGGTGGTTACATCGCGGCATCCGCTGCCTTGTGTGACTTTGTCCGCAGCTTTGCCAGCGGGTTCATATTTACCACCGCCCTCCCACCCGCAATAGCAGCTGGCGCTGCCGCCTCGATCCGCCACCTCAAGCAATCCAATACCGAGCGCGATCTGCAGAAAACCCGCGTTGCGCAGGTGCGCGCCAAACTGGACGCCGAAGGCATCCCGCATTTGCCCAATCCCAGCCACATCATCCCGGTGATGGTAGGTGACCCGGTGAAATGCAAATTCATCTCGGATACGCTGCTGGAAGAATTCGGGATCTATATTCAGCCGATCAACTATCCGACCGTTCCCAAAGGCACCGAACGCCTGAGAATTACCCCCTCTCCGGTTCATACGAACGAAGATATCGACCATCTGGTCGGTGCCTTATCGGCCCTGTGGCAACGGTGTCAGATCGCGCGAATGCCGATGGCCGCACAATAACTGAGGCGTCCCCGCACTTGGAGAACTGCCGCCCCACGGGGGCGGCTTTTTTCATGTCAAAACAGTGAGAGGCCGAAGATCACCATCGCAAATCCGGTCAGTACATTGGTGAAACCGCTCAGCCAGGCCGGGCTGTGCGTCAGGTCCAGATATCGTGCAAGGATAATGCGGGCTTTGGACAAGGCCAGTATCAAAATGCCTGCGCTCAACACCGGTGAGGACAGGGGGAGTATCGTCAGCAGGGCCGAAGCGGTGCTCAGAACCAACAGGCTGAGCCATGCGCGGGTGAGTGGGTTTGGGAGCATCCAGCGGGAGCTTTTTGGATCCGATGAGGTTTGGGTCATGTCCGTCATCCCAACAGGTAGATCACGGGGAACAGCATGATCCAGACGAGATCGACCATGTGCCAAAACTGGGCGCCGGCCTCGATGTTGCGGGGATTGTCCCGCCAGGCGACCAACAGCAGGATAACAACCCCAGCCAACACATGTGCCGCGTGGAAGCCGGTGAGCAGATAGTAGAACAGGAAGAACGGATGGGTCTCGTAGGTAATTCCTTGTGCAGCCTTGTCCGCGTATTCCACGCCTTTGATAATCAGGAATACAACGCCCAGCGCGGCAGCTGCGATTAACGCCAGGCGGGCAGCAGTCCGACGCGCAATCTGCCGCCAATGCAAGGCTTGCGCGGCCAGATAGCCGGAGGTGACCAGAACCGCAGTGTTCAGCGCGGCTCCGGTGCGGTGCAGATGCGATTGCGCCTCGGCAAAGCCCGCCGGATCGGTCAGGCGCACGCCCATGAAAGCGATCAGGCCCGCAGCAAAGACCAGCAGTTCCGAAATGATCAGAACCCACATCAGTAATTCGCCGGGCAACTCGTCGATAAGGGACGCGTCGCTCATGCGCCGACCAGTTGGCGGTAGATTTGCGGCAGCGCCATGGTCAGGCGATGCGGGTCCGGGATGACGGCAAAGCCGCCCTGCCCGAACATCCGCGGGAACCAGCTTTTACCTGTCTTGTCGATGGTGACGCCAAAGACCGATTGCCCGGCTCGGCGCGCCTCGCGCACGGCCATGTGGGTGTCTTCGATTCCGTGGCGGCCTTCGTAGTGGTCAAGATCATTGGGTTTGCCATCGGTGATCACCAGTAACAATCGGCGCTTACGCGTTTGGGTGGCCAGATCGGCCGAGCAATGGCGGATCGCGGCACCCAGCCTTGTATAGTGCCCCGGGCGTAACGATGCGATGCGCTGTTCAACCTGGCTGCCCATCACCTCATCAAACCGTTTGCAGCGTTGCACATAGACCCGCTGTCGTTTCAGTGAACTGAAGGCGTGAATGGCGAAATCGTCACCACAGGCGTTCAGTCCCCAGGCCAGCGCTGCCAGCGCCTCGCGTTCGATGTCGATCACGGCGCGGCCAGTCACGGCACTTTCGGTCGAGCGGCTGACATCCAGCAGGATAGATACCGCCAGATCGCGTGCCTCGGGGCGGGATTGTTGCCAGATGCGTTCGGTACCTTCACCGTTTGCACAGCGGTCAACCTGCGCCCGAACGGCGGCCTCGATATCCAGCTGATCGCCGTCCAGATGGCCTCGGGTCATCACGCGGCCCGGGCGCAGCGCTTCGAACTGGCGTTTGACGGCGCGGATACGGCGGGCGGTGGCGGGGTCTTTTCCAAACTCGGCGGCATCCTCACGAATATCGGCGTCCGAGGTTAGAACGTTGACGTGATCAGGCAGATATTGCCCGGTGCGCACGTCCCATTCCGGATAGAGAATACGGCCCGACAGACGTTCGCGATTCACATCCTCGGGTGCCAGGTCCAGATGCAATTTCAGCTTGGTCGGTGGCGCCTTGGAAATCTGGCCCAAACCGATCTCATCCTGATCATCGGCGGCCTTTTTGGCATTGTCGGGATCATCGTCATCAATGCGACGGTTGATGTTCAGAAACTCGGCCCAGCTGAGGATCGCCTCGAATTTATGAAGGATAAAACTGTCACTGCGTTCAGCCTGGTCGGATTTGCGCCGCCGGGCACGGTGGGTTTTCTCACCCGATTCCTCGGGCGGGCCTTCGGTATCGGGGTTTTCGACATCGTTATGCTCTGAAAAACCAACAGCGCGTAATTCCGGCCACAGAGGGACAGGGCGGAAATGTTGATATCCGCGTGGGGCAGTCAGGTCATCGTCAAATGACATGAATTGCCTGGCCTTCGGGGATAAAGGCGCGGGGTCGCCCAGCCGATGGCGGATCAGTTCTTCAACCGCTGTTTCCACAGGCGGGAGGCCGAATTTGTTGCGGTCATGCAGAACACCTTTGCAAAGCTCAGTGTAAAGCGGTCGCAAGCCGGGGGCGTTGTCCAAGGTTGCATTAACCATCGTTTGTGCAGCGCTCAGCGCGTGCAGATCGGCGCGCAACGGATCACCTTCGACGATCCGGGTTCCCGCATGGGCCGCTGCGGCGGCCAGCCAAACATACAGCGCTCCGTTCGCCTCGCGCGCGGGAAACACCGCCAGACGGTCCGGGAGGCGCAGCACTTCGCCATCGAACGAAGCGCGCGGCATCAGTTCAACTTCGGTACCCAACCGACGGCGCCAGCTTAGGCGATGGTGTGAAACCTCGGGCGAGACCGGGCGCAATTCAACGCCCGGGCTGCCCCCAAGCCCGCGAAAAAGGACTGCCAGCCGCCCCGCGACCTCAGAAAGGTCGACCGCGGCTCCAACATGCACCTGGGGTGCATCGAGACGGCTGGCAAGGGAGTGCCACAGTTTCCCGATCGTTTCTTCGGGTTCCCATGGCTCAAAATCGATCCTGACCATCGGCCGGCCTCACCCAAAGACAGCCGTGACAAGATCGAGGAGCCCGCGTTTGATGTCCTCGTCATCTGTCAGAGGTTCGATCATGGCGGCAAGGATCGCGCGGTCGGTGGACATGCCCTGCGCAATCAGCGTGGCGGCATAGACGACCAGACGGGTGGAAACGCCCTCTTCAAGATCCTGCCCCCTGAGCCCGCGCAGTTTACCTGCCAAGCGGATCAGCGGCTTGCAGCGTTCCAGCGCCAGCCCGCTTTCCTTAGCGACGACCTTTGCCTCCATCTCGGGCGACGGAAAGTCGAACTCCAGTGAGATGAACCGCTGCCGGGTTGAGGGTTTCAGGGTTTTCAGGATATTCTGATATCCCGGGTTATATGAGGCGACCAGCATGAAACCAGACGCGGCCACAAGCTCCTCACCGGTGCGGTCGATCGGCAGGATGCGCCTGTCGTCAGTCAGCGGGTGCAGCACGACGGTCACGTCCTTGCGCGCCTCGACCACTTCATCCAGATAGCAGATCGCGCCTTCGCGCACCGCGCGAGTCAGTGGCCCATCGACCCAGATCGTTTCCCCGCCTTTCAGCAGGTAGCGCCCGATCAGGTCCGCAGCGGCAAGGTCATCGTGACAGGCCACTGTGTAAAGCGGGCGGCCAAGGCTGGCGGCCATATGCGCCACAAACCGGGTCTTGCCGCAACCTGTCGGGCCTTTCAGCAGGACCGGCAGGTTGTTGGTATAGGCAGCAGCGAACACGTCACATTCATCACCCTGTGGCAGGTAGAAGGGGGCGTCAGCCGCCCCCGTTCTCAGTTTCATGGAGCCATCCATATCCATCACTCCGCTGGGGTTTCGGCCGCGCCGGATTCAATGATCTCTTTCCGGGGAACCCAGATCGAGTAGATGAACAGCAGCGCACCCAAGACCACGACGATGCCAGAACCAAGGCGCATCCAATAGAAGATCGCGACCTGATCCTGCACATCCATGAAGTAGTCTCCGACCACCCGCTGCATGTGCGTCTGCACTGTTCCAGCAAAGGTCAGCACAAAGGTCATGAAAACCATACCGCTGGACATCAGCCAGAAGCTGCCCATGTTCAGAACCTGATTATAAGGATCGCGGTTCTTCAGGATCGGCATTGCATAGCTGAAGATTGCCAGGTTGAGGCAGACATACGCACCATAGAACGCCAAGTGACCGTGAGCCGCAGTGATCTGCGTACCGTGGGTATAGTAGTTCACCCCGTGCAGCGTGTGCAGGAAGCCCCAGACACCGGCACCGAAGAAGGCCAATGTGGCACAGCCCAGCGACCACAGCAGCGCCGCTTTGTTCGGGTGGTCCCGACGGCCCTTCCAGACCATCACAAAGGCAAAGGCCATCATCGCAAAGAAGGGGATCACTTCGAGGCTTGAGAAGATCGAGCCGATCCACTGCCAGTACCCTGGTGTGCCTATCCAATAGTAATGGTGACCTGTACCAAGGATACCCGAAAACAACGCGGCGGCGACAATGACATAGAGCCATTTCTCGACAACCTCACGGTCTACCCCAGTCAGCTTCAGCATCAGATAGGCCAGGATCGAGGCCATGATCAGTTCCCAGACACCTTCGACCCACAGGTGGACAACATACCACCAGTATTGCTTGTCCAAGGACAGGTTGCCCGGGTTGTAGAAGGCAAACAGGAACAGCAGCGCCAGACCCCAAAGACCCAGCAACAAGATGTTGGTGATCGCGGTCTTCTTGCCCTTCAGAACGGTCATCGACACGTTGTACAGGAAGATCAGTGCGGCCACGACGATGCCGGCCTTGACCCATTTGGGTTGCTCAAGGAACTCGCGCCCTTCTTTGCCCAGCAGCCAGTTGCCTTCAAACAGGTTGAACGTATAGGTCAAGACCACGCCCAGTGTACCGACCACCAGAATGATCAGCTGCAGATAGGCCAGCATGGGCGAATGGATCTCACGCTCGGCCTCTTCCGGGATCAGAAAATAGGCCGCACCAAAGAACCCGAGGATCAGCCACACGATCAGAGAGTTGGTGTGCAGCATCCGCACGATGTTGAACGGCAAAAGCTCGCTCAGGAAATTGGGTGATACATAGATAAAGCCGGCCAGAAGGCCGCCCAGAACCTGTATCGCGAATAGGGCCATTGCCACCGCAAAGTAGGCATAGGCGATTTTTTGGGATTCGTATTTCATTGCTCCGTTCCCTTCTCAGCCCGCCTCGTTGGGCGGCCAGTCCTGAGCGTCGATATTGTCCGTCCAGATCAAAAAGTTGGTCAGATCACGGATGTCTTCGTCGCTGAGGTTGAAATTGGGCATCTGACGACGACCGGGAATGTCTGTCGGCTGCGCCTCCATCCAGCCTTTGAGGGCTTCAAAGGCCGATTCCGGGTCGTCCAGCACGCCCCAACGTGTCATCACATTGCCAACCTCGGGTGCAAAGTATGCACCTTCGCCAAGGATGGTATGACAGTTGATGCAGGCGTGTTTTTCCCAGACGTGCTTGCCCCTGATCACACTTTCATCGAGCTTCGCTGCGTTCTCAGAGTTCACGATATACCAGTGAGAATGGGCCGACAGAGCCAGAAAGATGAGGATAAAGAACAGTGACCCGCCATAGAATATATTGCGTGCCATGCTCTTGGTCATGACTTCTCGCATTGCGCTCTCCTTTGCGCAGATTAGCTAGTCTGGCTAAAATGACGGGATGGGCACGGTATATCCTTAACGAAAGTCAAGACTTGCAAAAGGAAATGAAATCACGCTGACCGTTGCACCTTCGGACCCGTCAGCGCCGGCCACATCGCGATCAGGAAAAGCGCAAAGGCGCTGACCCACAACCCGTCCGACAGCAGCATCGCAACCATGTAACCTGCATTCAGATCTGCACCAATCCACCGCGACAGGGCCGCCACCGCCATCAGACCATAGGCCACCGCCATTGGGCCGGGTGCCACCAGCGCGCGACCACTGTGGCCAAGCGCGGCGCGGCTCATGACCGCCAGGGTCATGCCCCCGACGCATCCGATGCCCAGGATGTGAAGGGCAGCGATCTCGTTTCCGAAACCCAGCACTGACAGCCCCCAGAGGATCAGTCCCAGCGCCAGCATTGCAAGCCCAAGATACAGTGCCAATAGGATCGGCTCCCGCGCAGCCCAGCCCGCGCGCCAGCGGGCCATGCGCGAAACCTGCGCCACCCCTAGAACCAGCGCCATCGATCCAGCCACAGCATCTGACCCCAGCACCAGAACGATTGGCGGCAGGGTCAGGGCAACCGCCATCGCTGATTTATCCAGAATTGGCACAGATTTTGGCCAGTTCGCCTCGGGAACGCCCGCGCGTCTCATGGCGTTTCGGGTAAAGGCCGGGGTGATCCGTCCGCCAAGAATGGCAATCATCGCGCAGAGCGCCAGCAACCCCGCGCGCAGCCCGGTATGCAGTGTGTCATCTGTTATCCCCGTCCATTCAAGATGCGTGAACAGATCAGCAATCCAGATAAAGCTGAGCAACAGCAGAAAGAGCATGTTCTGAGGTTTCGGCCTCCGGATGAGCTGGGTTGCAATCTTGGCCGCCAGAATCGGTACAAAGGCCAGGTCGACCACCGCCACAAGCGCCGCAGGCAGCATCCCCGAAAACCACATCGCCATCCGACCAGCCAACCACAATCCGGCGGCCAACGTTATGAACTGCGCACGCGCATCTGGTGCGCCGGTCCAATTTGGCACTGCGGTCAGAAAGAACCCGCCCAGCGCGGCTGTTGCATAGCCGAAGATCATCTCATGCGCGTGCCACATGGGCGGGGCCATGCCATAATCCGGCACTGCATATGGCACCGTCAGCCACAGCCCCCAAACCACTCCGACAAAGAGGCCATAGAGGCCGGCGGACAGAAAGAATACACGAAACCCTTCACCAAACACGCGGGTGATGATTGCGGGCATGGCTGCTCTCCTTGGTGTTTTCCAAGCCCTAGCAAGCCGCCCGGCTGCGCGACTTAACAAAAATCAAACCGGCCGAAAAAGTGTGCCAAAGATACAGATTTTCCCAGCCGGAATTGACGTTTTTCCCTGCCCGCCACCTGAATTGCGTGGCTGGTGTTGACTTTCGTCAAGGAGCACCCTTGCGCGATGCCCCACGCTTGGACCGCCTCACCAGCAAATGGAGAGTGATCATGTCACTTGGAATCAGCTATACCAAAACGGGCCGCGTCTTCGGGGTCGGTTTGGCGATGTTGCTGGGCAGTGTCGCTGCACCAGCTTTCGCCGAAGAGCCAACTTTGAACGAAGAAGCGTTTGAAGCGTCCAAACAACTTTACTTTGAACAATGCGCGGGGTGCCACGGTGTCTTGCGTAAAGGCGCCACTGGCAAGAATCTTGAACCGCATTGGAAGAAAACCGCAGCTGACGGCGCCGTGACCGAAGGCGGCACACTTGCGCTTGGGCAAGAGCGGCTTGAGAAGATCATCGCCTGGGGCACCGAAGGCGGGATGAACAACTTCTCGGACATCATGTCCGAGCAGGAAATCAAAGACATGGCGACTTACATCATGATGGAGCCGCCCAAACCACCTGAAATGTCGCTGGACCAGATGATGGCGACCCGCAAGGTATATGTTGAAGAAGAGGACTACCCAACCGAGCCGATGCATGGTCGCAACTGGGAAAACTTCTTTGTTGTTATCGAGCGCGACGTCGGCAAAGTCGCTGTTATCGATGGCGACACCAAAGAGGTGCTGACACATATTCCGACCGGCTATGCGGTGCACGTTCTGAAAGCATCCGAACACCATTCGCTGGAAGAGCCGGAACAGCCCGGTCGCTTCTGGTACACCATGGGCCGCGACGGCAAGATGACCAAGATCGACCTCTGGCAGACGCCGGACAAGATGTTGGTTTCCGAAGTCAAGATCGCGTATGACGCGCGCGACGTAGCCGTTTCCGGTGACGGTAAATATGTCATCGGCGGGGGCTACTGGCCGCCGCACTTTGCAATCGTTGACGCCCAGACGATGGAGCCGGTCAAGGTTGTATCGACCCGCGGCGTGAACGTGGACGGGGACTATGTGGAAGAGGCTCGCGTGGCCGCTATCTACACAACTCCGAATGAGCCGACCTGGATCGTTGCCGTCAAAGAGCTGGGGCAACTGTGGCAAGTAGATTATACTGATCTAGACAATCTGCGGATCGACAAAATCGACAGCGCCAAGTTCCTGCATGACGGGTTCTTCGATCCGACGGGCCGGTATTTCCAGATCGCTGCAAACGCATCGAACAAGATGGTGGTTGTAGATACCGAGACCCACAAGCTTGAGGCGATGATCGACACGGCCGCGTTGCCGCATCCCGGTCCGGGCGCTAACTGGATTGACCCGAATTGCGGACCGGTAGCTGGCACAACCCACCTCGGGGTTGGCACAGTGACGGTCTGGGGCAACGACCCCGAGAACCGCCCCGATGATGCCTGGAAGATCTGCTACGAAGTGGAAACAGACGGCCCGGGCCTGTTCGTCCGTACGCATCCGGAATCGGACTATATCTGGGCTGACCAGACCAAACACCCGGAACCGGAAGTGCAGCAATCTGTGCAGGTCATCTCGAAAGAGACCGGCGAGATCGTGAAAACCATCCAGATCACCGAAGACGAAGGCAGCGCCGCTGTTCACTTTGAATTCAACGCGGATGGAACCGAGGTCTGGGTGTCCAAGTGGAATCTGTCGGATTCAAAAGAACCCAACGGTCAGATCGTGATCTTTGACGCCAAGACTTTGGAAGAGATCGGTCGCATCGAAGGACTGTACGCCCCGACCGGCAAGTTCAACGTCTACAACCGGTCGAACCACGTCACCTGACGGGTTTCGATCAACTCGGAGCAGGGCGGGCCCCTCGCCCGCCCTGTCCTTGTTTCATCCATCAGCCGAATGCGCAGGCCTGACACGCCGCGCCAGTCAACACAGCCAAAACGGAGCCCGGACATGACCTCCGATCCAGATAAGAAACCACCGATCTGGCGTCGGTATTTCCTGTGGGGAATGCCTGTGGCCGGTATTGCCGCTGCCTTTGCCGCTGGGATCGTCTTTTGGGGTGGGTTCAACACCGCCATGGAAGCAACCAACACCAAAGAGTTCTGTATCTCGTGCCATGAGATGCGCGATTTCGTCTATGAAGAATACACCGGGACCATCCACGATGTGAACCGATCGGGGGTCGGGGCGGTCTGTTCCGACTGTCACGTACCCAAGGACTGGACCCACAAGATGATCCGCAAGATCAAGGCGTCCAAAGAACTGTATGGCAAGGTGGTTGGCTCGATCAGTACACCCGAGAAGTTCGAAGCTAAGCGTATCCATCTGGCGATGAATGAATGGGAAAGGATGAAGGCCACAGATTCGCGCGAGTGCCGCAACTGCCACGACTTTGAATCGATGATGCCCGAGTTCCAGCGCCCCCGCGCGCGCCAGCAACATTTGAACGCAATGGAGACAGGCCAGACCTGTATCGACTGCCACAAAGGGATTGCGCATTCGAACATCCGCGACAGGGCCACAGATGAATATCTGGAACAGATTGAAGCCCCGAATCCTGATTTCATCCGTGCAATTCCGCCAGAATACCTGGCCAGTCTCGACCGTGTAGAAGCCAAGGAGGCGGCTGAGGCCGAAGCCGAAAAATCGGCCAAGACAGCACAACAAGAGGCGGTGCAAGCCCAGATCGCAGCCGCTGTGGACGCTGCAGTCGCCGAAGAACGCGCCAAATCAAGTGGTGAAGAATCTACAGCCCCGGCAGGCGGTGGCAGCGATATCGGAGGCGATATCGACTGGACCAGCATCGCAAGCGCGGATCTGAAGCTGTTTTATCCCGGTCAGGCTTCGTTTGAATGGGTTCAGAATGGCAAGTTCCACGGCGGCGCCCGGCCACTGACAAAAGGTGGCGACCAATGTTCGACTTGTCATGCCAAGGAATTGGACATGATTGGAAACAAGATCGTCGCAGGCGGCGAGCTGGAACCAACCCCGATCCCTGGAAAACGTGGTGTGATCGACGCAACTGTTCAGGCGGCCCATGATGCCGAAAACCTCTATATCCGCCTGCAATGGCCGGATGCAGGTCACAATCCTGCACCATTTGTGGATGGCGGGAAGATGGATCCGGACAACCAGATCAAGGTCGCCATGATGATCACCGGAACCGGGATCGAAATGGGGGAACAGGTGGGCTGCTGGGCCTCGTGCCACGCGGACAACACCTATATGCCGTTTGATCCGGGTGCAGATGCGATTGTCGCCAATGGCGATGTTGCAGGCCGCCTGGCCGCTCAGGACACTGTGACCAAATATATCAGCGAAAGCCGCACCGAGGTCGAAGTCAAAGGCCGGCGCGGGAAAGCTCTGGGTGGCTGGGACAAATTGCAGGCCGAAGCGCAGATCGCGCAATATCTGGATGACGGCACCTATCTGGATCTGATGCGCGTCTATGCCGATGGCAGCGCCAGCAACGGCTATCTTCTGGAACAGCGCATAGTCAATGATGGCGAAATCGCCGCTTCGGCCAACTTGTCGGGTGGTATTTGGACCGTCACGTTCTCGCGGCCCTTAAACTCGGGCGCACCGGGTGATGTGCCATTGGAACCGGGCAAGACCTATACGGTCGGCTTTGCGATCCACGATGACTTTTCTGCGGCACGATTCCACCACGTAACGCTGAACACAAGCTTCGCGCTGGACGACGACAGTGCCAATATCAACGTGGTCGGGCAATGACTGATGGGGCCGGGTAAACCGGCCCCAAAGTATTAGGTATGGAGATTTGGACGATGAAGATCCGCCTACTTCTTCCTGCATTTCTGGCTTTGGCGTCACCTGCAGTGGCCGCTGACGAAGACACAGCTGAGATCTGCGCCGAGGCAGAAACCCGCTACGTGGACCTGTTCGGTCAGCCGTCTTCAGATGTGGAAGATGCAGAGGTTGTGCTGATGTACAAATACAATTTCTGCCCAGCCCAACTGACGGTCAAAGCGGGGACCACAGTGCGTTGGGTGAACGTAGACAAACGCACCAGCCATAGCGTCCTGCTGAAAGATGGCAGCAAAGCCGAGAGTGACCGCCTGTTCCCCGAGGAATTTGTTGATCTGACATTTCTTGTTCCCGGCGCCCAGGATTACCTGTGCGGACCACATTGGGAGACACAGAACATGTTCGGAATGGTCACCGTAGAGCCCTGATAAGCGGCAGGCTGAAAGATGCGCGGGCGCAATTCCCGTGCTCCTTAACTTAAGTCAAGGAGGTCGGTTTACCTGTGCGCCAACTTGTTTCCATGACACGCCCGGTTCCCCCAGCAACGTCCCATATTCGCGCATGGAAACGACCAAAACACCGGGTTCCGAAGACATTCAGAACAAGCGAGTTTGCACATGAGCGGTAAGGTTTTTCTGATTGGTGCCGGCCCTGGTGATCCCGAACTGATCACCATGCGCGCCCTGCGTATGCTGCAGGAGGCGGACGTGGTGGTCTATGACCGCCTTGTTTCGGATGAAATTCTGGCCATGCACACCGAAGGCGCGCGGCTGATCGCCGTCGGCAAGGCCCCCAAGTGCCATACTGTTCCTCAGGATCGCATCAACGAAATCCTGCTAGAACACGCACGCGCAGGTCACGTTGTGGCCCGGCTGAAAGGCGGGGATCCGATGATCTTTGGTCGCGGCTCGGAAGAGGCCGCTTTTCTGATGGCACACGGTGTTACGGTCGAATACGCACCGGGCATCACGGCGGCACAAGGCGCATCCTGTTCGACCGGCGTGCCCCTGACCCATCGCGGACTGGCGACCTCGGTTCAATATGTCACCGGGCACAGGCAGTCCGACAAAGTTCTTGATCTGGATTGGAAACGACTGGCGGACCCGGATACGACGCTGGTCGTCTATATGGGCGTGGCCAATATCGGCCAGATCGCCATCGGCTTGATGACCGAGAACCTACCCGGATCCACCCCGGTCCTGGCTGTTGGGCAGGCCACCAGTGCCTCTGAACGCCGCCTTGTATCCCGACTGGACCAGATTGCCGCGGATGTGCGCAAGGCGGATCTGAAGGCCCCTACCTTATTCATTATCGGAAAGGTCGTTTCGCTTTATGCCAATCAGGCCCTGACCGAGATTTTGGAGCGGGCGCATGGGTAGCCTGGCGCATATGGACCGCAAGCAGCCGGGCTGGGCCGCGCATACTGTTCTGACTGCCGTCGTTCTGGTTGCCACTTCCGCTCTGGCCGCTGACGCCATCGACCCAACCGCCCTGAAACGGTTGGTCCACCAGGATTGCGGCTCGTGCCACGGATTGTCCCTGAAAGGCGGGCTTGGTCCTGATCTGCGACCGGGAACTCTGGAACATTACGAGGCGGACGTCCTGACGGGGGTCATACTGGACGGCATCCCCGACACGGCTATGCCCCCCTGGCGCCCCCTGATCAGCGAAGAAGAGGCCGAATGGATCGCCCGATACCTGCTGGAACAGGAGGCAAAATGAAACAACTTGCCCTTGGCATCGTTGCCCTAATGATGATGACACCTGCCAATGCAGACCCCACCGCCACCGGAGATCTGGGCCTTGTGATCGAACGGGCAAAAGGGTCGGTCTTATTGGTGGACCAGTCGGACCGGGCCGCATTGGCACGGATCGAAGGGTTGGGCGATCTGTCCCACGCCTCCCTGGTCTATTCACCCGACGAACGCTTTGCCTATGTTTTTGGCCGCGATGGCGGGCTGACCAAGGTTGATATAGTGACCCGTCAGATTGCAAATCGGGTCGTGCAGGCTGGCAATGCCATTGGCGGCGCGATTTCGGATGACGGCCAACTGGTTGCGGTGTCGAACTATGAGCCGGGTGGCGTACGCGTGTTCGACGCGGATACGCTGGAACTGGTTGCCGACATTCCCACCGACAGCAAAACCATAGGTCTTGTCGATGCGCCGGGCCGTCGGTTCGTGTTTTCCATGTGGGACACGGGCGAGACCTGGATTGCTGATTTCGCAAATGGCGCGCCCGAGATCACCAAGATCACCGATATGGGTAAGAACCCCTATGACGCGCTGATCACCGCCAATGGTCGCACTTATATCACCGGTCTGTTTGGTGAGGACGGGCTGACCGCGCTGGACCTATGGGCAGACAATCCAAAACCGATCCGCGTGCTTCCGGGCTATGGGCGCGGACAGGAAGAGATGCCGGTATACAAGATGCCTCATCTTGAGGGCTGGGCACTGACGGATCGCGAATTTGTCCTGCCTGCGGTCGGCCACCATGAGGTTCTTTGGATTGACGCCGAAACCTTGACAGAAACAGGCCGCACCCAAACCCATGGTCAGCCGGTCTTTGCCATGGCGCGCCCGGATGGGCGACAGGTCTGGGTGAATTTTGCCCATCCATTGAACGATACAATTCAGGTCATCGACAGCGTCAGCAAACAGGTCATCCACGAATTCTCTCCGGGCCCTGCCGTCCTGCATATGGAGTTCACGGCACGCGGGCATGAGGTCTGGATCAGTGTCCGCGACGCCAACAAGGTCGTGGTCTACGACACGCATAGCTTTGAAAAGCTGCGCGAGATCGCGGCGGACAGCCCCTCGGGTATCTTTTTCACCGCCCGCGCGCACAGAACAGGGTTGTAACCCATGCAACATATCACTGACCCGATCGACCGTCGCCTGCTGGACGATTTTCAGCGCGAATTTCCGATTATCGACCGCCCGTTTCAGCCAGTGGCCAAGGCGCTGGGGCTGAACGAAGCTGAAGTGCTGAACCGTCTGGCGCGAATGCGTTCGACCGGCCGGATCACCCGGGTCGGGGCCACGATCACTCCGGGCGCGGTGACGGCCAGCACTCTGGCCGCGGTGGCCGCACCCGAGGAGCATCTGGAGGACATTGCCGCCCTGATCGACGCAGAGCCCGGTGTGAACCACAATTATCAACGTGAGGACAAATGGAACCTCTGGTTTGTAGCGACCGGCCCTGATCGCGCGCATGTGGACGCCACTCTGGCCCGGATTGGCCTGCAAACCGGTTTGCAGGTTTTGGACTTGCGTCTGGTTCGGCCGTTCAATGTTGATTTGGGCTTTCGAATGACAGGCAAGCAACGCAACGTACCGGCACCGCGCAAGGTGGACTGTTCCGTTCTGCATAAGGGTGATCGCTCATTGATGCAGGCGCTTAGTTCCGGCTTACCGCTGGTTTGCGAACCTTACGCAGCACTGGCCGCCTCTTTGGACCGTAAACCAGAGGACGCCAAGACGCGGATCCGGATCTTACACGAGGCTGGAATTGTCTCGCGTCTTGGCGTGATCGTAAGACACCGGGCACTGGGCTGGTCGGCCAATGCGATGGTGGTCTGGGATATGCCAACTGATCAGGTCGATCGTGCCGGGCCTGCGCTGGCAAAATACCCTGGCGTGACACTGTGTTATGAGCGTCGACCCGTTGAAAACATCTGGCCCTACCGCCTGTATTCCATGATCCACGCCCGCTCGCGCAGCGAAGCGCGAAACGTCCTGGCCGGGGCTGCGGCATTGCCTGAGCTGTTTGGCGCGCAGCACAAGGTGTTGTTTTCGACGCGCTGTTTCAAACAGACCGGCGCGCTGATCCAACCCAAGGAGACGGCGGCATGACCCTGGACGAAACTGATCGGGCAATCCTGAACCGAATGCAGGACGACTTACCTCTGACCTCACAACCCTATGCGATGGTGGCCCAAGAACTGGGGATTTCGGAACAGGATCTGTTGGTTCGCCTATCACGGATGAAGGATGATCGGGTCATCACGCGCTTTGGCCCGTTCTTTGACGCAGCCGCGATGGGCGGGGCTTTTTGCCTATGTGCCATGGCCATACCGACAGAGGCATTTGAATCCGTCCTGACCAAAGTCAATGCGCATCCCGAAGTTGCCCATAATTATGAACGTACGCACCGGCTGAACATGTGGTTCGTGTTGGCCACCGAAACGCCCCAAGGGATTGAGGCCTGCGCCGATGCGATCGAACAAGAGACGGGGATCGAAGTTCTCAGATTTCCCAAGTTGCAGGAATTCTTCATTGGCTTCCGGGTGGCGGCATGATCGACGCAAAAGACAGACTGATTATCGAGGTTCTGCAGGGCGGATTGCCCCTGGTGCCTTCGCCCTACGCTCGGGTTGCTGAAAGCCTTGGGATGGACGAACAAGCGCTGCTGTGTCGCCTCGCAGAACTTAAGGCGCGCGGCGTTATACGTCGTATCGCCGCAGCCCCGAACCACTACAAACTGGGCATGACTTCGAACGGCATGACAGTCTGGGACGTCGATGACAGTCAAATCGCTGATTTGGGGGCACATATTGGCGGTCTGCCTTTTGTCACCCATTGCTATGAACGTCCACGTGCCCTGCCCGACTGGCCTTACAACCTGTTCGCCATGGTCCATGGCAAAGACAGGGGTGAAGTCGAAGAAAAACGGGCCGAGATTGCCGGTATTCTGGGCAGTGCCTGCCGGGCCAAGGACATCCTGTATTCAACGCGCATCCTGAAAAAGACCGGGCTGCGCCTGAAACCGAAAGGCCAAACGCCATGTTCCGCCTGACTGAATACATACAGCAACTGGTCACCCCGACCCCCGTGCGCAAGCGCCGCCCCGGCCCGGTTAAGCCGGTGGTCATCTGGAATCTGACACGGCGCTGCAACCTGAAATGCCGCCATTGCTATACTGTTTCGGCGGATGTCGCGTTCCCGGGTGAGCTCAACCACGAGCAAGCCATGGTAACCCTTGAGGATCTCGGCCAATTTCGCGTCCCGGCCCTGATCCTCTCGGGGGGGGAACCGCTGGATCGGTTCGATTTCTTTGATATCGCCAACCGGGCGCGCAAGTTGGTGCCGATGCTGGCGCTGTCGACGAATGGCACGCGGATTTACGATGAAACCGCCGATATGATCGCTGATGTCGGCTTTAACTATGTCGGCATATCACTTGACGGGATCGGGGCCACAAACGACTGGTTCCGAGGTGTCGAAGGCGCCTTTTCAGATGCCCTGCGCGGCGTGCGCGAGTGCAAGAAACGCGGCATCAAGGTCGGTTTGCGATTCTGTTTGACCGAGGGCACACAGCACCATCTGCCCGATCTTCTGCAGTTGTGTGATGATGAGGGGGTCGACAAATTCTACCTGTCTCATCTGGTTTACGCCGGTCGCGGCGATAAGAACAGGGGCGAGGATGCCGAGCATCTGCGCACGCGCAAAGGTCTGGATCTGTTATTGGACCGTGCGTGGGAGGCTGCCTCGGGCGGGCGCCCGCTGGATATCGTCACCGGCAATAACGATGCCGACGCCGGATATTTTCTGAACTGGGTCAGGACGCATTTTGATGCCGAAAAGACCTCGCATATACGTGCGCATTTGGCGGCCTGGGGCGGGAACTCCAGCGGGTTGGGGGTGGCCAATATCGACAATCTTGGTCGGGTCCATCCCGACACCTACTGGTCAGATTACACGGTCGGGAATGTGAAAACGACGCCGTTTTCCGAGTTGTGGACCGGGGACGACAAGATGCTGGCCATGCTGCGCACTCGCCCGCGTCCGCTGAAAGGGCGCTGTGGAGTTTGTCAGCTCAGGGATGTTTGCGGTGGCAACACGCGCATCCGGGCCCTGCAACTGACGGGCGATCCCTGGGCCGAGGACCCGGCCTGTTACCTGTCAAACGATGAAATTGGCGTGGATAAAGCGGGCAAACGCCTGCAGGTCACACCTTTCCGGGGGAAAAGCCATGATCCGGCGCATCAGTTCTTTTAGGGCTCGCACGCTTGGAACACTGTGCGCGCTTCTGCTGACCAGCGCCGCATGGGCCGACGCCCAGTCCGACTATGCCGAACATTGTGCGTCCTGCCATGGTGACACCCGGCTGGGCGGAGTTGGTCCGGCCTTGATACCCGAAACGCTAAAACGCATGCGCGGGCCGCGAGTTGCCGCCGTGATCGCCGAAGGGCGCACCGCCACCCAGATGCCAGCCTTTGCGCATAATCTGAACGCCCTGCAGATCGAGGAGTTGGCAGGTTGGCTGAAATCCCCGCTCGAGACCGCCCCGGACTGGGCCGAGGCGGACATTATGGCCAGCCGTACGCTGGACGCAGACTATGTCGAGATCGATGCGCCCGTCTGGTCCAGTGATCCGATGAACATCACGTTGGTGGTGGAAACCGGAGACCACAATGTCAGCGTTCTGGACGGTGACACATTTGAGGTTTTGGACAGATTTGAAACTCCTTTTGCCGTTCATGGCGGCCCAAAGTTCAGCCCCGATGGACGTTATGTGTTCATCATGTCCCGCGATGGTTGGGTCCAGAAATATGACATCTGGGCGTTGCAACAGGTGGGTCGCGTACGGGCGGGACTAAACAGCCGCAACATTGCCATGTCAGGCGATGGCAAATGGCTGGCGGTGGCGAATTACCTACCCAACAGCCTGACCCTTTTGTCCACCCGGGATCTTTCGGTGGCAAAAGTGATCGAGATTAAAAGCAGGAAAGGTAATCCCAGCCGCGTTTCGGCCGTTTATCAAGCTCCGCCACGGGAAAGCTTTGTGCTGGCCTTGAAGGATGTGCCAGAGATTTGGGAGGTCTTCTATGGCGCCAATCCACCCCAATCCGGGCTGGGACACGATTTTCGTATCGAAGGGCAGTTCAAGAACCCGAACCCTTTCCCAGTACGCAAGATCACTACGCCCGACTATCTGGACGATTTCTTTTTCGACCAGACTTATGAATACGTCATGGGCGCATCTCGCGACGGGAACGGCGGTCAGGTGATTGATCTGGTCATTGGCCAAAAAGTGGCTGACCTGGATCTGCCCGGCATGCCGCATCTGGGTTCCGGGATTACCTGGCGGCGCGGCGATACAACTGTGATGGCAACGCCGCACCTGACTGATGGCACCGTCTCGGTGATCGACATGGAGACATGGGAAACGGTCAAGCGGATCAAGACCGAAGGGCCGGGGTTTTTCATGCGCAGCCATGAAAACTCGCCATATGTCTGGGCCGATGTTTTCTTTGGGTCCAACAAGGATGTGATGCATGTGATCGACAAGCAAACCCTTGAGATCGTACGGACCCTGCGCCCAGCGCCGGGCAAAACCGTGGCCCATGTGGAATTCACCAAGGACGGAAGCCATGCGTTGGTTTCGATCTGGGAAGATGACGGCGCGGTGATCATCTATGATGCAAAAACACTGGAAGAGGTCCGCCGTCTGCCGATGCGCAAACCTTCGGGAAAGTACAATGTCTGGAACAAAATCACATTCTCGGAAGGAACCAGCCACTGAGGGCAAATGGCCGGTGTGGAAACTGGCCATATTGCTGTATCCAGCGTCTGCGCTGACCGTGGCCATAAACCTTTTTCTGGCTGGCCTGATCGCCAACAGAGCCGGATTCGGAGTGATTGAGCCTGTCACAGCCATCCTGTGGTCAATCCCATTGGGTGTACCTGCCTGCTGGTTTGCAGGGCGCTGGGTACGCAGTTTGATGGACGAAGCAGACGGCTAGGTCGGATTCTCCAAAGGCCTAACCGAAGTCAAGTATCTGCTTTCGGGAATCTCTTAGGACTTGGGAAAGATCACCGAGTTGGATTCTCCATGCCCGCCCAAAATCCTTTGCACATTTCAGCTGTTTGCGCGTCCCGCGCAGCTTGTGCGGTGGCAGGTATAATCCTTCTGCTTTTGCAGCTGCTTAGCCCGGCGCTGGCGAGTCCCGGGCAAAGCATGTGGGTTGAGATCTGCTCGGAGGGCGGCGCGGTCTGGGTCGAGGTTGATCTTGAAAAAGGCAATGCAGACCCGACCGCACCTTGCCCCAAATGCGCCGATTGCGCGCTGTGCGCCGTGACCGGTGCCGCACCTCTGCCCATGCCGCTGGAAGTGACGCAACTAGGAAGGGTTCAATTCTTATCTTGCCAAAACAACAGGTCCTTCGAGCTAATTGGCTCTGACCGGCTGTGGCCAGAAACCCGGGGTCCCCCCCCTGCACCAGAATTTAAAACCGAACGCGCCCCGCGCACGTCCATGGCGTCCACCCCAATCATCGGAGGTGCGCCGTGGTCGTAAGTCGCGCAATCCATTTCCTGCTGGCCTTTTTTCTGTCCTGCCTGATGGCGATTAGCGCACATGCCGACAGCCTAGCCAGTTTTCTGCCAGAACTTGAGCCCGCGGACCTGATCCCCGGCGCCGAGGCATTTGGCCCGATCAGAAAAGACATTCCGGTTGCGCCTATCCTGAAAGGGGGCAAAACGATTGCCTGGGCCTTTCTGACCTCGGATTTCGTGGGCACCACAGGCTATTCCGGCAAACCCATTCACGTCGTTGCAGCGATCGACAATGATGCGGTGCTTACTGGCGTTAAGCTGGTCAAGCATTCGGAACCCATCGTACTGATCGGGATTCCGAACGCACGCATGGTCGAACTGACCGAAGGCTACGCCGGCCTGGACCTTAGGGTTGAGGCTGAAACAGGCGGTGAGGGCCATGACCTCGACATTATCTCGGGCGCGACTGTCACAATCATGGTGATCGACGACAGTCTCGTGCGTGGCGGCATCAAGGTAGCGCGGGCGTTGGGGTTGGGTGGCTTGTCACCGCTGCAGGCCGACGGGCCAAAGCGCGAAGTCGATATGGCACAAGACGCCACTTATGACTGGACAACGCTTTCGGGTGACGGCTCGGTCCGACGCCTGACACTGGATGTCGGTCAGGTCAACGCTGCGTTCGAGGCCACCGGCGACCAGCGCGCCATCAGGCGCCGTGAACGGGGCGCGCCCGACGACACCTTCATCGACATGCATCTGGCGTTGGTTTCGGTCCCGTCGATCGGCAAGTCACTGCTGGGCGAGGCCGAGTATCAAAACCTGACCGAGTGGCTGGGCGAGGGCGAGCAAGCCATCCTGGTGCTGGGTCGTGGCGCCTATAGCTTCAAGGGGTCAGGCTATGTACGTGGCGGGATTTTCGACCGTATTCAGCTGATTCAAGGTGATAATTCGGTACGCTTCTTTGATAAACAGCAAGAGCGTCTGGGCAGAGTTGCGGCCGCCGATGCGCCCAGTTTCACCGAGCTGGATATCTTCAAAATCCCCGCTGAGGCAGAGTTTGATCCGGCCGAACCGTTCCGCCTGCAACTGTTGGTGCAACGCGCCGTCGGTGCGGTTGAAAAGACGTTCCTGACCTTCGATTTGGGCTACAAACTGCCTGAGCAGTACCTGTTGCCAGTCGTAGCCCCCACCGTTGTGGATGACGCCACAGGTGAAGCCGCCGCCAAAGCCGCTCTTTGGAAACGTATCTGGAAGGATCGCACAGTCGAGATTGCCGGTCTGGGCGTCATGCTGCTGATACTGACCGCGACGTTCTTCTTCCAGTTCCACGCCACGATGAACGCCCGGGTCTTTTACTGGTTCCGCATCGGGTACCTGACGCTGACACTGTTCTTCATCGGTTGGTACGCCAATGCGCAGCTGAGTGTGGTGAACCTGATGGCACTAGCGGGCAGTGTGCGCACCGGTTTCAGCTGGGATGCTTTCCTTCTGGACCCGCTGGTCTTCATCCAATGGTTCGCCGTAGCTGCCGCCTTGCTGTTCTGGGGGCGCGGCGCCTATTGCGGTTGGTTGTGCCCGTTTGGTGCCCTGCAGGAACTGACCAACAAGATCGCACGGGCACTGAAAGTGCCGCAATGGACCCTGCCCTGGGGTCTGAATGAACGGCTGTGGCCTGCGAAATACATGATCTTCCTTGGGCTCTTCGGTCTTAGCTTTGTGTCGATCCCGCTGGCCGAGAAATATGCCGAGATCGAGCCGTTCAAGACCGCGATCATTCTGAAATTCATGCGCGACTGGCCTTTCGTGGTCTTTGCGCTGCTGCTGCTGGGGATCGGGCTGTTCATCGAACGGTTCTATTGCCGCTATCTCTGCCCGCTGGGTGGGGCGCTGGCGATCCCGGCCCGAATGCGCATGTTCGACTGGCTACGCCGCTACAAGGAATGCGGCACCCCCTGTCAGACCTGCGCCAACGAATGCCCCGTTCAGGCAATCCACCCCACCGGTGAGATCAATCCGAACGAGTGTGTCACCTGCTTGCATTGTCAGGTGCTCTACCAGTCCGAGGACAAATGTCCCGTCGTTATCCGCCAACTGAAACGGCGGGCCAAGACAGGGTCGGTCGATCTCAAGACCCCACTCGGACAACCACCGGCGAACCATCCAAACGCCAAACCGAAAACCGTTTCCTAAAAGGAGGAACGATCATGTCGGAACATGACAACAAACTAACCGTCACACGCCGCGGTATGCTGGGGGCGACCGCCACTGGCGCCGTGCTAGCCGGAACCGGTCTGGGATCAACCCTGATGACCGCAAAACAGGCCAGCGCCGCGGCCAACGCCAATCTCGAACCTGGTGAGTTGGACGAATACTACGGTTTCTGGTCCTCGGGTCAGACCGGTGAGCTGCGCATTCTGGGCTTCCCGTCCATGCGCGAGCTGATGCGGGTGCCGGTGTTCAACCGCTGTTCGGCCACCGGTTGGGGTCAGACCAATGAATCGCTGAAGATCATGACCGATGGCCTGCTGCCGGAAACCAAGGAATTCCTCGCCAAGCGCGGCATGAAAACCTACGATAACGGTGACCTGCACCACCCGCATATGTCGTTCACCGACGGCACATATGATGGCCGTTACCTGTTCATGAACGACAAGGCCAACACCCGCGTCGCCCGCGTACGTTGCGACGTGATGAAATGCGACAAGATCACCGAAATCCCGAACGCCAAGGCGATCCACGGTCTGCGTCCGCAGAAATTCCCGCGCACTGGTTATGTCTTTGCCAATGGCGAAGATGAAACTCCATTGGTCAATGACGGCACTGTGCTGGACGATCCGTCGCAATACGTGAACATCTTCACCGCGCTGGACGGCGACACCATGGAAGTGGCATGGCAGGTGATCGTGTCGGGTAACCTCGACAACACCGACTGCGACTATCAGGGTAAGTACGCCTATTCGACCTCGTACAACTCGGAAATGGGTATGAACCTGGCCGAGATGACCGAGAACGAGATGGACCATGTTGTTGTCTTCAACCTCGCGGAAATCGAAGCGGGTATTGAGGCGGGCGACTATCAGGAACTGAAAGGCGTCAAAGTTCTGGACGGCCGTAAGGGTCAGAACAAGAAATACACCCGTTACATCCCGATCCCGAACTCACCACACGGCATCAACACTGCGCCTGACGGCAAGCATGTCTGCATCAACGGTAAGCTGTCTCCGACCGTATCGATCATGGACGTCACCAAACTGGACGCCCTGTTCGAAAGCGATGCCGATCCGCGGTCGTGCATCGTGGGTGAGCCGCAGCTGGGTCTTGGCCCGCTTCACACTGCTTATGACGGCCAGGGCAACGCGTTCACCACGCTATTCCTGGACAGTCAGATCGTGAAGTGGAACCTCGACAAGGCAATCGAGGCTTACGGCGGCGCCGATGTTGACCCGATCATCTCGAAAGTCGATGTGCATTATCAGCCGGGCCATAACTCGACCACCATGGGTGAAACCAAGGAGGCTGATGGCAAGTGGCTGATTTCGATGAACAAGTTCTCGAAAGACAGGTTCTTGAACACGGGTCCACTTAAGCCTGAGAACGAGCAGCTGATCGATATCTCAACCAACGAGATGAAGGTGGTTCACGACGGGCCGACCTTTGCCGAGCCGCATGACTCGATCATGGTGCGCGCTGACATCGTCAACCCGGTCAACGTCTGGGACCGTAACGACATCACCTGGGAGGACGCCCGCAAACAGGCTGAGGCCGATGGCATCGATCTGGAAGACGGCGCCGAAGAACCAATCCGGGACGGCAACAAGGTGCGGGTCTACATGACTTCGCAGGCCCCGACCTTCAGCCTTGAGAAGTTCACCGTCAAACAGGGTGATGAGGTTACGGTTTACATCACCAACCTGGATGACGTGGACGATGTGACCCACGGCTTCTGCCTGGGCAACTACGGCATCGCGATGGAAGTGGCACCGATGGCGACCGCTTCGGTCACCTTCACCGCCGACCGTCCGGGCGTGCACTGGTTCTATTGCCAGTGGTTCTGCCACGCGCTGCACATGGAAATGCGCGGCCGGATGCTGGTCGAGCCGCAGGGAGCATAACCCATGCGTTGGCCCCTGCTCATACCGCTCCTGCTCGGCTCGCCCCTTTGGGCGGCGGATTGGGATGTGCCCAACCGGGCGGGGGCCATCAATGAAACACTGGCGCAGGCGGCGGATGGAGACACCCTTCGCCTGAGCCCCGGTGTCTACTCTGAGACATTGGTTCTGGACCGGCCCGTCATTATTGACGGGCAGGGGCAGGCCACCATTGACGGACAAGGCGTCGGCAGCGTCATCACCGTGACCGGACCGGGCGTGACCGTACGCGGTCTGACAGTGATTGGTTCGGGCTCGAGCCATGATGGGATCGACAGTGGCATTCAGCTGGTCAAAACGGCCCATGCGCCGGTGATCGAAGGCAATGTGTTGCTGGGCAATCTCTATGGCATCGACATCCACGGCGCCAAGGACAGCGTCGTGCGCGGCAACCGGATCGAAGGGCGTCAGGACAAGCGGATGAATGACCGCGGCAACGGCGTCTATGTCTGGAACGCACCGGGTGCGCGGGTCGAAGGCAATGATATCCGGTACGGGCGCGATGGGATCTTTGTGAACTCGTCCAAGAAGAACACCTTTACTGGAAACCTGTTCCGCGACCTGCGGTTCGCGGTGCACTACATGTATGCCGACGACTCGGTGGTCAGCGATAACGTCTCGATCGGCAATGATCTGGGCTATGCGGTGATGTTCACGACCAATGTCAAAGTCACCGGCAATGTGTCGATTGATGATCGCGAACATGGTGTGATGCTGAACTACGCCAACAAGAGCGTGATTTCCGGGAACGTCGTTAAGGGTGCAAAGGAGAAATGCACCTTCCTGTATAACTCGAACAAGAACGAATTCACCGACAACTGGTTCGAGGGTTGCGGCATCGGCATTCAATTCACTGCTGGGTCAGAACGTAACCGTATCGTCGGCAACGCCTTTGTCGGAAACCGGACTCAGGTGAAATACGTTTCGACCAAGTGGGTCGAGTGGTCTGAAGACGGGCGCGGCAATTACTGGTCCGATTTCGCCGCCTATGATGTGGATGGCAACGGCGTCGCTGATGCCCCTTATCGCCCCAATGACTCGATGGACCATGTGCTGTGGACCCAACCCGCAGCCAAGCTGCTGCTCGGCTCCCCTGCCGTGCAGCTGGTGCGCTGGTCGCAATCAGCCTTCCCGGCACTATTGCCGGGGGGTGTGATGGACAGCAATCCATTGATGCGAGCCCCTGAACCCTCAGCTATGAAAAAGGTGCCTCATGACGGATAAGGCCCTGACGATAAACAACGTCTGTAAGGACCGAGGCAAAACCCGCGTTCTTGACGACATCACCCTGTCTCTTGCCCCTGGTCAGCGCGTGGCGCTACTGGGCCATAACGGCGCTGGCAAATCGACCCTGATCAAATCCATCCTTGGCCTGATCCCGATTGAGGGCGGAGCCATTCGGATCGGAGACGCCACACCCGGCAGCGCGCAGGCGCGGCGGGATACGGCGTACTTGCCCGAGGCGGTGTCCTTCCACCCGGCGCTTACGGGCCGGGAACAGCTGACTCTTTTCGCGCAGCTCTCGGGGTCCAAGGCCGATGTGCCCGGTTTGCTGGATCGCGTCGGCCTCAGCGACGCACTGGACCGACGGATCGGGACCTACTCCAAGGGGATGCGGCAACGTCTGGGATTGGCGCAAGTGCTGCTGGGCCAGCCGAAAGTGGCATTGCTGGACGAGCCGACGAGCGGACTGGACCCGATTTCTCGGCAGGATCTGTACGCCATCATCGACGAACTGGCCGCAAAAGGCACCGCCGTCCTGATCGCATCGCATGCCCTGACTGAGGTCGAGGCCCGCACAGACCGGATCGCAATCATGCGCGGGGGCCGGATGGTGGCCGATGACACATTAAACAACCTTTCGGCGCTGGCGGGTCTGCCAATCCGCCTGAAGGTGCGCGCCAGCTCTAACCCTGACGCCTTGGCCGCCAAACTGGGCGGCAGCCGGATCAACGGCGCGTCCGTTGAGTTGCTCTGCACCGTCGACGACAAGATGGAGGCCCTGCGCCGGATTGCCGGATTGGGCGATGCGGTGGCAGATGTGGAAATGACACCGCCCAAGCTGGAAGATCTCTATCGCTACTATGCACAGGAGAAGAGGCCATGACCCGCTTCCTCGCCATCACCCGCACTGAAATGTTGATCCTGCGCCGCAACCGCTGGCTGTTGATGGCGACACTGATCATGGTGTTATTCGCGCTGGCACTTACCTTTGCAGGCAGTGCACCCACAGGCACGCTTGGCGTAGATATGCTGACTGTCTCGGTTGCCTCGATGACGACGCTGTCGGTCTATCTTGCCCCCCTACTCGCACTGATGATTGCCTTTGACGCCATCGCAGGCGATGTGGACCGGGGCAGCTTATCGCTGCTCTTGTCCTATCCCGCCGGGCGCGGAGAAATCCTGTTGGGAAAATTCACCGCCCATTTGTCGGCGCTTGCCTTTGCGATGACCATCGGTTTTGGCACGGCTGGCGCGGTGGCAGCATGGTTCGGTGGCGCCGGCCCAGAAAGCCTGTTGGCTCTGGTCCGTCTTATCCTCACTTCGATCGTGCTGGGCGCCGTGTTTCTGGCATTGGGATACTTGCTGTCCGCCCTGGCAAAGGGGGCCACGGCGGCGGCAGGTCTGTCGGCCGGGCTCTGGCTGGTTTTTGTCGTCCTCTATGATCTGGGCCTGTTGGGGGCCGTCGTCATGGACAAGGGCGGCACCTTCACTCAATCCGTCTTTCCATGGGTGATGGTGGCCAACCCGGCCGACGCTTTCCGTCTGTGGAATATCGCCGCAACCGAGGGCGTCGCGATGGCATCCGGCATGACCGGCGCAGCGCAGGCTCTGCCCGTCTGGGCCGCCCCGTTGTCTTTGCTGATCTGGCCCCTGCTAGGCCTTGCACTTGCCCGGCTCGCGTTCCGAAGGGTCGAGCCATGAAGCGTCTTTTCCTGATTGCTCTACTCGCCCTGACTGCCTGTAAGGAAGAACAGATTGCCGCGCCTGACCCGGTCGATCTGACGCCAGACGCACTCAGCTTTTTTTGCCAGATGAATATTGCTGAACATGGTGGTCCCAAAGGACAGATTCACCTCGACGGCTATCCCACACCACTGTTTTTTGCGCAGGTTCGCGACATGGTTGCCTATCTCAAAAGCCCCGAACGCGAGGCAGCCATTGTTGCAATCTATGTCAGCGATATGGGAACCGCCCCAAGCTGGCATCAACCAGGTCAATCCAACTGGATCAATGCCGAAGGTGCGACTTTCGTCGTCGGGGCCAATGTCGCCGGCGGCATGGGCGCGCGCGAGGTCGTGCCCTTTGCAGACCCGACCGATGCGGACAGCTTCATCATCCTGTACGGAGGGTCCGCTTTGCCCCTGACTGACATACCCGACGCCGAAGTGCTTGGCCCCGTCGATCTGGACCTGAAACTGGAGACACCAGCATGAGCCGTTTGTCCCGACGTCGTTTTCTGATCATGTCTGCGGCATGCGCCGCGCTACCGGCGGCCGCTTCTGGCGCACCAGTTGCGCATTGGCGTGGCATCGCGCTGGGGGCCAGAGCCAGCCTTGACCTTGTTGGCCTTTCTGAGGCAGAGGCGGCGCCCCTGCTGTCATCAATCGAAGCTGAGCTGAACCGGCTGGAAGATATCTTTAGTCTGTACCGATCGCGATCACAGATTTCAGAGCTGAACCGAAGCGGGTTGCTGCAGCAACCGGCCCCCGAGCTGTTGAATGTACTGAGCCTGTGTTCGACCCTTCACAGTGCATCAGACGGGGCTTTTGACCCCACAATACAACCCGTCTGGAGGGCGATGGCCGCGCGCGCCAGCGCATCTGAATTGACTGCCGCCCAAGAAACTGTCGGCTGGCACCGCGTCCGATATGACGCTGATGCGATCCAGCTGCCGGTGCCCGGTGTCTCAGCCTTGACATTGAACGGTATCGCACAAGGCGCAATCACCGATCGCATTGCGGCGCTGTTACGGTCCTTTGGCTTACGCGATGTTCTGGTTAACATGGGAGAAATCGCGGCAATGGGTCAGCGAGGTGACGGGCAAGACTGGCGGGTCGGCCTTGCGGGTCACAATAATACAGTCCACAAGAAGATCACTTTACGAGAACGCTCAGTAGCCACATCATCGGTTGCAGGCACGCTCTTGCCTGGCGACCACGGCCATATTCTGAACCCATTCGGCCCAAGCCCAAGCAACCACACTGTTTCCATTTCCGCACCCAATGCAGCCTTAGCTGACGGTCTGTCCACAGCTCTTTGCGCCGTCCCAAAGGAATGGACCGGTAGAATTCTGCAGAGTTTTCCATTGGCCAGTTTGGAGTTGAGCGGATAATCCGCAGTCTGTTCCAAGGCAGTCAAATCGGCAAATAGGACCTGTCCGCTGAATCAACTTTACCGGCGGTCACCCTTTCGAGCGCCAGCAGCCTCATACCGAACAGTCATCCGAATTCAGAAGCAACCCCGGTAGTGCCGGCTCTTGCAACACCAACGGTACCGGTTTCGGTGGTATAAGCGGATTTGCCGACAATCCAGGCACCAATGGTCGATCACGAGAGCAAGCTTCGCACCCACCGCGTCCCGCGAGGATTTCGAAGGGCCGGGTCATTGGGTGCTGGAAACGGAACACCCGACCTTCCGATCACGATATTTCTTGGTGGATGTGGCGGGTAAAGCCTTCAAAACGTGTAAGCCATCACAAAAAAACATCATATGAAGATTTGGTGGCGGAGACGAAGGGATTCGAACCCTCGAGACCCTTCCGGGCCTACTCCCTTAGCAGGGGAGCGCCTTCGACCACTCGGCCACGTCTCCGCTGGCCGGTGTATTCGATAAGCGCCAAGAAATACAAGGGACCTCGTGAAAAAATCTTCAAAAAGTCAAATCCATGATGTCTATGGCTTTCGGGCTTGATCAAAGGCAGCCGCGAAACGTCACCCGCAATGCGTGTCTGCCGGGCCTTCCATAAGGCGATCAGACCCAAGAGACATCGGCTGGGAAAGCGAGCGACGGCCCAACAAAACACTGATTTGAAAAGGGCCCTGTCCGAGACACCGGCAATGTACAAACAGAGAGTTTCCGAAGCTCTGGGTCAGCCCAATTAGGTGGGAATTTTCTCCAGCTTCATAGAAAACTTGCCAAACACATAGGCATTAAGGCATATTTGCTTAGATTTTTTACAAATAATACAAAGAAATAAATTCCACGAGGCACAGACCGGGCAGCGGGCGCATTGCGCTCTGGAATAACCTTGGGGAAGGGATAATTAGTTTGGTCTGGTTAAGAGTGTTGTGTGTTTCCTGTTGTGTTTTGATACTGCCGTCGCAGATCCTGGCCAACATTGGTACTGTCGTAAGCGTCAAACAAGGCGCAGAAATTACCCGAGCCGGGAATTCCCGGCCACTGCTTGAAGGCATGGAAGTTGCCTCGGGTGATTCCATATCCACAGACAGCAGAGGGGTAGTTCAGCTGATCTTTGTTGACGAAACGAAGATCGCGATAGGGCCTAATGCAAAGATGGCGCTGGATGTGACCATGTTGCGAAACAAGAAGAAGGCCAAGAATTTTGCCGTTCAGGCCTTGGGTGGAAGCTTTCGTTTCATCTCGGGCAACAGCAGAAAACGTGCCTATTCCATCCAGACCCCCACAGCGACAATGGCTGTGCGTGGGACCATATTCGACATGTGGGTTGTGCCTGGCACCCAAAGCTCGATGCTGGTGCTGGAAGGCACCGTGCAGATGTGCGGCCTGAAAGGCGGCTGCAGATCAACTGGACGTCAATGCAGCCTGTTTGCCACCAGTCAAAAAGGCAAGGTGGGCCGCCCGGCCGATCAGGCACAGTACGACGAAGCAGTGAAAAATGGATTTCCGTTCATTCAGTCTCAGGAACGGCTTCTGAGTCCGCTGCGCGTGAATATCGAAGGCTGCGCCGGAGAATCTGCACCAGTGCAGCCCATCGAAAAATCCGACGCTCCCGAGCCCCGCCCAGCGCCCCCGCAGCGGCAAGCGGTGAAGGCTTCGGTAGCATCTGCACCCGTCGAGGCGCCCAGTATAGAAGGCGGTGCAGCGCCGGATACGAAATCGAATAGACCTGTTAACTGAGCATCGGCTGATATGGGTAATCGGTAATGTCGGGCAGTGAAAGCGACCACTGTCTTCGGAGGCAACCGTGACGGTTAAGTCGAAAGAACGGAGCACTCGCCGCAGGGGTTTTCGCCTTGTGGGTTTGTGCCTGATCCTGTTTGGATGCTTTGTCAGGGTCATAGATCCGTTTCCCGTGCGCATGACTCGGCTGATATATTTCGACATCCTTCAGCGCATGGCCCCACGCGATTACACCCCCGACCTGCCAATCCGTGTTGTCGACATAGACGAACAGTCACTAGCCAACTGGGGGCAATGGCCGTGGCCGCGCAATCTTATGGCTCAGATGGTTGAAAACCTCGGCCAAAATGGAGCTGCGGTCATCGCTTTTGACATGCTGTTTGTCGAACCCGACCGCTATTCGCCTGCTCGATTATTGGAAGACCCTGCGTTGGCCGAGGTGCTCTCGGTCGATGAAGACGCCCAAAACCTGGACAACGATGTTTTTTTCGGAGCCGAAATCGCCAAATGGCCGGTTGTTCTGGGTGTAGCGGCCCGTGTGGCCGATGATGGTCAGCCCGTCATATCCAAGGCGGGGATCATCGAGATCGGTGAGTCTCCGACCTCAGGGCTCGTCCAGGTTCCGCATTGGACTCCTCCTGCTCCGCCACTTTATTCAGATGCAACAGGCATTGGGGGCGTGAATGTCTCACCACTTGGTGGGACCGGTGTGGTCCGCCGGGTCCCGGTACTTTGGGGGGGGCCGGATGGCGCCCTGCCAAGCCTGGGAATTGAGGCCCTTAGGGTGGCCTTGGGGGAAACAGTCCTTTTCGCCGAGGGCGCGTCCGATGAATCCGGTGTCATGCTGGCGCTTGAACTGGGCGATTTTCGATTGCCAACAACTCAGAACGGCGAAGTCTGGATCCGGTACAGGCGAGACCGGCCTGAACTGTATGTTTCTGCCAATGACGTTATGACGAATCCGGATGATCCTGCGCTGCGGTCCCGGATCGAAAACCAGATTATTCTTGTTGGCACCTCTGCGGCGGGTCTGTTTGATATGCACCAGACCTCGCTCGGAGAATCCGTGCCCGGCGTCTCGATCCACGCGCAGTTACTTGAACAAGTCCTAACGGGCGAAATGCTCAGCCGATCCGATGTGACCGCTGCGCTTGAGTTGGTCTCATTCGTCTTACTGGGGTTAGTGGTCGTCGCCGTCATGTCCAGCTTTGGTGCGGTCGCATCCTTCATTGCGGGTGGCGTATCTGCAGCCGTTGTTGTGCTGATCAGCTGGATGGCCTTTCAAAATCAACTCGTATTATTTGACGCAACCTTCCCACTTGCTGGTGGGATGGCGAATTTCGGGCTGTTGGCCGGATATCTATTCATTTCGACCGAGCGAGAGAAAAGAGCGATCCGAAAGATTTTTTCTCACTATGTCGCTCCTGAAATTTTGGATGAAATGGAAGGCTCGGACCATCAGTTGGTCCTTGGTGGAGAAACACAAGAGATCACCGTCATGTTCGCCGACATCCGTGGATTTACCCCGTTATCCGAGTCGGTTTCGGCCACGGAGCTCGTCGCCATTCTGAATGAGCTGTTTTCACAGGTCGGAGATCAGATTTTGCACGAGCGAGGCACAATCGACAAATTCATCGGCGACGCAGTCATGGCGTTCTGGAACGCTCCGCTTCCGGTCGAAAATCATCCCTGTCGCGCTGCACGGGCAGCCTTGATGATGCGCGGTGCATTGGCACAGTTCAATAGGTCCGAAATCATGCGCGAACGGCCACCCATTGCGCTGGCCACTGGCTGCGCGACAGGACAGGCCTGTGTGGGCAATATCGGGTCGCGGCGGCGTTTCAATTATACTGTGATCGGAGATGTGGTGAACGTCGCCGCCAGGATCGAACAAAGCTGCCGACATGTCGACTATGACATCTTGGTTTCGAATTCAGTTTACATTCTAGGCAAACAAGAGTTGGCGATGTTGGAAGCTGGGTTTGTGGACCTGAAAGGAAAAAAGAACCTGGAGCCCGTTTACATATTGATTGGCGATCAGGACATGCTCGACAGCGAGGCATTCCAGAACTTACGCGATGCGCATGCTCAACTTTTGTCGGCCATACGTGCGCGCGAACCGCTGGAGCGCACCGATGAGCTGCGCCAAAACTGCATCGACATTGCCAAAGAAATCGAACCCGGTCTTCTAACCTTTTATCGCGCGCTGTCTGGGCGCACTGCGGATTTTCTGTCCGATGTCCAATCAAACAAGCTGTTGTTCAGTCATCACGCCCGTGAAGGACAAAATCTGGCCTAGCGGACCCAGAGCCATTGCAACTTTCAAGCGAGCATGTGAACCCCATAGAACCGCCCAGAAGCAGGCACGGAAGTTGGGGAACCATATTGCTAAAGCCAAATCATCCATCCTGAACTTGGCTCCTTACTTCTGGCCTGAAGAAACTGGATCAGCACCTTACTGCACCGAGCTGACCATGTTGGGTGCTCATCGTGAAACAGACGCCATTATGGCCTATGTTCCGACTATTCTGACCTTGTTTGGCGCCCGAACGCTTACCGAAGCAATCAAAAATGGCACGTCGCCGAAAACGCGTTTTTCGCCCCCAAACACAGACCAGCCTGCGGTCTCCTGGGCATTTGCGGGGTCGGGCTTCTAAGCAACCTGTCCCGCGAGAAAGGGCTGTACGATTTTCTTGAAACAGCCGGATCTCTGCACTCTCTCGGGGTTGAAGTCGAAATGATCCTGGCCGGACCGGCCCACTGGAGCAAGACCTGACCTCGATCAAAGCCGCCGTCGCCAAAGACGAGATCAGATGGGACGGCCCGCTATATGGCGAAAAAAAGCAGCAATTATATGATGAGATTGACGTGTTTCTGTTTCCAACTCGATATAGTTTCGAAGCTCAACCAACTGTAATCTACGATGCCTTCGCGTCGGACACAGCCGTGACCTCTTTCGCGCGCAGAGCTATCGAAGAACAGGTTCAGGTTTGCATTGCGACCGTCGCCGTCGATCAGAGCTTTCACGAAACCGCCACCCAATTCCCCACGGGTTCCTAAGAAAGGCCGATCACGCGACCAACAGAATGACCACACCATTGGAGCATTTGGGCAAATCTATCTAATGTGAGGCCGCATTAGACGAATAGTAATACGCGATGGCCTGCGTCCTATTCTTAACCGATAGTTTTTCGTAAATGTTTGACAGGTGAAATTTCACGGTATTGGTCGATATCTGAAGCTCTTTGGACAACTCGCGGTTGGACATGCCCTTGGCTAGAGCTTCCAGAATCGCGCGCTCTTTCCGCGACAGGCTGTGGATCGGATTCTGTTGCATCTGGCGGACATCGATGAACGGAAACACCATCTTGCCAGCAGCCACGTCCGCGCAGGTTTCCAGCAACGCTTCAACTTCACCAGACCGGGATGAGAACCCCGCAGCTCCTGCCTGCATTGCAAGGCGCGGAACATCTCCGACATCATCGCCGTAAATGACAAAACGGGGCGCGCCTTCCTGTTCTCGCAAAACCTCGATCAATTTGGCCGCGCCAAGAACAGGCAAGCTCCAGGAAATCACACACACCTGGACCGGAACTCTCATGACCGCGCCCAGGAACCCTTCAGCTGTCGCCGATGTGGCAACCAAAGAGAATCGCGGATCACGTTCAAAAATCTCCGACATGGCCGATAAGACCAGCGGATTGTTGTCGGCAAGCATGACGTCAATCGGTTGTTGTGAAGGCTCTGTCATTGATTTTACATCCAAATCCTCAAGAAACTACCCATTCGTATAGGGCAAAACTTGGTATACTTCGGTATTCTTGCCAATACGGGTAGGTTTTTCCCCATCCCATTAGAAGTCCTAAAGCAGTAGTAAGTTACGTTGCGCGATGACGCAAGCAAGGCTTTCCTGATCCACAACGAGATGTCTGGGCGTGGTTGACCACCCCAACGATCAAGGAGGATCGCAATGACTTTCCAGATTTATCCAACGCTCGAAATCCCCGAGACGCTGGCCGCAGGCCCCGGGCCGGGCAATACAGACGCGCGCGTTCTACAAGCCTTTTCCAGCGCCGGAGTTGCGGATCACATGCAGGGCGACGTTTTGCGCGGCATGATCGAATGCAAGCACATGCTGCGCGAAATCTGGGGCACCACGAACATATACACCTTTGCGGTCGCAGGCACTGGTTGGAGCGCTTTGGACACCATGTTCTCGGCTGTCATGCCCGGTGACAAGGTTGTTGCGTTCAACAACGGGACCTTTTCGGGCATCGATACACTGACCCTTCGGATCAAGGCAGCGACACCGGACGAACATGCTGCCAACCCCTTGGATCCGCAGGCCGCCAGTGTCACGATCATCGACGTGCCGCATGGTCAGTCGGTGACCGGTGACATGGTCGAAGCCGCACTGGCTGAACACAAGCCCAAATGGGCGTTTATGGCACATTGGGAAACGGGATCAGGACGCATCAATGATTTGCGCGGTTTCTCGGATGCCTGCGAGCACCATGGTGCAATGGGTCTGATCGACGCCGTTTCGTCTTTGGGTGTCGAAGATTTCCGGGTTGATGATTATCCGGGCATCGCGGGCTGGGCCTCTTGTCCGCAAAAGGGCCTGTGCTGCTTGCCGCTTACCTATGCTCCCGTCAGTTTTACCGACGCATATATCGACAGCCTGAAAGCAACGGGTGCCTACAGCTATGTTCACAATCCCATTTTCGAGGCCCGCCACTGGGGCATCGTCGATGGCCAGGATGTTGAAAAAGGCACATATCACCGAACACATTCGGGCTATGCCGTCGCGGCCTTTCATGAATCGTTACGCCTGACCCTGCAGGAGGGGCTAGCGAAGCGCGCGCATGCCTACAAAACGCACGAGGCCGTGCTGCGCGATGCCGTCATTGCGATGGGCTGCGAGGTCACCTCGGACATGTCCAGCCTTGTGGTGCTGAACCTGCCCGCTGAACTTGCAGGCCGCGAAATGGAGCTGGTGCAGAATTGCCGGGCCCGGGGCTTTGGCATCTGGCCAACCCTCAGCGCACCTGTTCAGGTCCGCATCGGCATCCTGAACCAACTGAATCATCAGTCGATCGGCCGCATCGTGCATTTGTTTGCCGAAGCAATCCGCGAGATGGGTGGTTCGGTGAATCTCGAAGCGATCGAAGCGCTTCTGGAAAGCCGCTACGGCACATCTATCGCTGCATAAACGGGAGGAAATGCAGATGGATATCCACGAATATCAGGCGAAAGAACTTCTTTCGAATTTCGGCGTCGAAGTCCCTTCGGGGGCCTTGGCCTACAGCCCCGAGCAAGCTGCCTATCGTGCACGTGAGCTGGGCGGCGACAAGTGGATTGTAAAGGCTCAGGTTCACGCAGGTGGCCGCGGCAAAGCTGGGGGCGTAAAGCTGTGCAATTCGGAAAGCGAAATATACGCAGCCTGTGAGGAGATGTTTGGCCGCAAGCTGGTGACGCATCAGACCGGACCCGATGGCAAAGGCATCTATCGCGTCTACGTCGAATCTGCCGTTCCGATCGATCGGGAAATCTATCTGGGTTTTGTGCTCGACCGCTCAAGCCAACGCGTGATGATCGTCGCCTCGTCCGAGGGCGGAATGGAGATCGAGGATATTTCCGCAGAACGCCCTGAAAGCATTGTCCGCTCCATCGTCGAACCTGCGGTAGGTCTGCAGGAGTTTCAGGCGCGCGAGATTGCCTTCAATCTGGGACTGGAGCCCCGTCTGATCCAAAACATGGTCCGCACCCTCCAAGGGTGTTACGCCGCTTTCAACAAGCTGGACGCGACCATGGTTGAAATCAATCCGCTCGTCATCACCGGTGACGATCGCGTGTTGGCGCTGGACGCCAAGATGAGCTTTGATGACAACGCCTTGTTCCGCCACCCGCAGGTCGCGGAGCTTCGCGACAAAAGCCAGGAAGACCCCCGTGAAAGCCGCGCGGCGGATCGTGGCCTGTCTTATGTCGGGCTGGACGGCAATATCGGCTGCATCGTGAATGGTGCCGGTCTGGCCATGGCGACGATGGACACGATCAAGCTGGCCGGGGGAGAGCCTGCAAACTTCCTCGATATCGGAGGCGGCGCGTCACCAGAACGTGTTGCCAAAGCTTTCCGATTGGTACTGTCCGACAAGAACGTCCAAGCGGTTCTGGTCAACATATTCGCCGGCATCAACCGCTGCGACTGGGTAGCCGAAGGCGTCGTGCAGGCTCTGAAGGAACTGGATATCGACATCCCAGTCATCGTGCGCCTTGCCGGGACGAATGTTGAAGAAGGTCAGAAAATACTCGCCAAGTCCGGCCTGCCGATTATTCGTGCAACAACATTGATGGAAGCTGCCGAACGCGCCGTTGGTGCATGGCAAAACGATTTGACCCAAAACACCAAGATGAGGGCTGTGTAATGAGCATTCTTCTGGACCGCGACACCCGCGTTATTGTTCAGGGCATCACTGGACGTATGGCGCGCTTTCACACCAAGGATATGTTGGAATACGGCACCAATGTTGTTGGCGGTGTCGTCCCTGGCAAGGGCGGCGAAATCGTAGAAGGCGTGCCTGTCTTCGACACTGTCAAACAAGCGGTCACGGCCACCGGCGCAGAGGCCAGCCTTGTCTTCGTGCCGCCCCCGTTTGCGGCGGATTCGATCATGGAGGCCGCAGATGCCGGTATCCGTTATTGCGTTTGCATAACCGACGGCATCCCGGCGCAGGACATGATCCGCGTCAAACGCTATATGTATCGCTATCCCAAGGACAATCGCATGGTGCTGACCGGCCCGAACTGTGCTGGAACTATCAGCCCTGGCAAGGCGCTGCTGGGGATTATGCCGGGCCATATCTACCTGCCGGGCAATGTCGGCATCATCGGTCGTTCGGGCACGCTGGGCTATGAAGCCGCAGCGCAGCTGAAGGAGCGTGGTATTGGCGTCTCAACCAGCGTCGGTATCGGTGGCGACCCGATCAACGGCTCGTCATTCCGCGATATCCTTGAGCGGTTCGAACAGGATGAGGACACCGAGGTCATCGCCATGATCGGCGAAATCGGCGGCCCTCAGGAAGCCGAGGCGGCCGAGTATATCCGAGACCACGTCACCAAACCCGTCGTGGCCTATGTCGCCGGTCTGACCGCACCCAAAGGCAGGACCATGGGTCATGCCGGGGCGATCATCTCGGCATTTGGCGAAAGCGCCTCGGAAAAGGTCGAAATCCTATCGGCGGCGGGTGTGACTGTTGCTGAAAACCCTGCGGTAATTGGCGAGACCATCGCCCGCGTCATGGGAGAGGCTGCGTGATGGTCAAACCTTCGGTCCTTGTCACCCGTCGCTGGCCCGCCGCCGTCGAGGCGCAACTGGCCGAAAACTACAACACCGTACTCAACATCGGGGACAAACCATTGTCCCCGGCCGAGATCCGCGACGCGTTGAAACGTTATGACGCGGTTCTGCCTACGGTCACCGACACGCTCAGCGCCGAGGCGCTGGACGTATCTGCGGCGCAAACCAAAATCCTCGCCAATTATGGAGTTGGTTACAGCCATATCTGTGAACCCGCTGCGCGCAGCCTTGGTATGACCGTAACCAATACGCCGGATGTCCTGTCCGAATGCACGGCTGATCTGGCCATGACATTGCTGCTGATGGTAGCCCGCCGCGCCGGCCAAGGCGAACGTGAGCTGCGCGCGGGCGGCTGGACCGGCTGGCGCCCGACCCATCTGGTCGGCACCAAGGTCAGCGGCAAGACTCTGGGCATCATCGGTTTTGGCCGCATCGGTCAGGAAATGGCCCGTCGCGCGCACCATGGGTTCGGCATGAATATTCTTGTCCAGAACCGGAGCACTGTCTCGTCCGAGGTATTGAAACAGTTCAACGCAACTCAGGTCGATACCGTGGACGATCTGCTGCCGCACTGCGACTTCGTCTCACTGCACTGCCCGGGTGGGGCCGCAAACCGGCACCTGATCAACGGGCGCAGAATGGATCTGATGAAGCCCAACGCCTTCCTCATCAACACTGCGCGCGGTGAGGTCGTGGATGAGCACGCGCTTGTGCAGTCGCTGATGTTCGACACGATCGGTGGGGCTGCTTTGGACGTGTTCGATGGCGAACCTCGCATTAGCCCGGATCTGTTGCAATGCGACAACCTGGTGATGCTACCCCATCTGGGTAGCGCCACAAAAGAATCGCGCGAGGCCATGGGCTTTCGCGTACTCGACAATCTGGCCGACTTTTTCGCAGGTCGCACCCCGCGGGACCAGGTGATCTGATGCAAGCGCTGGCCCGCAATATTCCGTCCACCCCGGACCCTTCGGGCTATGCCGAGGAATTGCGCTCGGAACTGCGGGCGTTGTGGCGGAATATTCTGTCGAAGCGGGCGCCGCATGTGGCGACATGGGCCGAGGCCATGCCGTTGCAACCCATCCCTACAGGGCTCGAGGCAACGCCGTATCTGCAAGCCCTATCGATCTGGTTCCAACTGTTACGCATCATTGATGAAAACGCCCATGTTCGGGACCGGCGCCTGACCGAGACCCTAAGCGGCGCGGAAGCGGTCGAAGGCGGGTTTGCCGAGGTGTTGTCTGAACTGCAATTAACGGACAGCCAGACAAAAAAACTGACGGCTGACCTATGCGCCGGTCCCACCCTAACCGCGCACCCGACCGAGGCCAAACGGGTCACCGTTTTGGAAATTCACCGGCGGATCTACCGCAATCTTGTCAGTCTTGAAGTGCAACGATGGACCCCGACCGAACGCACCGAATTGCTGAATGGCCTGGAAGGCGAGATTGATCTTTTGTGGCTGACAGGCGAACTTCGCCTGTCGCGCCCAAGTCTGCGCGATGAGATCGAGTGGGGGTTGCAATTCTTCCGGGATGCAATCTTTGACGCCGTCCCGCAGGTCATGGATCGGTTCGATCAGGCCTGCCTGCATGTGTTGGGTCAGACTCTAGCCAAAACACCCAACATTCGCTTTCACAGCTGGATTGGCGGCGACCGGGATGGCAATCCGAATGTCACAACCGAGATGACCGCACTGGCCCTGCAACGCGGCCGTGAAACGGTTCAGGATCTTTATCGTCAGGCCATCGATCAAGCTGCAAGCCGGTTGAGCATCAGCGCGCTCATATTGCCGCTTCCTGAGTCAAACCGTGCACGTGTACAAGAAATTATCGACCGGACTCCGGACGACGATCGCAATCGAAACGAACCGTTCCGGCAAGCTCTCAATGCCATTCGCTATCGGCTGACCGAAGGCGGCTATGATCACATCTCACAATTCGTAAGCGATCTTGGGGCACTTGATGCGGCTTTGTGCGCGGTCAACGCCGACGTCCTGGCACAGAGGCATATCCGTCCGCTGTGCCGCGCCGCTGCGGTTTTCGGGTTCCGAACCACAACCCTGGATATTCGTCAGAATTCAACCGTCACGAATGACGTTCTGACGGAAATTTGGTCGCAATCCGGACATGCACCGGAATATGGCACGCCCGACTGGTCTACCCGTCTGCGATCAGAGCTGGCAGATCAAAACCTGCCCTATCAAAACCGCGAGGCGCTGAGCGATCAGGCGCAGGAAATGCTGGCGCTCTTAGCGCTTGTTCATAGTGTTCGCTCGGGGCCGGACCCCAAGGCAATTGGGCCATTTATCCTGTCCATGACCCGGTCTGCCGATGATATTCTCGGTGTGTACCTGCTGGCCCGCTATTCCGGTTTCGGGTCCGAGACACTGGATATCTCGGTGGTGCCATTATTCGAAACGATTGCAGATCTTCGCAATGCCCCTGCGATCCTGCTGGACGTTTTGGCAGTACCGCTTGCCCGCCGCAGCCTCAAAACCGATGGAAATGAAATCGAAGTGATGCTGGGGTATTCGGACAGCGGCAAGGATGGCGGGTATTTCTGCTCAACATGGGAGCTGGAGCGCGCCCAACGTCGCATCGTGACGGCACTGGCTTCGCAAGGTTTCAAGGTCACTTTTTTCCATGGACGCGGGGGCTCAGTCAGTCGGGGCGGCGCTCCCACTGGGCGGGCGATTGCTGCGCAGCCCAGCGGAACAATTTCCGGGCACTTGCGCGTAACTGAACAGGGCGAAGTTGTTTCGACCAGATACGCCAACCGCGGAACAGCCGCGGCCCATCTGGAACTGCTCCTCTCAAGCACGTTGCGTCATACCGCCAATCCCGGCGAAACCCTGGCACGGCCCGAGTTCGACGACGCGCTGGATGCTCTGTCGGAACTGTCACAGACAACCTATGTCTCGCTTTTGAAGATGCCAGGCTTTCTGGACTATTTCCAGCAGGCCAGCCCGGTCGAGGAATTAGCCCGCCTGAAAATAGGATCTCGTCCGGCACGTCGCTTTGGCGCGGCCAGTCTGGATGATCTGCGCGCCATTCCATGGGTTTTTGCCTGGTCGCAGAACCGCCACCTGATCACGGGCTGGTATGGTTTCGGGGCCGCAATGGCCAGCTTCCGCAAATTTCGTGGCGCGCGCGGTGATGAAGTGCTGCAGGATATGTTTCAGCACTCCCGGCTGTTCCGCCTTGCCGTCGATGAGATGGAGAAATCGCTCTATCAAGCGGATATGGGCATCGCCGCACAATACGGCGAACTAGTGCACGATGAGAACACCCGACAAATCGTCTTTCAGTCAATCAAAGCGGAATACGATAGCGCCTGCAGTGCAGTGCAATTTCTGACGGGAGGACAAACTATCGGACACCGTTTCCCTCGCCTGTGCGAGCGGTTTGATCGCAAACGGGCTGAACTGGCCCGCATTCACGCGCTGCAGGTCGAATTGCTGCGACAAGCTCGAACCGAGCCTCAGGCAGGATCGGTTCCTGTTCCCCTGCTGCAATCGATGAACGCTATTTCCGCTGGCCTTGGCTGGACCGGCTAACCCTTTTAGGAGGTTTCAAAGTGAACGCCCCGCAACGCACTCAAGGTTTTTTCACCCAGTCTCTCTCAGAGCGCGACCCAGAGCTGTTCGGCTCGATCACGTCCGAGCTGGGCCGTCAGCGCGACGAGATCGAATTGATCGCGTCCG
>NZ_JBXWOZ010000002.1:0-441900 GCF_059611145.1 Ruegeria sp. CDSB022 | reverse complement strand
CAATGGACGCTTACGAAGAAGCCGCAGAGTAAACAGACGACAACCAGATCAGCCCCCGCAATGGCCAGGGGCTGATCCATCCTGGGTCATATGCCTTTGCCTGTGGCCCAGGCATTTCAGCGGGGGAGACATGAAGCATTGCATCTTCGAAAATGACCTAGCCTATCTGGCTGAGCCAACCTCTGCTGCCTTCGTGCGAACCCACAACATCGATGTGATCGTGCGCGATAGTAGTGCATTTGCCTCGGCCGAGATGATCAGGGAATTTTATCATGCCCTGAGCGATCTGACCGGCGACCATTCCTATGTCGTTAATCTGCGTTTGGCTGGTGCGGGGTCTGTAGGAGGACCGCAGTACTGGACCGGAAGAGCGGCTGTTTTCTGGGGCGATTTTTCGGATTGTTGGACGTTGTCCGACGCCGAAAGAACATGGGTCTCACAAGTTCTGAACCTTTCGCCACGGACCGTTCTTGTCGGTGGTGCCGTGCTTGTGCTGGCCCAGATTAGATTGTCGGAAAAAACAGTCGCGGCCATTCACCCCAACTTCGATGCAGCAGCGCGTGAAGCAGGTTTGACCAACTGTGGTACAGGCACATATCTGGCGGCGCGCGGGCGCACGCATAGCGCGACGACACGTCTGAGTACGCTGCGTTTGTTGGCGGATTTTGTTTCGTTGGACCATGGTGAGAACATGGCAGATAACCTGCGCGGGTTTATCGGCCTGTCCGAACCCAAGCGGGACTGCGAAAGCCAGCTTGCCAATCGCTTGATCCATCGTGCGGGCGGGGATCACCTGGTTATGTCAGCGGTTGAGGCAATGCTGAACCATGTCGAAGAGCCACTCAGGATCACGGATCTTTCGAACATGGTCGGCACTTCAACCCGGCAGCTTCAGAGACGGTTTCTGAACAAGACGGGGGCAAAACTTTTGGCCACATACCGAGAATTGCGTCTGGAACGTGCGCATAGCCTGCTGCGGTTTACGGATTTGCCACAAATCGAGATTGCCACCGCCACAGGGTTTTCGTCTACAACGTCACTGAAACGTGCTTTTCGAGACCAGTACAAGACAATGCCGGAAGATATCCGCAGCCTCCGCTTTGCCGGTGGAATGGCGGATCGGGGGCTGGTGAACTGACAGCTCGCGCAGTGTGCCGATTAAGGCGCACGCATTTGAAATTTAAGTCCGCTTTGATTGGCGAATCGAAAAAACCCTGATCAGACCGAATGCAGGGCAGACCGACATTCGGGCTCAGTATGATCCTTTAAGTCTTTGAAACGCGGATTTCTGCATCCGGATTCTGATTCTGTTCTGCAACATTCTCGTGATTGCTGCAATTCCGTCCCTTTTCTGCCGGAATCGTCACTGATAAACCCTTGGCCATCGGGCAGTGATTTGTTGAGGGGTACGGGCGGTAAAATGAATACCGGGGTAAACGGTCGTGTTGCCATTTCATGGTCGCAGACAGAGATTGATGGATTAGAGGCGGCACCTCTGGCATTTTTAAATGTAGGGTCGGCCTGGTCCTGGCGCGGTCAGGCATCGATGCTAGCAGGCAGCGCTGAAGTTGTCGGGCGTAAAAACGCATTTGCATCAGGTACAATCGGGCGCGTTATTTCTGCCACGACTTTTTCGGATAATGTCGTCGGAACGCTCGAGCTTATGAACGGGGCGCAACGGTTTTCAGCGTTACTGGTCGTTTCCGATGATGATGAAAGCCCGTCGCTGGTGTTTGAAAGCGGCTGTCCTTCACGCGATCAGGAATTCTGGATCAGCGCATATACTCAGATCAAGCATCAGAGTGGTGAAGTTGCAGAGCAGGACGGAACTGTCGTCGCGTTTCATCGCAAGGCCACTCAGTTCCAGTACACTGGTGTCGCGAACCTACGCGCAACTGTAAACGGTGCCACTTTAGCGGACTAAATCCCGTTAGTGGTGCCGTCTTTGAATCGAATTTCAGAAAGTTTCGGTTCCTTCCGTTCGGCATGTTGACTCTGCCAGCGCTGCGGATATAAGCGCGGCTTCATTGGTGTTGGTGGCCCCCGCAAGGGGAGGCCTGTCATGAGGGTAACCTCAAGAGGACAACGCCCTTCATAGTGGCCTATTAGGGCCTCGACCTTAAGAAGGAGATCAGCCGTGACCAAACGCACGTCTGCCAAGTACAAAATCGACCGCCGGATGGGCGAAAACATCTGGGGTCGTCCGAAATCCCCGGTCAACCGTCGTGAATACGGCCCTGGTCAGCACGGTCAGCGCCGGAAAGGCAAACTGTCTGACTTCGGTCTGCAGCTGCGCGCCAAGCAGAAGCTGAAGGGCTACTATGGCGACCTGACCGAAAAGCAGTTCCGCCGCATCTATGCCGAAGCTGTTCGTGTCAACGGCGATACCGGTGAAAACCTGATTGGTCTGCTGGAACGCCGTCTGGACGCCGTCGTCTATCGCGCCAAATTCGTCGCGACCGTGTTCGCCGCGCGTCAGTTCGTGAACCACGGCCACGTCACAGTGAACGGCAAGCGGGTCAACATCCCCAGCTACCGTGTCAAAGAAGGCGACGTCATCGAAGTACGTGACAAGTCCAAGCAACTGGCCGTTGTTCTTGAAGCTGCTGCTCTGGCCGAGCGTGACGTTCCTGATTACATCGACGCCGACCACTCGAAAATGACCGCGACTTTCGTGCGCGCACCGGGTCTGGGCGATGTGCCTTACCCTGTCATGATGGAACCGAACCTGGTTGTCGAATTCTACGCGAAGAACTAATCTTCGCCGAAATCGAAATTCGAAAGGCCGCGCGGTTGCGCGGCCTTTTTCGTTTTAGGGGGCTCTGCCCCCAATCACGACCAGCCGCGATGCCCCCCGAGCAATTTTTTTGACCAAATAAAGAGCGGATCAGATTGGCAAGGGTCGTCCTTCTGCAATTGCCTCCATCGCGAAATATGAAGTTACGCTGTCCAGCTCGACTTTTTCGATGAGGCGTTGATAGACCTTGTCGTACGAAGCCATATCCTGCGTAACAACCTTGAGCTGATAGTCGTAGTCGCCGCCAATGCGGTGGAAGTCCACGACCTCTGGTATCGTCAGAACATGCCTGCGAAAGGCCTGTAACCACTCGGCCGAGTGGTGCCGCGTACGCAGCATGACGAAGACCACAAGGCTCAGCCCTAGTTTTTCGCGCGCGATTTGCGCTGTCGATCCGATGATGACGCCCTGATCATTCAGGGCCTTCAGCCGACGCCAGCAGGCGTTTTGCGACAGCCCGATGCGGTCGGCCAGTTCACGTTGGGACAGCGTAGCGTCGGTTTGCAGTTCACGCAGCAGGCGGTGGTCAATATGATCTAGATTTTTGGACATTCCAAATCATATGACACAAGATTTATGAAAACCATCTAAAAATTTGCATTATATACACAACACATATCAATCATATTTGTTGGGAAACTTCGGAGTCCGTATAATGACACTTTCCCAATTTCGTTCTGACATTGAAGCTGCTGTTCGTAGCGACACGTTGCGCGATGGCTTAATCGGCGAGAATGTTATGATCCCGGGGCTGCGCGGGGACATACCTTTGGTTTACGCGGATTATGTCGCGTCGGGTCGCGCATTGAAGCAGGTCGAGGATTTTGTGGCCGCGCATGTGTTGCCGTTTTATGCCAACAGCCACACCGAGGCGTCTTATTGCGGGGCCTACATGACCCGACTGCGCCGCGAGGCCCGTGCGGAAATCTCCCGGATTGTTGGCGCCGGGGAAAATGATGCGGTGATCTTTACGGGATCGGGCGCTACAGCGGGTCTCAACCGGCTGGTCAATCTGTTGGGGATCGAGGCTGCTGCACGACCAGTGGTAATGATCGGCCCATATGAGCACCATTCGAACATCCTGCCGTGGCGGGAAAGCAAAGCGCTGGTGATTGAAATCCCCGAAGCACCCGAAGGGGGTGTCGATCTGTCGGCTTTAGAGCGTGCCTTGGTTGAAAACGCGGATGCGGATCTGATCGTCGGATCATTTTCGGCCGCTTCGAATGTGACGGGCATAATCACTGATCCCGACCCGGTTACGCGGCTGCTTAAGGCTAATGGTGCTGTAGCGGTTTGGGATTATGCGGGCGGTGGGCCTTATCTGCCAATGGGAATGGGCCCCGCGGATGCGCGCAAGGATGCGATCGTGGTCTCTCCTCATAAATTTGCCGGTGGACCCGGCGCGTCTGGTGTATTGATCGTCAATCAAAACGTTGTGCAGCGCACATGCCCCAGCTGGCCCGGTGGTGGCACTGTGAGTTTCGTGTCCCCTTGGGGGCATGACTACAGCGCCGATCTTGCAACGCGCGAAGAGGCGGGAACGCCGAATGTCATAGGTGACATCCGTGCCGCGTTGGCTTTCATGGTCAAAGATGCAGTTGGCGCAGACGAAATCGCAAGGCGCGAGGCGCTTTACAACCAGATGGCATTGGAAGGGTGGGGAGATAACCCAGGTCTGACCTTGTTGGGCGCGGACAATCCACATCGGTTGCCGATTTTTTCCTTTCTTGTTCATGACAGTAAAGGTCAGCCGGTGCACCAGCAGTTATTCACCCGGATGCTGAGTGATGTTTATGGCATTCAAGCCCGGGGTGGGTGTGCTTGTGCCGGGCCCTATGCCCATCGGTTGCTGGGTATTGATCGTGCAGCCTCGGAGCAGTTGCATGCGGCGCTTGGTGCTGGAGAAGAGTTGAAAAAACCCGGTTGGGTGCGTCTGAACTTTTCATATCTGATGTCCCAAGAGACTGTCCGCTTCATCATCGACAGCGTCAATGACCTGTCCCGGCGGACCGAAGAGTTAACTCCCTTTTACGACGCCGACCCGGCGACAGCCCGCTTCAAGGCGGCATAAGGGAATTGCCGCTTTTCTCAACGCTTTGAGACGGGTATGAGGGGCTTCTAAATACGGAGCCTCTTATGACCCAGATCACCCCTCAACCCGGCATTATGGACATCGCGCTTTATCAGGGCGGCCAGTCGAAGGTGGCGGGGGTCGACCATGTGATCAAGTTGAGCTCGAACGAAAACCCCTTTGGCCCCAGCCCCAAAGCGATCGAGGCAGTACGGGACAGTGCGGCCACCCTGAATCGGTATCCCAGTACAGATCACGCCAGTCTGCGTAAGGCCATTGGCGAACGCCACGGGCTGGACCCAGCGCGCATTATCTGCGGCGTGGGCAGTGACGAGGTGCTGCAATTCGTGGCACAGGCTTATGCCGGTCCGGGGGATGAGGTTATCTATACCGAACACGGATTTTCGATGTACCCGATCATCGCTCGGATGGCGGGGGCAACTCCGGTGATGGTGCCTGAAACCGATCGTCACGTGGATGTGGACAACATTCTTGCCGCTGTGACTGACCAGACCCGGATCGTGTTCGTGACCAATCCGGGCAATCCGACATCGACCATGATCCCCGAGGCTGATCTTATCCGACTGGCCGAAAGCTTGCCGCAGACTTGTCTGATGGTGATTGATGGCGCCTATGCCGAGTTTGTCGAAGGGTTCGACGGAGGCCGCGCTCTGGTGGATCGGTTCGAGAATGTGATCATGACGCGGACCTTTTCCAAGATCTATGGACTGGGCGGGATGCGGGTCGGTTGGGGCTATGCGGCGCAAGAGATCATTGATGTGCTGAACCGGGTGCGCCAGCCCTTCAACCTGTCGCTGACTGCGTTGGCCGCTGCCGAAGCCGCCATAAAGGACGAAGAGTACCTGACCTTTTGCCACAGCGAAAATGCACGCTTGCGGGTTTGGCTTTCGGCCCAGTTGTCCAAAATCGGCGTATCTTCGGATGCGTCCAGCACCAATTTTATTCTCGCCCGCTTTAAGGATCAGGCCGAGGCCGAAGCGTGCGACGATTACCTCAAGACACAGGGTTTGATCGTGCGCCGCGTCGCGGGATATAACCTGCCAAATGCTCTTCGGATCACGGTTGGGGACGAGGAGGCTTGTCGCCGTGTCGTTGCGGCCATAACCGCTTTCAAAGGGGGCGCCGCATGAGCCAGGTTTATGACCGCGTTGCGCTGATCGGGTTGGGCCTGATCGCATCGTCGATGTTCTGGGCGATTAAACGTGCTGGATTGGCCGCCGAAGTAACCGGCTATGCCCGGTCCGAGGCCACGCGCGACACCGCGCGCAAGATTGGCCTATGCGACCGGATCTGCGACACCGCGCAAGAGGCCGTTGAGGGCGCAGACCTTGTGGTTCTATGCGTGCCGGTCGGAGCGATGGGCGCAGTTGCGCAAGAGATTGCCCCTGTCCTGAAACCGGGCGCGACCGTCTCAGACGTGGGCTCGGTCAAGCGGCATGTCATTCAGGATGTCTCGCCTCATATCCCGCAGGGTGTACATTTTATCCCAGCGCATCCGCTGGCCGGGACCGAGCATTCCGGCCCTGAATCCGGATTTGCCGAGCTGTTCGACAATCGGTGGTGCCTCTTGGTGCCGGTTGAGGGCTCGGACCCGGAGGCCGTCGCGCGCCTGCGCTCATTGTGGACGGGGTTGGGGTCGAATGTTGATGAGATGGATGCCGACCACCATGATCTGGTTCTGGCGGTTACATCCCATGCGCCACACCTTATCGCCTATACGATGGTCGGCGTAGCGGATGATCTGCGCCGTGTGACCGATAGCGAGGTCATCAAATACTCGGCCGCGGGCTTTCGGGATTTCACCCGGATCGCGGCCTCGGACCCGACTATGTGGCGCGATGTGTTTCTGACCAACAAGGATGCGACGCTAGAGATATTGGGGCGTTTCACTGAAGAACTGTTTGCGCTGCAGCGGGCCATTCGTACAGGTGACGGCGATCAGCTGTTCGATTATTTTACCCGCACACGTGCGATCCGGCGCGGGATCATTGATGCCGGGCAGGATACGGACGCGCCGGATTTTGGTCGCGGGAAAACCAACCCATGAGGCGCGGCTGGAGCGTTCTGTCGATTGGGTGGTTGGTACTTGGTGCCACAATGGGGAATGCAACGCCATCTGAACACCTGTTGACCCCCGATGACCAACCGGTTCTGGCCTTTGCCGCTCCGGTCGGGATGCAGCCAGAGTTGCAACCGAATACGCTGGTACAGCAGGTGCTGTTCAAAAAGCGTAAGCTGCGCAAAACATCGGTCTGCGGGAATATCGAAATTCAGGGCAAGCCGGTGGGTAATGTTCCCGGCAAGATCAAAGCCTGCGGGATCAAGGAAGCGGTACAGATCACCTCAGTTTCTGGTGTGGCGCTTAGCCGTCCGTCCACCATGGATTGCGGCACAGCAATTGCGCTGAACCAATGGGTCGAGAAAAGCGTGAAGCCCACCTTCAAAAGGCGCGGTCCCGTTGTCGAACTGCAGGTCGCAGCCCACTACGCATGCCGAACGCGCAACAACCGCAAGGGTGCGCGGATATCGGAACACGGTAAGGGCCGGGCCATAGACATTTCAGGTTTCAAGATGGCGAATGGCGAGGTTGTGACCGTTCTGAACGGTTGGCGCAAGAACCCGTCAAAGAAGCAACTGACCAAGATCTGGCGCGCCGCCTGCGGGCCGTTCGGAACGGTACTTGGCCCGAATGCGGACCGGTATCACCGGGATCATTTTCACTTGGACACAGCCCGGTATCGCCGTGGCCCGTACTGCCGTTAACGCAGGATCAACCGCGGGGCCGGACCAAGGGGTAGCGGGCCAAGCGCCACATAGCCCTCACGGAAGTTCAACTGCAGATCCAGCGCATCGGGATTGCCCCCCAAGCCAGCCATGAATTTCAGGGCACGTGTCACAGGGTCTACCGCCTGATCGGGCAGGGCCCCTGCGGCGTTGGCCATGGCAACCATCTCACGCCAATTTTCGGCCTTGATCGAAATCTCTCCGGTAGGAATACCCTGATCGTCCACGTCCAGCTCTCCGGCAGCGAACAGGCGCAATGCACCCCATTTCATCTCAGCCAGACGCAGGTCGATCTGGGTGGGCTGAGGTCGGCTTTGTTCCAGTGCAGATCGGTCCCACGGTTTGTCAAAGGTGGCGACCATATCCATTTCCAGCGCATCGAATGTCTGGGGCAGTGTGGTGGCGGAATGCATCATGGCGCGCAGGTCATCGCCGGGGGAAAAGCCATCGATCCGCGCGCTGATCGCATAGGCTTGAGGATTTTCGGTTTGCTCCATCACCAGACCAAGCGTGGTTCCTGCTGCTAGCAAATCAGCATCATTGGCAACGGACCATGGTCCGGCAGTCAGAGACATTTTCTCTAGCACCAGCGCGACACCAGGTTGCAACTGCAGCTCGGCCTGCAGGTCAGCTGCAACGATGGTCGACGTTTGATCGAAATAGGACAGCAGCTGCGGCGTTTCCGCGAAACGCAGAACCTGTCGACCCGGCCAGATCGCGGGGCTTTGGAATTCGATCCAGTCGGCGCTCCAGGCGGTGCCGTTGACCGGGTCGGCCAGTGCGGGGCTGTTCAGTCGGGTGACGTGGTTGAACGGATAGCCTGCTGTTGCTACATCCGAAAAATCGGCCAGCCAGCCTCTTTCTTGTTGGTTGTCGAACCATGTTGTGATCGCGTTGCGCAATCCATATCCGGCGACGAACCAATAGGCGCTCCAGATCGCAGTGATGAAAATGACTACTCGTATCAGCCCGCGCATTGCTAATGGCCCTTTTTCCCGCCTTGAAATTGATGTTTATAGGCGCAAACGGGCAAGGACCAGTGCTATGACGATGTGGGTTTTCGGATATGGGTCGCTGCTGTGGAATCCCGGCTTTCCCGTGTCCCGCAGCGAACGCGCAACCCTGAATGGATATGCGCGGTCTTTCTGCATGAGTTCGATTCATCACCGCGGAACCGAAGAGAAGCCCGGCCTTGTTCTGGCGTTGGATGAACAGCGTGACACCCTGTGCAAAGGTCTGGCCCTCGCCGTCGAAGCAGGCCACGAAGAGCGTACCTTGCATGAACTGCGCGAGCGCGAGCTGATCTCGTCGGCCTATGTCGAAAAGATGCTGGATGTGCATTTGGAAACGGACGAGGTCGTAACGGCAGTCACCTATGTTATCGACGCAGACCACGTGCAGTATTGCGGGGGCATGCCGTTGGAAGACCAGGCGCAGATCATTGCCCAAGCTGTCGGCGGGCGTGGTCCAAATACCGAATACCTTTATAACACAGCTGAACATCTGACCGAGATTGGTCTGCGTGATCCCGATCTTGAGTGGTTAGCGCAACGGGTGCGAAGCATTACCTCATAAACCCTTGGCGTCACCGGCAGATTTTCGGTAGATTCGCGTCAGAGCAGAAAAGAACCGGGAAAAACGCGCATGGCGCAGGCACAACAGGGCGCGAGACCGCATTTCTCGCAACCCATTCGTCAGATCGTAACGATGCTTGTGGCGATCGGCCTGGCTGGTATGGGCATCTTCATGGCGCTGCCTTACGTTTTGCCGGTTTTCTATGCAAACCCGTATCTGAACGGTTTTATCCTTCTGGTATTTTTCGTTGGCGTAATTGCCTGTTTTTATCAAGTGACACAGTTGATCGGTTCGGTGCGCTGGATCGAATCCTTCGTTGGTGGCGTTGTTCATGAGGACGCGCGGACGCCTCAGCTTTTGGCACCGCTGGCTTCGCTGCTGCGGGACCGGGGTGCGCGGTCGCAGATCAGTTCCAGTTCGACCCGGTCTATTTTGGATTCGGTGGCCGAACGGGTCGAGGAAGAGCGTGAGATCACGCGTTATATCACCAATGTTCTGATCTATCTTGGGCTTTTGGGAACGTTTTTTGGCTTGGCCACGACGGTCCCCGCTATTGTCGACACGATCCGCAGTCTCAATCCGCAGGATGGCGAAGAAGGGCTGGCGGTGTTCAATCGCCTGATGGTTGGCCTTGAAACCCAACTGCAGGGAATGGGCGTGGCCTTTGGGTCTTCGTTGCTGGGCCTTGCCGGATCGCTGATTGTGGGGTTGCTGGAACTGTTCGCGGGCCACGGGCAGAACCGGTTTTATCGAGAGCTCGAAGAATGGTTGTCCTCGATCACCCGTGTCGGCTTTGCAGCAGGCGATGACGGCAGCAGCACCGAACTGGCGGTTCTGACACCGGTTCTGGATGCAATGTCCGAACAGATGAACGCCCTGCAGGACCTGTTTTCGGCGCAGGAAGCCGACCGGGCCGAGCTGTCGGGCAAGCTGGGGCATCTTGTCGGCGCAATCGGAGATATGAACCAGCGTCAGTCTGAGACCGAGAATGTCACCGCTGCGCTGGAACGTGTCGCACTGGGGCAGGACGCTCTGCTGGATCATCTGCGGGAACAGGGGACCAGCGAAGGAATAGACGCAGAAAGCCGCATGCGCCTGCGCTCGATGGATGTTCAGTTGCTGCGTATCCTCGAAGAAATTTCTGCAGGCCGCCAAGAAAGCATGAGCGAGCTGCGCAAGGACATCGAACTTTTGGTCAAAGCTCTTACATTGCCCCGAGGCGCCGTTCGAACCGCTCCGGAAGGAGAGTAATCCATGGCTCTGTCCCGTCGCACAGGTCAGCGGTTTCAGGGGTCGGTCTGGCCGGGTTTCGTGGATGCGATGACTGGGCTGTTGATGGTGCTGACCTTTGTGTTGACCATCTTCATGGTGGTGCAATTCGTGCTGCGCGAGACGATTTCGGGGCAAGAGGATGAACTGACCGCCCTGTCCGGCGAAGTGGCGGCCCTTGCCGGTGCTCTTGGGTTGGAAGAAAGGGAAAACAGCCGCCTTCAGGCCCGGTTAGGAGCGCTGAATGCGACCCTGACGCAGGCCGAGGAAGATCTGGCGCAGGCGGAAACCAGGATCACGTCATTCGAAGCACAGGTCGCATCTCTGTTGGCCGATCAGGAGCGGTCGCTGGGGGTTATCGCCTCACTGGAATCTGCGCGTTCGGAATTGCTGAATGAACAAGAGGCCCTGAACCGGGCCCTTGCCCAAAGCCGTGCCGAGGTCGATGCCCAGGCCGAGGCCGCCCGGCTTGATGCTGCCCGCCGCGAAGCGCTTGAAGCGTTGGTGGCGGATCTGGAACAAAATGAGGCCGCGCAGGCCGCATTGGTCACCGAGCTTGAAGGCCAGCTTGACGCCGAAGAGGCCGCGCGCCTGGCCGAAGCTGCGGCGGCCGAAAACCTGCGCAATCGTCTGCAGGACGCGGATGCGGAACTGACCGCTATGACGCTGGCTCTGGAAGCGCAACGCAAGCAAGCCGAAGAAACCCTGACCCTGTTGGCCGCTGCGCAAGCTGCTAAGGCCGAGCTGGAGCGGCAGTTTGGTGAGCTTGATAGTCAGGAGTTGCAGGCCCAGCTGCAAGCGGCATTGGCCGCCCAAACCGACGCTCTGACAGCGGAACAGATACAGCGTACATTGGCCGAAGAACGCGCAGCCTTGCTGGCCGTTGCGCGTGAGGCAATCTCTGCCGAGAAAGCCGTTTCAGCAAAGGCGCAGCGTCAGACTGCCTTGCTGAACCAGCAGATGGCAGCCCTGCGCGAGCAGTTGGGTGGATTGCAGGCCTTGCTGGACGATTACGAAGACCGCAACGCCGCCGCTGATATTCGTATTCAAACATTGGGTCAGGATCTGAACGCCGCACTCGCCCGCGCCGCTTCGGAAGAGCGTCGTCGTCGTTTGTTGGAAGAGGCCGAGCGCGCCCGGCTTGAGGCCGAGGCCGAAGCCCTTTCGGGCCAGAACCAAGAACTTACGGCGCAGGCCGAGGATCTTCAGCGATATCGCTCGGAATTCTTCGGTCGGTTGCGCGATGTGCTGGGTAATCAGGTAGGCGTTCGGATCGAAGGCGATCGGTTTGTGTTCTCGTCCGAAGTACTGTTCGATACAGGATCAGCAGTGCTGTCGCCCAAGGGTCAGCTTGAGATCGCCAAGGTAGCCAATATACTGCGCAGTGTCGCGGCTGAAATTCCCGAAGGCCTGAACTGGGTTATTCGCGTGGACGGCCATACCGACAATGTCCCGCTGGCCGGAACTGGCCGCTATCGGGACAACTGGGAGCTTAGCCAGGGACGCGCCTTGTCGGTTGTCCGTTATATGGTCGATGCGTTGGGTATTCCACCGCAACGTCTGGCGGCCAATGGCTTTGGTGAATTCCAACCCTTCAACCCCGCAAACACCCCAGAAGCGCGCGCTCAGAATCGCCGGATCGAATTGAAGCTGACAGAGCGCTGATTGCAGCAAGGGAGGCCCATTGTCAGAGTTGGGTGGTTTTCCGGGCGCCCCTGAGATTTTCTTTTGAGACAGGTGACTCGGCTCGGGCAAGAAAAAAGCCCGGCGTAGAAGCCGGGCTTTGATTTGATGCGCTGCTTTTAATCTGCAGTCAGAAGCGGGGGTTTGTCGCCAGGGATGCGCGGTTGATCGGGGCCAAAAATGTCCAGATCCAGCTCTCCCTTCTTGACCGAGACGCGAACGACACCGCCCTTGGCCAGCTTGCCGAACAGCAGCTCCTCGGCCAGAGGTTTCTTGATGTGTTCCTGAATGACGCGTCCCAATGGGCGTGCGCCCATCTTGTCGTCATAGCCTTTGTCGGCCAGCCATTCGGCGGCTTTTGGCGTCAGGTCGATGGTCACATTGCGGTCCAGTAGCTGTGCTTCAAGCTGCAGCACGAACTTCTCGACCACCTGCAGGATGACCTCTTTCGGCAGCGGCGCGAAGGAAATGACAGCATCCAGACGGTTGCGGAATTCCGGTGTGAACATACGTTCGATCGCGGCGGTATCCTCACCTTCGCGGCGGTCGCGGGCAAAGCCGATGGCCGCCTTTGCCTGTTCTTGCGCCCCTGCATTCGAGGTCATGATCAGCACCACGTTGCGGAAGTTCACCGTGCGACCATTGTGGTCGGTCAGCTCTCCGTGGTCCATCACTTGCAGCAGGATGTTGAACACGTCCGGGTGGGCTTTTTCAATCTCATCCAGCAGCAGAACGCAATGCGGATGCTGGTCGACGCCATCAGTCAGCAAACCGCCTTGGTCGAACCCGACATAGCCCGGAGGCGCACCGATCAGGCGGCTGACCGCGTGTTTCTCCATGTATTCCGACATATCAAAACGCAGCAGTTCCACTCCCAGCGTATCCGCCAGCTGTTTCGCGACTTCGGTCTTTCCCACACCGGTTGGGCCAGCAAACAGATAGTTGCCGATGGGCTTTTCCGGCTCGCGCAGACCGGCGCGCGCCAGTTTGATGGCGCTGGACAGCGCCTCAATCGCCACGTCTTGTCCGAAGACCACCCGTTTGAGCGACTTTTCAAGGTCTTTCAGAACCTCGGCATCGTCCTTGGTGACGTTCTTGGGTGGAATGCGGGCGATCTTGGCAACAACGGCCTCAATCTCTTTGACGCCGATGGTCTTGCGGCGCTTGCTTTCAGCAACTAGATGCTGGGCTGCACCGGCTTCGTCAATCACGTCGATCGCCTTGTCGGGCAGCTTGCGGTCATTGATGTAGCGTGCTGACAACTCGACCGCGGTTTTAATCGCGTCGGCTGTATATTTGATCTCGTGATGCTTTTCGAAATAGGGCTTCAGACCGCGCAGGATTTTTACGCTGTCCTCGACCGAAGGTTCGTTCACGTCAATCTTCTGGAACCGGCGGCTGAGCGCGCGATCCTTTTCGAAATGCTGGCGAAACTCTTTGTAGGTGGTCGAACCCATAGTGCGCAGTTTTCCACCCTGAAGGGCCGGTTTCAGCAGGTTCGAGGCATCCATTGCCCCGCCCGAGGTAGCACCGGCACCGATGACGGTGTGGATTTCATCAATGAACAGAACCGCGTCTGGGTGATCCTCAAGCTCGGTCACGACCGCTTTCAGGCGTTCTTCGAAATCACCGCGATAGCGGGTGCCCGCCAGCAATGCACCCATATCCAGCGAATAGATGGTGGTTTCTGACAGGACATCGGGGGCCTCGCCAGAGATGATCTTAAATGCCAGTCCCTCTGCGATTGCGGTTTTGCCAACGCCCGGATCACCGACCAGAAGCGGGTTGTTCTTGCGCCGGCGGCATAGCACCTGAATGCAGCGCTCAACCTCATCGGCACGACCGATCAGCGGGTCGATATCGCCCGCGCGCGATTTCGCGTTCAGGTCGATGCAGTATTTCCCCAGCGCGCTTTCTTTTTGCTCGCCATCGGCGGTGCTGGCCGGAGTTTCCTCTTCTGCCTGATCCGCGCCCGATACCGAACGGCTTTCGCCGTAGGCCGGGTCCTTGGCCACACCATGGGCGATGAAATTCACCGCATCGTACCGGGTCATATCCTGTTCCTGCAGGAAATAGGCTGCGTTGCTTTCGCGTTCGGCAAAGATCGCGACCAGAACATTCGCCCCGGTCACTTCGGTCCGGCCCGAACTTTGAACATGGATCGCAGCGCGCTGGATCACACGCTGGAAAGCGGCTGTCGGTACAGCCTCGGACCCGTCAATATCGGTGACAAGGTTCGACAGGTCTTCGTCGATGAATTCCACCAGAGTGCTGCGCAATTCGTCAAGATCGACGCTGCAGGCTTTCATCACGCGGATCGCATCGGGCTCTTCCAACAATGCCAGAAGCAGATGCTCCAGCGTTGCGAATTCATGTCGCCGTTCATTCGCAGCCGCCAGGGCCGCGTGGATGGCTTGTTCTAGTGTGCTCGAGAATGAAGGCACGCGGGTGCTCCTCTGTCTTGGGTCAGAAGGGGGCGGGCTGAAGGCCGGATCCCCATCCCAACCATGTCCTCATACTATTAGAGTTTGGTTGATCGGAGCCCGGCTTCAAGGGTTTTCTTGCTCTTGACAGTCACATTTGTTGTGACCGTGGCTGTGAAGTAGGTGAAATAGGTATCAAAACCGATCTTTTCTAGCCCTGATTTCAGCAAAAATTTTGGCTGGTTCGGCGCCTGCCATACCCAGATGTGCCTGAATCGCCGGGTCAGCAGCGCGCAGGAAGGGGTTAGTGGCCTTTTCCAACGCCAGAGTGGAGGGAACCGTAGGCTGTTGGGCGGCTCGGGTGCTGTCAATTTCTGCGACGCGTATCTGCAGCGCAGAATTTCCTGGATCGACGGTGAGAGCGAATTTGGCGTTGGACTGCGTGTATTCGTGCCCTGAACAAACCAGCGTGTCATCCGGCAAGGCGCTCAGTTTACACAGCGATTCCCACATCTGCGGTGCGGTGCCTTCAAACAGGCGTCCACAACCCATTGCCATCAGGCTGTCGGCGGTAAAGACCACCGCGCTTTGCGGCATGTGAAAGGCGATGTGACCAAGAGTATGCCCCGAAACGTCCAGAACAAGGACGGGTTCCCCGCCGATTTCAAAACTGTCGCCGTCATTGACCTGTTGATCCAAAGGTGGCAGGCGATGTGCGTCGGCTGCCGCGCCGATCACCGTCGCCGGGTGCTGTTCCAAAATGGCCGGCAACCCGTCTACGTGGTCGAAATGGTGATGCGTGAGCAACACATGAGACAAGCCCCAGCCACGTCGTTCCAGTTCTGACAGAATCGGGTCGCTTTCGGGCGCGTCGATTAATGCGGTGTTGCCGCTAACCGCGTCATGCGCCAGAAATGCGTAGTTATCGCTGAGACATGGGATGGTGACGATCTCAAGAGGCATGGCCTTTTGCCCTTTCGTTGCTAGACTGCGCTCAGCTAATCCGATTGGCCAGGTGTCCGCAATGCATCTTGATGTGCAAGATCTGAGGAATTTCTACTACCGCAGCACTCTTGGTCGTGCAGCGCAGGCGGCCATTCGTGGGCGAATGATTGATCTGTGGCCCGAGGCCAAGGGTCAAACCGTCGTAGGGTTTGGCTTTGCTGTGCCGTTGTTGCGGCCCTACCTGAAAGATGCGCGCCGCGTCATCGGGCTGATGCCCGGGCCGCAGGGGGTGATGCCCTGGCCTGCGGGAATGCCCAACGTATCTGTTTTGACGGAAGAGACCTTGTGGCCGATTGAAACGGGTCATGTGGACAAGCTGGTGGTGATGCATGGGCTTGAAACGTCACAACGTCCCGCCGAATTGCTGGCGGAATGCTGGCGTGTGCTTGGTCCCGGTGGACGGGCGCTTTTTATCGTACCGAACCGTGCGGGGCTGTGGTCACGGACCGATCGAACGCCATTTGGATTCGGGCGCCCTTATTCTGCCTCGCAGTTGGAAAGCCAGCTTAGAGCGCATCACTTTATGACGGATAACTATTGTTCCGCCTTGTATTTGCCTCCGTCCTTCCGTCGGTTCTGGTTGAAATCCGGCAGCCTGATAGAGAAAACTGGCCAGCGCTTGCCGACGATCATGGCAGGCGGCGTTCTGATGGTTGAGGCGACAAAGCAAATCAGACCGCCCAGCGGAACCGTCACCAAAGCGACAGGGCGCCGTCAGATCAAGGCGCTGGATGGCCTGCTCAAGCCAGCCTAGCGCAACGCCGGTACTAGCTTCCATCATAAGGCCGAAACACGCGAAAATGGCTGCAGGAATCGCAAAACCTTGCGGTTTGGTAACATTTTTCACCCTCATCAGCCGTATAAAAGGGTCGCACCCAAGCTAAGTATCTGAAATAGAACGCTTTGTGGATAAGGTGCCCATGGTGATAATATGTTGCTAGCTGGGTTTACCTCTGCTACATCCCCGTTGATTTTGATCCCCGGCCTTATGGACGGGGTTTCTTCACGCCCCCGGGTAGCTGCCGCAACGCGAATTCGGGGCCCAAAATATCGGAAGGGTGGACGTGTCCGAACCAGCTTCGATTTCCACAGGCATCGCCGAGCGCTATGCCACAGCGATTTTTGAGATCGCTAAAGAGAATAAAGACCTCGCAGGTCTGGAAACCGGAATCAACGATCTGGCAGCAGCATTGGGCGACAGTGCCGATCTGCGCGACCTGATCGCCTCGCCTCTGGTTTCGCGCGCTGAACAAGAAGGCGCGATTACAGCGATTGCCGACAAGATGGGTCTGAACGCCATCCTGCGCAACACGCTGGGTCTGATGGCGCAGAAACGCCGTCTGTTCGTTGTGCCGCAACTGGTGCAGGTTCTGCGCGACATGCTGGCCGAAGAGCGTGGCGAAGTGACCGCCGATGTCGCCTCGGCCAAGGCGCTGACTAAGACACAGATGGATAAACTGTCCAAAACGCTGTCCGAGCGTGTGGGCAAGACCGTGACAATAAATGCGACCGTTGATGAAAGCCTCATCGGCGGTCTTGTCGTTAAAGTGGGCTCGAAGATGATCGACAGCTCGATCCGCTCCAAGCTCAACTCCCTACAGAATGCAATGAAAGAGGTCGGATAAATGGGAATCCAAGCTGCAGAGATTTCTGCAATCCTGAAGGACCAGATCAAGAATTTTGGTCAGGAAGCCGAAGTGGCCGAAATCGGTCGCGTGCTGAGCGTCGGTGACGGGATTGCCCGTGTATACGGCCTGGACAATGTGCAAGCCGGTGAGATGGTCGAATTCCCCGGTGGCATCATGGGCATGGCGCTGAACCTGGAAAGCGACAACGTCGGTGTTGTTATCTTTGGTTCTGACCGTGACATCAAAGAAGGTGACACTGTTAAGCGCACCAACTCGATCGTGGACGTGCCAATCGGCAACGGTCTGCTGGGTCGTGTTGTTGACGGCCTGGGCAACCCGCTGGACGGCAAGGGCCCGATCGAATCCACCGAGCGCGGCGTTGCAGACGTCAAAGCGCCGGGCATCATCCCGCGTAAATCGGTTCACGAGCCGATGGCAACCGGCCTGAAATCGGTCGATGCGATGATCCCGATTGGCCGTGGCCAGCGTGAGCTGATCATTGGTGACCGTCAGACCGGTAAAACTGCCGTTGCTCTGGACGCAATCCTGAACCAGAAAGTGTACAACGAAGCAGCGGGCGACGATGAGTCCAAGAAGCTGTACTGCGTTTACGTGGCCATCGGCCAAAAGCGTTCGACTGTTGCTCAGCTGGTGAAGAAACTGGAAGAATCCGGTGCGATTGAATATTCGATCGTTGTGGCCGCAACCGCGTCCGATCCGGCGCCGATGCAGTTCCTGGCACCCTATGCCGCGACCGCGATGGCTGAGTTCTTCCGTGACAATGGCCGCCACGCGCTGATCATCTATGATGACCTGTCGAAACAGGCCGTGTCCTATCGTCAGATGTCGCTGCTGCTGCGTCGTCCGCCCGGACGTGAAGCCTATCCTGGCGACGTTTTCTACCTCCACTCCCGCCTGCTGGAGCGTTCGGCGAAGTTGAACGAAGATTTTGGCGCGGGCTCGCTGACGGCTCTGCCGGTTATCGAAACCCAGGGTGGCGACGTTTCGGCGTTTATTCCGACCAACGTGATCTCGATCACCGACGGCCAGATCTTCCTGGAAACCGAGCTGTTCTATCAGGGTATCCGTCCTGCTGTGAACACCGGTCTGTCGGTTTCGCGTGTGGGCTCCTCGGCTCAGACCAACTCGATGAAGTCGGTTGCCGGCCCGGTTAAGCTGGAACTGGCTCAGTACCGTGAAATGGCTGCCTTCGCGCAGTTCGGTTCCGACCTTGACGCCGCAACCCAGCAGCTGCTGAACCGTGGTGCGCGTCTGACCGAGCTGATGAAACAGCCGCAGTACTCACCGCTGACCAACGCTGAAATCGTTTGCGTCATCTTCGCCGGAACCAACGGTTACCTCGACAAGATCGACGTCACCGATGTTGGCCGCTATGAAGCTGGCCTGCTGGCGCATCTGCGTGGCAAGAACGCGGATCTGCTTCAGTGGATCACGGACGAAGATCCCAAGATCAAGGGTGATGCTTCCGACAAGATCAAGGCTGCGCTGGACGAATACGCCGCAACCTTCGCTTAAGGGAGAGGCGGGCACATGCCAAATCTTAAGGATCTAAAAAACAGGATCGAGTCGGTCAAATCGACCCGCAAGATCACCAAGGCCATGCAGATGGTCGCGGCCGCAAAACTGCGCCGCGCCCAGGAATCTGCCGAAGCCTCGCGCCCCTATGCCGCACGGTTCAATGCCGTGATGGCGGGGCTGGCGGCATCGGTTGGGGGCAGCGACAGCGCCCCCAAGCTGCTCCGGGGTACGGGCAGTGATGATGTCCATCTGCTGGTTGTAATGACAGCTGAACGCGGCCTGTGTGGCGGCTTCAATTCGAACATCGCCAAGCTGGCCCGCGCCAAAGCATATGAGCTGAAGGCCAAGGGCAAAACGGTCAAGATACTGACCGTCGGCAAGAAAGGTCGCGACGCAATCAAGCGCGACTATGGCGATCTGTTCGTTGGACATGTCGACCTGAGCGAGGTCAAGCGGCTGGGTTACACCAACGCGCAGGACATTGCGAAGGACGTTCTGTCCCGTTTCGACGCGGGTGAGTTTGACGTTGCCACGATCTTCTACTCGAAGTTCGTCAACGTCGTAAGCCAGATCCCGACGGCACAGCAGATCATCCCTGCCTCGTTTGAGGATGTCGAAGGGGACGACAGCGGCGCGGTCTTTGATTACGAGCCCAGCGAAGAGGCCATCCTGGCCGATCTGCTGCCCAAGGCGGTTGCGACTGCGATCTTCTCGGGACTGCTCGAAAACGGAGCCTCGGAACAGGGTGCACGGATGTCCGCGATGGACAACGCGACACGCAACGCGGGTGAGATGATCGACAAGCTGACGATCCAGTTCAACCGTTCGCGTCAGGCCGTGATCACCAACGAGCTGATTGAAATTATTTCCGGCGCCGAAGCGCTGTAGAGACAAACCGGAGACGAAACATGGCGAATGCAAAAGGCAAAGTCACACAGATCATCGGGGCCGTTGTTGACGTGCACTTCGAAGATGAACTGCCTGAAATTTTGAACGCGCTGGACACCACCAACAACGGCAAGAAGCTGGTTTTGGAAGTGGCTCAGCACTTGGGCGAAAACACAGTCCGCACCATCGCGATGGACGCGACAGAAGGTCTTGTACGTGGTGCCGAAGTCACGGACACCGGCGCACCGATTGCGGTTCCAGTCGGCAACGCGACCCTGGGCCGTATCCTGAACGTTGTGGGCGAGCCCATCGACGAAAAAGGTCCCGTGAAAACCACCGAAACGCGCTCCATCCACCAGGACGCGCCGGATTTCGCGGATCAGGCCACTGAATCCGAAGTTCTGGTGACCGGCATCAAGGTTGTTGACCTGCTGGCCCCTTACGCCAAAGGCGGTAAGATCGGCCTGTTCGGCGGCGCCGGTGTTGGCAAAACCGTTCTGATCATGGAATTGATCAACAACATCGCCAAAGTGCACTCGGGCGTGTCCGTGTTTGCGGGCGTTGGTGAGCGGACCCGTGAAGGCAACGACCTGTATCACGAGATGATTGAATCCGGCGTTATCGTTCCCGACAAGCTGGAAGACTCGAAAATCGCGCTGGTTTACGGCCAGATGAACGAGCCTCCGGGAGCCCGTATGCGGATCGCTCTGTCGGGTCTGACCCTGGCGGAACAGTTCCGTGATGCAACCGGTGCCGACGTTCTGTTCTTTGTCGACAACATCTTCCGCTTTACGCAGGCGGGTTCCGAGGTTTCGGCTCTGCTGGGTCGTATTCCTTCGGCTGTGGGTTACCAGCCGACACTGGCGACCGACATGGGCGCGATGCAGGAACGCATCACCTCGACCAAGTCCGGCTCGATCACCTCGGTTCAGGCCGTCTATGTTCCTGCGGATGACTTGACCGACCCTGCGCCGGCCACCTCGTTCGCACACTTGGATGCGACCACCGTTCTGAACCGTGCGATCTCGGAAAAGGGTATCTACCCTGCCGTTGACCCGCTCGACTCGACCTCGCGTCTGCTCGACCCGGCCATCGTCGGTGAAGAGCATTATACCGTTGCGACCGACGTTCAGCAGATCCTCCAGCGCTATAAGTCGCTGCAGGACATCATCGCGATCCTCGGCATGGACGAACTGTCGGAAGAAGACAAACTGACCGTGGCCCGTGCCCGTAAGATTGAACGCTTCCTGTCGCAGCCGTTTGACGTGGCCGAAGTCTTCACTGGCTCGCCTGGTGTTCAGGTTCCTCTGGATGTCACCATCGCGTCGTTCAAGGCCGTTGTGGCCGGCGAATACGATCACCTGCCCGAGGCAGCCTTCCTGATGGTTGGCGGCATCGATGAAGTGATCGCCAAAGCGGAAAAGATGGCCGCAGAAGCCGCCTAAGGAGCACACCTGATGGCAAACACGATGCACTTTGACCTCGTCAGCCCCGAGCGGAGCCTTGCTTCGCTCGCGGTGACTGCGGTCCAGCTTCCCGGCGCGGACGGGGACATGACGGCGATGCCCGATCATGCCCCCACCATCACCACGTTGCGCCCCGGTCTGCTAAAGGTCGAGGCACCCGAAGGGTCCAGCGAATACCTGGTCACCGGCGGGTTTGCCCAGATCAATGGCGACAGCATGTCGGTTCTGGCCGAAAAGGCCATTCCGGTCTCTGAAGTGACCCGCGCGCATCTGGACGATCTGATCGCCGAGGCACGTGCGTCGCATGACGCGGCCAAAGGCGGCGACGATCAATCAGTCGTCGACGATGCGGCCAAGCTGCTGGCCGATATGGAAGCTCTTGGGACACATATGAGCCTGTAAGTTTCAGGACATGTAGATTTAGAAACGGCCCTGCCTGTGCGGGGCCGTTTTTTTGTGGTGATTTTGGATGAAGGGCGGTCTAAGGTTCCGTAATTCTTTATAAAAGACGACAAAATGCAGACTTTTAGTACCCATCCGATTGGAATCGACCAAGGCGAAGTTGTGCTGTTCTCCGACTTCGCAGATGGCGGTGACATGTGGACAGGCGAGGGGCCGCGCGAACGACGCTCGGACATAGAATTCAGCCAGCCATTCCGTTCCGCGCCTGTTGTACAGATCAGCGTGTCACTGTGGGATGTTGATACATCTTCGGCATTGCGCGCCGAGGTCAAGGCCGAGGACATCACGCCCGAGGGATTTGCTGCGGTGTTCCGTACCTGGTCGGATACCCGCATCGCGCGCATCCGAATATCTTGGACAGCGTTCGGCGAGGTGCCACATGAGGATGACTGGGATATTCTGTGAAGCCAGCCTTGGGTTTAAGACTCGTCCGATGCCTCTATCATGGCGACCCGGTGTGCATGCCGTCCGCCTTCGAATTCGGCTGACAGGAACGCATCCACTATATCCAGCGCCTGACCCTCACCCACGACCCGGGCGCCGACAGACAGCATGTTGGCGTCGTTATGCTGGCGGATCATGCGTGCGGAAAAGGCATCCGAGCAGACACCGCAGCGAATGCCGGGGACCTTGTTGGCCGCCATCATGATACCTTGACCCGTTCCACACAGAACGATGCCAAGCTGACAATCCCCGGAAGCCACTGCTTGGGCGGCGGCCTTGCCATGAACAGGGTAATGGGTGCTCTCAGGTGTCTTGGGGCCGATATCGACGACGTCCCATCCCTGGGCCGCAATATGAGAGGCAACCGCCTGGCGTAATTCGATAGCTGCGTGGTCGCTGGATAGAACAATGCGTTTTGAGGCTGTCACGGTAAACTCCGACCTGTATTGCAGAAAGAAAAGAGGCGGCCCCCGGGCCGCCGCGTTCGATCAATCCCTATGATACATCGACTCGTAGATCGGCGTCAGGGTCTTATCCTCGAACAGTGACGATACACTGGTGCCGTTCCAGATATTCAGGATAGCCTGCGTAAAGATCGGGGCTGTGGGCACGATGCGGATGTTCTTGGCCTTGGTTATTTCTTCTGTCGGCTGGATCGTGTCGGTCAGCACCAGAGATTTCATCACCGAATTGGTCACGCGTTCGACCGCAGGGCCGCTCATGACGCCGTGTGTGATGTAGGAATGAACTTCTTTCGCACCATTATCCAGCAGTACTTGCGCCGCTTTGCAAAGAGTACCGGCCGTGTCGCACATGTCGTCCACGATCAAACAGATCTTGTCTCTGACATCGCCAATTACGGTCATCTCAGCGACTTCGCCGGCTTTTTCGCGGCGTTTGTCCACGATCGACAGCGGGGCGTTGATCCGCTTGGCCAACTCGCGCGCCCGGGCCACGCCGCCCACATCGGGCGAAACGACCATAATCTCGTCGAGGCTGTCCTTGAACTGATGTTTCACATCCAGCGCAAAGATCGGCGAGGCATAAAGGTTGTCGACAGGCATGTCGAAGAACCCCTGAATCTGCGCTGCGTGCAGATCCATGGTCAGGATGCGCTCGATCCCGGCGCCAGTCAGCATGTTGGCCACCAGCTTGGCGCTGATCGGTGTGCGGGCCTTGGTGCGGCGGTCCTGGCGGGCATAGCCGAAATAGGGGATCACGGCGGTAATCCGTTGGGCCGACGAACGGCGCAGCGCATCAGCAATGATGAGCAGCTCCATCAGATTGTCATTGGCCGGGTTCGAGGTGGGCTGGACGATGAACATATCTTCGCCGCGCACGTTCTCGAACACTTCGACAAAGATTTCACCGTCGTTAAACCGTTCGACCCGGGCATCGACCAGACCCTGATCGACGCCGCGATACAGGCTCATTCGGCGTGCAATGGATTCGGCAAGCGGAAGATTAGCGTTCCCAGCGATTAACTTGGGTTCGTGAAGTGTCGGCATCGGCTGAGGTCCCCGGGCAGCAATGGCAAATGTGACAGATTCGTGATGTTGACACCGCTTAGCATGGCCTTACCGTCCAGCAAAGATAACGCTGCGGAGAAAGTGAACATGGCCCAAATTGACTACTATTTTGCGACACTCTCGCCATACACCTACCTGGCGGGACTGCGCCTGGAGGAGATTGCGGCCAAACATGGTGCGACAATCAACTACAAGCCGCTTGATATCGTCGCCCTGTTCGGACGTACGGGAGGTGTTCCGCCCAAGGACCGCCATATCTCGCGCATCGAATACCGGACGCAAGAAATGCAGCGACAGTCAAAAAAGCTGGGTATGGCGTTCAACCTGCAACCGGCCCATTGGCCCACCAATGCGGCGCCGTCCTCATACGCGATCATCGCCGCCATTCAGGACGAGTCAGGGGATGTGGGGCAGCTGGTGCATTCCTTTGTGCGCGCCTGCTGGGCCGAGGAAAAGGACATCGCGCAAGACGACGTGATCCGCGCTTGCCTGGCTGACGCTGGGTTTTCCCCGGATCTGGCCGATAGCGGCTTGCTGCTCGGGGCTGAGACCTATACCGCCAATCTGGAAGAAGCCGTGGAACGCGGAGTTTTTGGAGCTCCGTTCTATATAACGGAAGACGATCAGCGGTTCTGGGGCCAAGACAGGTTGGACGATCTGGACAGGCATCTGGCCGGGCTGAAGGAATAGGACACGATAATGGCCGTTGCGCAGAACCTGCATGTCACGCAGTTGGGGCAGGGTGATCGCCCTGTGCTGGCCTTGCATTGCACCATTGCTCATTCCGGGGTCTGGGCAGGCCTAGCCGCGGCGATGAAAGGGCAGGCAAGTTTTATTGCACCGGATATGCTGTCCCATGGGCGCAGCCCGGACTGGGATCGCCAGGGGGATCTGTATGACCGGCTGACCGAAGCCACACTTGAACATCTGACCGAGCCGATGGACGTGGTTGGGCATTCTTTTGGCGCGGCGATTGCATTGCGGCTGGCGGTCGAGCACCCAACATTGGTTCGCAGTGTCGTACTGATCGAACCGGTGTATTTTGCCGTGGCACAGCAGGATGCCCCGGACCTTGTGGCGGAATACGCGCATGTTGCCCAACCCTGTATGGACGCGCTTGCATCAGGCGACGAACCTCTGGCGGCAAGGCTGTTCAACCGGTTGTGGGCCGGAGATAGGGGGCCGCGTTGGTCAGACATGCCCGAAACTGCACGGGCGGGGATGGTGCGTGGAATTCATCTGGTATCCGAGGTCGAAAACGAACTGATAATGGATTCCAAAGGCTTGCTACGGCCCGAGCGGATCGCACACGCCAATATGCCGGTATTGCTGCTGCATGGCGCGCTCACCCACCCAGTGATGGTCGCGATAAACTCTGGATTGAAATCCCGTCTTCCAATGGCCGAAAGCGCCGTGATCGAAGGGGCAGGGCATATGGCTCCGATCTCTCACCCGACAGAGACCGGCGCTCTGATCGAGGCTTTTTGGAACAGACTGCCTGCCACTGCCTGAAGCTTCGGGCGCGTCGTTACAAGAGCGCGATGAACCGATCAATTTGCGCAGGCTCGATGGACCAGTCACAAACCAGCCGACAGGCTAGAATTTCGCTGTCATCTGCCCCGTCCAGCTCTGCCCCCCACAGGTGGTAAACAGCACCTGCGGCATGCAGTTGCTTGTGTTGGGCGCGTGAAAACTGGGCAAAAATCATATTCGCCTGCGGCGCGTGCAGGAAAGAGGCACCTTTGGCCCGCAATCCCTCGGTCAGACGGGCGCAGTTGTTATTGGCCTGACGGGCCAGTGTCAGCCACAGATCATCCTGCAGATACGCCGCCATTTGAGCGGACAGATAGCGGTGCTTGGAGAACAGGTGCGCCCCGCGCTTGCGGCGCAATTCGAATTCCCAGGCTTTGCTTTCATCAAAGAAGACAACGGCTTCGACGCCCATTAGCCCGTTTTTGGTCCCGCCAAAACTGACCGCATCCACGCCTGCTTTCCACGTCATCTCGGCGGGTGAGCAGTTCAACGCAACAAGGGCGTTGGAAAAACGCGCACCGTCTAAATGGACTGGCAGCCCATACTCTTTGGCCACGGCGCAGAGCGCCTGCAATTCTGACAGGGTGTAAACAGACCCTCGTTCGGTCACCTGCGTAATGGATACAGGTCCGCGCTGCGGTCCATGCACGCCGCGTGTTTCTTCGGCCAGAATCGAGCCGCGCAGCGCGTCCGGCGCCATCTTGTCCGCGCCCGGAACCAGCGTCAGCTTGGCGCCGCTGTAAAACTCGGGCGCGTTGCACTCATCCTCGTGGATATGTGCCACGGGTGAGCAGAACACCGTCTCCCACGGCTGCGCCAGCGTCGCCAGCGCCAGCGAATTCGCGGCCGTCCCGGTGGCCACCAGATACACGGCGGCGCCAGGTGCCTCGAACACCCCGCGAATGCGATCCCGGACCTCATTCATCAAGGTGTCGGTTCCATAGGCCATCTGATAGCCCTGATTGGCAGCATTCAGCGCTTCCATGACCGCCGGGTGAACCGGCCCCGAATTGTCAGAGGCAAAGTACATTAGCTGGGCTCCTCGATGATATGATCTTCCCACTCTTCCAGCGGAGTTTCGAATTCGGACACGGTCCGCCCCTGCACCGAGACTCCGGCGGCATGAACGCTGTCCGGTGTGCCCGAAATCAACGGGTGCCAATCGTGTAGGGGTTTGCCCTCCCACAACAGGCGATAGGCACAGGTCTGTGGCAGCCAATAGGCGTGATCGTTGATATTGCCCGGCGTCATCACGATACATTCCGGCACAAATTGGTGGCGGATATCGTATTGGGTGCAGCGGCAACTTTCGTCATCCAACAGACGGCAGGCGACGCAGGTCAGCGCAACCTCACCGGTGTCTTCATCTTCCAGTTTGTTCAGACAACATTTGCCGCAGCCATCGCACAAAGCTTCCCATTCAGCTTGGTTCATGCGGGTTAACGGTTTTCGTTCCCAGAACCTGGGGGCCAGGCCGGTGCGGTCGATCGGATCCGTTGTCATCGGTCCGCCAGCAGGCCGCGGGCCTTGTCGCAGTCGGCATCCATCTGCGCGATCAGGCCGTCCAGACTGTCAAAGGTCATCTCGGGGCGCAGGTATTCTACCAGACCCACCGACAGGGTCGCGCCATAAAGGTCACCCGAGAAGTCGAACAGGAAGGTTTCGATATTGGGGACCTCACCATTGAACATCGGTCGCGTCCCAACCGAGGCTGCGCCCTGATAGCTGCCCAGATGAGGTCCATCCAGAACATCGACCAGAACGGCATAGACGCCGAATCTTGGCGGATGCAGCCCCTCAATGGACATGTTTGCGGTGGGAAATCCCAGTTCACGGCCCCGTTGTTCGCCTCCGATCACCTCGCCTTCGATCCGGTGCCAGTGACCCAACATAGTAGCGGCATCCTGCGGGCGGCCCTCGGTCAGTGCAGTACGGATCGCAGTGGATGAAACGACATTTTCGGACCGCTCCATCAACGGAGCGATGGTGACACCGAACCCCATCTCTTGCCCAAAGAGCACCAAGTCATCAGCGGTGCCGCTGCGGCCTTTGCCGAAACAGAAATCGGCACCTACGACGACATGCGACAGGCCGAGCCCGTCGCAGATCACGTTGCGGGCGAATTCCCTTGGCGTCAGGCCAGCCAATGCGGCGTTGAACGGCAGCTCATACAGCTTTTCGACCCCCAGTTTTGCTAACCGGTGCGCGCGGGCATTGCCGCGCATCAGGCGAAAGGGCGGGGTGTCCGGGGCGAAATATTCTCTGGGATGCGGCTCGAATGTCAGTACGCCCAAAGGAGCACTCGGCGCGGCGCTGCGGGCCAGTTCGATCACAGATTGGTGGCCGATATGAACGCCGTCGAAATTCCCGATCGCCACGCTGGCGCCGCGATCTTGGGGTTCGATGAATTGGAGGTCACGAATGATGCGCATAGCGACTGCCTAGCGGGACAGGCGCGCTTGTTCAAGGGTCTGAGACCCCCGGAAACGCTCAGTCGAATTTGCGCGACGGGGCCAGCACCATGGCTTCGCCGACCAGCACCTTCTTGCCATCCACTGCGCAGTGACAATCGAGCTTGACCCGACGCTTGGCAAAATCAATGTCGATCACCTTGACCTCGGCATAGACCATGTCACCCGGGCGAACAGGAGCGAGAAACTTCAGCGACTGCCCCATGTAAACTGTGCCGTGGCCTGGCAACTGCTCGCCGATCACGGCCGAGATCAGACCCGCGGTCAGCATCCCATGCGCGATGCGCCCCTCGAAGATCGTGTCGCGGGCGTAATCGTCGTCCAGATGTACGGGGTTTCTGTCGGTCGACACCTGAGCGAACATTTCGATATCCTCGTCCGTCACCACTTTGCGAAGGTGACGGGACATGCCCATCTCGATGTCTTCAATACAGATCGTGCCGCGTGGAAGATTATCCAACATGTTGCCCTCACTCGAATTCATCGGGCAACAAAAAAATCAAAGTCACCCCTGTTGGGAAACTTTATTACTTTGCAACTGCAGAAAATCAAGCCTTTTTTGACTACCTAAGGCGGCCGATCGTATAGGTCGGATTTATCTTTTCCTTTTGAATATAATCAGTTAGGGATTCATGATGCGGATGTGCTTCGGTTTTTGTCTCGGCCGCGGCTAGCCCGCCCGAGATGAAAAGAGAATCAATGCCTTCCCCCATTCCACCCAGAATGTCGGTGTGCGGACCGTCTCCGATGACAAGAATGTCCCCATCGGGAATGTCGTGGCCAAGTTCCTGCAACCTGCGGCGGGCAAGATCATAGATCGGCGGATGAGGCTTTCCGAAATATAGGCTTTCGCCACCCATTTCCGTATAAAGCCTGGCTAATGCACCTGCGCACCACTCCCGAACCTCGCCGCGGTCCACCACAATATCGGGATTGGCACAAAGCAGCTTCAGCCCCTTTTGTTTGGCGTACAGGAAATCAGCACGGTTCACGGACGGATCGGCCATGGGATCGAAGGGGCCGCAACAAGCAATGCCCTCTGCCTCGGCCAGCGGCACGCGCTCGATATGAATCGGGTGGTCCAACAACTTCAGCGGTTCAAAGAATCCCGCGTCCCGCTGCCATTCGCCCATGAAATAGACCTTTTCGCCCACTGCGCCCCGGAACATGGCCGACCGGGCCGAATCTCCGCTGGTTGCAATCGTGTCATAGGCGTCGTCTGGGACATTGAATTGCGCCAGCTGGGTGGCGACGCCAGCACGCGGTTTGGGTGAGTTTGTCACCAGGACAACAATGCCACCCTGCGCGCGATAGGCCTGCAGGGCCGCAACCGCTTCGGGGTAAGCGGTGATGCCATTGTGAACACAGCCCCAAAGATCGACGAACAGGGCCTTATACCGGCTGGAAACCTCGGGCAATGCGTGGATGATCTGCGTCATGATGGGCCCCCATTGATCTGGAAAGAGTGTCGTTTGAGCCTAAGACAGTGCGTGTGGTGTTTGGCCAGTAAGGGCAATGCCTAGCAAAAAAGGCGCCCGATCAAGGCGCCTTTGGTGATTTTGGGATCAGACCTTGAGGTTCGGAATGATCTGTTTCTTACGGCTCATGATCCCGGGCAGAACGACCGCGTCGCCATCAACCGAAGCGCCAAAGCTTTTCTCGGCCACGGCTTTGACCAGATCGTTGGGAACTAGTAGGGTGGCTTCTTCGTTCAGAATATCGACCACGAACAGCAATACCTGATCGACACCGTCCTCTTTGGCTACGTCGGCCATCGACGCCGCAAGGCTGTCTTTGCGGTCCAGCACGACACCCGGTGCTGTGGTTTCCAGAACCGAAACGCGGAATTTGGTGCCGTCGACTTCGTATTCCTTGCTGTCCATCCGGATCAGCTCGGCGTCCGAGAATGAGGACACATCTGATTTGGCCGCGAACATTTCTGCAGCATAGGCCGAGACGTCCAGACCCAGATCCGCGGCCAGTTTTTCGGCCACAGCGCGGTCATGCGCGGTTGTGGTGGGCGAGCGGAATTCCAACGTGTCCGACAGGATGCAGGTCAGCGCCGCGCCTTTGATGGCATCGGGCATTTTGGCGGCATCGTCGCCGATCATGTCGACCATGATAGTGGCGGTGCAGGCCAGCGGCCGCACGGTGATGTCGATCGGGCCTTTGGTTTCCAGACCGCCGACCAGTTTATGGTGGTCGATAATGGCGCGGATATCGGCGCCGTTGATACTGGCGGGCAGCTCGGCGGGGTTGTTCGTGTCGACAATAACAACCGGCGCGTCAGCCTCTACGTCTGTGATGATGCGCGGCTTGGGCAGGTCCCAGTGCTGCAGCATAAAGGCTGCTTCAGTGTTGGGTTCACCCAGCAGGACAGGCTCGGCCTGTTCGCCTTTGATTTCGTTCATGTACCACGACCACAGGATCGGCGAACCGGTGGAATCAGTGTCGGGGGATTTATGTCCAAATACGAGGGTTGTCATTTCAGCGTCCTGAGGAGAGTAGATTTGGGCGCCTTATAGGGTGGTCTGGCACACTTGTCACCCGCCCCTGCGTAAACTGCGACGAAGGGTAAGGCCGGGCCTAGAAAGCGGCACGTTTCAGCGTGTATCCAGCCTGTTCCAACTGGTTCAACAGACCATGGTCATCGCCCAAATGTCCGGCGCCCACAGCAATGACCACCGTTTGGTCCTGAATGGCCAATATGTGCTGCATCCAGTTGTTGTTGCGCCCGACTAGAAGTTGCTGTTCGAAACTAGACCACTCTTCGTCGAAGACCTCTTGTGACAGACCGGATGTTTCAAGCCCTTGTAGTCTGGCAAATTGGATGATCTCTGCGTGCTTTTCTTCCAGATAGGCATTGACCATAGTCGCCAGCTGATCCTCGCTGCTTTCAAAGGCACTGGCCATGCGGATCAGTGATTGCACCTGCTTTTCGATCGGGTGCTGGTCAAACATCGCCATCAGATCGTCAATCTGCTCTAAAGAGTACTGGGGGATGTCATGGGCTTCGGCCATGTCGGTCAGGCGCGCGTCCATTCCATAGCTGGCTTCCGGATTCTCGGTCATGCATGGGGGGACACCCAGCATCATGCTCAGAAACCAGGGGCGCATTTTTGCAGCCATCCAACTGGGGATGCCACGCTCTGCCAGGCCGCTGGACAGGGCGGCCCAGTCCTCTTCCGGCATCAGCTCAATCAGGGTGGGACCTGAGGTTATCAGAACAGGGCTGAGGTCTTTGGCCAATTCCTGTTCAAATGCAGTCATTTCGCCCTGGGTCACTTCGAAATAGAACGCATCCGCCTGGCTGAGTGTCGGTTCCAGCCTTTCTGTGACGGCGTCCATACGCGGGTCGTTTGTGTGCAGCGTTCCTATCAGATGCAGAACTGTATCGCCTTTTGTCGCGATCCAGTGATTGCCTTCCGGGTACGGGAAGTCGGCCAAAGCCTGCTGCAAATCAGCTTGCGCCTCTGGACTTAGGTCAGACCTCAGGTCGCGCCCCTCGCAGGCCGCTTGGGCCGAGAAAGGTACCAGCAGACAAGCCAAAAAGATCAAAAAACGCATCGTACCATCCTGGTTGGATCAATCCCTATATGGGGTGCGACCTTGCCGGGGCCAAGGCCGGTGTTCAACCTGCCAGGATGGACACTGACCTGATCTGTGTCTGGCATTCCACAGTAATTCGAATAGCATGAGCCACATGGACCGCGAGCAGGATCTCTACCCCCCAATCAAGGCGCTGTTAGAGCGTCAGGGCTATACCGTCAAAGGCGAGGTCGGTGCGGTCGATGTCATGGCTGTTCGTGAGGGTGAAGAGCCTGTGATTGTAGAGTTGAAGTTGCGTTTCTCATTGGCGCTGTTTCACCAGGTAATCACCCGACTGAAGGTTACTGAAAATGTCTATATCTGTGTTCTCAAGCCCCGCGGACGCACGGCCAGGCGGGCGTTGAAGGACAACACGGCGCTATGTCGAAGGTTGGGCCTTGGCCTGATAACTGTTCGGGCGGATGGCGTTGTCGAGGTGCATTGTGACCCTGGGCCCTACGCCCCGCGAAAGGACAAGGCCAAAACAGCGCGGCTGCTGCGCGAGTTTGACAGGCTTGAAGGTGATCCGAACGCAGGCGGCGCCACACGCCACGGCCTCGTCACCGCCTATCGTCAGGATGCTTTGCGCTGTGCGGCGCATCTTGCAGAATGTGGTGCCACAAAAGGGGCAGATGTTGCTAAGGCAACCGGTGTTTCGATTGCGACCCGGCTGATGCGCGAAAACCATTATGGCTGGTTCGACAAAATTGCAAAAGGTGTCTACGCCTTGTCGGAATCCGGACAAGAGGGTCTGAAGCACTGGGCCTATAGCTGGGATCAGCCTGACTGAGTCCCAAGGATAAAAAATTCTTCACGCTTGTTGACTCAGGGATTTCGACCCCCTAGCTATACGCCGTTATCACTCGCAAGGGTCGAGTGCTAACGCCTCACCGCAAGGTGAGGGGAGGATAAATAAACTTTGAGCCCAAGGAGCTGCAAAGATGGCATTGAAACCGCTTCATGACCGCGTGTTGGTTCGCCGTACCGAAAGCGATGAGAAAACCGCTGGTGGTCTGATCATTCCAGACAGCGCAAAAGAAAAGCCCAGCGAAGGCGAAGTTGTTGCGACCGGCGAAGGCGCACGCAAGGACAGCGGCGAGCTGATCGCAATGGCTGTAAAAGCTGGCGACAAGATCCTGTTCGGCAAATGGTCGGGCACTGAGGTTCAGGTCAACGGCGAAGAGCTGCTGATGATGAAAGAAAGCGACATCATGGGGATCATCGAGTAAGCCCACGCGCTTCCTCTGATCTTCATCCCAATACATTTTCTCAAGGAGAAACGACATGGCTGCTAAGGACGTCAAGTTCGACACCGATGCCCGTAACCGCATGCTGGCAGGTGTGAACATCCTGGCCGACGCTGTCAAAGTGACCCTGGGCCCCAAAGGCCGCAACGTGGTTCTGGACAAATCTTTCGGCGCACCGCGCATCACCAAAGACGGTGTTTCGGTTGCCAAGGAAATCGAACTGGAAGACAAGTTCGAAAACATGGGCGCGCAGATGGTGAAAGAAGTCGCCAGCCGCACCAATGACGAGGCCGGCGACGGCACCACCACCGCAACCGTTCTGGCTCAGTCCATCGTCAAAGAAGGTCTGAAGCAGGTTGCAGCGGGCCTGAACCCGATGGACCTGAAGCGCGGCATCGACCTGGCAACTGCCAAGGTTGTTGAAGGCATCAAGAACGCCTCGCGTGAAGTCAAGGACTCGGCTGAAGTTGCTCAGGTTGGCACCATTTCTTCCAACGGTGAAACCGAGATCGGCCAGCAAATCGCAGACGCGATGCAGAAGGTCGGCAACGAAGGTGTTATCACCGTCGAAGAAAACAAAGGCCTGGAAACCCAGACCGATGTTGTCGAAGGCATGCAGTTCGACCGCGGCTACCTGTCGCCTTACTTTGTCACCAACGCTGACAAGATGGTTGCAGACCTCGAAGACTGCATGATCCTGTTGCACGAAAAGAAACTGTCCTCGCTTCAGCCGATGGTTCCGCTGCTCGAGCAAGTGATCCAGTCGCAAAAGCCGCTGCTGATCATTGCAGAAGACGTTGAAGGCGAAGCGCTGGCAACTCTGGTTGTAAACAAACTGCGCGGCGGCCTGAAAATTGCTGCTGTCAAAGCACCGGGCTTCGGCGATCGCCGTAAGGCCATGCTCCAGGACATCGCAATCCTGACCGGCGGTCAGGTCATCAGCGAAGATCTGGGCATGAAGCTTGAGTCTGTGACCATGGACATGCTGGGCACTGCCAAGAAAATCGAAATCACCAAAGACGAAACCACCATCGTCGACGGTGCTGGCGAAAAAGCCGAGATCGAAGCGCGTGTTGCTCAGATCCGCACCCAGATCGAAGAAACCTCGTCGGACTACGACCGTGAAAAGCTGCAAGAGCGCGTTGCCAAACTGGCAGGCGGTGTTGCTGTTATCCGCGTCGGCGGCATGACCGAAGTTGAAGTGAAAGAGCGTAAGGACCGTGTGGACGATGCTCTGAACGCGACCCGCGCTGCTGTTCAAGAAGGCGTTGTCGTGGGCGGTGGTGTTGCTCTGGTTCAGGCCGGTAAAGCACTGGACACTCTGCAAGGCGCAAACGCTGATCAGGACGCAGGCATCAACATCGTTCGTAAGGCAATCGAAGCGCCTCTGCGCCAGATCGCTGAAAACGCAGGTGTCGACGGTGCGGTTGTTGCGGGCAAAGTTCGCGAAAGCGACGATGTGGCATTTGGCTTCAATGCGCAGACTGAAGAATATGGTGACATGTTCGCATTCGGCGTGATTGACCCGGCCAAAGTTGTCCGTACCGCATTGGAAGATGCAGCGTCGGTTGCCGGCTTGCTGATCACTACCGAAGCAATGGTTGCTGACAAGCCGCAGAAAGATGGACCTGCTGGCGGCGGCATGCCCGACATGGGCGGCATGGGCGGCATGATGTAAAACGTCGAATTCGCTTAGGCGAATTCTGGCGGCCCCACAGGCGCTTGGCAGTATAGCCAAACTGCCCAGAGGGGAGCTTCAGAGCTAAGGAACGGGGTCGCCTTCGGGCGGCCCCGTTTCGTTTTGGCACGCCGCTTATGACTGAAACTGTGGCTCAAACTGTTCCGAGGTCGACGGTCTAACCGGTCCCTTCAGGAAAGTGAGTACCCAAACCGGTGTGAAACCGGTATCGGGTTGATATGCGACTGTTCCTTCTGACCGCCCTCACCATGTGCGCCTTTGCAGCGAACTCCATTCTGAACCGGATGGCCGTTGAAGGCGGCGATAGCGACCCGGCGGGGTTTGCGGTTATGCGCGTTCTGGCAGGGGCGCTGATGCTGGCGGTGCTGGTTTTGATACGTGGCGGCAGCCTGCCGTTGCGCAGCCCTCGCCGGTTCATTGGCGCTGGCGCCTTGTCGCTTTACATGATCGGGTTCTCGATCGCCTATCTTACACTGGATGCCGGGCTGGGCGCCTTGATCCTGTTTGGGGTAGTGCAAATCACGATGTTCGTGGCCACTGCCGTGACTGGAAATTCACCGACACGACAGCAACTTCTGGGGGCGGCGATTGCATTGGGTGGCCTCGCCTATGTGCTTTGGCCGTCGGGCACGGTTCGCGTGGACCCGGTCGGAGCCGCTCTGATGTGCGCTGCCGGGATTGGCTGGGCAGCATATTCTCTGGCGGGACGGTCCGAGCCAAATGCGCTTGCCGGTACGGCGGCGAATTTCGTCATTGCCCTTCCGGTGACGGCCGGAGCTTTGCTGCTGCTCGGCGGAGGTTGGCAGATGACGGGCACCGGTTTGCTACTGTCGGCAATATCCGGGGCGGTCACTTCGGGGCTGGGATATGCGTTGTGGTACCGTGTTTTGCCCCAACTGGCACCGACCGTTGCAGCTGTGGTGCAGTTGAGCGTGCCCGTGATTGCTATTCTGGGCGGTGTCCTCTTGCTGAGCGAAACAGCAGAGGCCCGGCTTTTGATTGGCGCAGCGCTGGTGTTGGGCGGCATCGCGCTGGCGGTGCTGCGACGTCAGCGGGGGTAGGGCTTTCATCAGCGGCGCTAAGGCATTATCTGGCGCTTATGAAAATTCTGATCGCCCTGCTTATCTTTCTGCTCCCCGCCGCGGCCAGCGCGAAATGCGTGGTCTTGTTGCATGGTCTTGCGCGGACCGAGGCCTCTTTCACCGTGATGGAGCAGCTGTTCAAGTCACATGACTATTCGGTTGTGCGCCCGGGCTATCCCTCGACCGAGATCGGTATTCCCGAACTGGCCGAACAAACCATTCCTGATGCCTTTGCGTCTTGTGGCGATGACACTGTCAATGTGGTGGCACATTCGATGGGCGGCATTTTGTTGCGCTATTGGCTCAAGGATCATAGCCCGGAAAACCTGGGTCGTGTCGTCATGCTGGGGCCGCCCAATCAGGGCAGCCAACTGGTCGATGAACTTAGCGCGTGGGAGGTGTTCGGCTATCTCAACGGACCTGCGGGGCTTCAACTGGGCACAGGTGCCGAAGGGATTCCGGGTCGTCTACCGCCGGTGGATTTTGAACTGGGTGTTATCGCAGGCGAGAACTCATTAAACCCGGTGTTTTCTTCACTGATTGATGGGCCTGATGACGGTAAGGTTTCGGTTGAAAGCACCAAGGTCGAAGGAATGACTGATCACCTGGTTCTGCCGGTGACCCACACGTTCATGATGAACAATCCGCGGGTCATGGCTCAGGCCCTGTACTTCATTGAATTCGGCCAGTTCGACCCGCAGATCACCTGGCTTGACGGGGTGATGGAAGCTATTGACGAGATCTGCATCGGACAGGATTGCTCGGAACCTGACTCGGAGTCCACGCAATGACCGCATTAAGCCTGACCCTGACCGGTGCAGAGGTTCTTCTGCCCGGCGAGGGGCTGACGGGTGCCGATCTGTCTATTGCCGATGGCGTGGTTCAGACAGGCCCTGCCGGGCGGCAGATCAACCTGTCAGGATATCTGGTTCTGCCCGGTATTATCGACCTGCATGGTGATGGGTTTGAACGGCACATCGCGCCCCGTCGCGGTGCCATGAAGCAGATGAACGAAGGGATCCACTCGGTCGAGGCTGAACTGGCGGCCAATGGCATCACCACAGCCGTTCTGGCCCAGTTTTACAGTTGGGAAGGTGGGGTGCGCGGGCCTGAGTTCGCAGGGCAGGTGTTTGATGCCATTGCGGCAGTCAAGGACCACACCGTCACCGATCTGATGCCCCAGCTTCGGTTCGAAACGCATATGCTGGACAATTACGCCGGACTGGCAGAAAAGATTGCGGCTTGGCAGGTGCCCTATGTCGTGTTCAACGACCACCTGCCGCATGACCGTCTGGCTGAGGGGCGTAAGCCCCCGCGTCTGACCGGACAGGCGCTCAAGGCCGGTCGCAATCCCGAGGTGCATTTCGAAATGCTGCTGTCGATGCATGCTCGCCGGGATGAGGTGTATACCGCACTGGATGTACTCTGTACTGCTTTGACAAAGCAGGGCGTCCGGATGGGCAGCCACGATGACGCCACAGCCCAAACTCGCGCCGATTGGCGCGCGCGGGGCGCGCGGATTTCAGAGTTCCCCGAAACGCTGGAAGCCGCCGAGGCCGCCCGCACCGCCGGGGATCACATCATCCTGGGATCGCCCAATGTGGTGCGCGGCGGGTCGCATAAAGGGAATGTTAGCGCGCTGGACCTGATTGCGATGGGGCTGTGCGATGCACTGGCCTCGGATTATCACTATCCCAGCCCGCGCCGGGCAGCCTTGATGCTGGCCAAATCCGGCCTTCTGGACATGGCGGGCGCATGGGCGCTGGTGTCGTCAGGGCCAGCCCGCGTACTTGGGTTGCAAGATCGCGGCACGCTCACCCCCGGGCAGCGTGCCGATCTGGTCATTCTGGAGGCAGATACAAACCGTGTCGCGGCAACGCTGGCTGCCGGGCGCGTCAGCTATATGGCCGGGGATATCGCCGCGCGGTTTGTCGGCTGATTTACCGCGTGATGCGGTTAAAATGACCCATCTTGCGGCCTGCCTTCACCTCGGCCTTGCCATAAAGATGCAGCGCAACATCACGTTCGGTCGCGAGTTCAGGTACGCGGTCCATATCGTCGCCGATCAGGTTCTCCATCACCACGTCTGAATGACGCTGCCCGTCGCCCAGAGGCCAGCCTGCCACGGCACGGATATGTTGCTCGAATTGATCCACCGCGCAGCCATTCTGTGTCCAATGGCCCGAGTTATGCACGCGCGGTGCGATCTCGTTCACGATCAGACCCTGCGGGGTCACGAACAACTCGACCCCCATGACGCCGACATAGTCCAAGGCGTTCAGGATATTTGCCGCCAACAGGATCGCATCTGTGCGCTTTGCTGCGGGCAGGCGGGCAGGGACGGAGGTGGTATGCAAAATGCCATCGCGATGCACGTTCTCACCGGGGTCGAAACAGGCGACCTGACCATCCAATCCGCGCGCGGCAATGATCGAAACCTCATGGCTGAAATCGACAAAGCCTTCCAGGATCGCAGGCGCACCCGCCATGTCTGCCAGAGCAGTTTCAGCGTCATCGGGGCTGAGTAGCCGGGCCTGTCCCTTGCCGTCATAGCCAAATCGGCGGGTCTTCAGGATGGCAGGGGTGCCGATCTGGTCAATCGCAGCCTTCAGGCTGTCCAGATCCGTGATATCGGCGAAGGGTGCGGTATTCAGGCCCTGACCTTGCAAGAAAGCCTTTTCGTTCAGTCGATCCTGACTGACCCGCAGCGCCTCGCGCCCCGGGCGGATGGGGCGGTGGACTTCCAGAATGTCCAGTGCTTCGGTGGGGATGTTCTCGAACTCATAGGTGATGACATCGACTGCTTCGGCAAAGGCCTTGAGGGCCTCGGCATCATCATAAGAGGCGGTGGTCACACGATCCGCCACATGACCCGCAGGCGGGGTCGCACCGGGTTCATAAATATGCGACACAAAACCCAGCCGGGCTGCAGCAACGGACAGCATACGGCCCAGTTGACCGCCGCCCAAAATCCCGATTGTCGCGCCGGGGGCGAGCATTTCCACCATTCTCAACTCTCCAAACGTTTGCCAATAGCGCCAAGTGCTGCGTGCAATACCTTGTGCGCGCCCTGATCTTGCAGGGTCTGTGTCATTTGCAGGCTCAGCGTGCCGTCAGTGGCCAGCGCATCGCGTTCGGCCTCTAGGCGGCCTGCGGCCTTCTTATCCATCGCGTGCAGAAAGCCCGATACCAACTGGGTGGTGTAGAATTCGGCCCCGGCTGCGTCTCCGGTTGTGTCTCCCAGCCAAGTTGCTCCGGTCGCCATCAGGTCCAGAAGGCCGGGAACCATGGCGCAAATGGCGAAATGGGCGTTCAGTGCCGCCTCATCTGCGACCTTGATCACCGGGTTTTCCGGTGCGAACAAATCGGCCAGCAGTTGATCGTTGCCGAAAGCGACCAGCGGGCAGCCACCGGCTTCCAAAAATCCCAGCGGAATGGTTTGCACGATTGCCGGCGCCGGAGAGCAGAGCTCGGTTAGTTCATCTTTCGAAACTGCTGCCATGACCGAGACGATCTGATGGTCGGATCGAAACGTTAAGGCGGCCAGAACGTCCGCAGCGATATGTGGGCGCAGGCACAGGAACACGATCTCGGATGCATCAATCACGGCCTGTGGCGTCGTGACAGACACACCCAGTTCAGCCTTTAGCGCGGTTGAAACCTGGTCATTGCGTTCTGTCACGGAGATCTCGTGCCCTTTACGGGCCAAAAAACGCACCATCGGGGCCGCAATATGGCCCGTGCCGATGAATCCGATCCGGCTCATCCCTCGGGTTCTTCGGGGATTGAGGCCGATAGCGCGTCGCGCCAGGCATCCAGCCGGTCGGCCAGAGCGTTATCCTGCAGCGCCAGAATGCCAGCGGCCATCAATCCCGCATTGGCACCGCCTGCCGACCCGATCGCCATAGTCGCAACCGGGAACCCTTTGGGCATCTGAACAATGGAATAGAGCGAATCGACGCCAGACAGTGCCCGCGTCTGCACCGGAACGCCGATCACAGGAACGCGTGTTTTCGAGGCCATCATACCCGGTAAATGCGCGGCCCCACCGGCCCCTGCAATGATCACCTGCAATCCGCGCGAGACAGCAGTCTTGCCATAGTCCCACAAGCGATCTGGGGTGCGGTGCGCTGAAACGATGCGTTTTTCATAGGCCACGCCCAACTCATCCAGAATATCTGCGGCTTCTTTCATCGTGGACCAGTCTGACTGGCTTCCCATGATGATCCCCACTTTAACGTCGCTCATCCGCTTGCGTCCCTGCCTTCCAAAAGAGCGCGAACTATAGCCAAATCCGCCTTTGTGGCAATGCGGTTCAGATGTCTCAGGCGATGATATCCGGGGTCAGGCGGTCTTCGATCAGGCGAATGATGTCTTTCAGGCGCAGTTTCTGCTTTTTCAACCGTTTGATCGTCAGTTGATCCGAGGTGCCAGTGGCCTGAAGCGCCTCGATTGCTTCGTCAAGATCACGGTGTTGACGGCGGAAAACTTCCAGCTCTACCCGCAGAACCTCATCAGTTTTCATCGAAAGATCGGTGGGCGCGTTCATTGGCGACTCAGAGTTGTTGTGGTGCTTGTCACACAAGATAGTGTGTCAGGCTTGATCCGGCCAGACCTTGTGGACATCGCTGTATATTCCCATATTCTATTATACGCGGTTGCCAGAATGGGGCCGCACAACACGTCGCTTTGGCAATAAAGGACGAAAATACGTGTCTAAACTTACTCTGGGCTCATACCCGCATCTTTTGGGGTTCGAGCAGTTGGAACGCCTTCTGGAGCGGTCTGCAAAGGCCGGAAATGAGGGGTATCCGCCCTATAATATTGAACAGACCTCGAATTTTTCCTACCGCATTACCCTGGCTGTGGCTGGGTTTGCAGAAGAGGACCTGTCGATTACCATCGAAGATCGACAGTTGGTGATCCGGGGACGTCAGCGCGACGACAGCGAAGGACGTATCTTTCTACACCGTGGGATCGCGGCACGTCAGTTTCAGCGCATGTTCGTGTTGGCCGATGGGGTCGAGGTTGGCGAAGCGATCATTGAAAATGGTCTGCTGCATGTGGATCTGACCCGCGCTGTGCCCGAAACCGTGGTGCAAACGATCAACATAAGGAAGGGGTAAGAGCAATGAATACACCGTTTGAAATCAACGCCGAAGGCGATCGGATCGTCTATGTCAAAACAGTTGAAGTCGCCGATCTACCTCGGGAAGTTCGCGAACAGGCCGGAGATCTGAGCCTGCTATATGCGGTACACGATGCCGACGGCCAGCAACTGGCACTGGTTGCTGATCGCAAGCTGGCGTTTAACCTGGCGCGCGAGCATGATTTTTCACCGGTGGCCGTGCACTAAAGCGGCCTCCGTACGTTTTCCTCGTGACATCCATGGCCTGTCGGGCGAGACAGTCGAACCTATGATGGTTCGAATATCGGAGTGCACGACACATGAATTGGTTCGACTTTGACTGGGTAGACGCCTTCAGCGATCGCGCCTTTGGTGGCAATGGGTGCGCTGTTGTTCATGGTGGGGCAGCTCTGTCCGAAGACGTCTGCATGGCCTATGTGCGCGAGACGTCCTTGGTTGAATGCACCTTTACTGGCCCGTCCGATGTGGCCGATTTCCGGGTTCGTTATTTTCTGGCCAGTCGCGAAATCCCCTTTGCCGGGCATCCCACGATCGCCACCGTAGCTGCAATGCAGTCCAGAGGAATGCTGCAAGGCAATACCCTGACGCTTGAAACCGGCGCGGGGATTGTTTCGATCTGCATCAGCGGTGATGAAATCGAGATGACGCAGATTGCACCACAATTCGGCGCCTATGTTCCCGCCGAGCTGGTCGCCTCTGCCATCAGCCTGCCCAAAGAGGCGATCATCTCGCCACCGCAATTTGTTTCTACCGGGCTGCCCTTCTGTGTCACTGTTCTTCGTGATCACGACGCCCTGCGCGCGGCAAAACTGGTCGAAGGGCCTTTGCGCGAGATTGCCGAAAAGGCGGGCTTTTCCGGCTCCGATATGGCCGAACCTTTTCTTGTAACGCTCAAAGGCGCGACCAAAGCGGGCGATACATTCTCGAGATTGCTGTTGGCCCCGCCCAGCCCGCCCGAGGATCCGTTTACCGGATCTGCCACAGGTGCGATGGCGGCGTATCTCTGGAAACATGGGCTGATGCCAAAGGACGTTTTTATTGCCGAGCAAGGCCATGATATGGGGCGCCCCGGTCAGGCGACTGTAACCCGAGCTGGTCCATCGGATGCGATGACAGGCATCAAGGTCGCCGGTCGCGGGCATATCCTTATGCGGGGTCAGGTTAATTTACCAGATGCCGGATGATGACAGAACCTGCAATCGCAATACTGCCCTATGGGCATCGGTTAGGGCCGAAACTGGCCACGGTTCCTTTGTCGGAACTGACCTGGCCCGAAGGTTGCCCGGATCGTCTGATCGGAAAAACAGTGGGCGATCTTGCGCACACGGACCATCTGATTATGTACCCCAATTCCACCGTACATCTGCGTCTTCGTCGGGGAACACGTGCGCGGATATCTTTGATGATGGGAGAGCCTTCGGCCATCCATGCCAAACATGATCGCATGTTGCGCTATACGTGGCGGCGGTTCTTCCGGGTGCTGACCTTTCATGATGTATTGTTGCAAGGTATCCCAAACGCCGTGTTTCTGCCTTATGGCGTGACGATGGTGCCTGATTGGCGGGAACTTATGGTTGAGAAATCTAATTCCTGTTCTCTGATCGCCTCGGCCAAACGTGATCTCGAAGGACATCAGCTGCGCCATTCCGTGATCGACTGGGTTCGTGAATCCGGGGCAGATGTCGATATTATGGGGCGTGGCTATACCCCGTTTGACCGAAAGTCTGACGGGCTGGCCCCATATCGCTATTCGGTGGTGATCGAGAATGTGCGGGAGCGGAATTACTTTTCGGAAAAGCTGACAGACGCGATCTTGTGCTCGACAGTGCCGATCTATTGGGGCTGTCCCAATATTGGTGATTTCTTCGACACATCTGGGATGATCCTGTGCGATTCCAAGGCCGACATTCGGAGCGCGATTCAAGCCGCTTCGGTCGATGACTATGCCGCGCGTCTAGATGCCCTGCGGGCCAGCCAGTCCAAAGCGGCCGAGTTTGGTGATTTCGAAGGACGCGCCGTCGCCGCCATTCGGGCAGAACTATAATCCAATAGAAAAAGGCCCCCGGAAACCGAGGGCCTTTTGCTTGATTCTTTGCGCAGGTTACGATCCGGCGATCAAACCCATGCTTTCCAGCTTGAGCAGAACCTGGTGGGCACAGTTGTCTACGTCCACATTCTCGGTCTCGACGCTCAGCTCAGGATTGGCAGGTACGTCGTAGGGATCGGAAATTCCGGTGAATTCCTTGATCTTGCCTTCACGCGCCAGCTTGTACAGGCCCTTGCGATCGCGGCGTTCGCATTCTTCGATGCTGGTGGCCACGTGAACCTCGCAGAAAGCGCCGAACGCTTCGACATCTTCGCGGACGGCGCGGCGGGTCGTGGCGTAGGGTGCGATCGGGGCGCAGATGGCGATCCCGCCGTTCTTGGTGATCTCGCTGGCCACATAGCCGATGCGGCGGATGTTCAGGTCGCGATGCTCTTTCGAAAAGCCCAGTTCCGATGACAGGTTCTTACGAACAATGTCTCCATCCAGCAGGGTCACCGGACGACCGCCCATCTCCATCAGCTTTACCATAAGAGCGTTGGCGATGGTCGATTTGCCCGAGCCGGAGAAACCGGTGAAGAATACGGTAAAACCCTGCTGACTGCGCGGCGGTTTGGTCTTGCGCAGCTCGGTCACAACCTCAGGGAAGCTGAACCATTCGGGGATTTCCAGGCCTTCGGCCAGACGGCGGCGCAGTTCTGTGCCCGAGATGTTCAGGATTGTGACGTTGTCTTTGTCGGCGATCTCGTCATTCGGTTCGTATTGAGCGCGTTCCTGCACAAAGACCATGTGCTTGAAATCGACCATTTCGACGCCGATTTCATCCTGGAACTGGCGGAACAAATCCTGTGCGTCGTAGGGGCCATAGAAATCTTCGCCGGCTGAGTTCTTGCCGGGGCCTGCGTGGTCACGGCCGACAATGAAATGCGTGCAGCCGTGGTTGGCGCGGATCAACCCGTGCCACACCGCCTCGCGCGGGCCTGCCATACGCATCGCCAAGTTCAGCAGTGACATCGAAGTTGTCGAGGCCGGGTACTTGTCCAGAACAGCCTCATAGCAACGCACGCGGGTAAAGTGGTCCACGTCGCCCGGCTTGGTCATACCAACAACCGGATGGATCAGTAGGTTGGCCTGCGCCTCTTTGGCGGCACGGAAGGTCAGTTCCTGATGCGCGCGGTGCAGCGGGTTGCGGGTTTGGAACGCAACAATACGGCGCCAGCCCAGTTTGCGGAAATAGGCGCGCAGCTCGTTCGGCGTATCGCGGCGGGCACGGAAGTCATAGTGAACGGGCTGTTGGATACCAACAACAGGGCCGCCCAAGTAAACCTTGCCGGCAGTGTTGTGCAGGTAGTTGACCGCCGGGTGGGCATCGTCATCTGCACCAAAGACCTTTTCCGCCTCGCGTGCCTTGTTCGGCGTCCAGCGGTCGGTCACAGTCATGGTGCCCAAAATGACACCTTCCTGGTCGCGTAGTGCAATGTCCTGACCCAGTTCGATGCCCTCAGCGAAGTCTTCGCTGACATCCAACGTGATTGGCATCGGCCAAAGGGTGCCGTCGGCCAGGCGCATGTTTTCGACGACATTGTCGTAATCGGCCTCGCTTAGGAACCCTTTCAGCGGGTTGAACCCGCCATTCATCAGCAGTTCCAGATCACAGATCTGACGAGGGCTCAGGTCCCAGCTTGTCAGGTCGGCAGCTTCTACTTTCAGTTTCTGTGCGGACTCGTACGAAACATAAAGTTCAGAGATCGGCGCCAGATTGCTTAACATCGTCATGGGAATTCTCTTGTCGAAGGATGGATTGGCCAGTGATTCAGGGGCGTTTGCCGGGCATGTGCCCCGGCGGCCGGGTGAAGTCCAGATGGATTTATGAAACAAAGGACGATATGCGCGGTTTTTCTCCGGATTGGAAGGATTTTCCACATTTTGACGCGAAACCCGACGACAATCCCTTGGATCAAGGCCAAATAAGCCGGTTTGAATGAGTGTGTTCTCAGGCGGCAATCTTGGGGGTGAGGTTGGATGCACGTTCGACCGGCAGGGCAGAAATTGGCCTTGTTACCCCACGCAACTGGAAGGGGCGCAGATCGTTCTGCCAACTCTCATACCCCGCTGCCTTCAGCAGATCGCCCGAAACCAAAAGCTCGACACCCAACCCCTTGGTCTCGGCCTCCAATCGGCTGGCGACATTCACGGCGTCGCCGATAATCGTGCGGCTTGCAGTGCCCACGGCGCCGATTTCGCCCAGAACCAGATCGCCCAGATGTAACCCCATTCCAATGCGGATAAGCGGGCTGCCCTCGGTTTCGAGTTGTTCGTTGAACCGTTGCAATGCGCGGCTGACATTGGCTGCAGCTTTCATCCCGGCCCGTGCTGAACTTGCAGCATCGGCGGTTTCAAACACTGCCAGCAGCCCGTCACCCATATACTTGTCGACCACACCCCCATCCGAGGTGATGGCTGGTACGATGGCGTCAAAGAACCGGTTGAGCAGGAAAACGATGTCATAGGGCAACTGCCCGGTGGTCAGTGCCGTGAACCCGCGCATGTCCAGAAACAGCACCGCCAGTTTACGTTCCTGCCCCTGACTGGCATGGGCGCGATTGCGACCGCTACCGGGATTGTACATCCGAAAGGCCGTGATTGGCTCGGTCGGGCGGATCTGACAGGCCAGGCGTGCACCTTCGGGTGCTTTCACGGCAGCCAAGCTGCGGGCCTCGATCTCACTGGGGACGGGGAGCTGATCTGCACCATTCTCGACAATAACGCGACAGGTGGTGCAGCGCCCCTTGCCACCACATAGCGCAGTGTGGGGAATGCCGTTGGCCTGAGAAATCTCAAGCAGAGTCATGCCTTTTTCGGCCACAATTTCGGGGCCTTCCACATATTTGATGCGCACCGAATGCCGGCGTCGCAAAATTTTGCGCACCAGAAACACAAGCAATGTAGCGCCAACCGCCAGCCCGAATGCAAGCAGCGTATCTTGCCTCACACCCATCAGAGCCTGAAATGCCTCAGGCGATGGCCAGTTGTAATGTTCGATATACTGATCGCGCAGAAACGGGTCGGCGAAATCAGCCCAGATGCGTCGGCCCTCTGTCAAAAGACCTGCCAGAGCGAAAGACGGAATGAACACGGCGAGCCCGATCAAATAAGGCAGCGTCCTTTGCCACCAGGTTGTCAGGCGCAGCCACATGTGAAGACCGATGCAACTGTGGACCCAGACCACCAGCAAAAGCAGACTTTGAGTCCAGATTGCATAGCTGGGCCACATTAGCGCGATGATATAACCCATCTCATCATTAACCCCGAAAACTGCATGTGCGTATCGGGTGTGAACAAGGTGCGAGATCAGTTGCAGTGGAATCACAAATCCAAGCACCACCTGTAGCCCCAGACTGAAAGGCATTCGCATGGTTCTGCGCTGAGCTAACGAATACAGCGCCAGCCCAAAATGCACGAGCAAGGCCAGATATAGAATCGCGCTGCCGATGTTGTTGCGCGTAATGACATGGCGGCCTTTCTGCATTTCGTGGAGATAATCAGTATGAAACAGTCCCAGACCGATATTGATGAAGTGAAAGAAGGCAAAGATGAACAGGATCAGGCCGCTCATGATCCTCAGCCGGGTAGCCCACCCGCCTTGCCATAGTACGCTTTTCACTCGGTTCACCTGTGTTCGTTTTGCTCGCATCTCAGAGTCTGTAACGGCGCAGAGCGGGGGTCAAGCGAAGCCTCTATGCCCCGGCAACCAGGGATGCGGATCCCCATCCAGGCACACTACCTCTGGCGAGGTGCTAAACAAAACCACATGACTGAGTTCTGGCCGGGATCGCGAACTGTATAGCAAGCCGTCGGCGCCTTTGGCGCGGGCGTCATCCGAAAATAGCCAAGTGGGTGAGGCGCCTTCTTTTTCGTGGATATCCTGCCAAATGACCGAGGCTTCACTGTGCCCCCGCAGATCTACCAGCCGAGCGCCGGTGATCCGGCATTTTTGAAGAATGCGTGGTGGATCGGATGGGCAGACATAGCGTTTGATGGCTACTTCGGCACCCTCAGCGCTCAGCGAAGAATAAAGCGCGAATTGGCCCGTATAATGAAAACGCCCCTCTGGCGCCCGTGCTGGGGCCAAAGGGGCGTCTATCTGTGAGAGGAACAGAATTCTCCAGATCGGGCCGGAGAATTCGATCACCTGATTAATCCTGCTCGGCCAGGAACCGTTCAGCATCCAGCGCGGCCATACAGCCCATCCCGGCGCTGGTAACGGCTTGACGGTAGATGTGATCTGTCAGGTCTCCGGCAGCAAAGACACCTGGGATGGAGGTTTCTGTGGAGCCCGGTTTGGTGATCACATAGCCGCCCATATGGGTTTCCAGCGAGTCCTTGACCAGCTCATTCGCGGGTGCGTGGCCGATGGCGATGAAAACACCTTTACAGGGGATTTCGCGAATCTCACCGGTTTTCACATTCTTGACGCGCACGCCTTCGACACCCAAAGGCGCATCGGTTCCGATGACCTCGTCCAGTTCGTGGAACCACAGGGGCTCGATCTTGTCGTTCTTCATCAGCCGATCCTGCAGAATCTTTTCGGCGCGCAATTCATCGCGGCGATGGATCAAGGTGACCTTGCTGGCAAAGTTGGTCAGAAACAGCGCCTCTTCCACGGCGGTATTGCCGCCGCCGATTACAACGATCTCCTGCCCGCGATAGAAGAACCCGTCGCATGTGGCGCAGGCGGAAACGCCAAAGCCTTTGAACTTCTCTTCCGAGGACAATCCCAGCCATTTCGCCCGCGCGCCAGTGGCCAGAATGACCGCATCGGCGGTGTAGATGGTGCCGCTGTCGCCCTTTGCGGTGAACGGGCGTTTCGAGACATCCAGATCGCTGATGATGTCGCCGATGATCTCGCACCCCATCGCGGCGGCGTGCTCCTGCATCTTGATCATCAGATCAGGCCCCTGGACTTCGGTAAAACCGGGATAGTTCTCGACCTCGGTGGTGGTCGTCAGCTGTCCGCCCGGCTCGATGCCCTGAACCAGGATCGGTTCCAGCATCGCACGGCTGGCATATACGCCCGCAGTATAACCGGCAGGCCCTGACCCGATTATCAGAACCCTGGTGTGTTTCGTTTCGGCCATGATACCCCCAACTCGATCTGCCTGATACGGGCCTGCGGCCCCTTGGCGAATGGATATAGCGACCCCCTTGAGGCGCTTAAAGCCCCTTCGTGCCGTATCGGAGAATCCGTTTCACAACTCGCGCTAGAAAAATACCTGGAAAACCAAAGAATATTGCGCAAACGCGAAACATTATTGCGCATCCCTTGGGTGCTGATATAACAACCGAAAATTCAGGAGCTTTTTATGGTCGCGACACGGCTGGACGAGATTGACCGCAAGATTCTGGCAGAATTGCAGGCAGACGGTCGCATGACCAATGTAGAGCTCGCGAAACGTGTGGGAATTTCCGCGCCTCCGTGCCTGCGGCGCGTGCGTACGTTGGAGGACTCGGGCCTTATCCGCGGATACCATGCGGAAGTGAATGCGCGTGAGCTGGGTTTTGAGGTTCAGGTCTTTGCAAGCGTCGGATTGGAAAGCCAAGCCGAAGCCGAACTCAGCGCATTCGAGGAACGCTGCCGCGAATGGCCACTTGTCCGTGAATGCCACATGCTGAACGGCGAAGTGGATTTTATTCTGAAATGCGTCGCTCCTGATCTCAGCAGCTTTCAGCAGTTTTTAACAGGCGAGTTGCTGACCACGCCAAACGTAGCCAGCGTTAAAACCTCACTTGTGATACGCGGCGCTAAGGACGAGCCCGGTGTACCGTTTGACGTCCTGGAAGAACGAATGAACCGGACGGCGTAAAGCGCATCCTTTTGTGACGGCTGGTGCACGGCGGCAGAATCGCCGTGACAACCAGAAACAACACCCAACTAATTAAAATCTGCATAAAGCCCCCACTTTGCAGTACTGGTTAAAACTCAGGCAGTGATTGCGTCCACCTCTCCATCTCCGGCACGCGGTAACTGCAGCGGGCCAAAGTCATTCAGCGATTCGACATGCTCGAACAAGTTCAAATAGATTGAGCGAAGCGAATGGCTGATCATCCGAACCGCATTTACGCCTGGATGATATGATTCAAACTGTAATCCGTCTACCTTGATAACCGAATGGCGTTTCAGACAGATGTGAAACAATTCGATTGGGGTAGGCGGTAGCATCTCGATGACGCCCATCCCGTCTTGGAACTCGTGTGCGGGCGTCAAAACAGGAGATCCGCCATACAAGTGCCGCAGATGTGCTGGGGTGCCTAACAGGCGCGCAGCCGGACCGACAGTCACGCCTGACATCGGTTTTTGCATTCCGAAGGTATCCGCCATGATGCGTGTCAGCGGGCGCGTGCGACCACGCGAGTCTTCGCGCCCGGGGATCAAAGTAACCGAGCCCTTCCAGACCACGGTTTCCGAAGTTCCATTCTGGGTCAAAACCGTATCGCCAGGTAAAAGATCTTCGATCGCTATCGGCCCGTTTTCGGTTTCGACAAGCGAACCCCGCGTAAAGGCACAAAACGCATCCTCGAACATGGGCAGCGCTGGCGCGATGTGGCGGGTTTGGGATACCTCGCCATTGCTCAACAATGAACTGACCTCATAGCGCCGCAGCTGCGCTTTTTGTTTTGTTGTATTTCTTGGAATCTCGCGCAGCATTGTCGACGTATCGACGGCGTTTCTGGCGGCGCGGGCCAAAGAATGTGGAATAGTCATACTAATTCCGTCCCCTCAAACATCCGCTCAGGAAGGCTGAACCCCCGTACAGGCCCGCCCGATCGGTTTTCTTTGTCTTGAATGCTATGGCGACTTCGAGACGTCGGCTGTAACGGCCGCGCGGTGCGATGGAATTTCGCAAACTCTTGGTCAACACATTGACCCCCCAGACAAACTCACAACTCGCAGACGAAAATTGTCTACGCACACAAACTCCTAAACACATTCACAGAAAGCGTCTGTGAAGCGCCACACACCGGATCGGAGCACCCCCGCTGTGTGTCTTGACCCTCAAAGCCGGCAGAATGGCTTTGGTAGGCCTGTCTAATCAGCGTCGCGAAGCCAAACGGCGCGCCACACTGGCAGAACGGCTGGAAACCCGCTTCCACGGCATCTCCAGTTTTTGCTCTCTGGACGCTTTCAGAACAGCGCTGAGAAAGCGGGATCTTTGTTTCATCCTGTTGTCCTACTCGTTCAAGGCTTAGTGCCTAACGACCCAATCTGAGCCTAACGTGTCGCCATATTGAGGCGGCCATAAGGCTGACGCGGGTTGAATCTGGGACAAAAGAAAGTTGGTTGTTTCCTTTTCTTAATCTAGCCGCGCTCACATTCGGAAATATGCAGATAACCATCTGAGAGAGGGCAATAAAACCTAATTTTGGCGACTCATATAGACACAACAAATGTGGCGAAAAAGCGGCGATTTCGCCACAATCAGGACGCGCGTCACAGTTTGATTGCGGAAATCAGGCGGCCGTAGTCGGCTTCTTTTGCATGAACCGATCGGCGGTACGAATAGAATCTGTTCGGGTCCGAATAGGTGCAATGACGAATCCACTCTGCATGCCCGACACCAGCCTGACGTAACCGGTGCAGCCCATAGGACGGGAGGTCAAATTGCATCCGATCACCCGTTCCATTTGCGAAGAATCGCAGGTTTTCTGATGATTCAGTGGCAAATTCTTCTAGGAACTCGGGTCCGACCTCATACACAGTTTGAGAGATTGTGGGCCCTATGACAGCCACTGTATTCTCGCGCCGTGCTCCTAGCGCCTCCATGGAGTCCAACGTGGCCTCAAGCACACCGTCTAGCGCGCCGCGCCAACCCGCATGTGCAGCTCCTATCACTTTTGCGTGGGTGTCGGCAAAAAGAACAGGTTGGCAATCCGCCGTGAGGATGGTCAGCGCCAGCCCGGGATAGGCCGTAACCAACGCGTCTGCTTTAGGCTTTTCCCCGTCGATTGGACCATCAACAGTTATGACCGTCGGTGAATGCACCTGATGCACCCCGATAAGGGATCCGGGATCGACCTCCATCGCATCCGCTACGCGGTTACGGTTTATCGCGACAGCCTCGGTCTGGTCAGATGATCCATGACCGCAGTTGAGCCCTGCAAATATCCCGGATGAGGCCCCGCCTCGGCGGCAGAAAAACCCATGGCGTACGGATGACAAGAGATCCGAAGTCAGAATTTCCAGCGTCATGATTCCAGTCCCGGTGGTAATGCGGCATAAGATGGGTACAGGCCCAGTACTTTGAACAGGTTTCCCATTTCCTCTGGGTGCGTCAACCGGCGATGTGCGGCTATCAACGCCTCAAGCTTGGACCCGCTGAGTGGTTTCGCCAATGCTTGCGCCCGCGCAGTGATGCCCAGCCGTTCCAGAAAAACGCCTTGGGGTGTCAGGCGCGAATGGGCGCAGCCTGCCGCTCGCGCTGCGCTCGCCAGAGGTTCGAAGTCCACATGGGCGGTCAGATCAGCTTGTCCGGGGCTGGAAAGCGGGTCTATCGGCTTGTGGGCATGTAGCGCTTGAAACGTATCCCCAAGCGAATGCCAGTCGCCATAATCCAGGATCAGTCCGGCTCCGCCATGGGTCGCGATCCGTCCGGCGATCACAGTGATGACCGGTATGGCCGAAGGGCAAAGCTCGACCAGATCCCCATCCTGCGTGTCCTCAAGCCGGTTCTTCAAAGCGATCTGTGGTGACCGCGGCCCCAGGCCAAAAGCCAGTGATTCGTCCTTCATCCCGATCAAACGTTCCCGCCAATCGCTGTCATCGCGGATGAATTGGCGAATGGGCAGAGCGTCAAAGAACTCGTTTGCCACCAGCAAAAGCGGGGAATCGGGTAGATCGGTGACCGATGTAATCCAGCGTGGAGCATAGGCATCCAGCGTCTTTGCCTGAATGGTTCGCAGGGTTGGTGAGGCCTCAAGCAGAACAATATCTGCCGCCGCGTGAAAGCCATCCACGCCCTGTGTTGCACGCAGTATGTCAGCCATCAGCGTTCCGCGCCCGGGACCCAGCTCCGCTAGCGTGAAACGGCCCGGACGCCCCTGGTCAATCCAGCATTGCGCAAGGCTGAGCCCGATCAGTTCGCCAAACATCTGGCTGATTTCCGGGGCGGTGATGAAATCGCCCTGCGGGCCAAGGGGGTCGCGGGTGGAGTAATATCCCAGTGTCGGGTGCAGCAGGCATTCGGTCATATAGTCGGCTACACTCATCGGGCCGTCTTGTGCGATACGTGCCTGTAAGAGGTTGGCGAGGGTCATCACTTGGCCTTAGCGCGTGATGCCAGCCAAAGGCCAAAGGCAATCATTGGCAAAGACAGTAACTGGCCCATGGTCAGGCCGTAGCCGCCCATTTGCCAGGCAAGTCCAAGCGGATTTCCGGCCGAAACAAACTGTGCATCGGGTTGCCGGAAAAACTCGACAATGAAACGCGATGCGCCATAGCCCGTCATAAACACGCCTGTGACCAGACCGGGCCGTAGGAAAGCGTGGCGCCGATAGGCCAGCCACAAGAGCAAGGCACCCAGCAGCAACCCCTCAAGCGCGGCTTCGTAAAGCTGAGAGGGGTGGCGGGCGCAAAGACCAATAACCTCCGGGCAGTTTTGGGCGGCGGCACCGGGGAATACAAAGGCCCAGGGCAGGTCGCTGGGCCTTCCCCACAGTTCGGCGTTGATGAAATTCGCAACACGACCCAATAACAGCCCAGGCGGCACGGTATGCGCGATCAGATCAGCAAGCGGCAAAATCGAAATTTGGTGACGTCTTGCATAGATATATGAGGCCACGACGACGCCTAGCAATCCACCGTGGAAGGCCATGCCGCCCTGCCAGACCATCAGAATTTCGATCGGGTTCGAAAGGTAATAAGCTGGTTGATAAAACAGCACGAACCCAAGTCGCCCGCCCAGAATCACGCCCAGGATGATCCAGGTGATCAGATCCTCAAGCTGGGCGGGTTGCATAGGTGGCGCCTTTTCGGGCCACAGGGCGGGGCGCTTTAGGGCGATCACCCCCAGGCGCCATGCAATCACAATCCCGGCGATATAGGCGAGGGCGTACCATCTAAGTGCGAACTCCATCCCGAACAGCGAGATCGAGAAAAGTTCGGGCGACAGATCGGGGAAATTCAGAACAGCCTGCATGTGCGTCTCATTGCCCGGGCTTTGAGGGTTAAGTCAACCTTGAGCCTGCGCCAATCATTCCCCATATAGAGACCAACCGCCAAATCGGAGGATAACCATGCAAACCCGCAACAAGATTCTGGATGATGTTTCGCAACTCATGACCAACGCCATGGGTGTTGCCCAAGGCGCAAAGGACGAGGCGGAGAACGCCATGAAGTCGATGATCGACCGTTGGCTGGCTGATCGCGATTTCGTCACACGCGAAGAATTCGACGCTGTCCGTGCCATGGCTCAGAAAGCGCGCGAGGAAAACACAGCGCTCGAGGCGCGCATTGCAGCGTTGGAAGCCAAGCTGGGCGAATAATCCCCCGCGAAATTTTCGAAAAAAGACAAACGCCGCGCAATCCGGTTCTGGGTTGTGCGGTGTTGTGCATCATGCCGTCTTGCAGGAATTAATCAAGACAAAGCTGCATCTGATGCCAATATTTTGATCCCCGTTGCCAGCTATCCACAACTTATTGCTGTTATCCCCAAAAATGGGGGTTGTCAGGCCACCACCCACAGCGCACCATATTTAGTACAGGCCTATGGGGGAAGCCCGGCTTGTAGAGCAGGCAACTAGCGCTGGGGCGCTGCCAGCCCCGAAGTGCTAGAAATTAGTGAGGTGGCATTATGGCCCTTTCCGAGCAGTTTCTTGAAGAAGACCTTCATCCAATCGACATTGTTGAACATCTTGCCGAACATCACGATTGGGACTTTGATCGGATCGGGGATGATCAGATCGCAATGGCTGTCGAAGGACAGTGGCGCACCTACTCGATTACGCTAGCCTGGTCGAATTATGACGAAACGCTGCGTATGGTGTGCTCGTTCGAGATGGAGCCACCTGAGGCGCGCGAGACCGAGCTTTATGAACTGCTGAACAAGATGAACGATCAGTGCTGGGCCGGGGCCTTCACATACTGGGCCAATCAGAAGCTGATGGTTTACCGCTACGGTCTGGTTCTTGCGGGTGGTCAGATGGCCAGCCCGGAACAGATTGATACGATGATCACTGCAGCGGTCCTGAGCGCCGAGCGTTATTATCCCGCGATCCAACTGGTCACATGGGGCAACCGTACCCCGGAAGACGCGATGCAAGTCGCCATTGCAGAGGCCTACGGCCGCGCGTAAAGCTTTGCCCCGAGCCAAATAAGCGGAGGGGCAATCATGGACATGTCACGCGTCGCCGAACAGGGGCTGGTGCTTTTGGGATGCGGAAAGATGGGATCGGCCATGCTTGCCGGGTGGTTAGAGCATGGCCTTCCTGCCTCGTCAGTCTGGGTGATTGATCCTTTCCCGTCGGATTGGCTGAAATCGTCGGGCGTCAACATCAATACCCCGCTACCCGAAGCGCCTGCGGTAGTGCTGGTCGCGGTAAAGCCACAGATGATGGGCGATGCACTGCCCGCAATTACAGCCCTGGGCGGTGGGCGCAGCCTGTTCGTGTCGGTGGCGGCGGGCACCTCGATCTCAACATTCGAAGAGGTGTTGGGCCAGAAAACACCAATCGTGCGTGCCATGCCGAACACCCCGGCGGCGATCCGACAGGGAATCACGGCGTTGATTGGAAATTCTGCTGTTTCGGATGCGGATCTGGCCCTAGCCGAAAACCTGCTATCTGCGGTCGGTGAGACGGTCAGATTGCAGGATGAGGCGCAGATTGATGCCGTTACCGGGCTGAGCGGGTCCGGCCCTGCCTATGTATTCCACCTTATAGAAACGCTCGCTGCTGCGGGTCAGGCTCAGGGCCTGCCACATGATTTGGCAATGAGGCTGGCCAAGTCCACGGTCGCCGGGGCAGGGGCCTTGGCCATGGCGTCTGACGAGGACCCTTCGCAACTGCGCGTCAATGTCACTTCGCCTAATGGAACCACGCAGGCCGCGCTTGAGGTCCTGATGCACGACGAATTCGGTTTTCCCGACCTGCTGCACCGCGCTGTTAAAGCCGCAACTGATCGGTCCAAGGAGCTGTCTCGTGAGTGAAATTACATTCGACGATTTTCTCAAGGTCGACATTCGCGTCGGCGAGGTTATCCGCGCCGAGCCCTTCCCCGAAGCGCGCAAGCCAGCGATCAAGATGTGGATCGATTTTGGACGAGATATCGGCGAGCGGAAAACCTCGGCCCAGATCACTGCGCATTATGATCCCGCCTCATTGGTGGGCAAGCAGGTGATGGCGGTGGTAAATTTCCCTCCGCGCCAGATCGGCAAGTTCCTGTCCGAAGTGCTTGTTTTAGGATTGCCGGATGAGACTGGTGAGATCGTCCTGATCGGGCCGGATGGCAAGGTTCCAACCGGTGGGCGGATGCACTGATGCGTGTGTTCATTGCCCGACCGATGACCGCCTCTGTCGCAGCACGTGCACGCGCAGAGTTTGACGCAGAGATGCGCAGTGAAACCTTGCCGATGTCACTCAAGGAAATGGGGCATGCGCTGTCCGAATTCGATGTGGTGGTGCCGACCTTGGGCGACCTGTTTTCTGCCCAGATCTTTGCTGAGGTGCCGGAACCGCGGTGCAAACTGCTGGCAAACTTTGGGGTTGGGTATAATCACATAGATGTGGAGGCGGCCCGTCAGGCCGGAATCGCGGTGACCAATACGCCGGGCGCTGTCACAGATGCGACTGCCGATATTGCCATGACATTGCTGCTGTCCACGGCCCGCCGCGCCGGAGAAGGCGAACGGCTGGTACGTTCAAACCTTTGGCAGGGCTGGCACCCGACACAGATGTTGGGCCATCACGTAACCGGCAAACGGGTCGGCATTGTGGGCATGGGGCGCATTGGGCAAGCCATCGCGCGACGTTGCCAATATGGGTTTGGTATGCACGTCGCCTATCAATCGCGCAGTCCAAAGGAGTTAGAGTTTCCGGCGGATTATGTCTCAGACCTCAAAGCTTTGGCTGCCGGTGTCGATTTCCTGATCCTGGCTGTGCCGGGCGGTGCCGAAACCCGGCATCTGATCAATGCGCAGGTGCTGCAGGCGATGAACGCTGCTGCCATCCTGATCAATATTTCTCGGGGAGAGGTATTGGATGAATCGGCCCTGATTTCGGCGTTGCAAGAAAAGCAAATCGCGGGTGCGGGTCTGGATGTCTACGAATTCGAACCCGCAGTGCCGCAAGCTCTGATAGATTTGCAGAACGTGACCCTGTTGCCCCACCTGGGTACCGCGACTGAGGAGGTCCGCAGCGCTATGGGGCACATGGCGCTAGATAATGTTGCGGCCTTTGTTCAGGGGCGCCCGCTGCCAAATCCGGTTTAGGTGCCCACGGCCTCGCGCCAATGCCTGCGGCACAGCGAGACATAGGTTTCGTTGCCACCAATTTGGACCTGAGCACCTTGGGTGATGGGATTTCCATTCTCGTCCTGACGAATCACCATTGTTGCCTTGCGGCCGCATTCGCAGATCGTGCGAACCTCACGCATCTCATCCGCCAGCGCCAGCAAGGCGGCCGATCCGGGAAATAGCCGGCCCTGAAAATCGACCCGCAACCCATAAGCCAGCACCGGCACGTTCAGGTCATCTACGGCGCGGGCCAGTTGCCAGACCTGATCTTCGGTCAGGAACTGGGCTTCGTCGATAAAGACACATGCAATTTTGCCTTGCGCCAGACGGGCTTCGATCATGGCGAAAACATCATCATCGGTGTCAAAAGTATCAGCCTCGGATGATATCCCAATCCGCGAGGCAATTTTCCCAGCACCGGCGCGCCCATCCAATGCAGCCGTCATCAGGTAAGTATCCATGCCGCGCTCGCGATAATTATGCGAGGCCTGCAGCAACACGGTCGATTTGCCCGCGTTCATAGTCGAGTAGTTGAAGTAAAGTTTTGCCATGGCTCGGGTCTAATTCGCCAGCCCCGCCTGGGCAAGCCATCTCATGTGGCGAAATGAGCGACGCCGCCGTTGTCCAGTTAGGGGATGAGCTCACGCTCTTTGGGGATGGAGCCCCTGCACTCACAACAGCGACGCCTTCGGCCTATAAGCGGCCTAAACGAAGCGGGGCTAATATGTGCCCCGCTATCACTCGCTACCGGCATTATTGCCGCCACTCACTCACAAAACCCTCGCATATCTGAGGGATAGCCAACATATCGCATTTCAATTATGAATCAGGTATGGGAAATTTCATTTCCCTTTCCCCCGCAATGGCAGATGTAGTGGGGAAGGCAGGTAGCAAAGGTAAAAACATGGCAGATATCGGGGCCTATCTCAAAAAGCACACCGAAGCGTTGGTCAAGGACGTTGGAATTGAGTCCGCGTGCGAGATCACGGGTAAATCCAAAGCCACGCTTGGCCGATACTATTCAGATAATGCAGAGCATGCTGATCGGTTCATGCCGGTTGATGCAGTTGCGCGCCTTGAAGCAGTGGCCAACTTTCCGCATGTGACGTCGGCTTTGGCCGACCTCAAGAACATTACGCTGTCATATGATGGCCGCAACACGGACGCTCCTCGCACCGGAGGTGTGAATTCGGATGTCATCGCGTTGAGCCAACGCTTTGCCATGCTTATGACCGAATACCAGTCTGCTATCGAAGACGGTATCATCACGGTGAACGAGGCCAAACGCCTGTTGAAGGAAACCAGCCTGCTGCAGCATGTTCTGATCGAGATGAAGCTGCACCTGGAAGAAGAAAGCGTGAGCTGAGGCAAGGGAAGCTGGGTGTCTTGATCCAGTTTGGTGTACGTACCGATACTCATGACATGCTAGGTCAAGCTTGACCCGATCTGAACGCTCGCATGCTGGGGCTTTTGCCGCTTGCCGCCGGACGGGGTGATGCCAGTACTGAAACAAGGATCAAACAACCAAGCCGGGTCGGATGAGCCCGGCTTTCTTGTACGAATTTGTGGTTGCGCGGAGTGTTGTCTTAACCGTGCCGTTTCACGATTACCGAACCCACGGAATACCCTGCTCCGAAGGAACAGATAAGGCCGATCTCGCCATCGGTGAAATCGTCCGAGTATTTCGAAAATGCGATGATCGACCCTGCCGAGGACGTGTTCGCATAGTCTTGCAGGATGTTTGGCTGCTCTCCGGGGGCGGGTTCGCGGCCCATGACTTTTTTACCGATGAAATCATTCATCGTTTTATTCGCCTGATGCAGCCAAAGACGTTTGAGATCGGCGTTGCTGATCCCTTCGGCGTCCATGTGATCGGCAATGTGTTTGCTGACCATTGGAAGAACCTCTTTGAACACTTTACGGCCGTTTTGCATGAACTGCATGTCGCGGCGGTCGGTCAATCCCTCTGGCCGAGTGCGACGCAGGAAGCCATTATTGTTTCGGATGTTGTTGGAAAAATCCGTGGCGCAGCTGGTCGACAAAATCTCGAAATGCGGTCCAGTCGCATCCTCGATCCGCTCGATCACGGTGGCCGTTGCCACGTCACCAAAAATAAAGTGGCAATCTCGGTCACGCCATTCCAGGTGGCCCGTGCAAATCTCGGGGTTTACCACAAGCGCACATTTGACCGAACCGGACCTGACCATATCCGCCGCCGCCTGAATGCCGAACGTGGCCGAAGAACAGGCAACGTTCATATCGAATCCGAAGCCTTTGCATCCCAGCGCCTGCTGGATCTCGATCGCGATTGCAGGATAAGCCCGTTCATGGTTCGAAGCCGCGCAGATTACCAGATCAACATCGTCCCCGTTGCGCCCTGCCTGTGCCAGCGCTTTCTTGCAGGCGTCAACGGCCATTTCGGTCATGATGCCAGGTTCATCGTCAGAGCGCTGACGAAACAGCGGGTGCATCACGTCGGGATCCAGAACGCCCGCTTTGTCCATCACATAGCGGTTTTCGATTCCGGAGGCCTTCAGAATGAACTCTTCAGACGAATGCTGCATCGGTTCAACGTCACCAGCGGCAATCGCCTCTGCGTTCTGGGTGTTCATCTTGTCGGCATATGCATTGAAGGCCGAAACGAGCTCGGCATTCGTAATGACATTATCTGGTGTGAAAACACCCGAGCCGGTGATTGCTGGCGTATACATGTTGGGTCCTGGATTTCTGGATTCACCCAAAATGCCGTTATGATTGGTATTGTTCAAGAGAGATTGACCCGAGGGAATGTTAAGCTTGGTTGGAAATTGAGCTTCAGTTCTTGAATAGTTCGTTTTTCGAAGTATATACGCGTCAAATTCTGCAAGGAATCATCCCATGGTCCATGATCATAACACTCTGTTGCATCGCTTAAGCCACGAGATGCAGGCGATGATGGGTGTGTATGCGCTCTATTGGAAGCTCGAGGAGAGCTTCGATGCCATCGAAATAGAGCTGAGCCATCAGGAATGCCATATGGTGATCAAATTGGACCAGCCCAGGCGCATGGGCGTTTTAGCGGCTGACATGCTGTCAGTTCCTTCGACAATCACGTCGACCGCCGATGCCTTGGAAAAAGCGGGTTATCTGAGGCGCGAACGCGACCCTGAGGATCGCCGTGCATGGCTTTTGGTTTTGACCGAAAAAGGCACAGAAACACGCCAGATGCTTGTAGCCCAAGCAGGCGCCCTGTTTCAGCGCGCGTCCGGACTGAACAAAGATGAAACCGCAGAATTCGCAAGACTGGCCCGGAAGATCCGGGAAAACATACTGAAAACTGGAATTCCCGAGGGACTGAAGAAATGAAACTGATCTCTGCTTTGGGCGTGGCCCTGATCTTTCTCTCCAGCTCAATCATGGCTGAAGAAGCTGCCAAGCCGGTAAAGCTGATGGTGGTAAAGGAAACCACGCCTGGGTTCACACGTCAGTTCTTTGGTCGCGTCGCTGCGCGGCAAACGGTTGATCTGGCCTTTCAGGTGGCTGGACAGATTGTTGAAATGCCAGTGGCTGAAGGATTTGTCATCCCCAAGGGTGAGCTGATCGCCGAGCTGGATCGCGAGCCGTTCCAGCGCCGCTATGATCGTGCCGTTCTGCAGAAAGATCAGGCGGATCGGACCCTGGCCCGCCTGTCTCGGCTGCGGGGAACTGCGGCCAGCCAAGTGGCTGTGGACGACTCTGAGACTGCGGCGCAACTGGCTGATATCGCTGTGCGTGACGCGCTATACGACCTGGAACAGGCGACATTGACGGCACCGTTTAACGCGCTGGTGTCCAGCCGGGCGGTCGAGGCCTTTACCACTGTTTCCGCAGGTACCCCGATCGTGCGCATCCATGATATGTCCGAACTTCGGATTGAGGTCGACGTACCCGAAATTTTGTTTCAACGGTCAGGCCAGCAGGATGACATCACCATCACCGCGAAATTTCCGGTGAGCGACGAAGTCTTCCCGCTTCAGATCCGCGAATTCGATGCTGAATCTTCAAGCGTCGGTCAAACCTTCCGCATCCAATTTGGCCTGACACCGCCTGAAGGGCTGCAAATTCTGCCTGGTTCGTCGGCTACTGTGACCGTTCGGGTCAAGGACCAGAAACGGGGAATCTTTGTTCCGCCTACAGCCATTGTGGCCGATGTCGAAGGGGCGCTGGGCGTAATGGTGTTTTCTCCGACCGGGGCTGACCAAGGGACACTGCGCCGCGTCCCCGTTACCATCGAACCCACGGAAACTGGTGATGTTAACGTACTGGACGGCCTAAGTGACGGGGAAGAAATCGTTGTCGCCGGCGGCGACGTTTTGATTGACGGTCAGGTGGTGCGCCGCTTTACCGGTCTTGCCAACTAAGGGGCGGATTGATGAACATCGCACGCGCATCCATTGATCGCCCTATCTATACATGGCTGGTCATCCTGATCGCCTTGTTCGGCGGCATCTGGGGATTTCTGTCGCTTGGCCGTCTGGAAGATCCAGCCTTCACAATCAAAAACGCCGTCATCGCTACCCAGTATCCGGGGGCAACGGCTGAACAAGTGGCGCTGGAGGTTTCAGAGCCACTGGAATCCGCCATCCAGCAGATGGGCGAGGTCAAGACAATCACATCAATGAACCAGCCCGGTTTTTCGCTGATCGAGGTCGAGATTAACTCAGCCTATGATGGGACCGAGCTACCGGAGATCTGGACTAAATTGCGCGCCAAAGTCCGTGACGCCTCACGGGAGCTGCCATCGGGGGTGGGTGAACCGCTGGTTAATGACGGGTTTGGCGATGTGTTTGGCTTGTTTTATGCGGTCACAGCCGAGGGCTTCTCGGATGCTGAAAAACATGAGCTTTCCACATTTCTTCGGCGCGAACTACTGACGGTTGACGGTGTCGCGGATGTCGAGGTGATGGGGCTGCCGCAAGAGGCGATCTTTATCGAACCCGACCTGTCTATTTCGGTGAACCAGAACGTGCCTCTGCAGGCGCTTACCGACGCGATTACAAATGCGGACTCGGTAAACTCGTCGGGGTCATTGCGATCAGAAGATGGCCGGACCGCGATATTAACCGCCGAAGGGTCCGATACGGTTTCCGCCATAGCTGGCCTTTCTGTTGGATCGCAGGGCCAGGTTATCAACCTGTTCGATATGTCGAATGTACATCGTGGTCGCCTAACCGATCCCAATGTCATCATCCGGTTCAACGGGACCGAAGCCTTCACTCTGGGTATCGCTGGGCTTTCGACTGATAATATCGTTGAGGTCGGCAAGCGTGCTGACGCGAAATTTGCCGAGTTGGATTCTCAGATCCCCTATGGTGTCGAAATCCTGCCGATTTACCAGCAGCACGTCGTTGTTGAGCAGGCATCGAACGATTTTCTGGTGAACCTCGCGCTGTCGGTCTCTATTGTTGTTGCGGTTTTGGCGCTGTTCATGGGTTGGCGCGCGGCTGTGGTTGTGGGAACAACTCTGTTGCTGACCGTGGTTGGCACGTTGTTGTTCATGGCATTGTTCTCGATCGAGATGGAACGAATTTCGCTGGGCGCTTTGATCATCGCGATGGGTATGTTGGTGGACAACGCCATTGTGGTGGCCGAAGGAATGCAGATTGCAATGCTGCGCGGCAAGAATTCGCGCGATGCGGCGGATGAGGCTGCGGCCAAAACGCAAATCCCGCTGTTGGGAGCAACGGTGATTGGCATCATGGCTTTTGCCGGGATTGGTCTTAGCCCTGATGCGACGGGTGAGTTCTTGTTTTCGCTATTTGCTGTTATCGGGATATCGCTGCTGCTGAGCTGGACCCTGGCGCTGACGGTGACTCCGATGCTTGGGCACTATTTCTTCAAGCAGGGCAAAGAAGGTGAAATTGATGCCTATGGCGGGATCATGTTCCGTGTTTATGGCGCGATCCTAAACTGGGCGCTGCGGTTCCGTTGGATGGTGATTGCAATGCTGGTGGGCATTACGGTGGTCTGTTTCGCAGGATTTGGCTTGGTCAAACAACAGTTCTTTCCAGACTCGAATACACCGCTGTTTTTCGTGCATTACAACCTGCCGCAGGGCACACCCATTGCGCGCACCGCCGAGGATATGGCTGTTTTCGAAAACTGGCTGGCGGATCGGGACGATGTGGTATCTGTCACGACATTTGTTGGGCAAGGAGCAACTCGTTTTTTGTTGACCTACTCTTCGGAAAAACCGAACCCCAGCTACGGTCACATGATCATCCGGACGGAAACATTGGATGACATTCCGGCTTTGCGGGCGGATCTCGAGGCGTTTGGCTCGGCGCAGTTCCCCGAAGGCAAGTTCCGCACCAAGCGGCTGGTCTTTGGTCCTGGCGGCGGTGATCCAATTCAGGCCCGTTTCTCGGGAAGCGATCCGGCGGTGCTTCGGCAACTTGCGAATGAGGCTGTGCAGACGATGCGCGCGGCCTCGCCCAATGCGCTTAACGTCTATCACGACTGGCGCGAACAAGGGCTGGCTGTCCAGCCAATTTATGCGACCGAACGGGCGCAGACCGCTGGGGTGTCGCGCGAAGATATCGCGGCGACTCTGCAATTCTCGACCGATGGGATCACCGGTGGTGTGTTCCGCGAGCGCGACCGCCTGATTCCGATCATCTTGCGCCGCCCGGTGGACGGGGATTATTCGATCGTGGATCAGGTTGTATTCTCGGACCAGTCGCAGAAATTCGTGCCGATCGAGCAGATGGTCGACAGGTTCGAATATAAGGCACTCAATACGCTGGTTCATCGCCGGGATCGTGTGCTGACCATTACGGTAGGGGCCGACATCCCGCCGGATTTGACAGCTGCGCAGGTTCATTCCGAAGTCCGCACAGCCATCGAAAGCATGGAGCTGCCAGCGGGCTATCGACTGGAATGGGGTGGAGAGTTCGAGAATGCTGGCGATGCAAATAAAAGCCTGGGTCGTCAGTTGCCGTTGAGCCTGTTGATCATGGTTCTGATTTCGGTGCTGATATTCAACGCCATTCGTCAGCCGATCATTATCTGGCTGTTGGTACCGATGTCGGTAAACGGAGTGGTGATCGGTCTGCTGGGCACGGGTCTGCCGTTCACATTTACGGCGCTACTGGGACTGCTTAGCCTATCGGGGATGCTGATCAAGAATGGTATCGTTTTGGTCGAAGAGATCGATTTGGTACGTGCAACCGGGCAGGGGCTGCGTGAATCGATCATCGAGGCTTCGGTCTCGCGTTTGCGCCCGGTGATGCTGGCCGCAATCACGACGATTTTGGGTATGGCTCCGTTGTTGACGGATGCGTTCTTCAGGTCGATGGCGGTGACCATCATGGGTGGTCTGGCCTTTGCCACGGTCCTTACCATGGTGGCGGCCCCCGTGTTCTACATGGTGTTCTTCCTGCCGGAGGAACGGCGCAAGAAACCACCGCAGCCGGTTGGCTAAATGAAAAACCCCCGGTCATGGACCGGGGGTTTTGCTTTATTCTGGTGTAGTGGGGGAAGGTCAGCCTTGCAGGGACCTGACCTCGACATCACCCTCGGCCTGCGCCTTGATCGCCAATGCGGCAGCGTGGCTAGCGGCGGCGGTGGTGAAATAGGGGATCTTGTCATAAAGCGCGATGGACCGGATGGCCTTGCTGTCCTCGACCGCCTGTGCACCTTCGGTGGTATTCATCACCAGCTGTACCTGACCATCTTTAAGCATGTCAGCCACGTCGGGGCGACCTTCGTAGACCTTGTTGACCAGATCACAGGCAATACCGTGCTCGGCCAGCCAGCTTTGCGTTCCGCGGGTGGCGACAAGGGCAAAGCCCTGCGCGGCCAGAACTTGTGCGGCCTCAAGCATGGCAGGCGTCTTGTCGGCATCCTTGATCGAAATAAACGCACGTCCCGAGGATGGCAGCACCATTCCCGCACCCATCTGTGCCTTGAGGAAGGCGCGGGGGAAGTCGCGGTCCCAGCCCATGACTTCTCCGGTCGAGCGCATCTCAGGCCCCAGAATAGTGTCGACGCCGGGGAACCGGGCGAAGGGCAGCACCGCCTCTTTCACCGAGAACCACGGCATATCCGGGTCTGCCAGTGTCATCTGGTCGGCGATCTTGGTGTCGTCCACGGTCTTGTAAGCCGGGCGCAACGGGAAATCCGCCAGCTTCTCGCCGGCCATCACACGCGCGGCGATGGAGGCAATGGCACTGTCCGTGGCTTTGGCCACGAAGGGCACGGTACGCGAGGCGCGCGGGTTGACTTCGATCAGGTAGATATCGTCATCCTTGATCGCAAATTGTACATTCATCAGGCCGACAACGTTCAACGCCTTGGCCAGCTTGAAAGTCTGATCCTTGATCCGGCCAATGACCTCTTTCGACAGCGAGTAGGGCGGCAGCGAACAGGCGCTATCGCCCGAATGCACGCCAGCCTCTTCGATATGCTGCATGATGCCCGCGACATGTACATCCGTGCCGTCGCACAGGGCGTCGACATCCAGTTCAACCGCGCCCGCCAAATAGCTGTCCAGCAGCACGGGGCTGTCGCCCGAGACCACCACGGCCTCGTTGATATAGCGCCGAAGCTGGTCCATATCGCGCACGATTTCCATCGCGCGGCCACCCAGTACATAGGACGGGCGGATCACCAGCGGGAAGCCGATATCCTCGGCGATTTTCAGCGCCTGCTCGTCGGTCGATGCGATGCCGTTATTGGGCTGTTTCAGGCCCAGATCGTTGACTAGCGCCTGAAACCTTTCGCGGTCTTCGGCGAGGTCGATGGCGTCGGGAGTAGTGCCGAGGATCGGAATGCCTTCTTCTTCCAGCGCGTTGGCCAGTTTCAGCGGGGTTTGACCACCGAACTGAACGATAACACCGTGCAGCGTGCCGTTTTCCTGTTCTTTCGTCAGGATTTCCATCACGTGTTCAAAAGTTAGCGGTTCGAAATACAACCGGTCCGAAGTGTCATAGTCGGTCGAAACCGTTTCGGGGTTACAGTTGATCATGATGGTCTCATAGCCCGCATCGGTCAGTGCGAAGCAGGCGTGACAACAGCAATAGTCGAATTCGATCCCCTGACCGATCCGGTTGGGTCCGCCGCCCAGGATAACAACCTTCTTGCGATCACTCGGGCGCGCCTCGCACTCAACATCACCCATCATAGGGGCTTCGTAGGTCGAGTACATATAGGGCGTCTGCGCCTCAAACTCGGCGGCACAGGTGTCGATGCGTTTGAACACTGCGTTAACACCCAGATTGCGGCGGGCGCGGCGTACATTGCCTTCGTCACGGCCTGTCAGGTTGCCCAAGCGCGCATCGGTAAAGCCAAGCATTTTCAGCCTGCGGATGCCTTCTTCGGTCACCGGCAGGCCGTCTTTGCGCAACTGACGCTCGGCCTCGATGATCTCGCGGATGCGGGCCAGGAACCAAGGGTCAAATTTGGTGACCCCAAAAATCTCATCATCGGTCAAACCATGACGCATGGCCTGCGCGATGGTGCGCAGACGGTCGGGGGTTTGCTTGCTGATCGCTTTGATCACCGCGACTTTGTCACTGACCTCGTCCCAGATACCAACGTTCAGGCCGGGGATTTCCACTTCATCAAAGCCAGTCAGGCCGGATTCCATCGAAGCCAGCGCCTTTTGCATCGATTCGTGGATCGTGCGACCAATGGACATGGCCTCACCCACCGATTTCATCGCCGTGGTCAGGTAAGGTTCAGAGCCGGGGAACTTTTCGAACGCAAATTTCGGAATTTTTGTCACGACATAGTCGATGGTTGGTTCGAAGGAGGCGGGCGTGACCTTGGTGATGTCATTGTCCAGCTCGTCCAGCGTATAGCCAACAGCCAGTTTGGCCGCGATCTTCGCAATCGGGAACCCGGTCGCCTTGGACGCCAGCGCGGACGAACGCGACACGCGGGGGTTCATCTCGATCACGACCATCCGGCCGTCTTCGGGGTTGATCGCCCATTGTACGTTCGAACCGCCAGTCTCGACCCCAATCTCGCGCAGAACGGCGATGGAGCCGTTGCGCATGATCTGGTATTCTTTGTCGGTCAGTGTCAGGGCAGGGGCCACAGTGATCGAGTCGCCGGTATGCACACCCATCGGATCGATATTCTCAATGGAACAGACGATGATGGCGTTGTCGGCCGTGTCGCGTACCACCTCCATCTCATACTCTTTCCAACCCAGCAGGCTCTCATCGACGAGGATTTGGTTTACCGGCGAGGCATCCATGCCCGAGCGGCAGAAGTGAATATAATCCTCGCGGTTATAAGCCACACCGCCGCCGGTGCCGCCCATGGTAAAGGCGGGGCGAATGATGGCAGGCAGGCCGATGTCTTCCAGATCGCCCAAGGCAATCTGGACGCCAGCATCAAGATCGGTGGAGCCGTCGTCGCGCTTGGGGGCGGTAACGATGGTGGCCTTGGGGTTTTCGATGCCCAGCCGATCCATCGCTTCGCGGAATAGTTTGCGGTCTTCGGCCATTTCGATGGCGTCGCGGGTCGCACCGATCATCTCGACACCGAACTCGTCCAGTACGCCCATCTCTTCCAGTGCAAGTGAGGTGTTCAGTCCGGTCTGCCCACCCATTGTGGGCAACAAGGCGTCGGGGCGTTCCTTCTCGATGATCTTGGCGACAACTTCGGGCGTGATCGGCTCGATATAAGTGGCATCAGCCAGACCGGGATCGGTCATGATTGTCGCCGGGTTTGAGTTTACCAGAATGACCCGGTATCCTTCTTCGCGCAGGGCTTTGCAGGCCTGTGCGCCTGAATAGTCGAATTCGCAGGCCTGACCGATGACAATGGGGCCCGCCCCGATGATCATGATCGACTGGATGTCGGTTCTTCTCGGCATAGCCTGTTTCCTTCGGTTAACTGCGAGTCAGGGCACCGCCCGCGTGCCCAAATTGTTCTGCGTTATAGGGACCGCGCCAAAAGGTTCAAGAGGTATCGGAAACAGGGGCGAAATTGCCGCTTTCCCCTCTTTCCCTTACCGCCGTATTGTCTATACCGCGCAGCACGACAAATGAGGATGCACGTGCGTATTCGTTTTGATCAGGGGCCGGCCGGATCGGGAACTTATTTCGAACGGCCAGACCGGGTGTTCCGTGCAGACAATGCGGAGGACGTGCCACAGGCTTTGTCGGCGCTGGATGAGGCACGCGCGGATGGGGCCTGGCTGGCCGGTTATGCAAGCTATGAGCTTGGATATGCGTTGGAACCCCGCCTGTTGGACCGGATGCCTGCTGACCGCCGCCTGCCACTGCTGTGTTTCGGCGCCTATGATGCGCCAGGCCAGTGCGATCTGCCCGCACCCCTAGGCGGTGTTGCCGAATTCACACCGCGCTGGGACGAGGCAAGATATGCACGCGCCTTTCAGCAGGTCCACGATGCGATCGGGGCCGGGGATATCTATCAGGCCAACCTGACGTTCCCCATTGACCTGACATTGCAAGGGGATAGCGCCGCGCTTTATGCGGCGTTGGCTGTGGGCCAGCCGGTCGGTCACGGAGTGCTGGTTCAGCAGGATGGTCTGCCCGATCTGCTCAGCCGTTCGCCCGAGCTGTTCTTTCGCACCGATGCTGATCGGATGATCGAAACCCGCCCGATGAAGGGCACGCAGCCGCGCAGCGAAGACATGACCGAGGATGCGCGCCGCCGCGATTTCCTGTCGGTTGACGACAAGAACCGCGCCGAAAACCTCATGATCGTCGACCTTCTGCGCAATGATATCAGCCGCGTCGCTTTGCCGGGGTCGGTGAAGGTGCCCGAGCTGTTCAAGGTCGAAACATATGCAACCGTGCATCAGATGATCTCGCTGGTGCAGGCACAGCTGCATCTTGGGGCAGAACTTTCCGATATCCTAAACGCGTTATTTCCCTGCGGCTCGATCACAGGCGCGCCCAAAATTCGCGCGATGGAGATCTTGACCGATCTCGAACCCTGGCCACGCGATATCTATTGTGGTGCTATCGGTTGGGCCGCGCCAGACGGGCGATCCGAGTTCAACGTGGCTATTCGCACGCTGATGGTCGACGGCAACAAGGCCACGCTGAATGTGGGTGGGGGCGTCGTTTGGGACAGCACTGCCCCATCCGAATATGAGGAAGCGCTATGGAAGGCACGTTTCGCCCACCAGCTGACCCTGACTTCCGTCTGATCGAAACGCTGGCATTCCGGCCAGAGAGCGGGTTTGTGCGTGTTGGAAAACATCTGGCCCGGATGGAGCGTTCGGCACGGGCATTGGGGCTTCCTTTCGATGCAGGGCGCGCGATTGCAACGCTTGACCAAGTTGCGGGTTCAATCTCGTTGCGCTGTCGATTGACGATGGACATCAGTGGCGGGTTTGGCGTGACAACTGGTGCACTGGCGGATAACCCGTCCGTCTGGCGGGTCGCAGTTTCCAATACGAGGCTTGCCGCCTCTGATATCTGGTTGCAGCACAAGACGACGCAGCGCGATGTTTATGACCGGGCCCGGGCGGCACTGCCCGAGGGCGTAGATGAGTGGCTGTTTCTGAATGAGCGTGACGAAGTGTGCGAGGGCACCATCACTAACATCTTTCTGGGCATGCCCGATGGTCGTTGCCTGACGCCGCCCTTGTCCTCCGGTTTGCTTCCCGGGATCTTGCGCGAAGACTTGCTGGAAAATAATAAAGTCAGCGAGGCGGTGCTGACCATGACCAACCTGCAAAGCGCGGAAAGGTTCTGGATGGGCAATTCCTTGCGAGGCCTGATCTGGGCAGAATTGGCGGTACTGTGAACAGGCAAACCGATTGGGCTGAAGCCGCAGCATCTTCCCGTTGGTTGCGACTGGAATTCGGTTTGTTCTTCGTCGCCATACCTGTGCTGATTGCCGTACTTTTCCCGCCCAACTGGATGTTTCCATCGCTGTTTACCTTTACGGCCATCGGGATCGTGTTGTTGCATTTCACGCACGGATTTGCCTGGGCGGAATTGCGATATAGCTGGCGCAACTGGTCCTGGCCCGAAGTCGCCGGCTTTGCTGTGGGAATGACACTGTTTTGTGTTGCGCTAGTACGAGTGGCCCGTCCCGAAGCTGCCTTTTTCCTGTTGCACAACCAACCCGAGCTGCTGGCGATGATTTGGGTGTTTTACCCATTCGTTTCCGCCCTGCCGCAAGAGCTGCTGTTCCGGTCGCTGTTCTTTCGTCGTTACCACGCGATCCTGCCCAATGGACGCACAGCTTATTTACTGAATGCATCGCTCTTTTCGCTTGCGCATTTGATGTATTGGAGCTGGATCGTAGCTCTGATGACATTTGCCGGAGGGTTGCTGTTCACCTGGGCCTATCGCAAACGCGGATCGTTTTTCTATGCGGTTCTGCTGCATGCCATCGCGGGGAACATCATCTTTGCGGTGGGTCTGGGCATCTATTTCTACTCAGGCAACGTGCAAAGGCCGTTTTGACGGTGCGACTTGCCTTGACTTTCCCAGTCTGACGCGGTGTATCGGCCCGACCAATTCTGCGCCCGAAGGGATATGATCCATGCACGCCTATCGCAGCCACACCTGCGCCGCTCTGACCGCCGCCAATGTCGGTGAAACCGTTCGCCTGTCTGGCTGGGTGCATCGGGTCCGAGATCACGGCGGCGTTCTATTCATCGACCTTCGCGATCATTTCGGCGTCACACAGGTTTTGTGCGACGGCGACAGCGCGGCATTCGCCGAACTGGAAAAAGTCCGCTCGGAATGGTGTATCCGTATCGATGGCACAGTCAAAGCGCGCGCCGCCGATCTGGTGAACGCGAAATTGCCCACGGGCGAGATCGAAGTTTACGTGCGCGAGTTGGAAGTACTGGGCGCCGCTGACGAGCTGCCGCTGATGGTGTTCGGCGATCAGGAATACCCTGAGGAAACGCGCCTGCGCTATCGCTATCTGGACCTGCGCCGCGAAGTGATGCAGCAGAATATGACCTTGCGCTCGGACGTTGTTGCCTCGATGCGCCGCCGGATGTGGGATCAGGGCTTCCGCGAGTATCAGACGCCGATTATCACCGCATCATCGCCTGAAGGCGCGCGTGACTTCCTTGTGCCGTCGCGTTTGCACCCGGGCAAGTTCTACGCGCTGCCGCAGGCCCCACAGCAGTTCAAACAGCTGATCATGGTGTCGGGCTTCGACAAGTATTTCCAGATTGCGCCCTGTTTCCGCGACGAAGATCCGCGTGCCGACCGCTCACCCACCGATTTCTACCAGCTTGACCTTGAGATGTCGTTTGTTGAGCAGCAAGACGTATTCGACACGATTCAGCCCGTTCTGACCGGCGTGTTCGAAGAGTTCGGCGGCGGCCGTAAAGTCGATCAGGACTGGCCGCAGATTTCCTACAAGGACGCGGCCCTGTGGTATGGCAGCGACAAGCCCGACCTGCGGAATCCTATTAAAATGCAAGTGGTCTCCGACCACTTCCGCGGGTCTGGCTTCGCGATTTTCGCGAAGCTGTTGGAGCAGGATGGCACCGAAATTCGCGCCATACCAGCGCCCACAGGCGGCAGCCGCAAGTTCTGCGATCGCATGAACGCCTTTGCCCAGAAAGAGGGTCTGCCCGGTATGGGCTATATCTTCTGGCGCGATCAGGGTGAAGGGATGGAGGCCGCTGGTCCACTGGCCAAAAACATTGGCCCTGAACGGACCGAGGCGATCCGCCAGCAGTTGGGTCTGGGCGTCGGAGACGCGGCGTTCTTCCTGGGTGGCAAACCGAAAGCCTTTGAAAAGGTGGCCGGCAGGGCGCGCGATGTGATCGGTGATGAACTGAACCTGACCGAGAAAGACCGCTTTGCCTTTGCCTGGATCGTCGATTTTCCGATCTATGAGCAAGACGAAGAAACCGGTGCGATCGACTTTGAACACAACCCCTTCTCGATGCCGCAGGGCGGGATGGAGGCGCTGAACGGCAATCCTCTGGACGTGTGCGGTTATCAATATGACCTGGCCTGTAACGGATACGAGCTGGTCTCGGGCGCGATCCGGAACCACAAGCCCGAGATCATGCTGAAGGCTTTTGAGCTGGCTGGCTATGGCGCGGATGAGGTGAAATCCCGATTTGGCGCGCTGTTCAACGCCTTCCATTATGGCGCCCCGCCGCACGGTGGCTGTGCCGCTGGTATCGACCGGATCGTGATGCTTTTGGCCGATGAAGCCAATATCCGAGAAGTCATGATGTTCCCGATGAACCAGCGTGCCGAGGATCTGATGATGCAGGCACCGTCCGACCCGGCCTCGGACCAGCTGATGGAGTTGGGCCTGCGGATTATCCCTCAGGACTGATAGAAAACCCGCCACAGTCGCCTGTGGCGGTTTTTTCTGTTTTCAACCCATTCCCAATTCGCTGTTAGCGGGTTTACAGGAAATGGTCCTTTTTCCTCTCGCGGCTGTTCCGAATGTCACGCGCGCTGACGCGTGTCTGTCTGTATGCCCACAGACAAAGGAGCGATGCGGTAATTAGATATGCGGTTGTCACTTCAGATAGCCTCGCGCTGTTCCAGACGGGCCTGCACTATTCCCGCAACTTGGGCTGTCAGAGCGGTGATGGGCATACCTGCGGCGCGTGAGGCTGCCAACTGCTGGGCGGCTTCGGCCAGAACCGTATCTTCAGCATCACGGGCAACGCCGCGCAGGAATTGGGCCGCATAGTCCAGTGACCAATGGTCATTCGGTCCGGCCAGAACATCTGCGATATGTGCCATGTCGTCCTGATAGGCCATAGGATCGGGGCATATCACCTCATCCTGAACGGCGTGGAGTGTGCAGGGGCGGCGGTCTTCAGGTAGACAATTCAGAATAGACGACTGGAAATAGGATAGTGAGTTAAGCGGTTTGGCAAGAAACCCGTCCGCGCCAACCTCTGTCGCAAGGGTTTCTGAATTGTCGTCTCCTGACATGCCCAGGATCGCTCCGATCCGGGGCGTAGTCATGGCCAATTCGGCAATCAGATCAGCACCAGAGCCATCTGGCAGCCCCATATCCACCAAGATCACCGAAGGTCGATAGATCTGAAGATGGCGCCGGGCGGACTTCAGGCAATCGGCCCGCCTGATCCGCGCACCCGAATGCAAACACATTAACCGGATAGCGTCGCAGGCATAGCGGCTGTCTTCAACAACCAAAATGGTTTGTCCCAGCAGCGGCCGCGTGGCCGTTGGCTGTGCGGGTGCGGTGAAGGGGCTCGAATCGTCCATGGCAGAACTCCTATTCAGCAGATGCTTCACGCTAGGAACTTCTGGCTAACACGGGGTTAACGGCAATTTGGCGCACTTGTCCTTTGCCTGATCTGTCCCCATAACCGCTGCAACTCAGAAGGTAGGAGAGTTCCATGATTGGCCGCTTAAACCACGTTGCCATTGCCGTCCCTGATCTTATGGCGGCGTCTGAACAGTACCGCAGCGCTTTAGGTGCCAAGGTTGGCACGCCGCAGGATGAACCTGATCACGGCGTTACTGTGGTGTTCATTGAATTGCCCAACACCAAGATCGAGTTGCTTTATCCTTTGGGCGATGACAGCCCGATCAATGGTTTTCTAGAGAAGAACCCCGCCGGCGGAATCCATCATGTCTGCTATGAGGTGGAGGATATCATTGCCGCGCGTGATCACCTGAAAGAAACCGGCGCCCGGGTGCTGGGTAGCGGTGAACCCAAGATCGGCGCGCACGGGAAACCGGTTCTTTTCCTGCATCCCAAAGATTTCAACGGCTGTCTGGTCGAGTTGGAACAAGTATAAACACCGGAGGTGTACACATGACGATCACTGCAGGACTGGTTCTGTTTGCCGTCATCTGGTTCATGACGCTTTTGGTGATTCTGCCGATCCGCATCAAGACCCAGGGTGATTTGGGCGAGGTCGTTCCCGGCACCCATTCAGGGGCCCCGGAAGTGCATCACATGAAGAAAAAGCTATGGATCACCACCGGGGTGTCGGTCGTGCTCTGGGCTATCATTGCAGGGATCATTATTTCGGGCGTGATTTCGGTACGGGATTTCGATTGGCTAAATCAAATGGAACCGCGAAACTAAGCTTCAGGGCGTTGGCCCTGACAGCTTATGAAAGATATGCGTGAATGTAGCAGCTCCGATAATCGGGATCACAAGATTCACCAGCGGAATAGACAGTGGGATGGCCATCAACGTGCCCGCAAGCCAAATTGTTGACGAATGTTGTGCCCGCAGTTTTCGCGCGCCCTCACGCCCGATACGGCGCATGGCTGCCAGCGTAAAATACTCACGCCCCAGCAGAAATCCGTTCATCGCCCAAAAGATAAACGGGGCCAGTGGCGTGAAGATCGCATAAAGGATCAGCGCCAGAAGGTTGGCCACAATCAGCACACCCATAAAACCAAGCGCGTCAGTGATCGCATCGCCTATCGGGATGCGTGGAACCGCGGGCAGGCTCGGATAATGCCTGTCCTCTACAGCTTGCGCGACATCGTCCAGAAACACAGACGTGATGGCTGAGGCGACGGGAATCATCAAAAACACTGGCAGGATCAGCACCAGGAAAATGCCGGAATAGCTAAGGACGTCATTCAGCCAGGGAACTGCACCAATGAATGGCAGCGATATCTCGTCCCCTGACAGCCGGTTGATCAGCCAAATTGCACCGGCGCAGGCTGCGATCAGCATCAGGATGGTCAGGCCGATACCTCGCAGCAGAACCCCGCGGAATTTCGGGTCTCCGATCTGACCAAGCGCTGAAAAAAAGGCGTTGAGGATGATCATTCTGTGACCCATTCGGTCAGGGCATCAACATCCGGGCGGGGGCGTTCGGGCGGGGTCGAGCCCTCGGTCGCGATATGAATCAGACCGGCAACCCGTTCGTTATCCTGCAATTCAAACGCCTTGCGACAGAATTCCGGATCGTGGGTTTGCCAGCCAGACAACCAATTCGCGCCCCATCCTGCGGTCAAAGCAGCGTTCAGCAAAGCAAGGCAAACAGCCCCAGCTGAATAGGTCTGCTCGATGGCTGGAATCTTTTCCGAAGGCTTCTGAACCTCGATCACAGCGACGGCGAGATGGCCTAAATCAAACTGTCCGCGCGCTTTTTCAATGTCTTGAGGGGATTTGCCAAGCGCCTCACCGCATTCCTGCGTTAGCCCCGACAGGCGCCCCATTGCGCCTTTTTCAAGCACGATGAACCGCCAGGGTTCCAGTTTTCCGTGATCCGGGCTGCGGGCTGCTGCGGTTAGCAGGGGCATCAGCTGCTCACGGTCGGGGGCTGGTTCAATCAACGTTTTGGCTGGGCGCGACCGACGGGTCTGCAGAAACTCAAAAGCGGCCGGATTCTTCAAGGACATATGTTAACTTCCTTTACATAGGCTGTCTGTATCTGGTTGAACGTCTGGCGAGTTTCAAGTGCAATCGGCTGGACCAGTTGGATCAATTTCATTCCCCGCCCAACCGTGCAAGGGTCTTTGTTAACAGAAGGTGCCAATGGGAAAACCGAAACTAAGAAATCTTCCAGACCTGAGCGACCGTGTTGCACCGAATGCTGAGATTGCGGTCAGGGTTACCCCGAAAGCCGCAGCAGACAGGATTTTGGTTCAGGACGGAACGATCAGAATATATATCACTGCACCGCCCGAAAACGGCAGGGCAAATGAAGCCACACGTGAGCTTCTGGCGGTGGCGCTGGGGGTTGCTCCGTCCGCACTGATCCTGAAGCGCGGCCAGACATTGCGCGAGAAAGTCTTTGTGTGTCAGGCCTGATCGGGGGTTTCGCGAATTTGGTAAACACCTTCGGGCAGATCCAGTGCCGCAGCCAGATCACGAACCTGTTCGGGCGAAAGCGTAATCTTCTGAACCTGGTCAGTGCGCGGATCCAGTTGTTCCAGCGTTACGCATTCTGCAAAATTGTTAATAACCACATCCTCGTTCAAAGGCTTTTCGCCTTCGTCCACCAAGGTTATGACCGTCGAGTCGAATTCATGCTCAATCGAAAACATGTGTCCAGCTTGCCGGGCGGAACATTGCAATGCAACCCGTTCTTGGGAAATCGTCCGGTGGCGAACCGCCTTGTGTCGGGCTATGTTCGACGAAAAGGCATGACCGGACCAAAGGAAATAGTATGCGTCGCCTGATCTTGATGATATTTGGTCTGGTTCTGTCGGCCTGTGACACCGGTTCGTTACGCGTTCAGCCGGTAGAGGAATGGCAACAACCTTCAACTGATTTTCAGGTCGATGTGCTGACCTTTCGCGAAATCAGTCAAAGGGTCGGGGATGTGGCGCGCGCAGAGTGCAAGCGGCGCAGTAATGTCAGCAACTGCGATTTTTCGATCGTGGTTGATCTGAACCCTCGCGCACCAGCAAATGCTTTTCAAACCTTGGATGACGACAATCAACCAGTCATAATCTTCACCCGCGCGATGATTCAATCGGTGGAAAACGCCGATGAACTGGCCTTTGTGATGGGGCATGAATCTGCTCATCACATCCTGCGCCATATTCCCCGCCAGTCCGAAAACTCACGAGAAAGCGCCGCGATTTTTGGCGAGCTTGCACGCATAGCGGGGGCAAATGACGCCGATCTTGAACAGGCGCAGAAGCTGGGCGCGCAGGTGGGTGCCCAGATATATGTCAAGGACTTTGAACTGGAAGCGGACCGGTTGGGAACGATCATCACGCACCGGGCAGGTTATAATCCCTTGTTAGGAGCCCGCTATTTTGCCCGAATTCCTGACCCGGGCGATCGTTTTCTAGGCACCCATCCACCGAATGCTCAGCGCGTCGAAATTGTTTTGGAAACCTCACGGCAGCTTGGGCTGACACAATGACGGGACTGAAACGGTTGGGGGTTGTCTTGACGGACCGCGGATCGAAATATGCCGTGTCCGGCGCTTTGGTCAGTTCCCGGGACGAGGTGGCAGCTGTCCTGCAGGACCTGAAATCTGACAAAAGCTATGCCAAGGCCACGCACAATACCTGGGCCGCAATCCTGCCTACTGGTGCGCTCAAGGCGGATGACGGGGAAAGCGGTGCCGGAATGGTGATTCTGCGCATGCTGGAAAGGGCCGAACTGAGCGGTCATATCGTCATTGTCACTCGATGGTATGGCGGAAAAAAGCTGGGCGGTGATCGATTCCGACGGGTGCAGGATGCAACACGGGCTTATCTGGACGAACTGGAATTGGGACTTTGACCTGCGTCAAGGCTTGGGCTGTTTCGTATTGCTAGTCTGATCGGACAAAGCGAAACGGAAAGGAATGCCAATGCCCGATCGCGAAACGCTTAGGCATCATGCTGGTCTTTTTGACCGTATGGCTGGCAAGCTGGGGGTGGATCTGCAGGAATCTGCAATCGCTGGACATATATCGGTGGATCAGATTACCGATGCGGTTCTGCGATGCACCGATTGCCCGAACCCGGGCCATTGCCAATCATTTTTGAATCAACCGGTTCTGGCAGCGCAGACCCCCGAATATTGCCGGAACCAGGATTTGTTAAGCAAGTTGATCCCTTAGGGGGGCCGCAATGCCGCGCCTTGGACACCTCATGACCCATTTGCGCCTTGTGTTGAGGATGGGGCAAGCGACGGGTACGGATATTGTGCGGGCCCACAATAAAGGTCGGCTAAGTCAGGAAGACTGGGCTGAAATGATCCGCCTGTGTCAGGGATGTGGCTGGGCGGCTGCCTGCCCGGATTGGATGGAAAGACATCCAGATGTTGCAGGAGCACCGCAAACCTGCCCGAACAAACTTCAATTCGCCGCGTTGAAAGTAATACAAATGCAGGAATTGGGATGAAACACGCTGTACTGGGCGACGTGGAAAAGCACTTTTGGCTAACTCGATCCGTTGCCCGATGCCTTAAGATCTCGTTGACCGAAGCCATGTCCGACGGGCGGTTGAGCCCGGATGAATACGCCGAGATGGTAACGCGTTGCCGGGCCTCGGACTGTCACGAGAAATGCACGATATGGCTGGCGGCGCAGCAATCTGATCCCCGTTCAGCGCCCGGGTTCTGCGTAAATAGCCAGGTTTTCAACCGGCTGAAGTGATCAGATCTTGGAATGTGTCCCGTCGCAAAACGGAGGGTTAGCGCAGTTTTTACAGCCGCAGAAGAAGAGTTTCTTGCTGGTATCAGCCGTGAACTTGACCGGTTCAAAGCCGGTTCCTTTGTGAGATCCATCACAAAATGGCTGCCGATTGGACCGGCCGCACGAGCACCAGAAATAGCTTTTTCCTTCGGTTACTTCGATTGGATAGGGCGCTTTTTGCGCAATGACTGGACCTTCTGGCATCTGGTTTCTCCGTTCGCTGACTTTCCCCAGTCTATCGCCTGAACAGATGTGCCGAAAGCAGTAGCTGCCACGCGGCACCCATTCCATAGGCAATCCCCCCGGCATGGTTTTGCCTGCTTTCGCAAACGCGCTGTTGATTTTATTGCAAAATTACCAACCACACCGTATTGTGAAGTCGGCCCCATGTTCAGGGCAATAACAGAAATTAATTAGAGGAATGACGGACATGAAACTCAAATTTGCTGCCGTTAGTGCGTTTGCCCTGGTTCTGGCTGCTTGCTCGCAACAGGAAGAGCCGACACCGGTATACATTACCCCAGATTATGACAAATACGGCACGCCGAGCTGCCCGGCAGGGACAGATCTGGCGACGACCGAAGCAGGTCAGACCGTATGTAATCCGACTGCTCAATAAGATTTTCGCGGGCGGATTCCGACATAGCCGCCCGCACAATCGAACAAAAAAGCCGCCCTATGGGTGGCTTTTTTATTGCCTGTCATACGGTGTTCGGGTTTCTGTTTGACCTATTGAATTACCGAGGTCGCATGAGAAAACTTGTCACCCATCTAAAGGACCGCATCCGCTGGAGCTGGCAGGGATTGGCTGCCACTTGGCACGGTGAATACTCGTTCCGCGCTTGGGTCTGCGCCAATCTTGTTTCTGCGGGTCTGGCCCTGTGGCTGCCCCTGAGCGATGGCGTTCGGGCTCTGATACTGGTGATCGGTCTGTTGGTTCTGGTGGCCGAACTGTTCAACACGGCGATCGAACGGGCGGTGGATCATACTTCGACCGAACACAATCTATTGGCCGGGCAAGCCAAAGACGCCGCCAGCGCTGCGGTGGCACTGTCTGCTTTGGCTGGCGGATTGGCCTGGGTTATCGGGCTGTTGAGCCTTTTCTGACTGCCGCTGGGTCGGTCAATTCAGTTATGTGTGGTTAGCGCAGCTTGCCCCATAGATCATATTCCCCGGCCTCGTCCACCTCGACCGAGACAATGTCGCCCGGTTTCAGGGCCTCATACCCTTCGTCGATGAACAGGTTGCCGTCGATCTCGGGCGCGTCGGCGGTGGTGCGGCAGGTCGCGGCCTCATCATCGATCTCATCCACGATGACCTGCAGGGTCTGGCCGACCTTTGCGGCCAGTTTGGCCTCGGAAATCGCCTGAGCCTTTTCCATGAACCTCTCCCAGCGGTCCTGTTTGACCTCGGCGGGCACATGATCAGGAAGATCGTTAGAGCGGGCTCCGTCGACGTTTTCGTACTGAAAACAACCGACGCGATCCAACTGCGCCTCATCCATCCAGTCCAGCAGGGTCTGGAACTCGGCCTCGGTCTCGCCGGGGTAGCCCACGATAAAGGTGGAACGAAGCGTGATATCAGGACAGGTCGCGCGCCAGGCGGCAATCTCGTCCAGTGTTCTGGCGGCCGCAGCAGGGCGGGCCATGCGTTTCAAAACATCCGGGTGTGCGTGCTGGAAGGGAATGTCCAGATAGGGCAGGACGTTACTGCCCGCATCCGCCATCAGGGGGATCAGCTCACGCACATGCGGGTAGGGATAGACATAGTGCAGGCGAATCCACGCATCCAGCTGTCCCAATTCGCGCGCCAGATCGGTGATATGGCTGCGGACCTCACGGTCTTTCCAGGGATTCACGTCATATTTCCGGTCCAACCCATAGGCCGACGTGTCCTGAGAGATCACGAGCAATTCGCGCACACCGTTATCGACCAGCTTTTCCGCCTCGCGCAGAACAGCATGCGCCGGACGGCTGGCCAGTTTGCCGCGCATGTCCGGGATGATGCAAAACTTGCATTTGTGGTTACAGCCCTCGGATATCTTGAGATAGCTGTAGTGGCGCGGCGTCAGTTGAACGTTGGCCGCAGGCAGCAGATCCACGAAGGGGTCGGGATCAGGCGGCACGGCCTTGTGTACCGCGTCCAGCACCTGTTCGTATTGATGTGGTCCGGTGACGGCCATGATACGCGGGTGATGCTCGCGGATGTAATCGGGTTCGGCCCCCAGGCATCCGGTTACGATAACCTTGCCGTTTTCTACCAAAGCCTCGCCGATGGCATCCAGAGACTCCGCCTTGGCGCTGTCCAGAAATCCGCAGGTATTCACAATCACGGCATCCGCGCCTGAATAGTCCGGCGAGATGCCGTATCCTTCGGCCCTCAGGCGCGTCAGAATCCGCTCGCTGTCGACCAAAGCCTTGGGGCAACCCAGCGATACCATGCCGATGGTCGGCTGGTTCGGACGTGGTGTATCAGTGATCCGGGCAGCAGGTGCCAGGTCGGGGCGGAGGTTTGGCGGGTTTGTGGTCATGGCGCGGCATATAGTGGGGAAAGCTTCCCCTTGCAAATGCGCTGCCGTCTTTGAATGATCTTTTTATAGCGTGCCAAATAAGTCGGAGAGCAGAAAATGAAATGGCTAATGCGCATCCTGTTCCTTTTGGTGGCTGTGGTCGGTCTTGTCATCGGCGCGTTGCTGCTGATGCCGGGCGACAAGTTGGCGACCATTCTGGCCGAGCAGGTCAAGGCACAAACCGGGCGTGATCTGAAACTGTCGGGGGGCGTTAAGCTATCCTTCTGGCCTGTGCTGGGCATGGAAACCGGGGCGGTTTCCTTCGGAAATGCCTCGTGGGCGGGGTCTGAGCCGATGCTCAGCGCCGAAAGCCTGGCGGTTGGGGTCGATACCTTGGCCATTTTGTCCGGCGATGTGCTGATCAAACGGATTATTGCCGAGAATCCGACCCTCAGACTTGAACTGTCAGACGGGCGCGGAAACTGGGAGTTTGACACGGCCGTCGCCCCGACAGCCAGCGGCTCGGGTGGATCAAAACCGGCGGATGCATCGCGTGCGGTGACACTGGAGCATCTGAAACTGACTCAGGCGCGTCTGATCTTTGTTGAAAATGGATCGGCCCGATTTGATGTCGCAGATGTGGATTTGTCTGCTAGTTGGCCAGCAGTCTCGGCCCCCATGGTTCTGGATGCACAAATGCCGGTTCCGGGCGGTGAGGCCCGCGTGGATATCAAGATACCCGACCTGCCGGCCTATGCCTCGGGCGCGGCATCCGAGATTGAGCTGGCGCTTGCCGCCCCCGGTGGTGACATCGGGTTTGACGGGCGCGTCAACCTTGCCGGAGAGATGGACGGCAAGCTGCAGTTGAAAACCAAAGACACGGAAAAAATGCTGGCCGCGTTCGGTCAGGAGGGCGTTGGAGTGCCGTACGGGTTGGGCCGCGCTGCGAATGTGTCGGGGCAGATGACTTATACCAGAGATGGCCGCATATCTGTGCGCGATCTGGTGGCTTCACTCGACAGTAACCGTTTTACAGGTGAAGTTGATATTGTAATTTCCATCCCTCCACAGATCACTGCTCGGTTGGATGCCAGTGATCTTGATCTTTCTCGCTATAATCAAAGTGGTCAGACGGTCTCGTCCAGTTCCGGCGGTTCCGGCGCGGGTGCTGCCTTGGAGGGGTGGTCAAGGGAACCGATCGACGCCTCGGCGCTGGCTTTGGCCAATGGTGAAATTCGACTGACAGCCAAATCTATCGCGATGCCCGAGCTGACGCTTGGCCCCAGCGACCTGACAATGCGGCTGGACCGGTCTCGGGCTGCATTGGAGATGAACCCGGCAACCTTGTTTTCCGGAACGCTGAACGGGCAGGTGGTGGCCAATAATCGGAATGGGTTGTCCGTTGGCGGCAAGATAAAGGCCAAGGGCATTGACCTCAAACAAGCTCTGACAGCCTTGGTCGGGGTCGAGCGGCTGTCCGGGACCGGGTCAGGATCATTCGAGTTTCTGGGCGTTGGCCAGAACGAGAATCAGATCATGCGTTCTCTCAGCGGTAAGGGCAGCTTGGATGTAGGAAAGGGGTTGATATCGGGCTTTGACCTTGATCGTCTTATGGGACGAGGCAAAGGATCGGGTGGCACCACCGTGTTCAACAGCCTGACGGCTAGCTTCACCATTGATAAGGGCGTTTTGCAGAACAACGATCTGTTGATGTCGCTGGACAATTTCCGCGCGGATGGCAAAGGAAAAGTCGGGATCGGAGCGCGCAATATCGACTATCTGTTCACGCCGGTCGCTCTGCGTGCGAATTCGGGAGAGGGCCTGTCGGTTCCGGTGCGTATCGTTGGACCATGGAGCAATCCGTCGATCAAGCCGGACCTGACCAAGGTGATCGAAGCGGCCGCCGGAGGAAAGGTCAAAGAGCTTGAGGATGATGTCAAAAAGAAAGTCATCGACAAGATAGGCGGCGATACCGGTACGGCCGGGACTGACGGGGACAGCGTCGAGGATGCGCTGAAGAACAAGCTTGAGGACGAGGCCAAGAAAGGACTGCTTAAGCTGTTTGGCGGAAATTGAAGTGTCGGGGCCAGCGCCCCGACACCAACGCTCAGATGGTCTGGTCGTAATCTCCGACACCCGGTTCGGTTCGGATAACCGCGTCGATATCCGCAAAAATGGCACGCATCTCTTCTTCGCTTTCGCTGCTTTCGCAGACGACCACCAGATTGGGCGTATTCGACGAGGCGCGCACCAACCCCCAGCTGCCATTGTCCAGAATGACTCGGGCACCGTTGACAGTGACCACTTCTTTGATCGGGCGACCTGCAAGCGTCTCTCCGGCTTCGGATTTGGCGACCAGCTTTGCGACCAAGCGGTCGAGTATGTCGTATTTTTCGGTATCCGCTGCATAGGGGGACATGGTCGGTGTCGACCATGTTTTCGGTAGCGCCTTTCGCAGGTCGGACATGCTTTGGTCCGGGTTGCGGTCCATCAGTTTACAGATCTCAACCGCGACGCGCATGCCGCAATCATAACCACGTCCAATCGGTTCGGCCAAAAAGTAATGCCCCGACTTTTCGAACCCGGCCAGCGCGTTGATCTCTTTGACTCGCCGCTTCATGTGGCTGTGGCCGGTTTTCCAGTAATCTGCCTTGACCCCGCGGGCCTTCAACTCAGGGTCGCTGGCAAAAAGGCCGGTTGATTTCACGTCGGCGACAAAGGTGGCATTGGGGTAAATCTTGGCCAGATCGCGGGCCATGATCACGCCGACCTTATCAGCAAAAATCTCCTCCCCCTCGTCATCCACAACGCCACAGCGGTCACCGTCACCATCGAACCCCAGCGCCATGTCGGCACCGCTGGCTTTCACGGTATCGGACATGTCGTGCAGCATTTCCATCGCTTCTGGGTTCGGGTTGTAATGCGGGAAAGTATAGTCCAGCTGGTTATGGCTGGGCACGACTTCTACCCCCATGCGTTCAAAGATTTCCGGGGCAAAGGCGGATGCGGTGCCGTTCCCTGTGGCACAGACCACTTTGAGAGGTCGGGATATTCTGAAATCGCCGACCAGATCGTCGATATAGGCCTCTTTCACGCCATCAACGAATTCGTAGGACCCGCCAGGGTGGGTCTGCCCTTCGCCATTCAGAACAATGTCTCGCAGCTCTGACATCTCGTCCGGGCCATGGGTCAGGGGACGTTCGAACCCCATCTTGACCCCGGTCCAGCCATTTGGATTGTGGCTGGCCGTGACCATGGCCACGGCTGGAACGTCCAGATGGAACTGAGCGAAATAGGCCATCGGGCTAAGCGCCGGACCGATATCCTTTACCTGAATTCCCGCCTGCATCAGGCCCAGGATCAGGGCATTTTTGATGGCCAGAGAATAGTCACGATAATCATTGGCTACAGCAATCACGGGTTCAATCCCACGCTTGCGCATCTGTGTGCCCAGACCCAACCCCAGTGCGGTCATGCCCGGCAGGTTGATCTCTTCTGGATATTTCCAGCGGGCATCATATTCGCGAAAGCCGGTTGGCTTGATCATTGCGTCGCGCAGAAAGCTCCAGGTGTTCGGAGTCACCTCGGGGTTGGGTTTGGTCATGGGAATACTCTTGTTCAGATCTGGATAGGGTTGGCCTTGGCCAACGCATCAAAACGCATCAATGTATCGATGAGCTGCGGCATCTGGTCCAATGGGATCATATTGGGACCGTCGGAAGGTGCAGTATCAGGGTCCTGATGGGTTTCGATAAAAACCGCACCGATGCCAAGCGAAACCGCAGCGCGGGCCATCACAGGCGCGAATTCTCGCTGCCCACCAGTAGAACCACCTTTGCCGCCAGGCTGCTGTACCGAGTGTGTGGCATCCATTACGACCGGGTATCCCGTTTTGGCCATCTGCGGCAGGCCGCGCATGTCAGCGACCAACGTATTATATCCAAACGAAGTTCCGCGTTCTGTCAGCAGGATGTTTGTGTTCCCAGTGCTTTCGACCTTGCTCACGATGTTGCCCATCTCCCATGGGGCCAAAAACTGTCCTTTTTTGACATTAACCGCCTTGCCGGTTTCGCCAGCTGCGAGCAGCATATCTGTTTGTCGGCATAGAAAGGCAGGGATTTGCAGCACGTCCACAGCCTCGGCCGCAATCGCGCACTGGGCTTCGGTATGTACATCTGTCAGCACTGGAATGCCCAAGGTTTTGCGGATGTCATCCAGAACCTTGAGCCCTGTGTCTATTCCCATACCACGCGCACCCGACAGAGAAGTCCGGTTCGCCTTGTCGTACGAGGCTTTAAAGACGTACTGCGCCCCGGCGGCGTCGCAGGCCTCTTTCATTTTTCCTGCGATCATTTGGGCATGATCGGCAGTTTCCAGTTGGCAGGGACCGGCGATGATCGTCAGGGGAAGATCATTGCCGACCGTGAGATCGGAGATTTTTACATGTTTCATGTGTCTTACGAAGATACCTGTTCACGAAGGACCGACGCGGTAAGCGAGATCATCAGGTAGATACCAGCAAACAACAGGAAAGCCAAAATCGTATTTTCGAACTTGCGCGGATAGCTGGGTTCCTGACTGGGAACAGGATTGACGGAAACCGTCAGATACCGAACCTGACGATTGGCTTCGGTCCTGGTTGTCTCCATATGCTGCATAGCTGATTGCAGGATCATATCCCTAGCGGCCAGATCGGCCTGTGCCATCTGAATCCGAACACTCAGCCTGGCCAGCGAATTCTCGCCGGCAGAGACATCCAGCATTTCGGCGTTCAATTCCTCCAGCACAACCGTAAGCCGTGCGATGTCGGCCTGTGCGCCATCCACCTTGGCTTTGTTTGGGCGGCGATTGTCCAACAAGGCTGCAAGCTGCAGTTCTTTGTCCTGAATAAGCGTCTCGATTTCGTTTATGCGGCCCCGCAACCCGGCAATGACGCTTTCAGGGTCAAGGATTGCGCCTTGCAGCTGAAGCTCGATCAGGTCTTCCTGAGCTTTCTTGCGTTCTTCCTGAGCGCTTACAAACCCTTCCCGGGCATCTTTCATCTGGTCTTCGCGTTTCTTTTCGGTCAGCGCGTTTACCCGTTGCTCGGCATAGGAAATCAGTTCTCGTGAAAACGCGGCCGAAGTCTGGGGGTCAGGTGTCGCCACCTCCATCCGGATCAGGCCATCGGTCGGGTCATATCCGACCGTGATCATGCGTTTGTACAGCTTGTAAGCCTCTTCGAGACTGGCGTCCGGGGACAATCGCTGAATGGGGTCGATCCAGTCCTGTTTGAACACATCAGCGAAACCGGCCTCTGTGTCCAAAAGTTCAAGCGCATCTTTCGATTCTAGAAACTCCTGGGTGGCAACCGAATCCTGCGTGGTCGCAAATTGGGTCCCTGCCAGAAGCCCTCCGATAGAGCCCGCGCCCCCGTCCGCCTGAAGGATCAGAAAGGCAGAGTTGCTGGCGTACATTGGGGTCGCGATCCGATAGAAATAGAGACCCACGACAAAGGTAGGTAGCAGGACAAAGGCCGCAAGCCGTGCAAACAGAGCGAACAGTTTGCGACGGCGGCGGCGGGCGATGTCCCTCTGAATCTGTCCGATTTCACGTTCACGCCGCTCGGCCGGGCTCATCTCCGGTCCGGGCAAGTTCTCTGGTGCATCTTTCACGGTCTGGGGCAGGTGGATCGTGATGCGATCATTCGTCTGCTCGTCCGAAGTTTTCTTTTCCGAGGCAAGGTTCAGCAGACTGGAGCGTTCAAACGGATCAATTCCCTTTTTGCGCAACAACCGAACTGCATCATAGTCCGAAGTCGCCGCAAGACCGTTTTTCTGGGCAAGACGACGTGCCACCCGCAGTTGGCGGCCGGTCAGTCCTTCGCGTTTGATAGCGTCGATCTCGGTCCCTACTGGCGGTTCATTTTCTGGGCCGGGCGCCTTTGTGGCCTGGCGAATACGCGAGATCGCGTCTTCGCGCGTTTCGGCATTTCCCGCAGACCGCCGTTTGCGGCGCCAGTTGTATTTATCAGCCCTGGGTTTGGTAGTCATATAACTGCTTTGCCTCTTCCAAGGTTTCGAACAAGTGAAGCTGACCATCCACTAATACCGCCGCCTGACGCGCGAATTTTTCAAGCAGGGCCGGGTTGTGAGAGACGATGACCAGTGTTGTCGTGCGCAGCCGTTCCTGCAGAATGTCGCCTGCCTTTTTGTTGAATTCAACATCCGTTGTGGCCGGCATCCCTTCGTCGATGAGGTACATGTCGAAATCCAGAGCCAGCATCAACGCGAATGTGAACCGCGACCGCATACCGGATGAATAGGTCGCCAGCGGTTGATTGAAATATTCACCCAGGCCACACAGCCAACTGCAATATGCCTCGACATAGTCCGGGTCCATACCATAGATCTTGGCGATATAGCGCGAGTTCTCCAGAGCCGACAGCTTGTTTGAAACTCCGCCGGTAAATCCCATCGGAAAAGAGACGCGGCAGGATTTGCGAATGACCCCTTCGTCGGGTTTCTCTAGTCCGGCCATCATGTTGATCAGGGTGGTTTTCCCGGTACCGTTCGGGGCCAGAATACCGATGGATGTGCCAAGTTCGACGCGAAAAGACACTCTGTCCAGAATCACCTTTCGGCGCGTCCCGGTCCAAAAGGACTTGCTGACATTTTCAAACTCAAGCATCCAAGGCCTGCGGGTTTATCTTGTTGTTGCGCCGTTCGGATCGGCGAAAGAACGGTACCTCTACGGCGCCATATAGGCCACATTATGTCGAATTATGAAACAAATGATCAATGCGTTCCGGGGGTCGTTTTTGGTAATGTGACTTTTGCATCTGTTGGCGTCTGGATGTGTGTTACCTATCTTGCTTTCAGAACACCAACCATCTGATGCGGCACTGATTGCGATCTCATGAACCCACTCGAAAAAGAAATAGAGGCCTGCCGTATTTGTGCTGACCGATTTGCGGCAACTGAAACCGCGCATGAACCAAGACCCATTGTCTGGTTCCGCAAAGACACGCCCATTTTAGTCTGTGGTCAGGCTCCGGGGGCACGAGTGCATGCGTCGGGTCGCCCTTTTACCGACCCTTCCGGTGATCGGCTTCGGGCGTGGTTGGGTGTTGATGAGGAGCTGTTTTATGACCGTTCACGTGTCTCGATCGTTCCAATGGCGTTTTGCTTTCCCGGCTATGATGCGCGCAAGGCAGATTTGCCTCCTCCGCCAGTATGCGGTCAGACTTGGCATGATCGGGTCATGGCGGATCTTGGGCCTGTGCCGTTGACCATTCTTGTCGGGGGGCACGCCCATAGATATCACCTGAAGTCACGTGGGTCAGTCACCGAAACCGTGCGCAACTGGCGGGACTATGCGCCGCGGGTCTTTGCCTTGCCTCATCCGTCCTGGCGGAATACGGCATGGATGAAGAAAAACCCGTGGTTCGAAGCCGATCTGTTGCCGGTTTTGCGCGCACGGGTGCAAGAGGTTCTGAATGACTGAGATTTCGGCTCTGGACGCCGCCCATGCCGCGGCTGAGGCCGCTCCGCAGGATGATGCCGCCCGTCTGCGTTTCTTTGAACGGCTGGCTGACAGTGAGCTGTTCCTGATGCTGACGGAAGAGGCAAAGAACGAGAATATTTCGCCCGAATTGTTCGACGTGGCAGACGGGCGTTTTGTGCTGGCTTTCGATCGTGAAGACCGGCTGGCCCGCTTCGCAGACCGCCCGGTGCCCTATGTTGCGCTGTCGGGGCGGGTTTTATCGTCTATGTTGTCGGGGCAGGGGATCGGGCTGGGGTTGAACCTTGAAGTTGCCCCGTCCTCGATGTTGATCCCGCCCGAGGCATTGGGCTGGTTGGTGGAAACTTTGCAGCATGGTCCCGAAGAGGTGCAACAGCACCTGTCCGAGTTCCTGGCTCCATCGGGGTTGCCCGACGAACTGCTGACAGCTTTGGACGCCAAGCTGGCTACGGCCATTGGGTTGGCGCAAGCCGCCTATCTGGTCAGCACCAAAACGGCTGAAGGTGGTTTCGGGCATTTGCTGGGATTTGTCGATGCCGTCGAAGGGGCAGAGGCAGCTCTGGCTAAGGCCGCGTCTGAAGCGCTTACCTTTTCCGGGGTCGAAGCTGGGGCAATGGACGTAGGTTTTTTCAAATCAAGTGACACGGCCGCAGCGTCTTTGGCGCGGGTGGGTTTGCGGTACGATCTGCCGCAGCCTGAGGCACGTGTGAATGCGCATATCGCTCCTGGGCGCGATCCGGACAAACCGCCTTTGCTTAAGTAATGGCAGAATGGGGCTTCGCAGATTGATCCGCGAAGCCCGGTTTGTTTATTCGGCTGCCGGCTCCAGCTTGTCCTGTGTACGCGTTTCAAAGTCGCCGGCCTCGTGGCGTTCGTGAAGCTGTGTATGCTTTTCGCCGAAGGCACGATTGACCATGCGACCGCGTTTCACGGCGGGACGGGCGTCAATCTCCTTGGCCCAGCGCATGACGTTCTTGTAGGATTCGACGTCCAGGAACTCGGCTGCGCTGTACAGGCGCCCAAGAACCAGTTGTCCGTACCAGGGCCAGATCGCGATATCGGCGATAGAGTAATCCTCGCCTGCGATATAGGTTTTCTCGGACAGCTCCCGATCCAGAACATCCAGCTGCCGCTTGGTTTCCATGGCAAAGCGGTTGATGGGATATTCCCATTTCTCGGGCGCATAGGCGTAGAAATGGCCAAACCCGCCACCCAGATATGGTGCACTGCCCATTTGCCAGAAAACCCAGTTCATCACCTCTGTCCGTTCGGGCCCGGATTCGGGTAGGAAAGCGTTGAACCTTTCAGCCAGGTGAAACAGAATCGAGGCACTTTCGAACACGCGCACAGGTTTTTCACCGGACCGATCCCACAGGGCAGGGATCTTCGAGTTCGGGTTGGCCTCTACAAAGCCCGAACTAAACTGATCTCCCTCGCCGATGTTGATCAGCCAGGCGTTATACTCGGCCTCTTCATGGCCTAGCGCCAGAAGCTCTTCTAGCATGACGGTTACTTTTACCCCGTTCGGAGTAGCAAGCGAATAGAGCTGCAGAGGATGGCGCCCAGCAGGCAAATCCTTGTCATGAGTTGCCCCCGCAATCGGGCGGTTGATATTAGCGAATTGTCCGCCGTTTTGGCTGTCCCATGTCCAGACCATAGGGGGCGTATAGGTCGATTGCTCGCTCATTTATTGCCTTTCTCAGCAAAGTTCGGGTGAATTATCCGTTCGCTTCAACAGCTAATATTGCAAAGGGCAAAGTCCAACCCTGCCTGTTGGGAAGATTTTGTAACATTCAGTGCAAAAGACTTCACGTTTTCTCATTCGATGTCACAGCGACGCGAGCGGGACTGCGTTCGATCGAGGAATCACCTATTCTCTGCACAGCCCCGTATTCCGGGCCGATCATCCATCCAATAAAAAAGGACCGCCCTTATGAAACGACTTGCCTGGACCTTAGTTGCGACCTTGGCATTTGCCATGCCTGCCCTTGCAGGAGATCAGTATGTGGACGCCACCGGCTATGCGGTGTCGGGATATGACGTGGTTGCCTATCGCAGTCTGGATCAGGTTGCTGTCGGTCAATCACAGCCCGAAGCCGTCCGCGGAAGGTCAGATATTACGGCCGAATACAACGGCGTTACCTGGGCATTCTCGACCGAAGAGAACCGGGACAAGTTCATGGAAAACCCTGCTTATTATGCGCCGCAATATGACGGTCACTGCGCCTATGGCGTGTCACGCGGCGGCAAGGTGCCTGCGAACCCGAACCTGTGGCGGATTGTTGATGACAAGCTGTATCTGAACATTACCGATGTGGTTGTCGGGTTCTTTGAAGAAGATATTCCCGGCAATATCAATCTGGCTGAAGGAAACTGGCCGGGCATCGAGGCCGACGGGGCCTCCAGCAGCGTGATCCCGAAGTTTACCTCCGAAGGCCCGGTCACAAACTGAGAGTTCTGCAACGGATGCAAAGCCCGGCATTGATTTGCCGGGCTTTTTGTTTGTCATCCGGCCAACCAGTACTCATCCTGCGTTTGCTGGTCGGCGTTGAATCTGATCCGCACGCTGCGGGCGCCCGGAAATTTCTTGGTCGCAAGCGCAACGGGTACGACAACTTCGCCAGTGCCCGCATCTTTGGACTGAAAGCTCAGAATCTCTGTCTTGACGCGCTTGGAGCCAGCGAGAACACTCGTCGGCAATGCGACGCGGTTAGCACCTTCGCAGACAGGTGCGGAAATGAAATAAGTCAGGTTGCGGCCATGCAAGCCGACAGCGTCCGGAATGTGGTCAGCATCTTGCAGGCGATCCGCATCTTGACTGTCCACCGGGGTGTCCTGCAAGTGGGGCAGCGCCGTATTCAGCATTGCACGACAGGCATCAATATCTTGGGTTTCCAGCTGAATAACGCGTTTGCGCAATCGGGGGCGGCGTGGTTTCCCCGCCGCCGAGCCCGCCAGACCTTTCCCGGCCAGCCCCTCGCTGCGCAGCAAATCATAGGCCGCCTTGGCGTTGGCCAAGGCCGCACCGTCTCCGCCATTCTTATCGGGGTGGGCTTCGAATGCGATGTTGCGCCAGGCTTCTCGAATGTCATCTGAACTGGCGCTTTGAGCCAGACCAAGTGTGCCGAAGGCATTGGCGCGGGCACTAACCTTGTCAAAAGGTTCCATACTAAATTCACTCATAAACAAACTATACGGCCCCACAATGAATGGGCGGTTGCTAAAGTCAAATTTGTAACAGAATTGAACGGTTTATCGCGACAATGATTAAGGCTTCAGTTGGATTGTTCAAGTGGCCCAGTCAGGCAGGGTAATCCCAACTTATTCCGCAAAAACACCCGGGGTTTTCGCCTCGGGTGCACAGTCTGAAACAAGCGGATATCAAGCGACGTTCTGAAGCTCGGCCTTTGGTGTGACTCCAAGGGCAAAGCACACATCCCGGGTCAGTTCCGGCCGGTTCAAGGTGTAAAAGTGGAGCTTGTCCACTCCGCCCTCGATCAGGTCTGAACAAATTTCTGTGCACAATGCGGTGGCCAGCAGGTCTTCGCGGTCGTCACGAATGGCCTTCTCAAAGGCATTCTCGATCCAATCCGGAATATGTGTCCCGCATCTGCGGGCAAAGTTGCGCGCCCCTTTCCAGTTTTCGATCGGCAGGATGCCCGGAACGATGGGCTTGTCGATCCCTGCCTTTTCACAGGCATCGCGGAAACGGAAAAATGTCTCGGCCTCAAAGAAGAACTGAGTCAGGGCTTCGTCGGCCCCAGCGTCCAGCTTGGCCTTTAGCCAGTCGATATCGGCGGCAAAATCCTGTGCTTCCGGGTGTTTGTCCGGATAGGCGCCAACACGGATACTGAACATCTCGGTTTCTGCCAGTGCTTCGATCAATTCGACCGAGTCCGCGAACCCTTCCGGGTGCGGCGCGAACCGATCCTGACCCTTGGGCGGATCACCGCGCAAGGCGACGATGTTCTCCACGCCCGCCCGAGCAAAGGTATCTGCGATTTCCAGTGTTTCCTGACGTGACGCATCCACACAAGTCAGATGTGCAGCAACAGGCAGGCCAGAGGACTTGTGCAATGTGGCCACCGCATCGCGCGTCAGCTCGCGCGTGGTGCCCCCCGCGCCATAGGTGACAGAAACAAAGCGCGGTTCGAGCGGTGCCAGTGTTTGCACCGTATCCCAAAGGCGGAATGAAGCCTCAAGCGTCTGTGGCGGGAAAAATTCAAATGAAACTTCTGGTCTTGTCATATCGGCCTCACGGGTGAAATCTCTGACCCTTGTGCCAGCTTACGCATTGTGAGACAAACTCATATTATTCAAGAACAACATGAGTTCCACGCAATGCATATCGAATTCCGCCACCTGCGTACGATCAAGGCGATCCATGAATGTGGCGGGCTTGCCCGTGCCGCAGATCAACTGAACATCACTCAATCCGCATTGAGCCATCAAATCAAAGGCCTAGAGGATCAGGCCGGGGTCGAATTGTTCTTGCGCCGGTCCAAACCGATGAAACTTTCGGCGGCCGGTTTGCGGCTGTTACGCCTGGCCGAGCAGATCCTGCCGCAGGTCGAGGCGACACAGCAGGAGTTCTCTTCTTTGCGCGACGGGCGCACGGGCCGTATGCATATCGCCATTGAATGCCACGCCTGTTTTGAGTGGCTGTTCCCGGTGCTGGAATCCTTTCGTAAATCCTGGGGCGATGTGGATGTCGATATCCGCCCCGGCCTGGCCTTTGATGCCTTGCCGGCTTTGCAAAAAGAAGAGGTCGATCTGGTCGTTTCCTCGGACCCAGAAGATCTGCCCGGTGTCGAATTCATCGAACTCTTTGACTATGACGCGGTGTTTGTCGCGGCTTCGACACACCCGCTTGCCCAGAAAGAGTTCATTGAGGCCGAGGATTTTCGCGGCCAGACCCTGATTACCTATCCGGTCGAACGTACACGGTTGGATGTATTCAGCCAGCTGCTGATCCCTGCGCGGGTTGAACCGGCCGCAATCCGGCAGGTTGAGCTGACCGCTGTGATCCTTTTGCTGGTCGCGTCGAACCGGGGGATATCTGTGCTGCCGGACTGGGTCGTGCGTGAGGTGAAGTATAATTCCGACTATGTTACCCGCCCGCTGACCAAGGCAGGCATTACACGTCGCCTTTATGCTGCAGTGCGCACCGAGGACCTTGAGAAACCCTTTGTGCAAGAGCTGATCAAGTTGGCCAAAACCGAGGCGCGCAAGCTGCAGGAGCAATAGGCACAAAACGCGGGTCTGCTATGCGTATCATTCCTCTTGGCAAGGGCGCATTGCCCCAGTATACGCGCGGTTTGACCGGACAGGAGCCTTTGGACAATGGTTGGCAGTGCAAACCTCAACATCATGATCAAAGCCGCGCGCAAAGCGGGGCGTTCACTGGTCAAGGATTTTCGTGAAGTCGAGAACCTTCAGGTGTCGATGAAAGGCGCCGGGGATTTTGTGTCCAAGGCAGACATTGCAGCCGAGGCGATCCTGAAAGAGGAACTGCTTGGCGCGCGCCCGACCTATGGCTGGCTGGCCGAAGAGGGCGGCGAGATTGCCGGCGAAGATCCCACCCGCCGCTGGATTGTGGATCCGCTGGATGGCACCACGAATTTTCTGCACGGCCTGCCGCACTGGGCGATCTCGATCGCGTTGGAACATAAAGGCAAAATTGTTGCCGGTGTGATCTATGACGCCGCCAAGGACGAGATGTTCTTTGCAGAAAATGGCGAAGGCGCATGGATGAACGACACCCGTATCCGCGTTTCGGGTCGTCACCGCATGATCGAGTCGATCTTTTCGACCGGGCTGCCTTTTGGCGGACGGTCTGACTTGCCTGCGACCCTGCAGGATCTGGCACGTCTGATGCCAGTCTGCGCCGGTGTACGTCGGTGGGGCGCAGCAGCGCTGGACATGGCTTATGTTGCTGCTGGCCGGTATGAAGGCTTTTGGGAACGCCGTCTGAATGCCTGGGATGTTGCCGCCGGGATCATCATCGTGAAAGAGGCTGGTGGCTTTGTGCAGGCTTTGAACCCGGAAGGTAACGTGCTGGAGGACGGCGAGGTCATCTGTTCCAACGAGCCCATCTTTGATCAGTTTTCCAAGGTCATCCGGGGCTGAGCCAGCAACAGACAGGTCAAGCAAGCGCGCCCGATTGACGCGCGCTTTTTCGTTTCAGAGGGTCGCGCGCTGGGCCAGTCCGGCCTCGTCGGCCAATCGCGCAGCGACTGAGGCGACTACAAGATCCTGCAACCCGACCCCGGTTCCATCAAACAGAGTGATCTGATCGTCGCTTGTCCGACCGGGATGGTCACCATTGATGACGGCGCCGATGGGCGCGATTGCATCCTCGGTCAAGGCGCCAAGGCTGATGGCATGTTGGGCCTCGCCGATTGTCACGGACTGGGCGACCTCGTCGGTAAAGACAGTCGCCGCAGCGACGAGATCCGCGTCAACCTCCTGTTTGCCTTTGGTGTCGGTGCCCATGCAAGCCAGATGCGTGCCGGGCTTGATCCAGTCTTTCATCAAGAGCGGCTCAAAAGCCGAGGTGATGGTGATGATCACATCCGCCTGTGCGCCCAGCTCCTGTTGGCTGACGGCCTCGAATTCCAACCCAACCTCAGTGGCCACAGCTGCAAGGCGGGGCAGCATGTCGGGATGCGGGTTCCAGGCAACGACCTTTTCGAAGTCGCGCTGTTCCGCCGCCGCCCGCAGCTGGAAAGTTGACTGATGTCCGGCCCCGACCATGCCAAGTACTCTTGCGTCTTGCCGCGCCAGATGCGCGATCGAAACCGCCGAAGAGGCCGCTGTGCGCACCGCTGTCAGGTAATTGCCCCCGACAAGCGCGGACAATCGCCCGGTATCGGGGTCGAACAGAAACACTGTGGATTGGTGGTTGGTCAGGCCCTTCGCCGCATTGCCCGGCCAGTATCCACCGGATTTGAGGCCCAGCACCTGACCGTCGCGGTCAAATCCCGATTTGAACCCATAGAGAGCGTCGGCATGGCCCAAAGCCTCGCGGATAACGGGAAAGTTCCACGCGCCACCTTTAGCCATCGCACCGAACACAGCCTGTACAGCGTCAAAGGCCTGCTGGCGTCCTACCAGTTTCTCGCACAGATCTTCGCCTACAATCAGCAGGCCGTCGCTTTTCATAACATCCCTCATCTCAATAGGCTTTCCCGCGGGCCGAGACCGGCCACAGGGCTTCGACTTTGCCGCCCCGTACGCCCACATACCAATCATGGACATTGCAGGTGGGGTCACAGTGGCCCGGCACCAACCGCAGCTTGTCATTGACCTTCAGTACGCCGTCTGGATCCCCGATAACCCCATGCTCGTCCGAGCACTTGAGGTATTCGACATCATCACGCCCGAACACAAAGGGCAGGCCGCTATCGACCGACTGCGCCTTGAGGCCGGCGTCGCAGATGGCCTTGTCTGCTTTGGCGTGGCTCATGACGCTGGTCAGGATGAATAGCGCATTTTCCCATTCTCCCTGATCAATCCGCTGGCCGTTCTGATCCAGAATCCGCCCATAATCCGCGTCCATGAAGGCGTAAGAGCCGCATTGCAGTTCGTTGTAAACGCCCGAGTTACTTTCGAAGTAATAGGAACCGGTGCCGCCGCCCGAAACCAGTTCGCACTCGATCCCTTCTGTTTTCAACCCGGCGACAGCGTCTTTGACCATGGCAATGGCTACATCCAGCTTCTCTTTACGGGCCTCATAGGTGTCGAGATGTTGCATCGCACCCTGATAGGCCTGAATGCCGGTGAATTTCAGATTTGGCGCTGCTTGCACAGCTTTGGCAATCTCGATGACCGCCGGTGTCGTGGTTACACCACAGCGCCCTGCGCCGCAGTCGATCTCGATGAACACTTCCAGTTCTGTACCGTGACGCGAAGCGGCAGCCGAAAGGTCGGAGATATTGTCGATATCGTCCACGCAGACAATGATACGTGCGCCGAAATTGGGCAGCCGTGCCAGTCGGTCAATCTTGACCGGGTCGCGCACCTGGTTGGATACAAGGATGTCCGTAATGCCGCCACGGGCAAATACCTCGGCTTCCGACACTTTCTGACAGCAGACGCCGACCGAACCGCCCAACCGTTCCTGCAGCTTGGCCACATCGACCGATTTGTGCATCTTGCCATGAACACGATGGCGCATCCCATGGGCCTTTGCGAAATCGCCCATCTTTCGGATGTTGCTCTCTAGCGCGTCCAGATCAAGGATCAGGCAAGGCGTCTGTATCTCGCTTTCGTCCATGCCGATCGCGGCAGGGATGTCGAAGCCGACCTCGAGGTCTTCAAAATTTACGGTCTTGTTCATGTTGTTTCTCCTTACCCTTTCAGCCAGGGCAGTTTGTCCAGGTCTACATTGCCACCGGTCACGATGACCCCAATGCGCTTGCCTTGGAAAACCTCTGGGTTCTTCAAAATGGTTGCCAGAGGAACCGCCGAAGACGGCTCCATCACCACGCGCAGGTGCTTCCAGGTCAGTTTCATCGCTTCGATGATTTCCTCTTCCGAGGCGGTAAAAATATCGGTCACGTGGTTGGATACGAAATGCCAGGTGTTTTCTTTCAGGGGCACCAGCAGCCCATCCGCAACTGTCTTGGGTGCGTCGTCTGCGATGATATGACCGGCCTTGAATGACCGGTAAGCGTCATCCGCCTGTTCCGGTTCCGCTGCATAAATTGCGGTCTCGGGCGCAAGGTTCGAAACCGTCAGACAGGTGCCTGAAATCATGCCGCCACCGCCGATGGGCGCGATAACGGCGTCCATACCACCAGTCTGTTCCAGCAGTTCGGCGGAGCAGGTGGCCTGACCGGTAATCACACGCGGGTCGTTATAGGGGTGAACAAATTCGCCACCGGTTCGGGCCTGAACCTCGGCAAATGTTGCTTCGCGCGAGCTTGTCGAAGGGTCACATTCGGTGATTGTACCGCCATATCGGCGAACTGCATCCTTCTTGGCCTGCGGGGCTGTGCGCGGCATGACCACGTTGCACGGAATACCGCGGCGGCCGGCCGCATAAGACAAAGACAAGGCGTGGTTGCCGCTGGAATGCGTGCAGACACCCTTGGGCATCAAATGGTCTGCAAGGCCGAATACAGCGTTGCAGGCCCCACGCACCTTAAAGGCCCCGGCTTCTTGGAAATTTTCGCATTTGAAGAACAGCTGCGCGCCGGTCAGGTCATTCAGGTGGTCCGAAACCATGACCGGAGTTCGGCGGATATGCGGTTTGATCCGATCATGCGCGACACGCATGTCCTCGATCGTCAGATCCGCGGCAGAGGGGTGATCCAACATTGTCATTCTCCTTACGCCGCGGCCTCGGTTCGGTTGCCGGGTGTGGCGCGAAAGTGTTCCTGGGCTGCGGCGACGCCAGAGCCCAACGTGATCGGATAGCTTAGATCGGCCATTGCCATCTCGATCGTACAGAGTCCGGACAGGACCATCGCATCTGTCAGACTGCCCAGATGCCCGATACGGAACGCCTTGCCGTGCAACTGGCCCAGGCCAACACCAAAGGACATCCCGTAGGTGTTAAAGGCATGGTCGGTCAGAATGTTGCTGTCGAACCCTTCGGGCACGTAGATTGCGCTGACCGTGTCCGAGTAAAGGTCTGGCGATTGAGCAACCAGTTCCAGCCCCCAAGCATCGACGGCGCGCCGGACACCCTCGGCAAGCCGATGATGACGGGCGTAAACATTAGGTAAGCCTTCTTCAAACAGCATCTTCAGGCTTTCACGCAGCCCGTAGATCAGTTGCAGAGGTGGTGTATAGGGAAACCCTCCGGTCGCATTGGCCGCCATCATATCCCGGAAATCGAAAAAGGTCCGGTGCAGCTCTGCGGTTTCCATCGCGTCCAGCGCTTTCTGGCTGACGCAAAGGATGGCCATGCCAGTGGCCAGCATGAATCCCTTCTGCGATCCCGAAACCGCGATGTCGACGCCCCAGCGGTCGAACTCGAACGGTACAGAGGCCAAAGAGCTGACGCAGTCCACCATCAAAAGCGCCGGGTGATTGGCGGCATCCATCGCCCGCCTTACAGCCCCGATATCCGAAAGCACCCCTGTCGCCGTTTCATTATGAGTGACCAGAACGGCGCGAATTTCATGCGCTTTGTCCCCAGTCAGAACCGTCTGAAATTGGTCAGCGGGAGCGCCGCTGCCCCAAGGGCAGTCGATGACCTGAACGTCAAGCCCGTGACGTGTGCACAGATCAATCCAGCGGTGGCTGAAAACGCCATAGCGCGCCATCAGGACCTTATCACCGGGGCTGAGCGTGTTGGTGATTGCAGCCTCCCATCCACCTGTGCCGCTGGCGGGAAAGGTAACGATCTGGGCAGCAGCGGTATCAAAGACCTTCTTGGTGTCTTCCAGTACGGGTGCAAATGTCTGGACAAAGTCCGGCGCGCGATGATCCTGCGTCTGGACCTGCATGGCCAGGCGCAATCTATCAGGTATGTTGGTCGGGCCGGGAATGAAAACCGGGTTTTGGTTCGACATGGCTTGTTCCTCTGCTTTGGAGGTAAGTGTCCGGGAAAAAGCTGCATTACGCAATTTTCTTGAAAAATATTTTCATTTATTGAAGATAAATATTAAGTTACTGATATATTATACTTTTCCGTTTTTCATTTTTACGTACAAGAAATCCGGACGCGAGAAACTTTGGACAGCTGAAAGGAAATGCCTGGGATGGAAACGCAGAAAAGGCCACGCGGCAGACCAAAATCGCTGTTCAAGGAAAGCTCGGCCGGGACCATGCAATCGCTGGATCGGGCGCTTAGCGTTTTGACCACAGTAGCCAGTCTGGAACGCGCAGCACTCAGCGATTTGGCGCGCGAAGTTGATGTGCCCACGGCCACAACACACCGAATTCTGGTGACGCTGCAGAAGCACGGTTTCGTCGCCTTTGATGAAGAGCGTCAAGAATGGATGATCGGGATCGAGACCTATCGCACCGGAGCGTCCTTTCTACGCCGTAATGGTGTTATCGAAATCGGAAGGCCCATTTTACGCCGGCTGATGCAGGATAGCGGCGAAACGGCGAATCTGGCCGTTCCGGACGGGGCCGAAGTGGTGTTTGTGGGGCAGGTCGAAACGGCCAATCCGATCCGGGCTTTTTTTCCACCGGGCGCGCGGACACCGATGTATGCCTCGGGCACCGGTAAGGCGATCTTGGCCGCGTTGAACGAGGCTGCATTGATCAAAGCGCTGGGCACATTGGACACAAAGGTCTTCACGCCTCAAACACTGGTGCCCGGCGATGCACTGCAAAGCGATCTGGATCAGACCCGGGCCCGCGGGTGGTCGCATGATCGGGAGGAACGATACGAGGGGATGTCATGCATCGGTGCGGCCATCTTCAACGACCGGGGGGAACCCTGTGCGGGCATTTCCGTATCTGGCCCTACCGCCCGGTTCAGCACTGAACGCGCGCCGGAATTGGGCCGATTGGTACAAGCCGCCGCGCAAGAGGTTACCTTGCTCAGCGGTGGGCGCTTACCGGCGCGGGATGCGGGGGATGCGGGATTGTGACAGCTTGTATTCGTGCTCTGGATGGGGCGGATGCCCATGGGTGCGGTTCCAATAGTCACTCGCGCCGCGCCGCAACCAAAGGGGTATGCACAAGAGCAAACCAACAAGGAAGCCCCCGGTATGGGCCCAATAGGCGACGCCGCCCTCGTCGGGGTTGCTGGACAGGCTTCCAATGAACTGCATACCCAGCCACACGCCTAGCATGACAAACGCCGGGATCGAGAAGACACGGAAATAGATCACCAGAACAAGCAGGATGTCCACGCGCGCTTTGGGGAACATCAACAAATAGCCACCCATGACGCCAGCTATTGCGCCAGACGCACCAATCGTAGGGACCAGAGATTGTGGCGCTGTGACGACGTGGATCAGACCGGCCCCGATACCGGCGGCAAGATAGAACAGCAGAAAGGGCAGGTGGCCCATCTCGTCTTCGAGGTTGTCGCCGAAGATCCACAGGAACAGCATGTTTCCTGCCAGATGCATCCAGCCGCCATGCAGGAACATCGAGGTCACGAGGGTCTCAAGCGTATAGCCGTCCGTAATCCGGGCGGGCACCACCGCATAGTCGGTATACAGCTGGGTGATCAGCCGCTGGTTCTCCATGCTTCCCGCATAGCTGAGGAAAATCAGGATATTTGCAGCCATCAACAGATAGATGACATACGGTGTGCGTCCCGAAGGGTTATGGTCACGAATTGGAAACATGGTGCGACGCTGGGCGGTTGGCTGCCCAGCGTCAAGGCCTGTTTAGGCCGCACCCCCCAGCAATGCGGCATTCCCACCCGCAGCAGTGGTGTCGACACAGACATGTCGTTCTCCCAGAACGCGGGTGCGATCTGGCTGGCCGGGGATCAGAGGGATGATTGGGCCTGCACGCCGGGACAGATGACGCTCGATTTCCTGACCGGTTGCGTCGTCGCCCCACCACAAGACGCCAGAGAAACCGGTCAGGTTTTCAAGCCGGTGCAGGTCAAAGGCACCGGTAGCGATAATCGCCTGACCGCCCAGGGCTTTGACCGCATTGGCCTGCGCTTGTGCGGCTTCAACTCCGGGGCCCATACACAATAGCGGTGCGCGTGAGAATTCACTCAGGCGGTTCGATTCACCCGTCGGACCGGGCAGCAACCGCGCCCTGATCTCAGCAGATTTTCCTTCTGGCAATGGTAGATCGGTCATATCGGTGGACCATTGCTCGGGACTGACCTGCCGGTCCGGGGCGCAGAAGCGGGTCAGGTAGTTCGGCCCGCCCGCCTTTGGGCCGGTCCCCGACAGACCCTCGCCGCCAAAGGGTTGCGATCCAACTATGGCGCCGATCTGGTTGCGATTGACGTAGATGTTTCCGGCATGAACAGCTTCGGTGATGTGTTGAACGCGGTCGTCGATCCGTGTGTGCAGGCCAAAGGTCAGCCCGTATCCTGTGGTGTTGATATCGGCGATGATCTGATCCAACTCAGAAGAACCGAACCGCGCAACATGCAGGACGGGGCCAAACACCTCGCGCTCCAACTCGGCAATGCCGGGGATTTCGATAAGGGTTGGGGCGATGAACGTGCCGTCGCCAGGGACGGACATCTCTTTCAGGACACGCCCTTCGGACCGTGCCAATGCGATGTGATCAGCGATTCCAAGGCGGGCATCTTCGTCGATCACGGGGCCGCAATCGGTTGAAATCAACCAGGGATCGCCAACCAGCAGCGCGTCCATGGCCCCTGTCAGCATAGTCAGAAGATCATCGGCAATGTCTTCTTGGACATAAAGACAGCGCAACGCCGAGCACCTTTGTCCCGCTGATTGGAATGCGCTTTCGATGATCGACTGAACCGCCTGTTCGGGCAGGGCGGTGCTGTCCACGATCATCGCATTCAGACCACCGGTTTCCGCGATCAGAGGCGTTCCCGGTCGCAAGTTTCCGGCCATGGCTGCACGGATTTTCAGGGCGGTCCCGGTCGAGCCGGTAAAGGCCACTCCCGACACCCTCGGGTCCGAGGTCAGGGCTGCGCCCACCGATGGACCGCCCGGCAGCAACTGTAGCGCGCTGCGTGGCACTCCGGCCTCGTGCAGCAATTCAACGGCGCGATGCGCGATCAATGGTGTCTGCGGTGCGGGCTTTGCCAATACCGCATTCCCAGTGGCCAAAGCGGCGGATATTTGACCGGTAAAAATGGCCAGCGGAAAGTTCCACGGGCTGATGCAGGTGAACACACCCGCTGGTTTTGCGTCGGGTATATTCGCCGCATAATAGCGCAGGAAATCTACCGCCTCGCGCAGTTCGGCGACTGCATCGGGCAGGGACTTACCAGCCTCACGGGCCAGCAGGGCGAAAAGCTCACCGAAATGGGTCTCGTAAAGGTCGGCGGCGGCATTCAGAACCTGCGAGCGTTGATCTGCCACTACCTGCCAGGGGGTGGCTGCAGTCAAAGCAAGCTCGACATCTTGTGCGCTGGCCGGAGCAACGGCACCGGGGCGATCCCGCGACTGTGCGGGGTTGACGATGGGCTGATCGTCATCGGGCCGCGCATCGCCGGACAACAACGGGCGCGCATACCAGTGATGCGTCCGAAACGCGTCCCGCGCGGCATTGACCCGGTCCAAAGTGGGAATGTGCCGCAAGTCAAACCCCTGCGAATTGGGCCGCTCGGGTTGAAACAGTTCGGGTCCGGTTGGAATGGCGCGTGCCGGTTCGAGGAGAGTGAGAAACGGATCGGCTGCAACCTCCTCCGGGGGAACAGTATCATCCACGATTTGGTTCACGAATGAAGAGTTTGCACCATTCTCAAGCAGTCGCCGCACCAGGTAGGCCAGCAAGTCACGATGGGCCCCGACAGGCGCATATATGCGGCAGCGCGTGTTGTTTGCGTTCTTAACCAGATGGTGCAGGGTTTCTCCCATCCCGTGCAGCCGCTGAAATTCGAAAGGCTGATCAGTTGCCATTTGCAGAATTGCACTGACCGTATGGGCGTTATGGGTGGCAAACTGCGGATAGATCCTGTCGGTCATGCCCAGCAATTTTCGCGCATTAGCAATATAGGAGACATCGGTCACGGCCTTGCTGGTAAACACCGGAAAACCCTCTACGCCTTCAACCTGAGCGCGCTTGATTTCGGTATCCCAATAGGCGCCTTTGACCAGCCGCACCATCAGTTTGCGGTCATAGCGCTCGGCCATTCCATAGAGCGCGTCCAGAGCGATTCCAGCACGCGGACCATAGGCCTGAACCACAATTCCGAACCCGTCCCATCCTGCGAGTGCAGGCTCGGCCATCACCGCTTTGATGACCTGCAGGGACAGCGACAGGCGGTCGGCCTCTTCGGCGTCGATGTTCAGGCCCATGCCAGCGGCTTTGGCCAAAAGGCACAGAGCGCGCAGGCGCGGGACAAGCTCGGCCATCACTCGCTGTTCCTGGGCCAACTCATGCCGGGGGTGCAGTGCTGACAGCTTTACCGAGATGCCTGGATTGGCGCGAATGTCATCATGGGTGCAGGCCTCTGCAATGGCGGTGATGGCACGGGAATAAGACAAATGATATCGGGCCGCGTCGGCCTCGGTCCGTGCGGCTTCACCCAGCATATCGTAGGAATAGGTATAGCCCTTGGCCTCCATCCCGCTGGCACGTTCCATGGCCGACTGGATGGTCTCGCCCAGCACGAACTGACGACCCATTTCCTTCATTGCGCGCCCGACGGCCGTGCGGATAACCGGTTCACCCAGTCTTTTGATCGCACCTCGCAGGGCACTGACAGGCGAGGGCTTGCCGTCGTCGAGGACTTTACCGGTCAGCATCAGCGCCCAAGTCGAGGCATTCACCAGCGGCGAGGAGGATTGCCCAAGATGCTTGCCCCAGTCGGACGGCGCGATCTTGTCTTCGATGAGAGCATCGATCGTGTCGGCATCCGGCACGCGCAGCAGCGCTTCGGCCAGACACATCAGCGCCACGCCCTCATCGGTAGACAGGCCATATTCGGCCAGAAACACCTCCATCATGCCCGGCGATGTACTGGATCGAATATCACGCACAAGCTGGGCGGCTGCCGCACAGATTTGGGCGCGATCAGTTTCAGACAGCGCGGCATGATCGATAAGATTGTCGAGAACGGCGGTTTGATCAGCGTAGGTTTGGCTGTCGATATGGGTGCTCAGGCTGTGTGACATGAATCCTCCAGGCTTTTGTTGAATATAATGTCGATTTCTCAGGACGATTGCCGTATTTTTTAATTCATCTGGTCGGATGGACTGTTTTTAGGGGATAATGCCGTGCAAATGAGCTTTCCGGATTTGGATCGGTTTGATCGAGCGATCTTGGCGATTCTCTCAGAGGATGGGCGCATATCAGTTGCCGACCTAGCGCGGCGGATCGGGCTGTCGAAATCCCCAACCCAGGCACGTCTAAAGCGACTTGAGGCTAGTGGGGTGATCACCGGGTATCGCGCCTTACTGGACCCGATCCGACTGGGGCTGGACCATGTGGCTTTTGTCGAGGTGCGCCTGACCGACACAAGAGAGAAGGCACTGGCCGAGTTTAACGCCGCAGTCCGCAAGGTGCCCGAAATCGAGCAAGCCCATATGATCGCGTCGAATTTCGACTATCTGCTGAAAATCCGCACTGGTTCAATGTCGGAATACCGCGCCGTTTTGGCTGAGAAGATATCCTCGCTTCCGCATGTGGCGAATACCTCGACCTTTGTGGCGATGGAGGCAGTTAAGGAAACCGTTGTTTCAGGCGCTTTGGACAGGGTGGGTTGACGAATTGCGCAAGCGCGTCACCATACGCGTATGAAGCGTTTTGTGTTCCCTCTGCTAGTATTGGCGGCCCCTCCGGGTGTCGCCTGGTCTGAAGAATGCCCGTCCTCGCCGGATCATACCGAAAGCATCTCGGCCGTAATCGCGCAAATTCAGGATGTTGGAAACGAGGCCGAAGCCCAGACATTTTCCAATCAATTATGGGAGTTCTGGACCGATGCGCCCGACGCTGTTGCGCAGGCCGTTCTGGACCGGGGCATGACCCGCCGCAGTGGCTGGGACCTTCGGGGCGCCATCGAGGAGTTTGACAAGCTCATCGAATACTGCCCGCACTATGCCGAGGGGTACAATCAGCGCGCCTTTGCATATTATCTTAGCCAGGATTTCGCATCTGCACTGCCGGATCTGGACAAGGCGATCGAGCTGTCTCCGAACCATGTCGCGGCGATCAGCGGGCGCGCCCTGACACTGCTTGGCTTGCATCGGATTGATGAAGCCCGTGCGGCACTGTCACATGCCTTGGAGCTTAACCCCTGGCTGTCCGAGCGCCACCTGATGGCTCCGGGCGGACCGTTGGAGCCGCCGGGTAAGGATATCTGAGGAATAGACGTCCCCGATCCATAGGACCGGGGACAATCTGGAACAGCTTAACCGACCAGCCCGTTATCGGTGCGCTTGATCGTGATCACCGATGAGCGCGGCGTGCCTCCATCCGGCCATTCGCTGCCGGGATGCTGAATGCCGACAAACATGGTGCGCAGATCGCTGGACCAAGCCAGCCCCGTGACCTCACACCCGTTTGGACCGGTCATGAAGCGGGCGATTTCGCCCGTGACCGGATCACCGACCAGCATCTGGTTGTTGCCGTGGCCTGCAAAGTCTTCTTCGTTGTCGTCATTGCCGTCGGTCTGGATCCAGACCAGACCAGTCGAGTCAATGGTCATTCCGTCGGGTGAGTTGAACAGGTTGCCCTCGTTCACATTGGCCGATCCGGCGCGGGCGTCAGAATGCACTGTCGGATTACCCGCCATGACATAGAGATCCCAAACGAACGCGTCGGCTGCGTGGTCGTCGTTGTCCGGTTTCCAGCGAACGATCTGGCCATATTTATTGGCCTCACGCGGGTTGGGGCCATTGGTCGACGTGTCGTCTCCCCCGGCATTTGGTTTCACGCCGCGGTTCTTGTTGTTGGTTAGGCAGCAATAGGCTTCGACCGCTACCGGGCTGGACGCCACCCATTCAGGGCGATCCATGGTCGTGCCACCCGCCTTGGATGCCGCCAATCGGGTGAAGATCGCAATATCCGCCGCATCCATGCCGGTTGCATCCGGCGTCAGCGGCAGCCAGGTGCCTGTCATGTCGTCATCGAATTTCGCCACATAAAGCGTGCCGTCGTTCAACAGATTCTGGGTTTCGCCGCCGGGCTGATAGGTGCCGTTCGAGACGAATTTGTACAGATACTCGCCCCGCTCATCATCACCCATATAGACAACCACGCGGCCATCAGCGGCCAGAGTCACCTCGGCATTCTCATGCTTGAAACGGCCAAGACCGGTGTGTTTGACCGGGGTGCTGTCCGGTTTGGTCGGGTCGATTTCGACGATCCAGCCCACCCGGTGCGGCTCGTTTGGGTTTTTGGAGGTGTCGAACCGCGGATCGAACAGTTCGTAGCCATTCCAGCTTTCGGCTTTGACGCCATAGCGCTTGAAGCCGTCCGCGACCTTTTGATAGTAGCTGGCGTTTTTGTCGCTGGACCCGAAATAGCCGTTAAAGTTCTCTTCGCAGGTCAGATACGTGCCCCAGGGCGTCTTGCCTGCACCACAGTTGTTCATGGTGCCCAGCGAGGTTGTGCCGGTCGGGTCGGCCTCGGTCTTCAGCAGGTCGTGGCCGGCAGCGGGGCCGACGATGTTCATCTCAGTGTTGTGGTGGATGCGCCGGTTGAACGGGCTGTCCTTGACTACCGACCAACCTTCGGGGCCTTCGGTGATTTCCATTACGGTCACGCCTTGCAGGTTCTGCAGTTTGCGCACGTCGTCAGCACTGGCCGGAACACCTTCCTGCGCGGCTGGCAGGTTGATTTTACCGTTCGGATATTCGTGATTGATCGCAATCAGCTCATGACCCTGGAAGGTAAAGGTCTCCATGCCGTCGGTATTCTCGCCAAAGATGCGGTCCGAGTTCTCGACCGGGCCGCCCTCGGCGAGGTCATAGCCATCGGCATCCGAAAACAGCGGATCGCCCCAGCGCATCAAGATCTTCCACTCAAACCCTTCAGGCACATGGACGGTGCCATCAGTTTGTGCGGCAATCGGGGTGAAAGCGAACCGGGATGCTGCTTGTGCCTGCGCCGAGGTCGAGCCAAGCAGGCCGGTTCCCAACGCAGCCGCGCCAGAGCCGAAGGCCACGACGCCGGACAGAAATCCACGGCGGGAAATGGCGCTTTCGACGACACGGTCAAAGTCGTTTTCTTCAGGGCGGGGGAAATGCAGCTCGTCCCAGTCGTCGGCGGAAAGTGTGGTAGGGTCAACGTCTTTCATGGATTGCTCCTGGCTGTCGGTGAAAAGTCGATGAAACGCATTTAGGGGGCATTTGTGACAGGGTAATAACAGCACCATTAACGATGGCGCCGGGATACTCAGGAAACAGATAAACTTTGGATGCGTTAGGATACGCCGATTGGATCAGTCCGTCAAAACGGGCTGATGACATCTTGTTTTTATTGGTTTTTTGCCAGGAAAAGCGGTCAGGTAAGGCGCTCACCGTCCGCAGTGAACCGATAGGCCTTGTCCGGAGAATAGGCGAAACGCAATTCCTGCCCTTCGGATATCGCATGCTGGCCAAACAGCCGGGCGGTTATGGCGTGTTCATTGATCTGCGCGATGACATTTGTGTCTCCGCCCAACTTTTCGACATGGCTGACACGCGCGGTGAGTGGTCCGTCATCTGCAACAAACAGGTCCTCGGGCCGGATGCCAATCGTGTTCTGACCGCTTTCGTTCAGCAACCCCTGCGGCAGGAAATTCATTGACGGAGAGCCGAGGAACCCTGCTACGAACTGGTTCGCGGGATTGTTATACAGTTCCATCGGGCTGCCGATCTGTTCTACCCGGCCGTCACGCAGAACAACGATCTTGTCGGCCAGGGTCATGGCTTCGGTCTGGTCGTGGGTAACATAGATCATCGAGGCGTCCAGTGCTCGGTGCAGGTTGGCGATCTCGATTCGCGTATTCATGCGAAGCGCGGCATCCAGATTGGACAGTGGCTCATCAAACAGGAACAGTTTGGGTTCGCGCACGATGGCGCGGCCAATGGCAACCCGCTGACGCTGACCGCCTGACAGTTCGGACGGGAAGCGGTCCAGATAGGGTTCCAGGTTCAGCATCCGGCTGGCTTTGGCCACGCGGCCTTCGATTTCCGATTTGGGCTGCTTTTCCTGCTTCAGTGCAAGGGTCATATTGCCCCGAACGCTGAGGTGGGGATAGAGCGCATAGCTTTGGAATACCATCGCAATGCCGCGCTTGGATGGCGGCACCAGATTGACCTGCTGCCCGCCAATGTTGATCTCACCGGACGATGCATCCTCGAGCCCCGCTATCACCCGCAACAGGGTGGATTTGCCACAGCCCGAAGGGCCGACAAAGACGACAAACTCGCCGTCTTCGACTTCAAGCGTGATGTCTTTTAGGACATGCACATTGCCGAAGGATTTATTGATTTTGTTCAGCGTCAGGGCGGTCATGTCGCTTGCTCCTCAAAGGAAACGGGCTGGCCAGTGCGGATGCTTTCATCTGCGGCCAGGCAAATGGCAAGGGATTGGACAGCGTCATTCATATGACGCGTCAGGTCTATGTCTTTGGCGATGGCGCGCAGCATATAGCCCTGTTCGGCATCGCAGAGTTCCTGGTGACCGGGTTCACCGGGCATGTCGATTGTGTGATCGCCTTGCGGTGTGTGGACTAGCAGACCGCCAACCTTTGTGTGGCCGTCGATATCCGCCGAGGCGCCCTTGTTCCCGTCGGTGATCGAGACCGAACCGTTGGGCGACACTATATCTTTCACGAAGAACGCGGTTTCCGACATCATCGGGCCCCAGCCGGCCTCATACCAGCCGACCGAGCCGTCATTGAAAACCACCTGAAACTGCCCGTAATTGTACATGTCGGGCGCGATCTCATCGGATAGGCGCAGACCCATTCCGTGGACACGGACGGGCCGGGCATCGGTGATCTGGCACATCACATCGACATAGTGAACGCCGCAATCCACGATGGGCGAGGTGGTCTGCATCAACGCTTTATGCGTCTCCCATTCCGCGCCGCTGGATTGCTGGTTCAGGTTCAGTCGGAATACATAAGGCCCACCCAGGTTGCGGGCCTCGGCAATCAGCCGCACCCACGAGGGGTGGTGGCGCAGGATGTAGCCAACAACCAGCTTGCGGTTCAGCCGGGTGGCGGTTTCGACCACGCGGCGCGCATCAGCGACATTGGTGGCCAGCGGTTTCTCTACAAAGACATGCGCCCCGGCTTCCATCGCCGCACAGGCATAATCCGCATGGCTGTCGGAATAGGTGGCGATCACGACCAGATCCGGGTTTGTTTCGGCCAGCGCGGTTTCGAAATCGGAATAGGCCGGGTATTCGGCAAGATCAGGGTACTCAACGTGCCCCGAGCGGTTCACCAACGCCACGATCTGGGCGTCGGGGTGATGGTGATGGGCCAGCGCGTGGCTGAACCCCATATTGCCAAGACCTGCGATCAGAACACGTGTCATTTGACAGCCCCTGACGTGATGCCGCGGATCAGCTGGCGTGAGAATATGACATAGAGAACCAGGACCGGCAGGATTGCCATCGACAAGGCTGACAGGACCGCGTTCCAGTCGGTGACAAATTGACCGATAAAGACCTGGCTGCCCAGCGTCAGGGTCTTGGTCTCCTCAGCCGGGGCCAGGATCAGCGGGAACCACAGATCGTTCCAGATCGGGATCATGTTGAACACGGCCACCGTCGCCATCGCTGGCCGAACCAGCGGCAGAACCAACCGAAAGAAGATCGTGTATTCCGACAGCCCGTCGATGCGCCCGGCGTTTTTCAGGTCATCACTGACCTGCCGCATGAATTCAGACAGGATAAACACCGCCAGCGGCAAACCCTGTGCCGTATAGACCAGGATCAGCGCCCAAAGTGAGTTCACCAACCCGGTCGCCACCATCATCTCAAGGATTGCGACGGTGCCGATGCGGATCGGGATCATGATCCCCAGTGCCAGATATAGGCCCATCAGCAGGTTGCCTTTGAACTGGTACTCGGACAGCGCATAAGCCGCCATGGCACCGAACAGCAGGATAAAGAACAGGGACGCCACGGTGACGATCATCGAGTTCTGAAAGTAGAGGAAGAAATCCCCCTGCTTCATCACCGTCTCATAGCCGATCAGCGAAAAACTGTCTGCGTTGGGCAGGGCCAGCGGTTCGCGAAAGATCGATCGGCGGGTTTTGAAGCTGTTGATCAGGATCACAAAGACCGGGAACAGAGCGATCAGTGTATACAGGATCAGCCCAGCGTGCATCGCTACGGTGTTGAGGGGGTTATGGCGTGCTTTGTTCATCACTTGGCCCTCACAGTTGATACCGGCGCATCCGGGTCTGGATGCCGAACAGATAGATACAGACGCCCACCAGGATGATTGCGAACATGGCCCCGGCGATGGCCGATCCCATATGCGGGTCGCCTAGTTGCAACTGGAAGCCGAAGAATGTGCGATACATGAAAGTACCTAGAATATCGGTTGAGAAATCCGGCCCCGCCAGCGCGCCTTGTGAGGCATAGATCAGGTCGAATGCGTTGAAATTGCCCACAAAGGTCAGGATCGAGATGATCCCGATCGACGGCAGGATCAGCGGTAGTTTGATCTTCCAGAAGGCCGAGGCCCCGGTGATGCCGTCGATCTCTCCGGCCTCAAGGATTTCTTCGGGGATGGTCAGCAGGGCGGCATAGATCAGCATCATCGGGATGCCTACGAACTGCCAGACCGAGATCAGCGCCAGCGTGGTCAGTGCGTATTCCTCTTTGCCCAACCACGGTGCAAAGAGGGACTTAAGCCCAACAGCATCCAGCATCGAAGGCGCAATGCCCCAGATCGGCGACAGGATCAGTTTCCAGGCAAAGCCCACGATCACAAAGCTGAGGATCGTAGGAATAAAGATCGCCGAGCGATACAGGGCGGCAAACCGTAGGCGAGGGTGGCTGAGAAGGGCGGCCAGCGCGATGCCGATCGGGTTCTGAACCAACATATGGATCAGGAAGAACCAAAAATTATTACCCAGAGCATTCCAGAATTGATCCGACCAGTTGGGATCGAAAAACAGGGTCCGGAAATTCTGCAATCCGACAAACACGCGAGCCTGATCAACCTCTGTATACAGTGCAAGGCGCAGTGTGTTGAACAGCGGGAAAATCATCACAGCGGTATAGACGAGTACGGCAGGTGCCAGAAATACAACGATATGCCAGCGGATGCGGGGGCGGGTCATGGGATTGCTTTCAATGGGGTGTCGGAGTTACCCGGGCGGTCGGCACCGCCCGGGTATAGATCAGCTTATTGATGCGGAGCGTACCAGGAGGCCAGGCCTTCCTGCAGTTCGACACCCAGTTCCTCGGGGGATTTTGCACCTTTGATGGCAGCAACAGAAGCGCCCCAGGTATCGTTTTCAAGGTTCGGCGTGCCACGCGACAGGATTTGATAGGTCGAGCGGATGGTCGATTCACACTCTTCGCGCCAGCCTACGATTTCCTTGGCCAGCGGGTCCTGCAGCTCGACCGGAGTGTTCGAGAGCGGGAAGAAGCCAGGCAGGGCGTTGCCGAAGATTTCGGCGAATTCCGGGCTTGCGACCCAGGCCAGGAACGTCTCGGCAGCTTCGGGATTCGCGGTGGCCGCATTCATACCAATGCCAATGTCGGTGTGGTCCGAGATATAGCAGGTATCGCCCGCATTCTGGACTGGCGGCTTAAAGGCGCCCATTTCGAAATCGGCCTGCGCATTGAAGCCCGAAATTTCCCAGGATCCCGCAGGGTAGACGGCTGCGCGACCCAGGGTAAAGATGTTCTGGCTGTCGGGATAAGTCTGCGCCTCATATCCGTCACCCAGATAAGCGCCCCAACGGGCCAGGGTGGCATAGGGGGCGGTCCAGGCTTCATCGGTCAGCTTTTGCTCGCCCGCGATCAGCGCTTGGCGGCCCTCTTCGCCTTTCCAATAGTTCGGACCGATGTTGTTATAGCCCATAGTGGCGGCTTCCCACTGGTCGTTGGTGCCCATCGCCATCGGGATATAAGTGCCGTCTTCCTTGATCTTGTCGAGGGCGGCAAAGAACTCGTCCTCGGTTGTGGGAACTTCGATACCCAGCTCGGCAAACGCGTCCTTGTTATAGATGAACCCGTGGATCACCGACGCCATCGGAACGCAGAAACTGGCCGAGCCGTCATCCGTTTGCCAGGCCGACTTGGCGACATCCGAGAAGTTGTTCATCGCTTCGACACCGGACAGGTCGCTCAGATGACCGGCCTCATACAGGGCCAGCGATGCGTCGAACGGGCGACAGGTGATCAGGTCACCCGCCGAACCCGCATCCAGTTTCGAATTCAGTACGGCGTTGTATTCCGCTGGGGCCGAGGGTGTGAATTGCACTTTGATGCCGGGGTGTTTGGCCTCAAACGCAGGGATGATCTGGTCCTGCCATAGGGTCAGGTCGTCATTTCGCCAGCTTTCGATGGTCAGGGTCACATCTTCCGCATAGGCAGCCGACGCCATCAGCGTCGTGCCCAGCAGAGCAAGTTTCAAGCTATTCTTGGTCATCCATATTCTCCCGATTGATGGTTATTATTCTATGGCCAGTGCGGCCGTTAGGATTCCGTCTGATGTTCGTAGGCGTTCGGTGGCTTCGGATGCCGAAACACCTTTAGCGGCGACAAGCACGGCGGGCTTCACATCACCGCGTGTTGCTTCCAGTGCGCGCTTTGCTGCGTCTGTGTCCACGTCGGCAATGCGGGTTACGATTCCGGCCGCGCGGGCGCGCAGTTTGTCATTGTCCGCGCGCAGGTTGACCATCATGCCGCCATGTACGTGGCCAAGGTCCAGCGCCATCAGCGACGACAGCATATTCAAAGCGATCTTTTGCGCCGTTCCCGCGCCCATCCGCGTTGATCCCGAAATCAGTTCGGGCGGGGTGGCTAGCAGGATCGGGATGTTGGTCTGTGTCAGCAGGGGACTGTTGGCGTTATTGGCGATGCCGATCAAGGTCGCGCCTTTTGCACGGGCGATGCCTGCGGCTGTCATCGTGTAGGGGGTCGACCCGCTTGCGGATACGGCGATCACCGTGTCCCGGGCTGACAAACTGTTCAGCGCTTCACGCAGGTCACCGTCGGCGTCTTCGGAATCACCCGGCATCTCGACACCCGTCGGAAGACCACCAGCCATATGGATTCGCAACTGGTCTGGCGTGATCGAGAATGTTCCGCCCAGCTCTTGCGCGTCAGCCGCCGCCATCAAACCGGACGAGCCTGCCGCAACATAGTGCAACATGCCGCCCGACCGGAGCGTCCTGGCCATCGCAGCGGCGCCCAATGCAATAGCCTGTGTGGCCGAGCGCACCGCCGCTGCCGCAGCGATCTGCCCCTCGGCCAGCAACAGCGCCGACCCTGTCAGGTCTTCGCGGCTCAGGCTGGTGGCGTCGCGGTGCAGTTGTTCGGTTGACGGCAGCGTCAAGAGAATCCCCTCCCAGGTTTCCCGATTACAATACCTATTTAATACCACCTGTCCAACATTTTCTTTTCAGTGAAGGTTTTGTGCTGTTCTTATAGGAAAAACTGCAATATTTGCGAGCATCGCCAAAATCTAGGCTTTTCTAAATCAAATAGGTATTGTATTGGTATTGTCATGATTGAGTCCCTGCATAATGCTGTATTGGCCGTTGATGGCGGTGGAACGCGCTGTCGTGTGGCCTGTGAGGTTGCTGGAATCGCTCACAGCGTTGAAGTTGGCGCTGCAAACGTCTCGACTGATTTTCAGGCTGGCGTTTCACAGATAAAGCTGGGGTTGGACCAGCTGTCTGGCAAGCTTGGCATCGGGGTTGAGGGCTTGTTGGCAAGTCCTGCCTATGTTGGTTTAGCTGGGATCACGGATCAGGCGATCTCAACTCGTTTGAGGGATGCGCTTGGTCTAAAGCACGCCCGGATAGAGGATGATCGTCCCGCTGCCTTGCGCGGGGCACTGGGTGCGCAGGACGGGCTGATTGCCCATTGTGGTACAGGCTCATTTCTGGCCAGACAAACTGGTAGAGACATGCGCTTTGCCGGTGGCTGGGGCTCGGTCTTGGGGGATGAAGCCTCGGCCCAGTGGGTTGGAAGGATGGCATTGTCCTTGGCATTGCGTGCGTCTGATGGAACGCAGACCCGTTCGGACCTTTTGACCACTTTGCTGTCCGAACATGACGGACCTGCCGGGATCGTTCGTTTTGCAGGGGCTGCAGACCCTGCGCAGTTTGGAGCGATTGCACCAAAAGTGACCATGGCTGCCCAAGATGACGACGTGGTTGCGCAACAAATCATGCGGGCAGGTGCTGCCTATCTGGCGGATACCGCCACGCATTTGGGGTGGAGCCCGGGAGCCGCGCTGTGTCTGACGGGCGGTATTGGTGGTCAATACGCGTCGTATCTGCCCGAAAACATGCAATCCGACCTGCGCGCGCCGTTAGGAGAACCGCTCGACGGGGCGCTCGCCTTGGCAAAGGAGGTCGAACATGAGCATTGCTGATTTTCTGCGTTCGGATTCCTGGCTGACCGCTGATAATGGGCCGCGATATGTCCAACTACGGCGAAGGCTGCAGGAGGGCATTGATACGGGTGTTCTGCCCCCCAAATCGTCGCTTCCGTCCGAGAGAGAACTTGTCGAGATCACGGACCTTTCGCGCGTCACCGTGAGAAAGGCGATTCAAGAGCTTGTCCAAGAGGGCGTGATCGAACAGCGCCAGGGCTCGGGCTCGTTCATCCGCGAGCGCATCCCACGGGTCGAACAATCGCTGACACATCTGACTTCGTTCACCGAAGACATGTCCAGCCGTGGAATGAAAACCGCGTCGAAATGGCTGGAGCGGGGGGTCTTTGCGCCGACCCAAGAAGAGATTGCCGCCTTGAGCTTGTCCGAGGGTGAGCAAATCTCTCGTATCTACCGATTGCGCGAAGCCGATGGCCGTCCATTGGCGCTGGAAAAAGCGGCGTTACCTTTGGATATCCTGCCGAACCCGATCGAGGTGACCACCTCTCTGTACGAGGTCTTGAATCGGCTGGGCCGCCGTCCTGTTCGGGCGGTTCAGAAGATCTCGGCCCTGAATTTGGCCGCGCGTGAGGCTGAACTTCTTGATGTTCCCGAGGGAGCCGCCGGGCTGAATATTGAACGTGTTTCTTTTCTCAGAAACGGACGCGTCGCCGAACTGACACGCTCGCTTTATCGCGGCGATGCGTATGATTTTGTCGCTGAATTGCGGTTGTAACCTGAAAGGACGGAACTAGATGTCCGTAGAACTCTCGAAGATGCGTCAGGAAATTCTGGAAATTCCTGATGCCGTAGACCGATTGCTAAGCAATGGGGCTGACAATATCCGCCACGCTGCCCAGTTGGCGCGCGACGCAGACCCGCGTTTTCTGGTCTCGGTGGCGCGAGGATCTTCGGATCACGCCTGCACCTATCTGAAATATGCATGCGAACTATTGCTGAACCTTCCTGTTGCCTCGGTCGGGCCCTCGGTCAACTCGATCTATGGTGCCGAGCTTCGGGCGCAGGGTGCGTTGAGCATATCGGTGTCGCAATCTGGTCAAAGCCCGGACATCGTTGGCATGACGCGCGCGCTGAAACGATCTGGTGCCGTGACGGTCGCCATTACGAACAATACGGAATCCCACCTGGCAGATGCCACGGACGCCGTCCTGCCTCTTCATGCGGGACCGGAATTGAGTGTGGCAGCAACCAAGACCTTTGTGACGTCTCTGGTGGCGGGGCTGTGGTTGCTGGCGGAAATCGCGGATGAGGCAGAGCTGAAGCAGGCCATATGGTCACTGCCCGGGTATCTTGGGAAGGCTGCCCAATGCGACTGGACCCCGGCCGCCAATGCGATTTCCGGCCGGTCCCTGTTTACCTTGGGTCGCGGTCCATCGCTGGCGATCTCGAATGAAGCGGCGCTGAAAATCAAAGAGACCTGCCAGATCCACGCCGAGAGCTATTCGACTGCAGAAGTTCTGCACGGGCCGGTCTCAATCGTTGAAGAAGGGTTTCCAACCATTGTGTTCGCTGCCAGTGATGCCGCTGAACAAACAACGGCAGAAGCGGCTGATGCGTTGGCGGCAAAAGGGGCTACCGTTTTTGCCACAACATCGGCGGTGAAACGGGCGCAGCCTCTGCCGGTCGTCAGAACGGACCATTGGCTGACCGATCCCATCAGCGCCATCACATCGTTCTACAGCATGGTTGAATCGGTCGCCTGCAATCGCGGAATTGACCCTGATGCCCCGCGTCACCTTAAGAAAGTTACGGAAACTGTATGACCTCTGAGACGGTTGTATTCAGAAACGGCGCCTATTTCGACGGCACACACCTGCTGGAGGGGCAGGCGGTTGTGTTTCGCCAAGGTAATTTGTCCGAGATCACCCCGGCAGACGGAACCAAAATCGCCGGGCAGCAGGTCGATCTGAACGGTGATATTCTCTGCCCCGGATTTGTGGACCTACAGGTCAATGGCGGCGGAAGTGTCATGTTCAACGATGACCCTTCTGTCGAGACTATCCAGCGCATTTCTCAAGCGCATAGAAAGCTTGGCGTCGCATCCTTTTTGCCCACCCTGATTACCGACACTGCGGCCAAGACCCAGCAGGCAATAGAGGCCGCGATCAAGGCTGTGGATGTCGGTGTTCTCGGTGTCGCTGGACTGCATCTGGAGGGACCGCATCTTTCGTTGGCGCGAAAAGGGGCGCATGACGCCGCGCTGATCCGCCCGATGGATGAAGAGGATCTGACCACCCTGATAGCCGCGGCCAGCCGATTGCCTTGCCTTAAAGTAACCCTGGCGCCAGAAGCTGTGTCTGAGCGACAGGTTACCTCTTTGGCTGAGGCCGGAATTCTGGTGTCTCTGGGTCATAGCGATGCGGATTTTGCGACCTGTCAACGTTATGCTGCGGCGGGCGCCCGCTGTGTCACACATCTGTTCAACGCCATGAGCCAGCTTGGAAACCGCGAGCCTGGTCTTGTGGGGGCGGCGCTGGCTAATGCGGGTTTGTCTGCGGGTCTGATTGCCGACAGTATACACGTACACCCTGAGGTCATGCGGGCGGCATGGGCGGCAAAGACCGGCCCGGCCCGGATATTTCTGGTCAGCGATGCCATGGCTGTTGCCGGAACAGAGGATGCCGAATTCAACCTTGAAGGGCGCCGTATTACCAGAACGGATGGCCGCCTGACGCTTGAAAATGGAACGCTGGCAGGGGCTGACCTGGATCTGACGACGGCTGTTCGCATCCTTGTCAAAAATGTCGGTGTCCCGCTGAAGGATGCGCTGAGCGCCGCAACGACCTATCCTGCGAAGTTGATTGGCTTGGCCGAATCTTCCAGTAAGAATCTGGCATCCATGATCCGTATTTCGGCGGATCTTGAAACTTGCGAATGGGCGAATGCCGCGCGTTGAATAAGCCGCGCGCTGCCGAAACGACCCCGGGATTACCGATGCGCCGGGGTCCGTCCCCGGGTGTCATATGATTTTGAATTTCGCGTGCGAACTGTGCTTGACGACACCTTGGGCATGGCATAAACCAGCCACCGCTGAGCGGGCGTCGTATACTGGCTATTACCTCAGCCTTCCAAGCTGATGAAGCGGGTTCGATTCCCGCCGCCCGCTCCAAATCAGCCCCAAAAGTCTGCGTCAAATAGCCTTTCGTTTGGGCCATTCGGCTGCACCGCTTGACCCGGCGGGTTGTAGACGCCAAGAAGCGGGATACCGGAATTCGAACACGATGTAAGGGCCTGACATGGCAAAACCCGTCTCAGCCAGTCCAGCAGCAAAACCCGCACCCGGTGCGGCTGAGGAACGGGCCAGGTCCAGGAAGATCGGTGTTCTGGCTTCGCTCTGGCCATTCATGAAGCCTTATCGATTGCAAATGATTGGGGCCTCTTTGGCCTTGGTTCTGACCGCCAGCATGACGCTGACATTGCCTTTGGCTGTCCGCCGTGTGGTCGACAACTTTCGGATCGAAGACGGAGAGCTACTGGATTGGTACTTTCTGGCGGCGCTGGGCATCGCCGCGATTCTGGCCGTCGGAACAGGTATCCGCTACGCGCTTGTTACGCGCCTGGGCGAACGCGTTGTCGCCGATATCCGCAAAGCCGTTTTTGATCGCGTCATCGGGATGAGCCCCGAATTCTATGAACGTATCATGACGGGTGAGGTGCTGAGCCGGATCACGACCGACACCACGCTGATTCAATCCGTGCTGGGCTCGTCAGTCTCGATCGCTCTACGCAATATGTTGATGTTTCTGGGCGGGCTTGTGCTGATGCTGCTGACCTCGGCCAAGCTGACCGGGATGGTCTTGCTGCTGATTCCGCTGGTTGTAGTTCCGATACTGGTATTGGGGCGGCGCCTGCGGGTTATTAGCCGGGAAAACCAAGACTGGATCGCAGCCTCATCGGGCAACGCCGGTGAAGCGCTGAGCGCAGTTCAAACCGTTCAGGCCTTTACCCATGAGCAGGCCAGCCGAAATCAGTTCGGTGAGATGACCGAAACGTCCTATACTGTCTCGCTGCGCCGAATTCAGACCCGGGCCGTGCTGACCGTCATCGTTATATTCCTGGTGTTTTCCGGAATCGTGGGCGTGTTGTGGATGGGGGCGAATGATGTCCGCAACGGTGTCATGACCGAGGGCGTTCTGATCCAGTTCGTGATCTATTCGATCATCATGGCCGGTTCGGTTGCGGCCCTGTCCGAAATCTGGAGCGAATTGCAGCGTGCGGCCGGTGCGACCGAGCGGTTGGTCGAGCTGTTGAATGCTCAGGACACCGTGAACGATCCCGGCCAGGCGCAAGCTTTCCCCGCGCCCGTGCGCGGCGAGATTCGGTTCGACGATGTGACTTTCCGCTACCCGGCGCGTCCGGATGTCGTGGCGTTGAATGAACTGTCGCTGACAGTCAACCCCGGGGAAACCGTCGCATTTGTCGGCCCCTCGGGGGCCGGAAAAACAACCGTGATCCAGATGATTCAGCGATTCTATGATCCTGACTCGGGACGCGTTTGTTTGGATGGTATTGACCTGCGAGATTTGGATCGTTCCAATTTCCGCCGTCATATGGCACTTGTGCCTCAGGATCCCACGATATTCGCAGCATCGGCGCGCGAAAATATCCGATTTGGGCGGCTCGATGCGACGGATGCCGAGGTTGAAGACGCAGCCCGCGCAGCTGCGGCCCACGAATTCATCTCGACGCTGCCCGAAGGCTATGACAGCTTTGTAGGAGAGCGAGGCGTCATGCTGTCCGGGGGACAAAAACAGCGGATCGCCATCGCCCGCGCCATTTTGCGCGATGCTCCGATCCTGTTGTTGGATGAGGCGACATCGGCATTGGACGCTGAAAGCGAGCGCGCTGTGCAAGGGGCTGTCGACAGGTTGCGTGCAGGGCGGACGACGCTGATTGTTGCGCACAGATTGGCAACCGTGAAAAAAGCCGACCGCATCATCGTCCTGGAGAACGGGCAGATCGTTGCGCAGGGAACGCATGACGATCTGGTATCGCAGGATGGGCTGTACGCGCGTTTGGCACGGTTGCAATTTACCGATGGTGTTGCAGCAGAGTAACCTGATGGCGAGATATTTTGTTTTGCGCCCCAGCGTCATTCTACATTCTGGGTTGTTCTGCCGTTAAGCCCTTACTTGCACATGAGCGGGTTTTACTTTCATCCTAGATGAGAGCCTGCGCGTGACGCAGTAAAAGTACAGGGAGGAACTAATGGCATTCGCGGGATTAGACGATAAGGCAAGAATAGAAAATGAAATGCCGTGGGAGGATCGAGACGTACCGGTAACCTTTCATCAGTTACTTTCTCGAACGGCGGGCAAGTTCCCCGACCACAAGGCCATTAGCTTTCAGCTGTTTTCCGGCCCAACCGATAAGGCCGAGACACTGACGTGGTCTGATCTGCTGGGTAAGGTCAATCAGGCCGCCAATCTTTTCAGATCTCTGGGTATCGGTGAAAACGATGTGGTGGCCTATGTGCTGCCCAACTGCAACGAAACTCTGGTGACCCTCATGGGAGGGGCCGTCGCAGGGATCGTGAACCCGATCAACCCGTTGTTGGAGCCCGAGCAAATCGCAGCAATTTTGCGCGAGACGAAAGCCAAGGTTGTTGTGACGCTAAAGTCATTTCCCAAAGCCGATGTTGCACAGAAGGTGGAAGAGGCCGTACGCCACGCGCCCGGTGTGAACACAATTCTGGAAATCGACCTGAATCGCTATCTGACGCCTCCGAAATCGTGGATCGTGCCCCTTGTGCGTCCCAAAATGGGCGACAAGGCTAAATTGGCTCATGCGGACTATTTGAATTTCAGCAAAGAGCTGGCGAAACAGCCCGAGACACTGACATTCGAAGACAGTAAATCAGACCGTGTTGCGTGCTATTTCCATACTGGTGGTACAACCGGCATGCCCAAGGTTGCACAACACAAATATTCCGGCCTGATCTATAATGGCTGGTGTGGTGGCACCTTGTTGTTCGACGAAAACGATGTGGTCATGTGCCCACTGCCCATGTTCCACGTCTTTGCTGTGCATGTGATCGTCATGGCTGCAGTGAGTTCGGGTGCGCATGTGGTCTTCCCGACGCCTCAAGGATATCGCGGGGATGGCGTTTTCGACAATTTCTGGAAACTGATCGAGCGTTGGAAAGTCAGCTTTATCATCACGGTTCCGACAGCGATCTCTGCCAAAATGCAGCGCCCTGTCGACGCCGATATCTCGTCAGTGAAAACGGCCTTCTCGGGCTCGGCTCCTTTGCCGGTTGAACTGTTCCGTCGCTTTGAAGAGGCCACCGGCGTCACTATAGTCGAAGGCTATGGCCTGACCGAAGCCACCTGCCTAGTGTCGTGCAACCCGGTGGATGGCGAAAAGAAGATCGGTTCGATTGGCGTTCCGTTCCCTTATACGGATGTGAAAATCCTTCAGGATGGGCCCGACGGTCCGACCGAATGTGGCACTGATCAGATTGGTGAGATCTGTATCTCGAACCCCGGCGTATTTGCGGGCAACACGTATACAGAGGTCGAAAAGAACGTGGGCCTGTTCCACTATGACAAATATCTGCGCACCGGTGATTTGGGCCGGTTTGACGATGATGGCTATTTGTGGATCACCGGTCGTGCCAAGGATTTGATCATTCGCGGCGGGCACAATATCGACCCGGCCGAGATCGAAGAGGCGCTGTTGGGGCATGAGGCCGTGGCATTTGCCGGTGCGATCGGTCAACCAGACGCCCATGCGGGCGAAGTGCCCTGTGCCTTTGTCGAATTGGTCTCTGGGGCCAGTGTGACAGAGCAGGAGCTGATGGAATACTGCAGAGTTCACGTTCACGAGCGTGCCGCGCAACCTAAGCACATGACTATTCTGGACGAACTGCCCAAAACGGCAGTGGGCAAAGTCTTTAAGCCCGAGCTACGTAAGCAGGCGATCACACGCATCTACAATGGTGCGCTTGAAGACGCAGGCGTTGCTGCGCGTGTGGTTTCGGTTCTGGATGATAAAAAGCGCGGACTTGTCGCGCAGCTTGACGCCAACGGTTCCTCGGACGACGATGTCAGCAAAGTGCTGGGATCGTTCACCCGGCCATGGGAGTGGGCTGCCTGATCGCGGAGGGGCTATGGACTATGAACGTCTGATTGATGAAGAAACCTGGGCGTTCATAAGACGAACGGCTGAAAGCTATCCTGATGACGCGGTCGAATTGTCGATCGAAGATCAGCGCGGCGTCTATGACGTAATGTGCAAGGATTTTCGCCAGCCTCGCCCAATGGGTGTTGAAACAGAAGACAGGCGCGCCGCTGGCGTGCCTGTTCGCATTTACACCGCAGGCAATCCAAGCCGGACGGTGATCTATTTCCACGGAGGCGGGTTTGTCGTCGGCGGACTGGACAGTCACGACGATGTCTGTGCCGAACTTTGTGCACAAACTGGGTATCGGGTGATTGCCGTGGATTACCGCCTGAGCCCCGAACATATTCATCCTGCCCAGTTTCACGATAGTTGGGCGGCAACCAACTGGGCGGTGCAAGAGTTCCAGGACCCTTTCGTTCTGGCGGGCGACAGCGCTGGTGGAAATCTGGCCGCCGCAGTTTCACAGCACGGACGGACGCAGTTTGACAATCTTCTTGGTCAGGTCCTCATCTATCCAGGCTTGGGCGGAGATTCGTCCCGTGGTTCCTATAAGGAACATGCCCATGCGCCTTTGCTGACGCTGGAGGATGTAAGTTTTTACGAGAAGGTGCGCTGTGGTGGAGATGTGCCGGAAAACGACCCGACATTCGCTCCATTGCATGACACGGATTTCTCGGGGCTGCCCCCAACCGTGGTGGTAACTGCAGATTGTGATCCCTTACGTGATGATGGTGCGATCTATTGCGAGCAGATCAGGGCTGCAGGTGGGCAGGCTCATTGCATCAATGAACCCGGCCTTGTGCACGGCTATCTGCGGGCGCGCACCATGGTCAAACGTGCGGCGGACAGCTTCGAGAGGATCTCGGTGGCGATAGAGGCGTTGGGCCAGCAGATCTGGCCCTACGACTGATCCCCTACTTCAAGAAGGGCTGACCGTTCATGGTTTCGGCAATCGGGGCACCCAAACGGTCCAGAATCGTGGGCGCCAGCTGTAGCTGGTCGATCACAGCATTCGCATCGGGGCCTTCGGCGTCACCGAAGTAATACAGCGCGGTTTCCTGCTGCAATGCGCCACGCCCACCGTGATGGCCACGATCGTCCTGGCCGTGATCTGCGGTGACGATGACGTCGTAACCCAACTGCCGCCAGCGCGGGATAAACGGGGCCAGCATTTCGTCCATCACGAAACAGGCATGGTCCATCTCTTCACATTCATGAAAGAACCTATGACCCATGCTGTCCAAAGTGCTGGTATGCAGCAATCCATAGTCCAAGCCATGGCGTAGGCAGAGATTGGTCAGCGTTGCGAACAGATCGACGTCACAGGGCGTCATCTGGTTGGCTTTGCCATAGCCTGTCATCGTGTGGAACCGACCATGATTGATCGTTTTGCTGTTGGGCTCGTCATATTCAACATCGCGGACATAGTCGAATGGATGGCGATTAAAGAATTGCGACCAGAAGCTGTGGGCCACAGCCCCAGTCACGCCGCCGGCTTCGCGCACTTGGCTGAAGATGTCCTTCTGACTCAGGCGGAACACGTTGCCATTGCCGGTACAGCCATGCTCCTGCGGTGTTACACCGGTATGGATCGAGGCATAGCAGCTTGCCGAGATTGACGGTAGCACAGCGCGCTTCTTCCAAACGCGCGCCTCGCCGGTGTCGACCCAGCCTTCCAGATTGCCGAACAAACGACGGAAATTGCGCCATGGAACACCGTCCAGAATGATGAGGAGAAGTTTGCGGTCCATGCTCTGACCCTTTTTCAGATTGCTTCAGCCGACCCTAAAAGATTCGGTGCGGTCTGGCTGCCTGATCCCGCCCCGAATGGCAAAATCCCGACACCTTGATCGAATGGCGCCGGGATTTCATAAACTTACGGGAAGGGCCGGGGTCAGTTCCCGGCGCTTTCCATTTTGCGGTGGGCGACGACCTCTTCCAGCCAGCCCAGATGCATTTCGGGGACAGAGCTGAGCAGTAGGTCGGTATAGTCATCAAACGGTGGGCTCAGCACCTGCGATTTGGGGCCGTAGCGGACGACTCGGCCCTGATACATCACCGCAATACTGTCGCTGATAGCGCGCACCGTTGCCAGATCGTGGGTGATGAACAGATAGGCCACATCCTCGATCTTTTGCAGGTCCAGCAGCAGTTTGAGGATACCATCCGCCACCAGAGGATCGAGCGCCGATGTCACCTCGTCACAGATGATCATCTTGGGCTTGGCCGCCAGTGAGCGTGCAATACAGACACGCTGTTTCTGGCCGCCAGACAGTTCCGCCGGGTAGCGATCCATGTACTTTTCGCCCAGTTCGATCTCATCCAACAGTTCGACGATCCGCTTGCGTTTTTCGGCACCGCGCATGTTGAAGTAGAACTCCAGCGGGCGCCCGATGATCGTGCCGACGGTCTGACGCGGGTTCATCGCCACGTCTGCCATCTGATAGATCATCTGCAACTCACGCAGGTCTTCACGGCTGCGGCCCTTCAGGTCGCCACTTAGCTTGCGTCCGGCGAAATTGATCTCGCCATCGCGCGGCGGAAGCAGCCCGGTGATCACCCGTGCCAGCGTGGACTTGCCAGAACCGGATTCGCCCACAACTGCCAGCGTCTGCCCCGGATGAAGCTCGACATTGACGTTGTGCAGGACGTCGAAATTTAGCCCCTTATAGCGCGCAGTGATCCCGTCTACTGTCAGCACTGGTTCGGATGTCGGCTTCTTTTCTTCATGTTCGATGGAGCGGACCGAGACCAGCGCCTTGGTATACTCTTCCTGCGGGTTGTTGATGATCTGATCGGTATTGCCGTACTCGACCGTGTTACCCATGCGCAGAACCATGATGTCGTCGCTGACTTGCGCAACGACTGCCAGATCGTGGGTGATATAGAGCGCGGCAACGCCGGTATCACGAATGGCTTCCTTAATGGCCATCAGAACATCGATCTGGGTGGTTACATCCAGCGCAGTTGTCGGTTCGTCGAACACCACCAGATCAGGCTCAGGACAAAGCGCCAGCGCTGTCATACACCGCTGTAGCTGACCGCCCGAAACTTGGTGCGGATAGCGATCACCAATATTGTCCGGATCGGGAAGCCCCAGCTTGGCGAACAGTTCCCGCGCGCGGGCCTCGGCCTCTTTACGCGAGAACTTCTTGTGCTCCACCGCGGCTTCGATCACCTGATCCATGATCTTCTTGGCTGGGTTGAACGATGCTGCGGCGGATTGCGAAACATATGCTACTTCGCCTCCGCGCAGATTACGGATATCGCTATGCGGGGTTTTCAGGATATCGCGCCCGTTAACCCAAACTTCTCCGCCGGTGAGTTCAACACCACCACGGCCATAGGCCATTGAGGCCAGACCAATGGTGGATTTACCGGCCCCGGATTCACCGATCAAACCCAGCACCTTGCCGCGTTCAAGGTCAAAGCTGACCCCGTGCACGATTTCGATATCATGGGGTTTTTCTCCCGGCGGGTAAACGGTCGCGCCGATTTTGAGGTCGCGGACCTTGAGAAGGGTATCACTCATCCCCGGCCTCCTTTCAGCGATGTGGTACGGTTCAGGACCCAGTCAGCAACAAGGTTGACCGAGATGGCGAGGGTCGCGATGGCAACAGCCGGATATAGCGCCGCGCCGATGCCATAGACGATACCGTCTTTGTTTTCCTTCACGATTCCACCCCAATCCGCCAGCGGCGGTTGGACGCCCAGACCCAGGAACGAGAGGGTCGAGATAAACAGAACCATAAAGATGAACCGCAATCCGAACTCGGCCACCAGAGGCGACAGAGCATTGGGCAGGATTTCCCGGAAGATGATCCAGATACGACCCTCACCGCGCAGCTTGGCAGCCTCAACATAGTCCATCACATTGATATCCACAGCGACTGATCGCGACAGGCGATAGGGGCGTGTGGCATCCAGCAGGCCCATCACCAGGATCAGGATCGGGACAGTCACCGGGACAATCGCCAGAATGACCAGCGCCAGGATCAGTGTCGGGATCGACATGACCAGGTCAACCGCTCGGCTGAGGACCTGATCGGCCCAGCCACCAAGAACAGCGGCCAGCAAGCCCAGCGTGGTGCCGGTGGCAAAGCTGAGGATTGTGGCAGCAGCAGCGATAAAGATGGTCGTGCGCCCGCCATAGATCATGCGAGTTAGCAGATCGCGCCCGATATTGTCCGTACCCAACAGGTGTTTGGCACTGGACGGTTCCCAGACATCACCGACCACCTCAGCCATGCCGTAAGGAGCGATCAGGGGTGCCGCGAGCGCCACGAAAAAGTACAGCCCGGTGAAAAACAGACCGATCATGGCCGAAATAGGAAGATTCTTCATCATTTCGGGTGCCTCAGTCTTGGATTGGCAAGGATGGACACGATATCGGCAACCATGTTCAGCCCGATATAGACCGCAGCGAAGACAACGCCGCAGGCCAGAACCACAGGCACGTCACGCTTGGTCACCGAGTCCACAAGATATTGCCCCATGCCAGGGTAAACGAACACCACTTCGACCACGACGACGCCCACGACCAGATAGGCCAGGTTCAGCATAACAACGTTGACAATGGGCGAAATCGCGTTGGGGAAGGCATGTCGCGCGATGACCTGAAAACTGGACAAACCTTTCAGCTCAGCCGTTTCGATATAGGCCGACTGCATCAGGTTTAGGATTGCGGCGCGGGTCATCCGCATCATCTGTGCCAATACCACCAGCGTCAGCACAAAGGCCGGCAAGGCGATTGCATAGAGCTTTTCGCCGAAGGACATCGAATCGTTGATCATCGCAAGCGAGGAAAACCAGCCCAGTTTTACGGAAACGAAATAGATAATCACGTAGCCGATCAGGAATTCGGGGATCGAAACCGTGGTCAAGGTCACAGCCGAGATCAATTTGTCCGGCATACGGTTGCGATAGCGGACGGCCAACAAGCCAAGGAAGATAGCGAGTGGTACGGAGACGACGGCGGCGGCACAAGCCAGGAACAGCGTGTTGCCCAGGCGCTTGCCGATGCTTTCAGCGATATCCAGTTTGTTGGTCATCGATTGGCCCAGATCGCCTTGAACGATCCCGCCCAGCCATTCGGCGTATCGGGTCAGGGCAGGGCGGTTCAGCCCCATTTCCTCACGTAAGTTAGCAAGAGCCTCAGGAGTTGCGGACTGTCCCAGGACGGCTTGCGCGGCGTCTCCGGGCAGGGCTTCGGTCAGGCCAAAAATCAGGGCCGAAGCGCCAAACAGCAATAGGAGTCCCAGCGCAAGGCGCTGGGAAACCAATTTGATGATAGGATGCATGATCCGTGGTCCTTATCAGGAGAACCACATCTTGCGGGACATGTTGCCGTTCATCATCTCTTGGGTCGGGTCGCTTTCCCAACCTTCCAGCTGATTGCTGACACCTTCGACGAAATCATTGAACATCGGGCAGATTACGCCGCCTTCGTCGCGGACCATCATGCCCATCTGTTTGTAGATGTCCTTGCGCTTGTCATTGTCCAGCTCGGCGCGGGCTGCAAACAGCATCTCGTCAAAGGCCGGAACCTTGAACCGCGTGTCGTTCCAGTCTGCGGTCGACAGATACGCGGTCGAATACATCTGGTCCTGCACCGGACGGCCACCCCAGTACGAGGCGCAGAACGGCTGTACGTTCCAAACCTCGGACCAGTAACCATCGTTGGGTTCACGCTTGATTTCCAGCGGGATACCAGCCTGAGCCGCGGTCTGCTGGAACAGGGCGGCCGCGTCCACTGCACCAGGGAAGGCGCCATCAGCGACCTGCAGAATGATTGGCGAGCCGTCATGACCCGACTTCTTGTAATGCTCAGCTGCTTTTTCGATGCTGAATTCACGCTGCGGGATCGAACCGTCAAACAGCGGGTAGGCCGCGTTGATCGGCATGTCATTCCCAATCGAGCCATAGCCACGCAGAACTTTGTCGACCAGATCCTGACGGTTAATCGCGTGTTTCAGGGCCAAACGCAGTTCATTGTTATCAAACGGTGCCGTGTCGCAATGCATGATAAACACATAGTGGCCACGGCCTGCGGTTGAATGCACAGTCAGGTTCGGTGCGCGACCCAGCAGATCAGCAATCTTGGGCTCAACCCGGTTGATCGCGTGGACCTGACCGGATTGCAGCGCGGCGGTCCGGGCGGTTGCGTCATTGATAACAACCACTTCGACGCTGTCGAAATTGCCGTAATCGCTCCAGTGGTTGGCGAATTTCTTGAACACGTGGCGCACGCCGGGTTCGTTGACTTCCACTTGGTAAGGGCCGGTGCCAACCCCTGCGCCCGGATCTTCCATGCCGCCATCCGGCTGGATGATCAGATGATAGTCCGCCATCAGATAGGGCAGGTCGGCATTTGGTTCATTCAGCGTAACCTGGAAATTGTCGCCATCAGCCTTCATCGATTCGATGCCGCGCATGATGCCCAGAGCACCGGACTGGGAATCCTCGTTCGAGTGACGCTCCATGGTTTTCAGCACGTCTTCGCTGGTCATGGTCTTGCCGTTGTGGAATTCCACGCCCTGACGCAGTTTGAAGGTCCAGACCCTGGCATCCGCGCTGCCTTCGACGCTTTCTGCAAGGCGCGGTTCGATCGATCCATCGGGCGCAACCTCGACCAGTTGGTCGCCGAACTGCTTGCCGTTCTGGAACGGAACCGAGCTGGCATAGGTGGCCGGGTCAAGCGAGTTGGTGGATTCCCCGCCCTGCAGGCCAAATTTCAGATCACCGCCCTTTTTCGGGCCAGCCGCGCGTGCAGCATCGGCAAACATTGTGCTGGCCATCGCAGCAGACACACCAAGTGCTGCAGCTTTCCCCATAAATTCGCGGCGGGTCAGCTTGCCAGCTGTAACCTGCTTGGCCATGTGAGTGATTTGTTCGTTCATTCAGATATCTCCCAGTGATTTATCTCGTCAGCCCCTGACGGGTTTTTTTATTGACGCGCCAGTCAAGTTAGGCGCAATTCGGTTGGTCGAGCAAGAAAAAAGTCCGGCTCAGACCTGCTTGAATTTCACATATGATTACGCGGTACGGTATCCTCCTTAGTCTTTGAAAATACCAAACTGCCGTTTTCAAATGCCTTGAGTTCAGCACAGAGGTAGAAGTTTCCGGCGTCTGACCACATTTCGCAAGATGTTTCTGTACGCAGCTCTGTGCCGTCACGGATTATCTCTTGTGTCCAATGGCAATATCCGCGTGCAGATAACGGATCATCAGGGCGAATCGACCAACGTTCAAAGGCTGTTCCGCCATGTGTCAGGCCGTGGTGGTTGTCTGTAACAAGGCCAAAGTCATCTTCTATAATCAGATGAGTTTCCCCCGAATTCATGTCAGTTTCGACCTGTCGAGAGTTCCGGCTGTCTCGGACAGTCGTGATGTCGTGTGCGGCCTCGGCATCCGGGGGAGGGAATACATATGCCTCGCTAGCCGCGTGACGGATGGGCAGCTTGATTTGGCCTTCGGTCAGATGCAGTTCTGCAGACTCGGGCGAAGGCCAGATCAGCGGCCAATAGGCGCTGGATACCGCAATCCGCAAGTGGTGTCCCTTTGGCACCCGATAAGCGATATGGTCCAGATCCAGCGTGACCTCGTAAACCTTGCCAGGGACCAATTCGGTCGGTTGCGAATGGGTATCGCGATGGCACAGGTTAAGGACACCGTATGTTATGCGTGTTGTTGCCCCATCGGGATGGACGTGATTCAAGCGCACGGCCATCTGGGCATGGGGACGGTCGGCACTGATGTGCAGGCATATTTGCGGCGCGCCCACGATGTTCAAATCATTGGCCAGTGGGGCGCTGTCGAAGCAGGCCGAAAATGCATCATCCACACGCTGATCGCCCGGCATATCCGGCCCCAACCAGATGGCGCAGTATTCTCCACCTTCCATCCCGCAGGTCTGGGGGGATCGGATGCACATGTCCAGCGGTCCGGGTTGGTCCAGCCCAGCATTAGAGATATTCAGAGTTTGAATAGGAAGATGCGAGGTCGCGCCTTTATCCTCGGTTATCCAGCAACCGGGCCGTTCCTTGTACCAGCGCTGGGGGCGTACCCCATCCATAAGATAGGCGCGATAGTCGGGTTCCTGGTCGACGCCAGTATCCTGGCCTTTCAACCAATGGTCCCACCAACGCAGGGCTTCTTGCAGAAATCCGATTCGGGGCTCCGGAACAGCAAAATGCGGATACTTGTGAACCCAAGGTCCGACGATCCCCTTGACCGGAGAATCAAGCTGTTCAACCAATAAAGGCACCGTATTCTTATAGGCATCGCCCCAGCCGCCAACAGCCAAAGTCGCCGCCCGGATAGCGCTGAAATCCTCGCAGACTGACCCGTGACGCCAATAGGCATCCCGAGTCTGATGGCGCAACCAGACAGAGGGCAGAAAGGGCTCGTTCTCAAGGCGGTCCAGCCACAGCTCGCGCCAGTTCGGACGCAGGGCCGGATCGGGAGCGCGCGATGAATAAGACCACATGGTCGCGCCCCAGCCGAGATTTTCGTTCAGCAGGCAGCCACCCTTGTAGTGGATGTCGTCCGCATACCGGTCGGCGGTCGAGCACAGCGTGATAATCGCCTTCAGCGCCTCTGGCTGTAGTGCCGCCACCTGCAAAGCATTGAAACCGCCCCAACTGATCCCCATCATTCCTACAGAACCAGAGCACCACGGTTGCTGCGCCAGCCACTCGATAGTTGCAACTGCATCGTCCAGTTCCTGCTGGGTATACTCATCCTCCATCAGCCCTTCGCTGTCACCATTGCCGCGCATGTCCACGCGGATGCAGGCATAACCGCGCTTGGCAAACCAAGGATGGGTCAGGGCGTCTCGTGTCGCAGTGCCGTCGCGCTTGCGATAGGGCAGGAACTCCAGAATGGCAGGTACAGGGTGGCTTTCTGCATGCGACGGCTTCCATATCCGGGCTGAAAGCCGGCACCCATCCGGCATGTGAATGCCGACATCTGGCAGGTCTTCGATGTCGAGTAGCGAATTGTCGGCTGGATTCATTCGGTCAGTCTCGGGGCCAAAAGGGATTTGGTGCAGGTGAAAATCGTCAAATCAGCCTCGGATTGCGACAATAAGGTCCATTACGTTGGTTCCGGTCGGTCCGGTGACGAAAAGAGCATTTGCGCGTTCCAGATAGCTGCTGCTGTCAGCATCCCGCAGCGCCTTTTCCGCACCATCGCCCCAGGTGGTCCCGTCAACAATCGCCCCCGCGGCCTGGGTTGGCCCGTCGGTGCCGTCGGTGCCCCCGACAAGCAGCGTCAGCCCAGCAATACCCGCGATTTCTCTGGCCAACGCTAAAGCGAGGGCCTGATTGCGCCCACCCTTGCCTGGATTTCTGGGCAGCACGACAGTTGGCTCTCCACCGAAAACCATGACGCCCTCGGGCATATCGCGCAGCCGTGGCCCCAAACGGGCTGCTATGCTTTTCAGGTCATCGTGCAGGCATTCCTCATTCGCTAGAACGGGTGCGCCCTCGGCCATGGCCTGTCGGACGGCGGCAGCACGGGCATGCTTGTTCGATGCAATGATGTGCGCAACTCCCTGAAAATCGCGCGGCTCAGGAAGTGCGCCAATGCCCGATCCGATAACGTTCAGGTCATCGCCGGGCACATCGGAAATCGCCAGAACAGTCGCCTTCGCTCCTTTGAACTGGGCCAACAGGCCAGACCCTTTGATTTGGGACAGTTTGCGCCGTTCGGCGTTCATTTCAGAGATATTCAACCCTTCCGACAGCAGTTTTCGGTTTAACTGCTCCAGATTCGCCAGCGTTTTGCCGGGTACAAGGTCCTCAGCCAAAGACGAGGCCCCGCCCGAAGCCAGCAGCAGCAAATGCGAAGATGATCCCATCGACTGGACCATCTCACGCAGTGCGCGGCCCGCTTGCAGACTGCGGATATCAGGAACGGGATGAGAGGCCTCGATCACCCTGACATGGTCAGGCAGGGCGTCCCCGTGGCCATCCTTGGTGACAACTAGCGCGGGGAGGGGGCCGAAATGGTCCAGCGCTGCGCGGGTCATCGCCGCCGCAGCTTTGCCGACAGCCAGAATTTGGTTGGGTTGCTCTACATCGTTCAAGGCGGATAACGTCGCCGCATATCCACCAACCGCGTCAACCCCGGCCTGCCATATTCGGGTTGCCTTTTGCCTTTGCTCCATCAGCTTTCGACCCAGATCGTGACCGGGCCGTCATTGACCAGTTCGACGGCCATATCCGCCCCGAATTGACCGGTTTCGACAGGGACGCCAAGACCACTTAGCCGATGCGCGAAAACCTCATACAAGCGTTTTCCAACCTCTGGCGGTGCCGCTTCAGAAAACCCCGGGCGGTTCCCGCGCGAGGTATCAGCGGCAAGTGTGAACTGGCTGATTACTAGGGCCGAGCCGCCCGTATCCAGAACCGACCTGTTCATCTTGCCGGCCTCATCCTTGAATATCCGCAGCTTTGAGACCTTGGCAGCAAGCTGTTCGGCCTTTTGGTCGTCATCCCCCTGCATCGCGCAAACCAGTATCAGCAGGCCCGGACCGGTTTGTCCGATCACCGTACCCTCGACCGAGACTTTTGCCAGCGAGACCCTCTGCAACAGCGCACGCATTTGGTTCCTCCATTTGATGGTCAGTCGACCCACTCGACAAACGCGTCGGGCGCGGCGCGACTGGTTCTAAACCTGTTGGCCGGGTGGTCTTTGTCTGCATAGCCGAAAGAGATCGCACATAGGATCAGACGGTCATCCGGGATGTTGAAATATCGGTGCAGAAAAGGGCCATAGCTGGCCACTGCGGCCTGCGGAATTGTCGCTATGCCCAGAGCCTGCGCCGCTAGGGTGAAGGCCGTAACAAAGCCACCACAATCCATCGCGCCATAAGCGCCGAGTTCCGTTGGGCTGGATATGATTGCACAATGGGGCGCTCCGAAAAGGGCGAAATTCTCCATCATCTGCCGGGTGGACCCGGCGCGATCTCCGCGTTCAACGCCAACGGCTTCGTAAAGGGCCCAGCCGCATTCACGGCGGCGTTCCTGGTAGATGCCCGAATAGGAGGCAGGAAAGGGCAGGTCCGGGGATGGCGTGTCCGCGGTTACCTCATCCTGCAGAGCCTTCCGAAACTTATCGGTCTCTGGCCCGCTGGTGATGGTCACGTTCCAGGGCTGCGCATTGCACCAGCTTGGAACGCGGGCTGCGCTGGTCAGGATCTGATTAATCTGATCCTTTGGCACCGGGTCAGACAGGAAGGCGCGGCAGGAATGCCGTTGATCCAGTAGACTGTTCAGAGCGGATAGTGTCACACAGGCCTCCCCATCGGCGTTGACAGGGCGCAGGATGAGGTCAGACTGGCGGATGTTCAAGTGCTGATGCGGTTAGCCGGTCACGTCATTGCTGACCGGTTGCCACCATGTAACCAACACCGGCAGCTACCAAAAGGCCAAGGCACACGGCGACAGAGATCTTGAGCGCTGACCAGGGACGTTCCCCCTGAACGCGCCCGGTGCGGCCGTTTACTACAAACCTGTACGTCTGCCCCCGATATTTGTAGGCGGCCATCCAGATCGGCAGGAGGACATGCTTGAAGGTCACATCCCGCACATCGGTCTCAACCGCATGAACGCGCTGCCGATCGCCACCAATATCAAAGCGTACATCCCGTTCTATCACGCGGGACATATGTGTGCGGGCTTCGGTGTAGCCGTCATTCAATTCGACTGTATAGGCCTCGGCCCGAAAACCGGCGAGGTACTCAGGCTGATACGGTTCCAACGCGGGTAAATCCCAGGGTTCCAGCGCGTCGGTGTACTTCTTGGGCAAAGACTGGGATGCCAAAACCAGAACGTCATCAAAGAACCGTGCGACCCGGCCCGATTTCGGGGACCATCTCACCTTGGCGACCCTTTGCTGTACACGCTTGCCATCGCGCATGACGCTGCGTGTTTCATAGTAAACTATGCCGCGCTCGCCCCGATATGTGGATTTCGTATCCGCATCGAAGGTCCAGTATGGAACATAGATACCCTGCATCTTGCGCCCTTTGCGGGCATAATCCTTCAACCCGTTTGGGGCGAACCATAACCGTCCCAGCCAGTCTCCCATCGCCTTATGCGCAGTGCGTTCATCCAGCGCAAAGGGCAGCACGCCGCGGGGTTTGATGTGACGGCTGATGCCGGTATCCGTCACTACTGGGGTTGCGCAAAAGGGGCATTCGGCTGCGTGCGTGGCCGGGTCAAATTCAACTTGAGCCGCACAGTTGGGGCAGGTCAGAACACGCGTTTCCTCGATCTCATCGTCAGGCAGCTGATCCGAAAGCGCACTGTTGAAATCCAGCTCTTTCAGGCTGGAACCGCCCCACGGTCCGGCGCCAATTGCCTCTGAGTGACCGCAATGGTCACAGGTGAGCGTACCGTCACCGGGATTGAACCGATAATCCGCCCCGCATTGATCGCAGGGAAAGCGGTGTTCGTCTACAATGTTAGGGTCGGTAGGGGCCATTGAAGTCTCGAATTTGCGTTATCGGCCAGAGGACAGGCGCATCCGGTTCAGCACCCCGTCCCGTTTGATGAAATGATGCCAGATGGCAAAGGCAGCGTGACCTAATGCGACGAACAACAGGGCATTGCCCACGGTTTCGTGGACCTCACCAGCAACATGGATACCCCCGAACCAGGCCAACATGCCGAAGATTGGCACCGCGACCATCAGCGCATAAAGCAAGAGATGTCCCAACTTTGCTGCGGTCGCCATCAGGGCCGAGCTCTCCTCAACCGGGGCAGGCGCGCCCTGTCGCCACCGAAGAAGGATGCGGACCAGGATCAGCGCAAAGACGATGCAGCCAAGCCAGACATGAGGGGTGGCCCCTTCTGTCCAGACCGTGTTGCCCTCGAGCCGGGCGTGCAGGGCCCGTCCCATGCCATCGCTGCTGATCCATTCGCCGATGATGATCACAGCGATCAGCCAGTGCAATACGATTTGGGGCTTTGAGTAGCGGTCCAAAGTAGACATTCGTTTGCTCTTTCAGAGAGGTTGCGGATACGCGTTAAACGTTGCTGCCTAAGCTTTCCGTCACTTCAGGCTCCGGGCGGGGGCGGCGGCAAGATCGTGAACAACTGCGCCAGTTCCTGTACCTCACCCGCCTTTTTCCAGCCGTCCTGACCGGCGGTCCAGACATGGGTGTCTCGTGTGATCTCTCCGTCTGTCGCCATGCGGCCCATCTTGGCCTTGGAAAATGGCCCGCTGGTTTGCCCGTCAACGGCGATATGCCAGACATGTTCCACTGGCGGTGGCGGCGGAGGCGCCGTATGCGCCGCAGGTTGCTGGGCAGCGGGGGCGGAACCGCCCCACGGACCGCTCGGCTGACCCGCTGCCATGTTCGACATCTGCTGTGCCATGGCCATGCCCATTCCCATGCCAAGGCCAGCGCCCATGCCACCGCCCTGACCGGGATTGTTGGCCGCGGCTGTCATCGCCTCAGCGGCTGAATACTGGGTGAATTTACCCAGATCACCAGCCAGCCCCATCGATGTCCGCTTGTCCAGCGCCGCTTCAACTGCGGGTGGCAGTGAGATGTTCTCGATGTAAAATTCAGGCATCTCCAGCCCGTACCCGTCCAAGACCGGGGTCACTTCTGCCGCGATCAACTTGCCCAGATCGGCGGTATTGGCGGCCATGTCCAGAACCGGAATGCCTGATCCTGCGATGACCCGGCTGAATTCCTGAACGATGATATTGCGCACCTGAAAGCTGATCTCGTCCATCGTGAACTCACCATCGGTGCCGACGATTTCGATCATGAATTTTGCTGGGTCTTTGACCCGGGTTGTATAAGTACCGAAAGCGCGAATGCGGGTCGGTCCGAATTCCGGATCGCGCAGCATGATCGGGTTCTTGGTGCCCCATTTCAGGTCATTGAAGCGAGTCGTGTTGACGAAATAAATCTCGGATTTGAACGGAGACTGAAAGCCATGGTCCCAATGCTGCAGTGTCGTCAGGATCGGCATATTGTTGGTCTCAAGCATATAGAGACCGGGAGTGAAAACATCCGCCAGCTGCCCCTCATGCACGAAAACGGCCGCCTGGCCTTCGCGCACGGTCAGTTTGGCGCCGTATTTGATCGCATGGCCCTCGCGTTCGAACCGCCAGACCATCGTATCGCGGGTGTCGTCGACCCAGTGGATGACGTCGATGAACTCGCCGGTCAGAAAATCGAAAATACCCATTTGGGGTCTCCTTATCTTGGGCTCACAGCTGCTGGCCCATCAGTTCGCGCGCAATGATCCGCACCACGGGACGCGCGTCTTCGACAGCCACGCCAGGCTCAAGACGCGGGTCATAGAGCATTGTCAGTAATTTCTCGTCATGGCTGGTCAGCAGCGCAAATTCATCGTCATCATTAAAGATGGATGGTCGCGCAGCGTTGCTGTCATTGGAGAGTCCCAGCCCCTGCGCCATTTCTTCGTGGATGCAACTGCGCCGCAGCATATCAGGCAATTCAGCACGGATCAGCACCACCGCCCGAACAAACCGGTGCAGGGACCGGTTGGTCGGAGACGCGATGACAAAACAGTCAATATTTGAACGCGGGTTTGCAACCAGGTCAAGCAATGGCTGATCGATACCCGGCACAAGCTGTTTCAGGCGGGAGACCACGTATGCACTGTCATCCTTTCCCGCGAAAAAGACATGGAAATTTGCCTTGCGGGTAACGACAGACATCGGATGACCGGTCACTTTGGACAGCCGCGCGGTAAAGGTCTCGACCTGTTTGGCATCCTTTGCCCGCATTTCGGGGGACACGGACGGGGCGAATTCTGTCTGAACACGGATGGGGGCGGACCATCGGCTAAGCTGGCCCTCGGTCGAGTATGTGGTCGCGGTGACGGCGTGATCTGGATACTCGTTGAAAAAGGCAATCGTCTCGAAATTGCGCTCCAGATCGCTGGCATCATAGGGTGTGTCCGGCCCGCCGCCATCGCTGCGCAGCATACCACGCGTCAGCAGGTCACGTTCTACCCGCTGATAGAACCGCGCAAGATCCTGACTGGCCGCAGATGGAGGTACAAAGGCATTAGGGGCAGGCGCTGGGGGGGCTACGGGGCGCGGTTGAGGGGCAACCGAAGACGTCAGGGCCTCGTCGCAGTTGGCCAGCGCCAGCAATGCGACCAGACCCAATACAGGCTTCAGATATCCCTGTGACCGCACCTTCAATCCACCATTAGCCCGGAACAGCTGTTCCGGCGTTGTCACCGATACCGTCCTTGCGCGCTTTGGCTGCGGCCAAAGTGTCGCGCAGTTCGGTTTCCATCTTCTGCAGCTCTTGCTCGGCAGCGGCGCGTTTGGCCTTGCCTTCATCCGCAATCTCCAGGCTTTCATTGATGGTTCCGATCAGATCGGCATTGGCCTGTTTTACGGCCTCGATATCAAAGACACCGCGCTCCATTTCCTGACGGATCACCTTGTTCGACTCGCGCAGGTTGGCGGCATTCGCAGTCAGAAGGTCGTTGGTTAGGTCATTCGCATCGCGCACGGCGGCGGCGGCCTCGGCGCTGCGCTGAATGGTGACGGCTTGAGCCAGCTGGGTTTCCCAGAGCGGCACGGTGTTCACTAGGGTCGAGTTGATCTTGGTCACCAGGGATTTGTCATTTTCCTGAACCAGACGGATCGAGGGCAGCGACTGCATGGTGACCTGTCGCGTCAGCTTCAGATCATGCACCCGGCGTTCCAGATCATCGCGCGCAGCACGCAAATCGCGCAGCTCCTGCGCTTTCATCACCTGATCCTCTTCGGGCGCGGCCTGAACCTCGGCCTCTTTCTGAGGAATGTCCCGGCTGTCCAGTTCGTTCAACTTCTCTTCGCCGGCTGCGATGTAAAGCGCCAGCTCATCATAAAAGCCCAAGGTTTTTTCATACAGGATGTCCAGGGACTTGATGTCCTTCAACAGCGTATGTTCATGCGAAAGCAAGTCATCCGTGATCCGGTCGATCTGGCCTTGAACCTGTTCGTATTGGGCGGTGAACTTGGCGAACGGGGCGGCCTTGCCCAACAGTTTTTCCCACCAGCTACGCTCGCGCCGCACGTCGAGTTCGCTGACCGAGAATCCACGGATCGTGGTCACGATATTACGCAGGCTGTCACCTGCCGGACCGACATCCTTGTTGCGGACATCCGCCAGCATCGCCTGGCTGATTTCCTGCAACTCGGCCTGCGCACCCGAGCCGAAGGACACGATGGAATTCGTGTTCCCCATGTCGATCTCGCCCATGCGTTTACGAATTTCAGCACCTACAGGCTCGTCGGCCTCTTTCAGAAGGACAACTTCCGCCGTGGGGTCGGGCAGGGCTACGGCGGTCACTTCCTGTACCAGCGTTTCGGCTTCGACTGCCTTGTTCTTTACTTCCTCGGACATGGGGTAATCCTCTCTGTATACTTTGGGCCGGTCAGTCCAACCGAACGCCTTCGCGCTGCAACCGTTCGCGCAGCACGTCAATTTCAACCGTCAGATCGCTGCGGTCATCCAATAGCATCTTACGGGTCCTGGCAGAGAAATTCTGTTCCAGGTCATCCAGTAGAGACGAGTAATTCTGCAGCGACTGTGCATCACGTGTTCTGGCATAAACATCCGAGAATTTGACCGTCGCGTCACGGGCACCCTGCAGATAGACGGTCAGGTATTTTCTTGCTCCGGCCAGATCGCGCGGGTCTTCTTCGACGGTGCGAAACAAATCGCGGGCAGTTTCCTGAAATCGCTCGACCCGCGCTTCGATCCGGCGGTCCCCAGCACGTTTGATGGCGTCGGTCATTTCGGTCAGATGCGCCTCAGCGTCTTCGACTACCCGTGCGACACGGTCCTGCTGAAAGGTATCGATGCCTTCCATGCCTTTGTCTGACATAGGGTCCAGGCCGAAGGAAACGGAATGCAACACAGCAGCGGCGGTGCCGAATAAAACTGGGGCGATGAGGCTGGCGTCAGACACGGTTGCCGCATCGAGAAACTCGGATCGGTATGAGGCCAATCCAGCCCCAAGGCCGGTCAGAACGCTGGAAAATATCTTGCGGGGAATTGCAGGGCGCCGGGCTGTGCGCCGCGCGTTATAGGCCGCTTCGGCCCGCAACCCTTCGCGCAGCAGAAAGGCCGCCCCGGTCAGCAAACCAGCGGCAACAAGTCCAATGGTCATCCCGATTGCACCGTCGTTCAGCGACAGAAACACCAATGGAACAGCCGGGATAAACAGTATATTAGCTCGCGCGCCAGCCGGTTCTACGCGCGCGCCATCAAACTGACCGCGCGCCGGTTGATCTGTCGACGAATCTGAGTCGTGTGGGCTGTATTTGCCGCCAAAGCGTTTGGCCATGTGCTTACAGCCCTCCCAGTAACCCGGTGCAGACGCCGAACAACAGAACCAATAAGGCCACGTAGGCCAGTTTTTGTACTCCGGACCCGGACATGATGCTCCCTGAGTTTCTCTTTGCGGAAAACTTAGGGGATGCGCGGCCCCGGCGCTAGGGGGAAGGTTACCTAACCCTTATCATTTGCGAGATTTCTTGCCGATCGGAGGCAGTTTGCGCTGTGGTCGTGCAGGGCGTTTGGCCGGAGCCTCGGGCTCAGCCTCAAGACCAAGCTGATCACGCATGACCCGGCGGCGAATTTCCTCGACCTCTCCGGGTTTCAGTTTGCCCAACTGAAACGGGCCGTACGAGACGCGCAGCAACCGGTTCACGGCAAAGCCGATATCCTCGATCGCGCGGCGGATTTCGCGATTTTTACCTTCGCGCAGGCCAATGGTCAGCCAGGCGTTTGCGCCCTGTTGCCGATCGAGTGTTACTTCCATCGGTTGGAACCGTTCACCCTCGATCACCAGCCCCTTTCGGAGCGGCGCGAAATCCTCGTCTTTTGGACGCCCGTTTACACGGACGCGGTATCTGCGCAGCCATCCGGTGGCAGGCAGTTCCAGCTTGCGCTTGATGCCGCCATCATTTGTCAGCAACAGCAACCCTTCCGAGTTCAGGTCAAGCCGCCCGACGCTCATGACGCGGGGCATGTCCTCGGGCAACTTGTCGAAGATCGTCGCGCGGCCTTTTTCGTCCTTCGTCGTCGTAACCAGACCGGGTGGCTTGTGGTACAGCCAAAGACGTGACGGTTCCGGCTCGGACACCGGCTTGCCGTCGACGGTGATCTTGTCTTTGGCGGTAACGTTCAGCGCGGGGCTGTCGATGGTCTTGCCGTTCACAACCACACGACCTGCTTCGATCATGCGTTCCGCTTCCCGGCGCGAGGCGACGCCAGCGCGGGCAAGGACTTTGGCGATCCGGTCGCCTGGAGGAGGGGTATTAGTCATTTGCAGCCCATAGCGCATCCCGCCGCCTTGCGAAAGGCAGGTTTCTGATGCAGTCAGAGGCATGGAGTTCAGATCGTATATGGATATCGCGCTTGAGCAGGCGCGCGAAGCCGGTGAACGCGGCGAAGTTCCGGTAGGGGCTGCTATCGTGCTGGGCGACCGGGTTGTCGCCGTGGCAGGCAATCAGACACGCGAGTTGAACGACCCAACCGCACATGCCGAGATACTGGCCGTGCGCGCCGCCTGTGCTGCGACCGGATCGGAACGCCTGATTGACCACGACATCTATGTCACACTAGAACCCTGCGCGATGTGCGCCGCGGCTTTGGCCGCCACTCGTGTTCGGCGGATCTATTACGGGGCCTCTGATCCCAAATCGGGTGGGGTAGCCCATGGGGCGCGGGTGTTTTCCCATCCACAGTCGCACCATAAACCCGAAGTGTTTGACGGTATTGCCGCCAAAGATTGCGAAGCCCTGCTGCGCGAATTCTTCGCCGAAAAGAGGGCCAGTAAATAATCTGGGTTGGGACCGGCCTGCGGTGCTAGGGTTCGGCCCAGTCCACGCGATAGACCGTCTGTGGCCCACCGAACCCCTTTAGTTGAGCCGAAATCGGAGCGCTGAACTGCAGCCCGGCGGTCGCGCCCAGCAGCAATCGGGTAACGTCGGTGACAAGAATTTCATTCGCGCCACAAAGGCCAGTCACCCGTGCGGCCTTATTGACCACCGATCCAAAGAAATCCTCGTCCCGCTGAATGACATCGCCGGTATGAATGCCAACCCGAAGACCCAAGGGTATATCCGACTGTAGGGCCGCATTTTCCCTTTGGAATTCGGTCGCCGCTTGGATCGCGTCGTGGACAGAGGAGAAGATCGACATCGTGCCATCCCCAAGTGATTTGACCAGTCGGCCGCCATGGGTGTGAATTAGATTTTCAGCCAGATCGAAATGGCTGGATATGAGCGCGGTCCATTTGTGATCTCCGACCTGACGCGTGATTTCAGAAGAACCTGCGATATCAGTAAACATGACCGAAGCCGCGCCCTCTTGTTGATCCTGAGTGAATTCCTGCCGAGCTGCCGCGATCAATGCGTTCAGCGCTTCATGCTCGATCCCGATTTTCTCCATGTTCGAAGTCGGGTTGGAGACATGCATCTGGATCATCTTCCAGACACCGTTTTCCAGATGCAATACAAAGGTGAACCTATGGAGTGTGGCTTTGCCGTTTGATGTGAATGCAAGTGTTGCTTCGCAATGGGCCCATCCTATGTCACCGCATTCAAACGCCTCGAGCGAATGTTCGTCCCAGCTGAAATCCGGAATTTCGCGGGTGTGGTCGGCAAAGCCCTGGCGGAACACCTGTCCGGACCAGCTTTCGCCATCTGCCGACCCCTGATACCGCAGATGTTCAGATGACGAGAGCAGGTTCATCAGCGCGGCGCGATCCTTGAGGCGAACCGCATCATTCCAGCGCCGTATGACAGCGACCAGTTCTGGGGAGGGTGTTACCGCGTTACTCATCAAGCGGCTACAGCTTGATGGCTTGCATCAGCTGCGGTTCGATCACCTCGACACCCGGCAAACCGTCCGCCAGCACCTGCGCGGATTGCTCCAGAATCGGGAAGGTCTTGTAATGGCAGGGAATCACGGTTTTGAAATTGAAATAGCGCTTTGCAGCATAGGCGGCGCCTTTCATGTCCATGGTAAAGTGGCCCCCTGCGGACAGGATACCTATATCGGGTTTATAGTAATCCCCCATCCAGTCCATATCGGCCATGATATCGGTGTCGCCCGAAACATAGAGCATGTGCCCCTCGGATGAGATCATGAAACCGACCTCGCTGCCGCCGGTGCGCAGCCCGTCTGGGGTCGAAAATGTCGAGCTGTGCGAGGCGGGTACCATCGAGACCATAACACCGTTCAGGTTGACCGTGCCACCTTTGTTGAAGCCGACTGTTTCCAGACCCTCGGCTTCGCTCCAGTACCCCATTAGGTCATACTGACCGACCACGGGGACGTTCAGATGTTTGGCCAATGAGACAACGTCAACAACATGATCGAAATGCGTGTGTGTCAGCAGGATATGTGTCGCGCCTTCCAAAGCAGCGTCATGCTGATCTTCAGGCAAAACGGGGTTGCCGGTCAGCCAAGGGTCGATCAGCAGAACCTGTCCTGCTGTTTCAATGCGAAAGCTGCCATGCCCAAGCCAGATGATATTCATGAAAAGCACTCCCAAATGAACTGTTGGCAGCAGACTAGCATCGGGTATGTAAAATTTCATGGATTGGTTTCGGGAAATTGACAGTTATTGCGAGCGCTTATCGCCTGCCTATTGGGCAGAGCCGATAAATGCGGTTACGAATGCCGCCTTTTTGATTGCGGCTTTCATTATGTGGCGGCGGGTGCGCGGGCCGGGGATGCCATTGGCAATAATGCTTGTGGTTATCCTGGTCGGCATCGGAATTGGCAGTTATTTGTTTCACACCCATGCACAGGTCTGGTCCGCGTTGGCGGATACAGCACCCATCCTGCTTTTTATCCTGACCTATATTTTTGCAATGAATCGCGACGTCTGGCAGTTGCGGCCGCTTTACGCGTGGATCGGCGCGGCCCTGTTTGTGCCATATGCCGCTTTGACGATTCCGGTGTTCCAACTGATTCCGGGTCTGGGCGGATCGGCCGCCTATGCTCCGGTGCCGCTATTGATCCTGATTTACGCAATCCTGTTGTCGAAACGCCGGCCTGATACCGCCCGCGGGCTGGCGACCGGCGCAGTGATCCTGATCGTGTCGATTACCTTTCGCGCTTTGGACGCACCGATTTGCATGCAGTTCCCGACTGGTACGCATTTTCTGTGGCACATCCTGAACGCCACGATGTTGGGCTGGATGATCGAAGTCTACCGCAGGCACCTAAGCCGTGCGTCTCAGGCCTGAAACGCAGCAGCCAGTTCTGCCGGCAGGTCAAATTCGGCCAGAACCCTGGTGCGTGCATCGGATGACATCTTACGCGCGGTTTTCTCGACAATGCTGAGGATTTTTTCCTGCGAGTGCTTTGCGGCGAAGGGAGCGAAATACCATTTGAGGAACACAAAACAGGCCACATCTTCCAGCGCCTGCACCTCGTTGTCACGTTTGATACCCTGCTTGCGCACCATGCGTCCGGCGTCTTGGATTTCGTTCTCTTCAAATCCGCACTGCTTCATCAAGGTCATGACGGTTTGCGCATGGTGTTCGCCCTGCGCCTTGCGCCAAGCCAGATACCCGGCGCGCCCTTCGGGATATTCACTTCGGGCCAGCTTCCAGCGTTCAACATGTTGCCCGCGTGCGGCGATCTCAAGCGAGTTCGATGCATCGGGAAAAAGCCTGGCCAGTTCAGCGCTCATGCGTTGTCCGTAAAGCAACGCTGCGGGTTGGCCGTTCTCTAAGGTTGGATCTTGGGTGTTGGCTGCGTCGATTGCGTCCAGGACTGCCTGTTTTCGCGCGCTCATTCTATGCTCCGTGGGCTTGCCGGAAATCCGGCGGTGTGTTCGGACGCATCGTAGCGAGTCGGCAAATCAAACGCAGCAGTCAAATGCGAAATTCCGGGTCGGAGAGGGGGATCCGACCCGGACGAAGTTGTGGCGTCAGTTACCCAGCTTCGTTTTGTCCTGTGTAACTGGTTCGGAAACCTGATCGGGGAAAGACAGGTCGCGGGTTAGCGAACCCATGGTGGGTCCGAATGCCTGAGCTTGCGTAGCAAGAACAGTAGTGGCCAACACAAATGCGGTCATGAGCGTTTTCATCATCTTACTCCAGTTAGTGGCTGTGCCATGCTGTAAGAAGTGAACGGCGCAGTTCACTTTTTCAAGGCGGATTCTGAACTAATTGGTTTACTTTTGTGCATAGGCGCTATGCATTTTTGTATGGCTAAGCCGCCTCCTTGCATAGAAGGGGCAGAACAACCGCCTGCTACCCTTGCGACCGAGGCATCAGACAGGTAAATGCCCCCTGACGCATATGAGGTTTTCCGATGTCGATTGACCAAAGCACCGCCGCAAAGGTGGCCAAACTGGCCCGGATCAAGGTCGAGGATGACGCGCTGCCTGCGCTGGCATCCGAGTTCAACACCATTCTTGGGTTCATCGAACAGTTGAATGAAGTGGATGTCGACGGTGTAGAGCCGATGGTTTCGGTCGAACCGATGCGCCTGAAGCGCCGCGAGGATGTGGTCACCGACGGCAACCAGCAGGACAAGGTTCTGGCCAATGCCCCCGACGCACGCGAAGGTTTTTTCGCAGTCCCCAAAGTGGTGGAGTAAGACATGAGCGATCTGAACAAACTTGGCCTGGCCGAAGCCCGCGACGCCCTGCGTGCCGGTGATGTCACCTCGGTCGAGCTGACCGAAGCCTGCTTGACCGCCATTGATGCAGCAGATGCGCTGAACGCTTTTGTTCATAAAACCCCCGAGATCGCGATTGAACGTGCCAAGGCAGCGGACGCGCGCATCAAAGCGGGTGATGCGCCGTCGATGTGTGGCCTGCCGATCGGCATCAAGGACCTATTCTGCACCAAGGGCGTGCTCTCGCAGGCAGCCTCAAAGATTCTTGAAGGCTTCAAACCTGAATACGAATCTACCGTTTCGCAGCAACTGGCCGACGCGGGTGCCGTGATGCTGGGCAAGCTGAACATGGACGAGTTTGCCATGGGCAGCAGCAACGAAACTTCGGTCTATGGCAATGCGGTCAGCCCGTGGCGCCGTGGCAATGACGACGCACAGCTGACACCGGGCGGGTCCTCCGGCGGATCGGCTTCGGCGGTGTCAGCTGATCTGTGTCTGGCCGCCACTGGCACCGATACTGGCGGCTCGATCCGTCAACCAGCGGCTTTTGTCGGGATTACTGGCATCAAGCCGACCTATGGCCGGTGTTCGCGCTGGGGCATCGTGGCCTTTGCATCCTCACTGGATCAGGCCGGGCCGATGACCAAGAATGTCCGCGACGCGGCGATCATGCTGGAAACCATGTGCGGTCATGACCCCAAGGATTCCACCAGCGCCGAGTTGGCCGTCCCGAATTTCGAGGCCATGCTGACCGGCGACATCAAGGGCAAGAAGATCGGTATCCCCAAGGAATACCGGATGGACGGCATGCCCGCCGAGATCGAAAAACTCTGGGCAGATGGCGCGGCGATGCTGAAGGTCGCAGGGGCCGAGATCGTCGACATTTCGCTGCCGCATACCAAATACGCGCTGCCCGCCTATTACGTGATTGCGCCTGCCGAGGCGTCCTCGAACCTGGCGCGCTATGATGGTGTCCGCTATGGCCGCCGCGCGCAGTTGGGGCAGGGCGACGGCATCACCGAGATGTACGAAAAGACCCGCGCCGAGGGCTTTGGTCACGAGGTGCAGCGCCGGGTGATGGTCGGGACATATGTTCTGTCGGCGGGTTTCTATGACGCCTATTACAACCGCGCCCGCAAGGTCCGCACGTTGATCAAGAAAGATTTCGAGGACGTTTTCGCCGCCGGTGTTGACGCCATCCTGACCCCGGCCACGCCTTCGGCGTCGTTCGGTCTGGGTGAAATGACCGAGGCGGATCCGGTTCAGATGTATCTGAACGACGTCTTTACCGTGACGGTCAACCTTGCTGGTTTGCCGGGCATATCGGTTCCTGCAGGTCTTGATTCTCAGGGTTTGCCGCTTGGTCTGCAGCTGATTGGCCGTCCATGGGACGAAGGCGATTTGCTGAACACGGCCTATGCGCTGGAAAGCGCTGCGGGCTTTGTGGCCAAGCCGGGGAAATGGTGGTAATCCTCTGATCAACAAGACAACGTAGAACGGAGCAGCTGGATGCGCTTTTCGATTCTGATCCCCGCAATCGGGTTGATGGCCGCCTGTAACACGGTGGCCCCGGTTCAGGGTACAGGGTTCAACACCCCGACTTATCAGGCGCAAAGAGAAGCTGAGCTGGCAGGGCAGGGCGGCACTGGAAGCCCTCTGCCGGAACCCTATGAGGTCTCGCAGCAACCCTTGGGCTCGCCCACATCCGGCGTGGATGGCGCTGACCTGGCCACCGCCACTGCTGCAGCGCTTGCAAGCACCTCGACGCAGGCGGCCGCCGCTTCAGCATCGGTGCCGACTGCGAGCAACAGCGGCATCTCTGACGAACAGGATTTTGCTGCGGTTTCTGAACGTCGCAGTATCGAAACCGATGCTGCTCGAATCGAACAGAACAGCCAAACCTATGAGGTTGTCGCCCCAACCGCGGTTCCGCAACGCGGAGCGGATGGTCAGCCAAACATCGTCCAATACGCGCTGAGCACATCCAATCCGGTCGGTGCCCAGCTTTACAGCCGTGCAGGGTTCAACCTGCAGGCCAAGGCACAGCGGAATTGCGCGAAATTCCCATCGGCGGACCAGGCGCAGATCGAGTTCCTGTCAAATGGCGGTCCCCAGAAGGACCGCAAGGGGCTGGACCCTGATGGCGACGGATATGCTTGCGGCTGGGATCCCAGCCCGTTCCGCAGTGCCGTCAACAACTGATCCTCAGCCCATCTGGCACCCATCCCCCAATTTCGGAGACCGCCGAGATGGGTTGGTGCCGTCATTGATCGTTTTGCACTACACCGCAATGGACAGCGCGCAGGCTGCGCTGGATCGCTTGTGTGACCCGGCCTTCGAAGTCTCTGCGCATTACCTGATCGGTTCCGATGGCACGCTTTGGCAAATGGTGCGCGAAGAGGACCGGGCCTGGCACGCCGGGGCAGGGGAGTGGCGCGGGCGAACCGATATCAACTCGCGTTCAATTGGGATAGAACTGGACAATCTTGGCACCCATCCTTTTCCTGAACCTCAGATGACCACGCTTGAGTGGCTTCTGGCCCGTATCATGGCCCGATGGGCGATTGCACCGGACGGGGTTATCGGCCATTCCGACATGGCTCCGGGGCGCAAGGTCGACCCCGGCCCTCGCTTTCCCTGGCAACGGCTCGAACATCTCAATCTTGCTGGCCAACGTGGCCAGGATGATGGCCCGCAAGAGGCCTCGATGCCGCTGTTCCGTGCGTTGGCGCAACAGATGGGCTTTTCGCCCGAAACGGACGACGACACACTGCTTGCCACCGTGCGTCTCAGATACCGCCCTTGGGCCAAAGGCCCGTTGGAACCTGCGGATTTCACCTCGCTCGGCCATGCGGCGCTCTGGACCTGATCGGCTTTTCATCTGACCAAAAATATCTCGGGGCTGAATTGACCGCAGGCCAAGAAGGGGCTGCCCCTTAACGCCCTATCGGCCCTTGACGCGGCCTGACACTGCGCATACCCACGTCTCCGCGCGGAGGGCCGGATGGCTGCTGGGGCGTAAGCCCGAGAGGAAAGTCCGGACTCCACAAGACAACGGTGCCGGGTAACGCCCGGGCGGGGCAACCCGACGGAAAGCGCCACAGAAATCAGACCGCCACGACGTGTCGAAGGTTCGCCTCCGGCAAAACGTGGTAAGGGTGAAACGGTGGGGTAAGAGCCCACCGCGCCCCTGGCAACAGGGGTGGCACGGCAAGCCCCACTGGGAGCAATGCCAAATAGGGTCCCCACGCGGGCAGGTCGGCGTCCGCCGATACCGCCGCTAAGTGCGTCTTGGCCGAGAGGGACCGGGTTGGCAGCTTGAGCCGTGCAGCAATGCACGGCCTAGAGGAATGGTCATCGAAGGGGGCAACCCTGGAACAAGATCCGGCTTACAGGCCCTCCGCGCGTTAATATTGCTAAGACGAATCGCGTTGTTCCACAGGTGGGTCACGGCTGGAGTCATCCTTTGATACAGGTCTTGCTGTGGCTGCTGAGCTGGCATCCCTTGTGGCCGAAATGGCCGCGTTAAGGTCTGCGATAAGCTGGGGGCAGGGACGATCTTGTGTTTTGATGAAATCTGCGCCGATCTACCCGAATTCAGGTTGACTCGGCTGCATGACCGGGTAAAAGCGCACGCTCATAGGAATTCAACCGAAAGGCCCCTGCCTTTTCGGACGCAGGAGATAACCATGGCGAAGCCGACGACAATCAAGATCCGTCTGAACTCGACCGCGGGCACGGGCCACTTCTATGTGACCAAAAAGAACGCGCGCACCATGACCGAGAAAATGACCGTTCGTAAATACGACCCGGTCGTTCGGAAGCATGTCGAGTACAAGGAAGGCAAGATCAAGTAATCTGCCGTCCTGCTTGGACAGAATGACAAGGGTCCTGTTTCGACAGGGCCTTTTTCGTTTGCGCGACGATGTTTCATACCTGAATCTATCGGCTCAAGGCAGCCGGAGCGCGCTTGGAGGCCGTTGCAGCTAAGCATCAGCAGCCGAGGCATTCGTTTGCCCGCTGGGTTGCTTTTTGGAATGTATTGCAACTACGCTTGAGCTAACCGTTCCAAAATGTTGGCCGTCATGAAAAAAATCTTGTTATCCACAGCAACTATTCTGGCTCTCGCAGCCTGTGAAGACCCCTATAACCGCGAGGGTGTTGGCTTTACGGGCATTGATGGTGAGCCGCGGAGCATCAGCGAAGTGCCGGGTGCGGCGGCGTTTGTTCCAGAGTCCACCAATGTTCCGGCAGAGTTGGCAGAGCTGCCCCCGGTCCGAGTTTCAACGGACGAGACCGATCCGGGTAAAATTGCACGTGTTGCAATAGAAAATGGCGCGCGCAGCGATACCAGCGCAGTAGTCGTTTCTGGCTCAGATACAAACCTGTTCCTGAGCACTGTTGAAGTGAACGGAACGCTTTTCGGCGTCGTGCGTACCGAAAATAGCCGCACCAGGGTTCCGAATACGATTGGTGCAAACTTTGGTACTGGCGCCGAACAATTCACTGGCTGCTTGCCTGTCGGCGACGTTTATCGCAAAGGTTCAGAAAAGCGCAGTTCCGGATTTGCTGTTCAGTTGAACTGCAGCTAAAGTTCCGTTCGCTTTCAATTCCAAGGCCTCGTCATCAGGACGGGGCCTTTCTTTTTGGGAGCACGTGGCGAGGAGCTGACCGCAGGGCGACCTGCTGCAGGCCGCAAAAGAAAAGGGCGGGTCGTTTCGGACCCGCCCTGTTTATTTGCTGCTGTAATGCGGTGTGCTACTCTTGTTGCCCCATGAACATCAGCAAGAACTGGAACATGTTCAGGAACGAGATATAGAGGCTCAGCGCGCCGTCTATAGCCGCTTTGTTCAGCCATTCCTGGTCACCATGTGTTGCATGCGCAACGTAGGTGTTTTTGATGTCCTGTGTGTAGAACGCCGTCAGGCCAGCAAAGATAATCACTCCGATTGCCGAGATCGCGAACATCATCGCAGGCGATTGCAGGAACATATTTATGACCATCGCCACCAGCAGGCCGATCACACCCATAATCAAGAATGTGCCCATGCCGCTTAGATTGCGCTTGGTGGTGTAGCCAAACAGGCTCAGACCAGCAAAGGCAATCGAGGTCACAATGAACGTCTGCGCGATCGAGTAAGGAGTGTAGATCATGAACACCGAGCTCATCGAAACGCCCATAACGGCCGCGAATACGAAGAAACCCAGTTGCACCGCCGCAGCCGACCCGCGCCGCATCAGCGCGCCCCAGCCAAAGATCAGGAATGCCAGCGGTGAGAACATCACTATCCATTTCAGCGGCGACAGGAACAGGGTGCCGCCCAGGCTGGTCAGATAACGATCAGCGCCGATCTGAGCAACTGCGTTGCTTGGATCTGAGGTCACGGCAAGACCAGCAATAGCCCAGGCCGCGAGTGCCGTAATCAGCATGCCCACGGACATTGTGCCGTAGACTTTGTTCATATGGGCGCGCAGGCCCTCGTCAATCTGGGCAGCGCGCGTACCGGTCGCCGTCCGGATCGTGTCAAATTGTGCCATTAAAAGGTCTCCCTCCACATATTCTTTTTGCGTCCCGATGTCAGGCCGCGCTCCTCGCAAATATCGTCAAGTGCGGGCTGTGTTTCAAGGGTTTAACGTGGGAAACAGGCTAAAACACGCAACAAAAATGGCGGCTTCGAGGTGTCAGCCGCCATTCAGTGGTAAAAGTAGTGGATTAGGTTCATTTTTGCCAGAATTCCGGAGCATCCCATATGCGGCGTTTTGCTTCGGCTTCGGCTTCTTCACGGGTAATGCCGATATCGAGAAGGGCGCGGTCGTCCAATCTGGCGAGCTGACAGCGTTGGCGCCGTAGCGATAGCGCATCCAGAACAGAAGTGAGCTTAAAGCGCTGCCGTGGCTTGCAATATGTTGAAGCTGTGATTTGCGTCATAGCCTTGTCCTTTCGGTTTTGCTGATGTGTTGTGCCTATTGCATCAACTTCCTTGATTTATATGGAGGGCTGTGACACATTTTGAAAATGAATATTATTGAACACATCCATAAGGAATCGTGAAGATGCGAAATCTGGACATCACCACTCTCCGCTCCTTTGTGGCAGTTGCCGATCAGGGTGGCGTGACGCGGGCAGCCGGTTTCCTGCACCTGACACAATCTGCCGTATCGATGCAGCTAAAGCGGTTGGAGGAGCTTTTAGGTCTGGAGCTGCTGGACCGAAGTGGCAGAACCATCGCGCTGACAGCGTCGGGAGAACAGCTTTTGGCCTATGCCAGACGCATGATCTCGTTGAATGACGAGGTGATGTCCAAGCTGACGGATCAGGCCTATGAGGGCGAGGTCGTTCTTGGTGTGCCGCATGATATCGTCTATCCGGCGATTCCCCGGGTGCTGCAGCGATTCAACGCGGATTTCCCACGCGTCCGTGTGCAGCTTATCTCCTCCTATTCGCTGCAACTGAAGGATATGTTTAAGCGCGGAGACTGCGATTTGATCCTAACGACCGAGGCGACAGTGGGGCAGGGGGCCGAGACGATTGCCGAGCTTCCTTTGCGCTGGATTGGTGCGCCGGGCGGGTCTGCCTGGCGAAAACGCCCCATTCCGCTAGCGCTTGGGCGTCGGTGTCTGTTCAGGCCGCAGGTCATTGCTGCGCTGGATGCGGCTGGAATTCCCTGGGAGCTTTCGGTGGAAACCGAAAACGACCGTACTATCGAGGCAACGGTCAGCGCCGATTTGGCGGTTCATGCCATGCTCGAAGGGACAGAGGCCGCACATCTTGCCCAGATCGATTCGGGTGGCGTCCTGCCCGAGCTTCCTGCGCATATGATAAATCTGTATGGCGGCGAAACTGGCCGCGGGGCCGTGGTTGAGGCGTTGGCGACGCTGGTGCGCCAGAACTTTCGTTTGCTTGGGGGGGTGCCGCTCAAAGCCGTTGTCGGTTGATCATCCCTTAAGGGGTTATGACAACTTTCCCGGTGGCCGTCCTGTCGCGCAGCATGGCCAGTCCGCGTTCGGCTTCGGACAGGGGCAGGACATGGCTGATATGCGGTTTGATGCGGCCCTCGCTATGCCAGCGAAACAGCGTTTCAAAGCTGTCCGTCACAATCTGAGGTCGAAACTTCAAGTAGCCGCCGATGTAGAGCCCGATGACTGTCAGGTTCTTGACCAGTAGGTGGTTGGCCGGAATTTGCGGCACCTCACCGCCCGCAAAGCCAATGGGCAGGATGCGACCTTCGGGGTTGGTCGCGCGAAAGGCGGCTTTAAACACATCGCCGCCGATCGCGTCATATACGACATCCGCGCCTCCTAATGCCTGGACACGGGCGCGCAGATCTTCGGATGCGTCGATCAGATGATCGGCCCCGGCCCTCTGTGCCACCTTGAGTTTCTCACTGTCGCGCGCCTGCGCAATAACCGTGGCGCCCATAAGCTTGCCGATCTCTACCGCCGTCAGGCCGACGCCACCTGCCGCACCGGTCACCAAAAGGGTTTCGCCGGGCCTGAGCCGCGCACGATGATCCAAGGCAATATGACTGGTGCCATATGTGATCTGAATTGCGGCGGCGTCTTCAAAGCTCATAGAGTCAGGGATTGCGATTGCACGATCGGCGTCGAACACTCCGAATTCAGCGAGGCCACCCTGGCCGGAATAGACAGCGACACGGTCACCCGGGTTCAGGTGGCGTACATTGTTTCCAATTTCGCGAACAATCCCTGCGACTTCCATGCCCAAGGAAAAGGGCGCCACCGGGGTGTCCTGATACGTCCCCTTCTGCATAAGGAGATCCGCAAAATTCAAACCGCAGGCTTTGATTTGAATGCAGACCTGGCTGTCGCCGGGTTCTGGCAGGTCAATATTGCAAAGCTGGGCCTTGGCCCCGTTGGTCTGGATATGAAACGCCAGCATGATTTGGCTCCGTCTTTTCGGGCATAGGTCAGTGCTGTCGTGGTCTTGTCAATCTGTTACCCTGCTGAAGACCCCGTTAATCCGGTGTTGATCAGGTGGTTGTTTCCAGATCGGAATCAACGTGTGCGCGGTATTCACAACACAACTATAAACCATTGTTTGTGGAATCAGATTCAACCTTCTTGAAAAAAGCGCCAAAAAACGTAATAGTGCGCTATGGTGCTGATTTGGGGGGCATGTTCCAAATTAGGGAGTGGTTAAGTCGGGCTCGCTAATGTTGCGGTAACAAAGCATGTTGCGCACCCGTCTCAGTTGTGTGTGTAAGGGAGGATAGTACCAATGACCCATCACGTCGATGTCCATGTGGGCAAACGCGTCAGGCATCGCCGCTGGCTGATTGGCATGACCCAACAGCAGTTGGCACAGCAAGTTGGTATCAAGTTTCAGCAAATCCAGAAATATGAAACCGGTGCCAATCGAATCAGCGCGTCTCGTCTTTGGGACATTGCCGAGGCATTGGATGTTCCGGTCAGTTTCTTCTTTGAAGGCCTGGAAGAGGTCGAGAAAGGAAGCTCGGATAAGAAATCGGTTCCTGCAGACCTTATGGGCGACAAAGAAGCCCTGGATCTCGTCCGCTCTTACTATGCCATACCGGAAAACCAGCGTCGCCGCTTGTTCGAGCTTGCGCGCGTTCTGAGTGATGTTGCCTGATTTCGCGGGTTGACTCTGATCCTGACGGAACGCACGGGTAGCGTATGGATAAGGTGTCGCTGAGTGATCTTGAAGTAGCTGAAGAAATGGCCGACGCAGCGCGTTCGGCCATTCTTCCTTTTTTCAGGCAGTCTAATCTTGAGACTTCAAGTAAGCTGGATCAGGGATTTGATCCGGTCACTGTCGCCGACCGCGCAGCCGAAAAAGCCATGCGCGCGGTTTTAGCCCGACATCGGCCCCAAGATGGAATATTTGGCGAGGAATATGGGCAGCACGAGGGGCAAAGTGGCCGCACCTGGGTTCTGGATCCGATCGACGGCACCCGAGGGTTTATCAGCGGGACACCGACATGGGGGGTTCTGATTGCGCTTAGCACGCAGGACGGGCCAACCATGGGGATCATCGACCAGCCGTATATCGGGGAACGCTTCATCGGCTCGGCGGATATCGCGCGAAGCCATGGTCCTACGGGCGATATGTCCCTGAAGACCCGTTCAACACCTTCTCTGGACCAGGCGATTCTGTTCACGACCTTCCCCGAGGTCGGCGCGTCGGAAGATCGTGCCGGGTTTGAGGCTGTGTCACAGCACGTACGCCTGACCCGCTATGGAATGGATTGCTATGCTTATGCTCTGCTTGCAGCGGGTCAGGTGGATTTGGTGATCGAAGCAGGTCTGAACGCCTATGACATTCAGGCGCCAATCGCCGTGATTCATGCGGCTGGCGGTATCGTCACAGACTGGCAAGGCGGCCCCGCCCATAATGGCGGTCGGGCTCTGGCGGCGGCAAACCCGGATATTCACGCAGCTGCGCTGGAAATTCTGCGCAACTTCTGAAAATTGTTGCGGCGACCCGGCGAGCGGATTAACCTTGAGCCGGCTGGTTCTTGTGCCCGTTTTCCGCCAGCTTTTGCACTCCATGCATGAAACGGGCGATGCAAGGAGAGCAAGATGACTGATATCCTCATCATAAATGCAGACACGATCCTGACCATGGATGACCAGCGCCGAGAACTTTCTGGCGCGGATATTCTGATCCGAGATGGACAGATTGAACAGATCGGCCATGGGTTGCAGGCGAGCGCTGAGATCCATGATGCAAGCGGATGTGTGGTTACGCCCGGCCTCGTGAACACGCACCACCATCTGTACCAGACCCTGACCCGCGCCGTTCCTGGCGGACAGGATGCGCTTTTGTTCGGATGGCTGAAAACGCTCTATCCGATCTGGTCGCGATTTGGCCCCGAAGAGATGTTCGTATCCGCCCAGATCGGTTTAGCCGAGCTGGCGTTGACGGGATGCACGCTCAGTTCCGACCACTTGTATCTATATCCGAACGGTGCGCGTCTGGATGACACCATTGCTGCGGCTGCCGAGGTTGGCCTGCGGTTCCACCCAACACGTGGCGCTATGAGTATTGGTGAAAGCGATGGTGGCTTGCCGCCGGATTCACTGGTCGAGGCCGAAGCAGCTATTCTCGAAGACATGATGCGTGTGGTCGACGCCTTTCATGACCCGTCAGAGGGTGCAATGTGTCGGGTCGGGCTGGCACCTTGCTCGCCGTTCTCTGTCAGTCGCGACTTGATGCGAGACACGGCCAATCTGGCCCGTGACAAAGGCGTCATGCTGCATACCCATCTGGCCGAGAATGACGAGGATATCGCCTATTCGCAGGAACAATTCGGCTGCCGCCCCGGTCAATATGCCGAGGATTTGGGCTGGACCGGCTCAGATGTCTGGCACGCCCATTGCGTGAAACTGGACGGGGCAGAGATTGATCTGTTTGCACGGTCCCGCACAGGCGTGGCGCACTGTCCCTGTTCGAACTGCCGGTTGGGCTCGGGGATTGCCCCTGTACGGTCGATGCGAGATCGCGGCGTGCCTGTGGGTCTGGGCGTCGATGGGTCGGCCAGTAATGACAGCGGCAATCTGATCCTCGAGGCGCGGCAGGCTATGTTGTTGCAGCGCGTCGCAAGCGGTGCCGATGCCATGTCCTCTCGCGAGGCGCTTGAAATTGCCACGCGGGGTGGGGCGGATGTCTTGAACCGACCTGATTGCGGCCGTCTGGCTATCGGTAAGCGTGCCGATATAGCCATTTGGGATACGCGCGGCATCGAAAGCGCGGGCAGTTGGGATCCGGCAGCCCTGTTGCTTGCCGGTCCGACGAGGGTAAAGCACCTGTTTGTCGAAGGCCGTCAGATCGTGCGGGACGGGCAGATCGCAACGCTGGATCTGCCCCGGGTGATTGAACGGCAGAACCGATTGGCCCTTGCCTTGCAATCCTAGGTCCTGACAGGTTGACCTGCGATCCAAACCTCGGCAATCGCCCTGTCATCGCCCATCATGATGGTGGGAAAGATGGCCTCCCACAAATCATCGGCGCAGGCCTCGCGTTGCGCGATGGCCGGGGTTGAGGCGAGATCGAGCACGATCAGGTCGGCCTCCATTCCCGGGGCGATATTGCCGATGCTGTCATCCAGCCTCAGCGTTCGGGCCGACCCTACGGTGCCCAGCCACAGCAGTTGCGCGGCGTGCAGCGGGGTTCCGCGCAGCTGTCCGATCTCATAGGCCGATGCCATCGTGCGCAGCATCGAGAAACTTGAACCGCCACCAGTATCCGTTGCCAGACCAACCCGGTGTCCGTCGCGCATCAACCCTGCCATGTCGAACAGTCCTGACCCGATAAAGGTGTTTGAGGTCGGACAATGGATCAACGCAGCGTCGACCTCACGCAGCCGGTCGCGTTCACGTGCCTCAAGGTGGATGACGTGGCCATACAGGCCGTTGGGGCCCAGCAGGCCGAACTTTTCATAGGTGTCCAGATAATCGCGGGCGTCGGGAAACAGCTCGCGTACCCAGGCAATTTCATCAGTCTGTTCGCTGAGATGGGTTTGCATCAGGCAATGGGGATGCTCTGCCCATAATGCGCCCATGGCCTCTAACTGCTCGGGTGTGGAGGTAGGTGAGAAACGCGGCGTTATGGCATAGGACAGGCGATCGATCCCGTGCCATTTCTCAAGCAGAGTCTGGGATTGGTCATAGGCAGTTTGCACGGTATCTCTCAGACCATCGGGTGCGTTGCGATCCATGCAGGTTTTGCCCGCAACCACCCGTTGACCGCGTTGTTTGGCCGCAAGGAAAAAGGCATCAACACTCTCGGGATGGATGGTGCAATAGCTGCACATCGTGGTGGTGCCATGTGCCGCTGTCAGGTCCAGATACCGGTTGGCAATCTCAGAGGCATAGGCTGCATCGCCGAATTTCATCTCTTCGGGGAAGGTATAGGTGTTCAGCCAGTCGATCAGGCGTTTGCCCCAACTGGCGATCATGGCGGTCTGCGGATAATGCACATGCGCATCAACAAATCCTGCAAGGATCACGTGCTGACCATGATCCACGACTTTTGCCTCGGGGTGGGCATTGTGCAGACTGTCGGCATCCGATACGCTGGAAATCCGACCGTTTTCGATCAGAACCGCTTCGCTGATTTTGACAGCCTCGGTCGGTTCGCCCTCGAACGGGGTGCCAGTGAAACTCAGGACACGCCCTTTCAGCAGCGTTTTTTGCGCCATACTCATTCATCTCCGCCTGTCTGGGACTGCGAAACAGCATAGGGGCAGGAAAGTTGTCGGTAAATCGGCGCATTGTCATTGTTTTCCGGTAGCTGCTTCTTCTATTTAGGGGCCAATGGGCGAACAGAGCGGGGGCAGATATGACAACAGGTATTAACGAACCCGTAAGTGAGCCGACTTCTGATGATGACGCTTATGCACTGGATCGTCGAACGGTAGCATCCATTCTGTATGCAGTTGATGTTGATGACCGCGACAAGCTGGTCGAATTGATGGACCCGCTGCACGCTGCCGACATCGCCGACCTTCTGGAACAGATCAACCCTTATGACCGCGCCCGGTTGATCCGTCTGTATGACAAAGAGTTCGACGGCGATATTCTGTCTGAACTGGACGAAGGTGTCAGGGAAGAAGTTATTGAAGTCCTGCGTCCCGATGTTCTGGCGGATGCTGTACGCGACATGGAAAGCGATGATGTCGTCGATCTGCTGGAAGATCTTGAAGAGCCGCAGCAAGAAGCCATCCTGAGTGCGCTGGAGGATTCCGAACGGATCGCGGCCGAACAGGCGTTATCCTACCCGGAAAACTCGGCCGGACGGCTTATGCAACGCGAAGTCGTCATGGCGCCCGAGCATTGGACAGTTGGGCAGGCCATTGACTTTATGCGTGCCAATGACGGACTGCCAGAACAATTCTACCATTTGGTTCTTGTTGATCCGCGGTTGAAGCCAACAGCACAGGTAACACTAGGCAAACTCATGGCCACCCGGCGCGAGGTGCCTCTGCACGAAATTGCCGAAGAAGAGTTCTATACCATTCCCGTCGATCAGGATGAAGAGGACGTGGCCTATGCGTTCAATCAGTACCACCTGATCTCGGCCCCAGTGGTGGATGGTGACGGACGGCTTGTTGGTGTGATCACCATTGATGACGCGATGGTGGTGCTGGATGAGGAATACGAAGAGGATATGCTGCGCCTAGCCGGTGTCAGCAACGAAAGCTCGCTGTCCGACAGTGTGGCCGCGACCAGCAGGCGACGCCTGCCGTGGTTGGCGGTCAACCTGTGTACTTCGATCTGCGCCTCGCTGGTGATTTCCCAATTCGAGGCGGCGATTGATCAGTTGGTGGCGTTGGCCATTCTGATGCCGATTGTGGCCTCGATGGGGGGCAATGCGGGGACACAATCGCTGACTGTCGCAGTGCGAGCCCTGGCAACGCGCGACCTGACCGGTGCGAACGTGATGCGGGTGATCCGACGGGAACTGCTGGTGGGCATGTTGAACGGGCTGTGTTTTGCCACCGTTCTGGGCGTGGTGGGAATGTATTGGTTCGGCTTGCCGTTGCTGGGTGTCGTGATTGGCTCCGCTCTGGTCGTGAACATGGTGATCGCAGGCTTTGCAGGTACGGTAGTACCGGTCGTGCTAGACCGGATGGGTATTGACCCGGCGCTGGCGTCAGGAACCTTTGTGACGACAACGACGGATGTCATGGGATTCTTTATCTTTCTTGGGCTTGCCAGCGTGGTGCTATTGTGACCGATCTGACCGAAATCAAAGCTGCCGCGCGCAAGGCGGCCTTTGCCCGGCGCAAATCTGCGTTTGATGCAAATCCGCCCGGTGCCGCCGGGCGACTGTCTGAAATTCTGGCCGGGCACCGCGGAGTACCCCTGTCGGGTTATATGCCCATCCGGACCGAGAGTGACCCGCTGCCCGCCATGGCCGAGGCGTCCGCTTACGGCCCGGTGGGCGTACCGGTTATTCAGGCGGCCGGACAGCCGCTGAAATTCTCTCGTTGGACGCCCGAAGGCAGGCTGAAGGATGGCCCGTTTGGCGCCAAAGTGCCCGAGGTCGATGACTATTTCGATCCCGAAATTCTGATCGTTCCGCTGGTGGCATTCGATGCAAATGGGGGGCGTCTGGGTTATGGGGGCGGGTTCTATGACCGGACATTGGAAGGGCTGCGCGTGAAACGCCCGACTCTGGCCATCGGTTTTGCCTTCGATGCGCAAGAAGCAGACGGGCTGCCGCTGGAATCGACGGATCAGCCGCTTGATATGGTAGTAACCGAAAGCCGAGTGTTGACCTTTTAACGAAGGTATCAGCCCTGGTTTTTAGCGCGAAAATATTCCCAGGCATTTTTTTCGGTGCCATCAGGCAATATGCACACGCCGGTCTGGCCATTCTCTCCGTCCCGAATTTCATACCGCCCACCGCTGTCGATGCAATAGATGGCCGAGGGGTTTGGCAGCTGTGGGTTTGAGTTGACCGCTTGCTCTTCCGAGCAGGCAGCAAGGGTGGCACAGACACCAAAGGTCAGACCGATCCGAAACATAAAGAATCTCCTAAATAAAGAGTTTTGCCGTTCATTGGGTCAGCTTAACGGCTTGTACTTGCGAATTGCCACACTTAGACGGTTTCTATGAGGATACTTTTTCTGGGTGACGTTATGGGCCGCGCTGGACGCGCGGCCGTTCAGCAACATCTGCCACGTCTGCGCGACGAATGGCGGCTGGATTTCGTGGTGATCAATGGTGAGAATGCCTCGAACGGAATGGGTTTGACCGGGGATCATGCCAAGCTGCTGTTAGATGCAGGGGCGGATTGTCTGACGCTGGGCGACCACGCTTTCGACCAGAAGGACATGTTGCAATTCATTGAGAGCGAACCGCGCATTGTGCGCCCCGTTAACTTTGCTAAGGGTGCTCCGGGGCGCGGGCATCGTCTCTATACCGCCCCTGGCGGGCGCAAGGTTCTGGTTGTACAGGTGCTGGGGCAGGTCTTTATGAAGCGGCCCTTCGATGATCCATTCTCGGCCATCGAGCCAATTCTGAAGTCACACCCGCGCGGCGGTCAGGCCCAGGCGATCATCGTTGACATGCATTGCGAAGCCACATCCGAGAAGATGGCGATGGGGCATTACTGCGACAAGCGCGCCAGCCTGGTGGTCGGGACGCATACGCATGTTCCGACCGCGGATGCTCAGATCCTTCCGGGGGGAACAGCCTATCTGACTGATGCCGGGATGTGCGGGGATTACGATTCTGTCATTGGTATGGAAAAGCTAGAACCGATGCGTCGGTTCATCACCGGGATGCCCAAGGCGCGGTTTACGCCTGCAAATGGCGAAGCAACGCTAAGCGGTGTGTTCGTGGAAACCGATGATCGCAATGGTCAGGCAAAATCCGTGCAAATGGTGCGCGTTGGGGGTCGCTTGCAACAAGCCGGGCCGCAATAGCGCGACGTTGGGCTTGCCCTGCTGCCCGCAATACGGGAAACTGCCCGACGGGCGCGCAAGCTGGGCCAGGGTTCGGACTGAATACCACGAATGCAATTTCTTCAACTGACAGAAACGGGCAGCGCGATCGTGGCGCTATTGGTTGTCGCAGGCATGTTTGTCATGTTCCTGCGCGAGGCTTACCCGACCGAGGTTGTCGCCATCGCGGGCGTTGCCCTGATGCTGGTGACCGGTATCCTGCCCTATCAAAGCGCGTTGGCAGTTCTGTCCAATCCTGCGCCATGGACGATTGCGGCGATGTTCATCGTCATGGGGGCTCTGGTCAGAACCGGAGCATTGGATTCCTTTACCGTAACTGCGCAGAAACAGGCACAGGTTAACCCGCGTATCGCGATTGCCATGCTGATGGGGTTTGTGGTTCTGGCCTCGGCGGTGGTGTCAAACACACCCGTGGTCGTCGTGATGATCCCGGTATTTGTACAGATTGCCCGCACGTTGAACGTGCCGGCCTCGAAATTGCTGATCCCGCTCAGCTATGCTGCCATCATGGGGGGGACGCTGACACTGATCGGCACCTCGACCAACCTGCTTGTGGATGGTGTCGCGCGATCTCAGGGTCTGGCTGCATTCACGATTTTCGAAGTCACGCCCTTGGGCATCGCAGTGGTGATCTACGGCATGATCTATCTGCGCTTTGTTGCGCCGCGCCTGCTGCCTGAACGCGATAGCATGGCCTCGCTTCTCAGTGACCGGTCCAAGATGAAATTCTTCACCGAGGCCGTCATCCCGCCCGACAGCAACCTGATCGGGCGCGAGGTGACAGGGGTGCAACTGTTCAAACGCCCCGGCGTCCGTCTGATCGACGTGGTCCGCGGGGACGAGTCTTTGCGGCGCAACCTCAAAGGGGTGACACTTGAGGTTGGGGATCGCGTGGTCCTGCGGACCGAGATGACCGAGTTGCTGAGCCTGCAAAGCAACAAAGAGTTAAAGCGTGTTGATCAGGTTTCTGCGGTCGAGACCAAAACGGTCGAAGTGCTGATCACACCGGGGTGCCGTATGGTTGGGCGAACGCTGGGCGTGATGCGCCTGCGCCGCCGCTATGGTGTCTACGTTCTGGCGGTACATCGGCGGAACCAGAATATCGGTCGTCAACTAGACGACCTCGTGGTGCGAGTCGGGGATACTCTGCTGTTGGAGGGATCACCTGCCGATATCCAGAAGCTTGCCGCTGATATGGATATGGTCGACGTGACACAGCCCTCGGCGCGGGCGTTCCGCCGCAATCACGCTCCGGTGGCGATTGGGGCATTGATCGGGATCGTTGTATTGGCCGCATTGGGTGTGGCGCCAATTCTGTTGCTCTCCATTCTTGCGGTCGCTCTGGTTCTGGTCACCCGCTGCATAGACGCGGATGAGGCGTTTTCCTTTATCGAGGGCCGACTTCTGGCATTGATATTCTCGATGCTGGCCATCGGGGCCGCGCTTGATAAGTCCGGGGCGGTTTCCCTGATCGTCGATGCAATTGCGCCCGGGCTCAGCACGCTGCCTCCGTTCCTGATCGTTTGGGCCATCTATGTTTTGACCTCGGTGCTTACCGAACTCGTCTCCAACAACGCCGTTGCGGTAGTGGTCACGCCGATCGCAATCGGGTTGGCGCAGGCCGTCGGCGTAGACCCAAGGCCGCTGGTAGTTGCGGTGATGTTGGCGGCATCTGCATCCTTTGCGACACCAATCGGATATCAGACCAACATGATGGTCTATGGTCCGGGGGGATATCGGTTTGTCGATTTCATGAAGGTTGGCATCCCCTTGAACCTGACGGTAGGGCTGCTTGCTTCGTTGCTTATTCCGTTGATCTGGCCGCTGTAATTCCGGCGCGAACCCGCCGGTTTTGCACTGACGGTCTTGTAAAGGCTGATCCAGACACAATCTTTTCCTCTAGAACTTGGACGAAAGGACGGGATTATGCCTTTTCCAAAATTTGGTCAGTTGATCGTAATGGGTGCGATTATGGTGGCGCTGATTGGCAGCGATGTATCGGCTGGTTCGGTGACCGGTACCGCCTCCTATCGCGAACGGATTGCCGTGCCTGAAGACGCGACGCTTTATATCGAGCTGCAGAATATATCGCTTGCGGATGCGCCAGCGGTAACGCTGGCTGCGCAGCGCTACGTGCTGAGCGGGGTGCCTGCCGAGTTTGAATTGACCTATGATGATGCTCTGATCCGTGACGGGATGACCTATGCGGTGCGGGGGGCAATATATCGTGGGTCACAACTGCTGTTTACGACCGACACTGTGTATCCGGTCCTGACCAATGGTGCGCCGGATACGGCCGACCTTTTGTTGGTCAAGACGGGCGGCCCCACGTCGGCGGGGCTGGAAAACACAAGCTGGACGGCGATTGGTGTGAATGGGGCCGTGCTGAACAGCGAACGCGCACCGCAACTTGATTTTGCGCAAGGCGGTGCCTTTAGCGGCTCAGGCGGTTGCAACCGTTTCACAGGGCAGGCCGAAATTTCCGGAAATTCGCTTACGTTTCCAGACAATATTGCGGCCACTTTGATGGCCTGCCCGCCCGAGATGGAGCAGGTCGAGGATCAGTTCTTTGCCGCCCTGCAAAACGTGGTGTCCTATGCGGTGGCGGGCGATAGCCTTGCGCTGCTGGACAGCGCAGGCGACCCAGTTCTGAAATTCATACGCACGCAGTAATCAGGCCACAGCGCGCGACCGTCCTGCGTTGCGCCCGGAAAAGATGCAGCCGCCCAGAAATGTGCCTTCCAGCGCGTTGTATCCGTGATAGCCGCCGCCGCCGAAACCGGCGACCTCTCCTGCGGCGAACAGCCCGGGAACGACCTGACCGTTTGCACCGATCATCTGACTGTCGAGGTTGGTCTGCAAACCGCCCAGCGTTTTGCGCGTCAGCATGTGAAGTTTGACCGCGATTAGCGGCCCATTCGCAGGATCAAGGAACTTGTGTGGTTTGGCGGTGCGGATCAACCTGTCACCCCGATAGTTGCGGGCCGCCAGAATAGCCGCCATCTGCGCGTCCTTGGTAAAAGGGTTGTCGACCTGTGAGTCCCGCGCTTCGATCTGGGCGCGCAAATGCGCCTCATTGATCAGATCGCCACCCAGTTGGTTCATGCCGCTGACCAGTTCGGTCAGAGTGTTGGCAACGATGAAATCTTCCCCGTGTTGTTTGAAGGCCTCGACCGGCGCGGTGGCTTGCGATCCTGACAAAATGCGCTGACGGATAACCTCTTTCCAGCTGCCCGAGGTGAAATCCGGGTTCTGTTCCGACCCGGAGAGCGCAAATTCCTTTTTGATTACCTTTTGGGTCAGCACAAACCAGCTGTATTCATAACCGGTTTTCAGGATCTCTTTCAGCGTGCCCAACGTGTCGAACCCCGGCAAACAAGGGGGCAACAGACGATTGCCGCGCGCGTCAAACCACATAGAGCTTGGGCCGGGCAGGATACGAATTCCGTGCGATGGCCAGATCGGGTTCCAGTTTTTGACGCCCTCGGTGTAATGCCACATCCGGTCGCCGTTGATCACATGCCCACCGGCCTTTTCGCTGATAGGGATCATCCGACCGTCAACGTGGAACGGCACGCCCGCGATCATGTCTTTGGGTGGTTCGCCCAGGCGGTCGCGCGGCCAGTTCTTGCGCACCATTTCGAAATTGCCACCAATACCGCCCGAACTGACGATGACCGAAGGAGCATAGACCTCGAATTCCCCGACCTCTTCCCGGTTGGTCTTGGCGCCATGCGCGGCTGCGTCCTCAGCCAAGACCTCTCCCGAGACGCCTTTGGCACAGCCGTTTTGCATAATGATATGGCTGACTTGGTGGCGGAACTTCAGCTGGATCAGGCCTGTGCTGACATGTTCGCGCACGCGACGGATGAAATGTTCCAGAATACCAGGGCCGGTGCCCCATGTGATGTGGAACCGAGGTACCGAATTGCCATGTCCATCGGCATAAGAACCGCCACGTTCGGCCCATCCAACCACAGGAAACCATCGCAGCCCCATATCGTGCAGCCAGGGCCGCATTTCACCGGCGGCGAATTCGACATAAGCCTCGGCCCATTTGCGGGGCCAAGCGTCTTCTTCGCGGTCAAACTGCGCGCTGCCCTGCCAGTCACGCAAGGCCAGTTCGTGGCTGTCCCTGATGCCCATCCGGCGCTGTTCCGGCGTGTCGACCATGAACAATCCACCGAGGCTCCAGAACGCCTGACCGCCGAGGAAATGACCGGGTTCCTGATCCAGTATGATCACCTTTTTTCCGCGGTCGCCTAGCTCGGCCGCGGCCGCAAGCCCAGCCAGCCCAGCCCCAACGACAATGGCATCTGCGGTGTTATTGGACATGTTTTTTCCTCTCAGCTGCGGCGCAGCCAGGCGATAAATGGCAGGGCGACGACATACATCAAGATACCATAGACGGCCGATGGCAGAGCAAGAGGGCTTAGCCCGTTTTCCGTGCTGGTAATCAGCGCTGCCAATGTGATGCCAAGAGTCGAGTTTTGGATGCCAGTTTCGATCGAGATCGTCTTGCTCTCGTTCCATGACAGGTTCACGGCGCGGGCCAGTCCCAGCCCGATCAGCAGCAGCGCAATGTTCAGGGTGATCAACGCCGACCCCATCAGCCCCAAATTTTCGACGAACATTTCCCAGTTCCCGGCCAGCGCGACGAGAACGATCAGGACGAAAAGAATCGAAGCCAGTTTGGACAGAGGGGCATCGACCCGTTCTGCGAATCCTTTTGCGAAATGCCGTATACTGACGCCGATAGCGACGGGCAGGGTGGTTATCAGGAACATCGCTATGGCGAGGCCGGTGATCGAAACCTCGGGTGCGTCCTCGCCCATGAAGTGATTGATCGACCAGGCGGCCAATACGGGTACCGTCACCATCGACAGCAAGCTGATGATGGCTGTCAGGCTGACGGAAAGAGCGACATCACCCTTGGCCAGTTTAGTCAGGATATTGCTGGTAACACCGCCGGGGCAAAAGCTGAGGAGCATAACACCGACTGCTATTTCCGGTGGCAGTGCTAAGAGTTTGACCGTCGTAAATGCCGCAATGGGAAGCAAGATCACCTGGCAGAACGCCCCTATCGCAAAAGGGTATCGTCTGCCGACAACCCGGCGGAAATCGGCGATCTCAAGCCCGACACCCAAGGACAGCATGATTATTGCCAACGATAGTGGCAGGCCGACATTAATAAGCAGATCCAACTACAACTCCTCCCAAAGCCGTTCGGACCAGCGTAAGCGAGGGTCAAAGCCGCAGGCAACCGCGCCGTAGGGTCAGCCGTAGCGTTGGGCGAACCTGCGCAGGATTTCACCGGGCAGAGTGACATTGGCGGCGTGGCAAATGTCGATCAGACGCTGCGCATCTTCGGGCGGGAAATAGCCGTGGTGTTTGTAGATTGTGATACGTTCTTCAAAGTCGCGGGCATCAGCCTCGGGGTGGAACTGTGTGGCATAGACATTCTGGCCCCAGCGGATCATCTGGAACGGGCAAGGGTCCGAGGCAAGCAGATGCACGCACCCTTCTGGCAGGGATTGCACAGCCTCTTTATGGCCCACAAAAGCATCAAAACTCTGACCCAGCCCCGAGATCAGTGGATCGGTCGCACCGTCCTCTGTCACGTGGCAGGTTGAGGGGCCGACGGGCTCTCCGAACTGGTCTTTACTGACATCGCCACCCAGATGCGCGGTAAGAATACCCAGCCCATAGCAGCACCCCATGAACGGATGATCGCGCGCGGTGATCTGCGGCATCAGGCCCATGATGGCGGCTTCGGTGCGGGCATCCGTCGGCGATTTTGTCGCCGGATCGTCGCTGACACAGCCGGGGCCGCCGCCGACGATCACTCCGGCATAGTCGGTCACGTCCAAGCCGTCGGGCAGGTCTTCACAATCCAACCGGATGCGATGGGTCTGTTCAGAACTCAGGCCGGTCTTGTCCAAAATCGAGGCATATTCGGCATCGGACGCATCGGTTTCCGGGCGTAACTGCAGGATCAGAAATTGTTTCATGGAACGGCTCTTACCCGTCACAGCGGCCAGAACACAAGGATGGCGGGTATCGAAACCGCAATGATCAGGATTTCCAGCGGCAGGCCCATGCGCCAGTAGTCTCCGAACCGATAGCCACCAGGACCCAGAACCAGCGTGTTGTTCTTATGCCCGATAGGCGTCAGGAACGCAGCCGAGGCTGCAACGGCGACCGTCATCAGAAACGGGTCGGGGGAAACCTCAAGCGTGCGGGCCATCTGAATGCCGACCGGGGCCGCCACAATCGCCGTGGCGGTGTTGTTCAACACGTCCGACAGGGTCATGGTGACCACCATCAGAACGGTCAGAATAGCCCATGCAGGCAGGCCGTCAGTTAACTGGATCAGCGCATTGGCGATCAGTTCGGTGCCGCCCGAGGTTTCCAGTGCGCTGCCCAGGGGGATCATCGAGCCCAGCAAAACGACCACCGGCCATTCGATGTGAGTATAGAGATCTGCGATTGGCATGATCTTGGTCAGCACATAGGCAACCACAACCAGCCCCAATGCGACCGGCAGGTAGATCAGCCCAACACTGGCTGCCAGTACCGCGGTGGCAAACAGGCCAATCGCAAGCCAGGCCTTTTCATTGGCGGTGACGTTCAGACCGCGTTGGGCCAGCGGTAGGCATCCCAGCCATTCGGTCACATCGGCGCTGCGATCACGCGGGCACAGCAACAACAGGATGTCGCCAGCCTCAACCTCGGTTTTGCGGACCTGTTCGGTGATGCTGCGGCCCTGGCGCGAAATGCCCATCAAAACGGTGCTCTGCCGCCATGCCAATCCCAACCCCTGCGCCGTACGCCCGGCGATGCGGGCGTTTTCGGTCACGACAACCTCGACGACTTCCAGCCCGTCGCCTTCAGCGGTCAGAAGCTCCTGTCGACGTGTGTCCGAAAAATCCAGCTTCAGCGCCGCGCGGAATTCATCCAGCTCCTCGGGGCGGGCTTCAAGCACCAGCGCGTCACCCTGATTCAGTGTTGCATGGGCCGACCGGCCATAGCGGCGCTTGCCGTCGCGGATCATGCCGATGATGGCGACGTCGGATTTCTCGGCATCTTCATAAAGCTCGCTGACCCGTTTGCCGATCAACGGCGATTCCGGTGGGACGGTCAGTTCTGCGATATATTCGGCCAGCGCCTCAGAGGTTTCGGTTTGCGGTCCCCGGTTCGGGATCAATCGCCAGCCCACCAGTGAGACAAAGGCTAGCCCGGCAATCGCAGCAATGCCACCCACAGGGGCGAAATCGAACATACGAAAGGGCTCGCCCAGAGTTTCTGCGCGGATTGAGGCGATGATGATGTTCGGTGGCGTGCCAATCAGGGTCGCCATCCCTCCCAGAATTGTTGCAAAGCTGAGCGGCATTAGGGTCAGGCCGACGGCTCGTCCGGCTTTTCGTGCGGTCTGAATGTCGACCGGCATCAACAGGGCCAAGGCAGCGACGTTATTCATGAAGGCGGACAGAACCGCCCCGATACCGCCCATCAAGGCGATATGGGCCCCAAGGCCGCGTGACGCGTCAACCAGGGATCGCGTGATCAGGAATACCGCACCGGACCGGACCAGCCCGGCCGAAACGACCAGAACCAGCGCGACGATGATGGTCGCCGAGTGACCAAAACCGGCAAAAGCGTCATCGACGGGTACTACACCCAACACCACTCCGATCAGAAGCGCGGAAAACGCAACAAGATCATAGCGAAACCGCCCCCAAAGCAGCATTCCGAATACAGTGGCAAAGAGAGCGAAAAGTATGATCTGATCTGTCGTCATACCGCCAACATACTCGCAGAAGAAGCCGTCGCAAGCCGGTCTCTTGATCCCATGGCCCGCAAACGTCTATATGGGCGCCAAATACGCAATCACTATCACGAGGACGCACCATGGCAGGCCACTCCAAATGGGCCAATATCCAGCACCGCAAGGGACGTCAGGACGCCGCGCGGTCCAAACTGTTTTCCAAGCTGTCAAAAGAGATCACCGTTGCCGCTAAGATGGGCGACCCCGATCCCGACAAGAACCCGCGTCTGCGTCTGGCGGTGAAAGAGGCTAAGTCGAACTCGGTCCCCAAAGACGTGATCGACCGTGCGATCAAGAAATCGCAGGCAGGCGACGGCGACGAATACGAAGAAATCCGGTATGAAGGCTATGGCCCCAACGGCGTGGCCGTCATCGTCGAGACGATGACCGACAACCGGAACCGGACCGCATCGACCGTGCGCTCGACCTTTTCCAAGAATGGCGGCAATCTTGGCGAGACCGGTTCCGTCGGCTTTATGTTCGAACGCAAGGGTGAAGTGGTCTATCCGGATACGGTTGGTGATGCCGACACCGTGTTCGAAGCGGCCATTGAGGCAGGCGCGGAAGATGTTGAAAGCTCGGACGAAGGTCATATCATCTGGTGCGCCGACACCGATCTGAACGACGTCTCGAACGCGCTCGAGGCCGCGCTGGGTGAAACGGAATCCACCAAACTGGTTTGGAAGCCAAGCACCACGACCGAGCTGGGGCTTGAGGATATGCAAAAGCTGATGAAGCTGGTCGATGCGCTGGAAGATGATGATGACGTTCAGCGCGTCACAACCAATTTCGAAGCCTCGGATGAGGTGATGGCGCAGCTTTGATCTGCCCCGCATCTTGAGATTTGGAAACCCGGCCGTCAGGCCGGGTTTTTTGTTGGTTGGAGGATAGGGCTATTGGCCGATCAGGTTCGAACCCATAGGCTGGGTCGAATAGCTGAAGCAGTGAGTCAAAGAGCAGATGACCGAACCTCAATTTGATTTGGCCAAACGCAATGTGCCTGTTTTGACCGGGCAGAGTATTCTGTCCCAGGTCGCCTGGACCCTTGGCAGCCCGTCCATTGTCTTGCCGTTTCTTGCGGTTTCGCTGGAACTCCCGATGTTCATCGCCGGCGCGCTGGTTTCAATCCGCATGGTCGGCAGCATGATCGCCGACGTGTTTCTGGCCCAGGTCATTGCGCTGCGCGAACAGAAGAAACGCAGCATCGCGATGACCGAAGTATTGATCGGGGCCTGCCTTGTCATGGCTCTGGCGGCGGCCGCGACGGGCAGTCTCGTGTTCACGGCCACAGCCTTTATCGCCGCATTTTTTTTGATCGGTCTCGTGGGTGAGATCCAGACATTGCTGCTTACTGACCTGCTGGGCGCGCACGTTCAGTCCAGGTCACGGATGATCATGCGATATCTGCAGTTAGGCGCCGGCGGATTGGGCGCAATCGGTCTTGTTCTGTTGGTCCATCAAATCACGCTGGGCAACCCTCCGTTTGCGCGCCATTCGGTTGTGATCGGAGTTGCAGTGGTGTTTTTTCTGTTGTCTGGCCTATCAATCCTGGCGATGTCCGAAGTTCCGCATCAGAAAATTTCCACAGCGCCTGAGGACGAAAGCAAAAGACATTGGTCCGAGTATTTCACCGATATTCTGGCGATGTTCAACCAGACCTGGTTCCGGCGCTATATGGTCATGCGCCTTCCGATTGTGGTTGTCAGTCTATCGGTTCCGTTCTTTGCCCTGATGGCGGCCGAGGCACATCACAGTTCGGCCAAAGGTCTTACCGCAATGATCATTTCGTCGGCCTCTGGATATCTGGTCTCTGCGCCTTTGTGGCAGTTTGTTAACCTGAAATCCCACCGGGCGGTCATGGTATCCGGAACTCTGATGGTGGCCTTGACCGGAGCAGGGCTGCTGACGGTCCATTACCTCCATATCGGTCATCAGGTGCACACTCATGCGGTTGCCCTGTTTGTGGTGACCGTGGCGGTAACAGGCATCAGCAGTGCCCGAAAGTTGTATTTTCTGGATATCGCCCCGTTTGATCAGCGGGTCAAAGGGGCGGCAGCGGTGAAAAGCATCTCGCGGATTGTTGCGGTCATCGTGTCGGCGGCACTGGCTGGTCTGGCACATATGCAAGAGGTCTCGGCGGCGGTTTTGATCGTTGTCTTGGTCAGCCTGATCGCAGCTTTTGCCTGTTACCGGGTGGTGACGCCGATTCCTAAAGCGCCCGAGCCATCCTGATCGGCCAATCCTGTCTATCGTTGAATAAGCGCGTCGACAGCCGCGCGCTTTACAGCGGCGGTCAGCGGCGAAAGGGCCGAGGATAAGACACGCCCGACCTGCCAGGTCAGCGGAACATCAAGGGGCTTGTCTGGTATCAAGGGGCACAACAGGCCATCTGCCAAAGGCTTTTGTACCAACTCAATCGGGTTCATTCCCCACCCGATGCCGGCGATCGCTGCATCCACAAACCCGTGTGAGGATGGCAGGAAATGCGATGGCGGGGAAATGTGGTGCCCGAACTCTCTCGCAAACCAGGCTTTCTGAAGACCGTCCTTTTGATTGAAGGTCAGGCACGGTGCCATGGCAAGGCTGCTTTTGGTTACACCTTCCCGGAACCATTTATGCATAAAACCTGGGCTGGCCGTTGGAATATACCTGAAATCCCCAAGTGGATGGGCATCGCAGCCAGAGACCGGTTGCCCTCCGGTGGTAACAGCCGCGCTGACCTCACCGCGGCGCAACCAATCGGCCGAATGGTCCTGATCATCAATTACCAGATCGAACAGCAACTCATCTGTTTGGGCCATCGCAGCGATGAACCATGTGGCCAAACTGTCTGCGGGAATTGCAATGCGCACCTGGGTGGGGCCAGAGGTTCCCTCCAACGCAAGTTCACGGGCCAGCTGTGCCTCAAGCAGCCCGATATCCTCGGCGTATCTGGCAATGCGCAAGCCGGCGGGTGTCGCTGTGCAGGGCGCACCACGAGTGATCAGAGCGGCGCCTATCCGATCCTCTAATGACTTGATCCGCTGCGATATCGCCGAAGGCGTCACCGACAGCTCTGAGGCGGCGGCGTCAAAGCTTCCGTGGCGTAGAATGGCCGAAAGTGCGGCAAGGTGATTGGGATCCAGCAACATTAGCAGAGCTTAACCAGGTGTAACTTCTTTAATTTGATAAATCGACTGACTGGCTCTAGTCAATCAAATCGAACACAGGAGGTTTCATGTCCGCATCTCTGATTTCCGGATTCGCTCTGGGCTTTAGTCTGATTTTGGCCATTGGTGCGCAGAACGCCTTTGTCCTGCGTCAAGGGCTGCGCCGCGAACATGTTTTTGCCCTATGCCTGACCTGCGCCGTATCGGATGCCATTCTGATTGCGGCAGGGGTTGCCGGGTTCGGAACGCTTGCTCAGACTGCTCCTTGGTTCGAGCCGGTCATGCGCTATGGCGGGGCTGTGTTTCTGACCTGGTACGGGTTGCGCAGCCTGCTATCGGCCTGGCGCGGCGGGTCTTCCATGGATGTCAGTGAAGGGACACGTTCAAGTCTGAGGTCTGTCCTGCTGACCGTGCTGGCCTTCACCTGGTTGAATCCGCATGTCTATCTGGACACGGTGGTTCTGATCGGGTCGATATCTGCACAATATGATGACCGGTTGGCCTTTGCTATTGGAGCGATGCTGTCCAGCTTTGTCTTCTTCTTCTCGTTGGGCTACGGGGCAAGGATTCTGTCGCCGGTCTTTGCCCGCCCAAGGGCATGGCAGGTGCTGGATGTTGTTATCGGTTTTGTCATGCTGGCGATTGCGGCCAAGCTGGTGGCGATCTGAGGTCTTGTTCCCGCCTGTGTTTCGGTGTTGAACCGTTAACATGACAACTCAACCTAACACCTATCGGCCATTGGCGGGAATGTTCTGGATGTTTTCCGCCGGTCTGTCCTTTGTTGTCATGACTGCGCTCGTCAAATCTCTGGGCACCTCCATGGACCCGATACAGGCCGCATTTCTGCGCTTTGTCTTTGGGTTGGTGTTCCTACTGCCAGCGTTACGGCTGATCGTTACGACACCTCTGACACGTAGGCATCTGACACTGTTCGGCATCCGCGGGGTGGTTCACGCCATTGCCGTGATGCTGTGGTTCTTTTCCATGAGCCGAATTCCGTTGGCCGAAGTCACGGCCATGAACTACATGACGCCGGTCTATGTCACATTGGGTGCTGTGCTGTTTCTAGGCGAGAAACTAGCCTTCCGCCGGATTGCCGCCATTGGTGTCGCATTGATCGGTGTAGCAATTATTCTCCGACCTGGGTTTCGGGATATCTCGGTTGGTCACGTGACCATGTTGGGGACTTCGTTGACGCTTGGTGCGTCCTACCTGCTGGCCAAGATGCTGGTGCGAGATCTGCCGCCCTCGGTCGTGGTTGCACATATGTCCATATGGGTGACGACGGCGCTGATACCTTTCGCCATTGCCGTGTGGTCCCCTCCAAGTCTCCATGATTTGGGTGTGCTGTTTCTGGTTGCCTGTTTTGCAACACTTGGACACTATCTGATGACCTTGGCCCTGCAGGCCGCCCCCGTTGCAGTGACGCAGCCCGTCACATTCTTACAGCTGATCTGGGCCACGCTGGTTGGGGCGTTGGTTTTCCACGAAAGCGTAGATTTGTGGGTGGTCGCGGGGGGCACGCTGATTCTGTTGGCAGTCAGTTTTATTGCCTGGCGCGAGGCCGTGTTGAACCGCAGCAGCCTGACGACCCCCAGTATTGCACCTAAACTTTAGCCGGTTTCTGCCGAAAAAACGTTATTAATTGACGAGTCAATAAAAATCTCCTAGCGTTTTTCTATCAAAAGCAGTTGAGGGGTACGGATGCCGAAACTCGGAATGGAGCCAATCCGCCGTGATGCGATCGTTAAGGCAACGATTGCTGAGCTCGGGTCGAAAAAATCCCTCGATGTAACCGTCAGCCAGATCGCTAAGCGGGCTGGCATGTCCAGCGCGCTGGCACATCACTATTTCGGCGGTAAAGATCAGATTTTTCTGGCAGCGATGCGCCGCATCCTGTCGGATTTCGGGGCAGAGGTCCGGTCAGAACTGAAAGCAGCCACGCCAAGTGGACGCGCGCAGGCGATCATCCGGGCATGCTTTGCCCCATCCTGTTTCACGCCGGATGTGACGGCAGCGTGGATGACATTCTACGTTCTTGCGCAGACCAATGACGACGCCCTGCGATTGTGGCAGATTTATCAGGCCCGTATCCGGTCGAACCTGGTTTATGCGCTGCGCCCGCATTTGGCCGATCCGGTTGAGGCGGCCGGCAACATGATCGCCTTGATCGACGGACTTTATATCCACGCCGCGCTGAGCGCCCCGGAAGAACCGCAACTGGCTGTAAACCACGCGATGCGCGTGCTCAGCACCTTGCTCGAGGCCGAGAAATGACAAAACCTAATATTCTGATCCTGATGGTGGATCAGTTGAACGGGACCCTTTTTCCTGACGGTCCTGTCGACTGGCTGCATGCGCCAAACCTGAAAAAGCTGGCCGAACGATCCACGCGATTTGCGAATGCCTATACGGCGTCGCCCTTGTGTGCGCCGGGTCGGGCCAGTTTTATGTCCGGTCAGTTGCCGTCGCGCACTGGTGTCTATGACAATGCCGCCGAGTTTGGCAGTGATATTCCGACCTATGCCCACCATCTGCGCCGTGCAGGGTACTATACCTGTCTGTCGGGCAAGATGCATTTCGTCGGGCCTGATCAGTTGCACGGGTTTGAAGATCGCCTAACCACCGACATCTACCCCGCCGATTTCGGCTGGACCCCGGACTACCGTAAACCAGGCGAGCGGATTGACTGGTGGTATCACAATATGGGTTCGGTCACGGGCGCAGGTGTAGCCGAGATTTCCAACCAAATGGAATATGATGACGAGGTGGCCTATAACGCCAAGTCCAAGCTATACGATCTGGCCCGTGGCAAGGACGACCGTCCATGGTGCCTGACTGTAAGCTTTACCCACCCGCATGATCCCTATGTTGCACGTCGCAAATACTGGGACCTGTACGAAGATTGCGAGCACCTTCTGCCCGAGATTGCCGACCTTGGTTATGATAATCAGGACCCGCATTCGAAACGGATTTTTGACGCCAATGACTGGCGCAGCTTTGACATCACTCAAGAAGATACCCGCAAATCACGCCGCGCCTATTTCGCCAATATCTCTTATCTGGACGACAAGGTCGGAGAAATCCTCGAGGTGTTAGAGACCACGCGGCAAGAGGCGATCATCCTGTTCGTTTCGGATCATGGCGATATGCTTGGTGAACGCGGATTGTGGTTCAAGATGACCTTCTATGAAGGGTCATCCCGCGTCCCGCTGATGATCTGTGCGCCCGATCTGCCAGCGGGCCGGATCGACGCTCCGGTTTCGACCATAGATGTGACGCCGACCTTGGGTGCTCTTGCCGGTGTCGATATGGCAGAGATCGCGCCGTGGACAGATGGCGAAAACCTAGTGCCGCTGGCCATGGGGCACGAGCGCAGCGCGCCGGTCGCGATGGAATATGCGGCCGAGGCCTCTTATGCGCCACTGGTGTCCTTGCGCTATGGCAAATGGAAATACAACCGATGTGCGCTAGACCCTGATCAACTGTTCGACCTCGAGGCGGACCCTTCCGAGTTGGAGAACCTCGCAGACCGGCCAGAGCATGCAGGAACGTTGCAGACCTTGCGTGCCAAGTCCGATGCTCGCTGGGATCTGGATCGGTTCGACGCCGAAGTTCGCGCCAGCCAGGCGCGTCGCTGGGTCGTGTACGAGGCGTTGCGCCAGGGCGGGTATTATCCTTGGGACTACCAGCCCCTGCAGAAAGCATCTGAGCGGTACATGCGTAACCACATGGATCTGAATATCGTCGAGGAAAGCCAACGCTTTCCACGCGGAGAGTAACAACCCGAATTAACAAGACCCTCTCCGGTCAGGCAGAGATTTTTCGATGAAAAATCTTGGCTCCGGTTGAGAATGGAGACCCGAAAATGGAAGCAGATTTCGTCATCGTCGGCGCAGGTTCCGCAGGCTGCGCGATGGCATATCGTTTGAGTGAGGCCGGTGCCTCGGTTCTGGTGATCGAGCATGGCGGTACCGACATGGGCCCGTTCATCCAGATGCCCGCCGCGCTAAGCTATCCGATGAACATGTCGCGCTATGACTGGGGCTATCAATCCGAGCCTGAGCCGCATCTGAATAACCGTCGTCTGGCCTGCCCGCGAGGGAAGGTGATTGGTGGGTCCTCTTCGATCAACGGAATGGTTTATGTGCGCGGCCACGCCCGGGACTTCGATACCTGGGCCGAGATGGGCGCGGATGGCTGGTCTTATGCGGATGTGCTGCCGTATTACAAACGGATGGAGACCTGGCATGACGGCGGTCATGGTGGTGATTCCGCGTGGCGGGGCACTGACGGGCCGCTGCATGTGTCGCGGGGCCCGCGTGCGAACCCGCTGTTCCAGGCCTTTGTCGATGCGGGCCAGCAAGCCGGGTATGAAGTCACGGGCGACTATAACGGTGAAAAGCAAGAAGGCTTCGGCCCGATGGAGCAGACCGTCTGGAAAGGGCGGCGCTGGTCGGCGGCAAATGCCTATCTGCGGCCTGCGCTCAAGCGCGAGAACTGTGATATCGTGCGCGGTCTTGCGACCCGGATTGTTCTGGAAAACGGAAGTGCTGTTGGTGTTGAACTGATCCGTGGCGGCAAGACAGAGGTGATCCGCGCGCGCCGCGAAGTGGTCATCGCAGCCTCGTCCATCAATTCGCCGAAACTTTTGATGCTGTCTGGAATCGGCCCGGCTGCGCATTTGGCTGAGCAGGGGATCGGAGTTGTTGCAGACCGTCCGGGGGTTGGCGCAAATCTACAGGACCATTTGGAGCTGTATATCCAGCAAGCCTCGCTTCAGCCGATCACGCTCTACAAACACTGGAACCTGGTCAGCAAAGGCCTGATCGGGGCGCAATGGCTGTTCACCAAGACCGGCCTTGGTGCCTCGAACCAGTTCGAAAGCGCGGCCTTCATCCGATCAAGGCCGGGTGTCGAATACCCCGACATCCAGTACCACTTCCTGCCGATGGCAGTGCGCTATGACGGGCAGGCTGCGGCCGAGGGGCACGGGTTCCAAGCACATGTGGGTCCGATGCGATCGGAATCACGGGGTGCTGTGACATTGCGCTCGGCTCGACCCGAGGACGCACCTGTTATCCGGTTCAATTACATGAGCCAGGAAAAAGACTGGGAGGAGTTCCGCACCTGTATCCGCCTGACGCGAGAGATTTTCGGGCAAGAGGCGTTCAGACCCTTTGCCGGGAAAGAGATTCAGCCCGGTGCTGCGGTACAAACAGATGAAGAGTTGAACGCCTTTATCGCTGAGCATGCCGAAAGTGCCTATCATCCCTGCGGCACCTGCAGGATGGGACGGGTGGATGACCAGAACGCGGTTGTCGACTCCGAAGGCCGGGTGATCGGCGTGGATCGGCTGCGTGTGGCGGACAGTTCGATCTTTCCGCAAATCACCAACGGCAACCTTAATGCGCCGTCGATCATGGTGGGCGAGAAAGTCTCGGATCATCTGCTGGGCAAAGATCCGTTGCCCAAAGCCAATGATCAGCCTTGGATTCATCCGCAATGGGCCTCGGCGCAGCGCTGATTTGATCCGCGTCAAAGCGGGGGGAGTGGGACCAATATAGACCTGAATCGCAACGCATTTTCTAAGGAGCGAACAGGAATGTCCCACACCCCGCACGAATTGGCCGAAGAGTTTCCCGACAAAGTCGAATTGATCAGTCAGCTTAAACAGTCCGATGCGCATTTTTCTCGGCTGGCCGAAGAGTATCATGAGGTCAATCGTATCGTGCACCGCGCGGAAACCAACGTCGAGCCGATGGAGGATCTCGCCGAAGGCGAGCTGCGCAAGAAACGCGCAGCACTGAAGGATGAGATCTGGGCGATTTTGTCGAACGCTTAAGGGTTGGGCGGGGGCATTGCCCCCGTTTCGGCTGGCCGTGGTTTTAGGCCGGGTAAAGCTCAGGTGACTTCATAGGGTAAGGTTCCGCGGGTATGAGTGTCGATGGACAGGCGACGTTCCAGCGGAGGAACTGACCGTTGGTGGCAGTTCTGGCGTTCGCAGATCCGGCACGAGATACCTATGGGCTCGTAGGCACTGGCGTTTGAGATATCCAGATTGTCGGCATAAACCAACGCTTCGGCGTGGCGGACCTCGCATCCAAGCGCAATCGCATAGCGCCGGACAGGCGCTCCGTACGAACCGCCCGATTTCGAAACATCCCGCGCCAGCGAGATATAGCGGACCCCGTCCGGGGTTTCGGCAAGCTGCCGCAGGAAGTGACCCGGAGTTTCAAAGGCGCGGTGCACATTCCACAACGGGCAGGCACCGCCAAAGCGTGCAAATTGCAGGCGCGTGGCGGAGTGGCGTTTTGTGATCGTTCCAGCCTGATCCACCCGAACAAAGAAGAATGGTATCCCCTTTGCACCGGGGCGCTGCAGCGTCGAAAGCCTGTGGGCCACCTGTTCGATGGATGCTCCAAAACGATTACTGAGCAATTCCAAATCATGGCGGTAAAGCTGGGCTGCACTGAGAAATTCGCCATAGGGCATCAGAGAGGCGCCAGCGAAATAATTCGCCAAGCCGATCTTCGCAATCGCGCGCGCCTCATCACTGTGAAATTTGGCGAAATCCAGTGTCGCTTCAAGCAGCTTGTCCTGATTGATTAGGGATACCTGCAAGAGCAGCTGAAACACTTGTGTTTGCGGTGCAATCCGTGATGACAGCAGCAATGTTTTGCTATCCGCATCGTATTTCCGGGTTTCTTCGATATCCGGGAACTGAACGCGAATACCATTTTCACCCAAGCTTTCGATTGCGGCGGCGCGAATTCCGCCTTTGTCCTGGGCGCGGCCAGAAAATCGTTCCGCAGCCCGGTCAACCGCGTCAATGTAGTTGTCGCAATAATGGAAAAAGTCTCGCACTTCTTCCCAGGGGCTGGCCTGAATCTGTGCGTCTTCACGTCCCAGGGCCTCGTCCAGCGAGGCCAGCCTTTCATGCGTCTGGCGATACGTGCGGTGCAGGGCGATAAACGCTCGGGCCATTGCGGGGGCGTTTGAAGCTGTCAGGCGCAGATCAGCGAGCGGTGGCATGGCGTCATCAAACACGGGGTCCGCCAGCGCCTCGCGCAGGTCTGAGACCAGACGTTCGCTGTCACCAGTGCTAAGTTCGGTCACGTCCATGCCGAATTCCTGCGCCAGAGCCAGAACAACCGTGGTCGAGATCGGGCGGTTGTTATTCTCCATCTGGTTCAGATAGGGAAGCGAAACCCCCAGTTTGGCTGCGAATTCCTTTTGTGTCAGCGTCAGGCGCGTGCGCATTTCACGCAGTTTTGCACCAGCATAGAGCTTTTGGGTCGCCATGGCGTGCCTTTGCAACTTTTCTAATCTTGAACGCTAGCTTTGCAAACCGTCCTGCGCAAGGCGTGTTACAGGCCCAAATACCGTTCGCGCCGGATCACGATGGCAATAGCAACGATGGCAAATGTTGCAGAGGCCAACATCAGCCACAGCAGCGGCATCGCGCCTGTTTCATGGGTTAGTATTGCGCCCGTGAGCGCGCTCAGGCCAGCTCCGCCGCCCAGCATGATGGCCCCGCTCAGCCCAGATGCTGTCGCGGCCAGGTGCGGGCGGACGGACAGTGCGCCTGAAGTTGCGTTTGGAATGGTCATACCATTGCCCACACCAACAATGGTCATGAACCCAAAGAAGCTGAGAACCGAGCCGAAGCCCGTAAGGAACACGATAGTCGACAGTGCAACGCCGGTTGCGTTCATCCAGCACCCCCAAAGAACCATCCGGTTCACGCCAAAGCGGACAGAGAACCTGCCGCTGAAGAAGTTGCCGAAGAAATAACCCACCGCAGGGGCGCCGAAGTAAATGCCCAGTTCTGACGCTGTTAGGCCGAACAGTTCAGTCCCGACGAAAGGCGCGCCGCCCAGATAGGCGAAAAAAGCGCCCGACGACAGGGCTGAGGCCATGGAATAGCCCCAGAACCGAGGGGATCTGAGCAATTCCGGGTATTCACGAAACTGCTGCAGCAAGGTCAGCCCGCTTTTGCGGGATGTTTCTCCGAAGTCGGAATAGGTCAGCATTAGCGCCAGTAGACCCAGCCCGAAAGGAAGCCAGAAATTTGCCTTCCAGCCAAAGCTCTCTTCCAGAAAGCCGCCGATGGCAGGGCCAATCATTGGAACAATGGCCATTCCCATGGTGACATAGCCGATCATCGAAGCGGCCTGATCTGCTTCGTAAAGGTCTCGCACCGCTGCACGGCTAAGGACCATTCCAACTGCCACGACCGCTTGAAACATCCTGAAGGCCAGAAATACTTCGGCGTTCGGGGAGTAGATGCAACCCAGTGTTGCAATCAGAAACAGTACCAATCCCCAGAGAATAACCGGTCTGCGGCCAACCTTATCTGCGATGGGGCCGATCAGAATTTGGATTACTGCGCTGATCATCAGATACAGAGCGATCGACAGCTGCATGACTTTGTAGTCTGCGTCAAAATACGCGGCCATATTGGGCAGGCTGGGAAGGAAAAGATTCAAGCTCAGTGCTGACAGCCCGGATAGCATCACAAGTGTGGCAATGGTGGGGGGCGAACGACGCGCTGGCGAAAAAGTAAACTGCATGGTTCACATGTATAGTGACGGTTTTTGGGATTGCCATCCGTGACCGTGTCTCAGTGCGAAACTTTGCATGTTTACAATTACCCGGAACTGTATTTTCAAAGATTTGCAAATTTGCCGAATGAGGCTTTGGTCTGAACGAAACTAAGTATAGTGTCGCGCCAAATTTCAAAGGGGATCATCGTTATGAAAGACATCCTTTCCGAGCTTGAAGGCCGCCGCAACGATGCACGGCTGGGGGGTGGGCAAAAACGTATTGATGCGCAGCATGCGCGGGGCAAGCTGACCGCACGCGAACGCATAGAGCTGTTGGTGGATGAAGGCAGTTTCGAAGAATTCGACATGTTTGTCAGCCATCGCTGCACGGATTTCGGGATGGAAAATCAAAAGCCTGCGGGCGATGGTGTCGTCACCGGATGGGGCACAATCAATGGTCGTATGGTCTATGTCTTCAGCCAGGACTTCACCGTTTTCGGCGGGTCTCTGTCGGAAACCCACGCGCAGAAAATCTGCAAGATCATGGACATGGCAATCCAGAATGGTGCCCCGGTGATCGGCATCAACGATTCGGGTGGTGCGCGAATCCAGGAAGGTGTGGCCTCGCTTGCGGGTTATGCCGAGGTGTTCCAGCGTAACATCATGGCCTCGGGCGTGGTTCCGCAGATCAGTGTGATCATGGGCCCCTGCGCCGGTGGCGCCGTCTACAGTCCGGCGATGACCGACTTTATCTTTATGGTCAAAGACACCTCGTACATGTTTGTGACAGGCCCCGATGTCGTCAAGACAGTCACCAATGAGGTTGTAACCGCCGAAGAGCTGGGTGGTGCATCGACCCATACCAAGAAATCCTCGGTTGCCGACGGTGCATTCGAAAATGATGTCGAAGCACTGGCCGAAGTGCGCCGTCTTGTCGATTTCCTACCGTTGAACAACAAGGAAAAACCGCCCGTTCGTCCCTTCTTTGACGAGCCGGGCCGGATTGAGGCTTCGCTGGATACGTTGATTCCGGACAACCCGAACACGCCTTATGACATGAAAGAACTCATTGCCAAAGTGGCGGACGAGGGTGATTTTTACGAAATTCAAGAAGATTACGCCAAGAACATCATCACGGGCTTTATCCGTCTGGAAGGTCAGACCGTAGGTGTTGTAGCCAACCAGCCGATGGTGCTGGCCGGCTGTCTGGATATCGACAGCAGCCGAAAAGCCGCGCGCTTCGTCCGGTTCTGTGATTGCTTTGAAATTCCGATTTTGACACTGGTCGACGTGCCGGGCTTTTTGCCGGGAACCTCGCAGGAATATGGCGGTGTGATCAAACATGGCGCAAAACTGCTGTTTGCCTATGGCGAGGCGACCGTTCCGAAGGTCACAGTGATCACCCGAAAGGCCTATGGCGGTGCCTATGACGTGATGGCATCCAAACATCTGCGTGGCGATTTCAACTATGCTTGGCCAACCGCCGAGATCGCGGTGATGGGGGCCAAGGGCGCGACCGAAATCATCCACCGTGCGGATCTGGGCGATGCCGAGAAAATCGCACAGCACGCTCAGGACTATGAGGACCGGTTCGCCAATCCGTTTGTGGCTGCGGAACGTGGATTCATTGATGAGGTGATCATGCCGCATTCGACCCGCCGCCGCGTATCGCGAGCTTTTGCAAGCTTGCGTAACAAGCAACTGAAAAACCCCTGGAAAAAGCACGATAACATTCCGCTGTAAGCTGAAGGTCGCGGGGCAGGTGCTCTGGTGTGCCTGCCTCTCGGCACGTTGGTGTAAAGACCCCCAAACGGCGAATTTGACTTTGAGAGCAAAGCTGCTAAATGAAATGCCTTATTGGACATAGAAAAGCGCGAGCCAGTAGGCATGCGCGCGCGATCCCGGAGAGAGGAGCTCGCCTTTGGTGGGTCTGGGATCGCGCCTTATGTCTGGCAATTCTCTGTCTTGGTTCGCCTACATTCGCTGAAGCATTGGTGCCGGTGCCCTCTGGGCAGCCTGTACATCTGAACGACGTCCTGCTGGACAACAATCCGGGCGAGTTATGGCTGCGCTTTCGGTTCATCGCGCCAAAGATCGGCTCGGATGTGGGACGCATTGGATATGATGTCGCCACGATCGACATGGAGCACCTGTGTCAGACGCTGGCCGTGGCCTATGTCGCGCACCACAAGCTGGAACCAGCCAGGGTTGTGATTTCCCTGTCGAACAAGCCGATAGATTTTGGCCATACCGCGCCGGATGCCACGCAGTTCTTCGAAGCGTATCTTCTGCAGGATTCCCAATGTGTCTGGGATGGAGGGATTTGAGAATGGTTGTCAATTACCACAATTTCTGTGCATTCCCCTTCGCCTCAAAGGACCTTAGCGAAGAGGCGCTGAAATGTTGAAACATCGCGGATTTCCCGGCCGTCTGACCGGGACGGATTATCAATTCACTATCAGACGGGCCAACCCAAAGGGTGTTACCCCACTGACAACGCGTGAACGGTTCCGGGATCGTAAACCAGCTGATCGTCGCGCGGATGCGGCCTTTATCGAGGCCTTGTGGGAGCATTTCGGCGACCAGCCATTCGAACGTGGCAATCTGGATGCCGGTCGCCTGAGCTGGTTTTTCGGGCGTGAGGTCATTCCGGCGGAGGATCCGTTTGACCCCGCCAGCTATGATGCCTTGCTGGTCATTGATCCGAGCGTGGCCAGAGCCTCGTTTCCTGACATTTTCGGCGGGGATGGCTGAAGGTGATCGACGTCGTCGCACATAGACGCCTTGGAAATTCCAACAGGGTTTGTTTGCCCCGGTTGGGCCAAGAAGGATATGTGCGCTGTGCAGATCGGGCGCGTGACAATCGCGCAAAATACCTGAGGGAAAGGGCGCAAACCGCTGATTCTATGGCGTGTATCACCCGTGGCTTGGTGGTGGGAGAACCTTCAAGGCTTGGGCAGGAAAAAGGCCGGTCGGCGGGGGGTGGCCGCGGCGACTTAGGATCGAATTCTTCAGGTCATTCGCTCTCAGGTAGCGCTGATAAAACAAAGGTTTGCGTAACTGTCGGGGCGCGAATTTCACCCTGCTCAACCAAAGTTCATGCGAGCGGAATCGGCGCGTTTCTGCGCGATATTTCGCTGAATGGGCAGATTCTGGCCGGAAATTTCACCACTGGCCAATCCCGGTTTGCAGGTGCAACCGGGCCGTGCATGGTGAGCGGGTCGTGCGGCTCTACTTTGCCTGCGTCGCACGCGCACCTACTATTCCGTACCCCTTCCTTCCGCGGGCAGGCTTGTGGTTTTCACAATGTCCTGCCCGCGTTTTTCTTTGTGCAAACTTCAGTCATTGGATGGCATAAAACTGCGCAAATGAGCATTTCGGTACGCTCGTTATTGAATAACAGTGGCGATTTCCCGCATCTGGCTCTGAAATTGTTAAAAAACCAAAAAGGGCAGACATCATGCGAATCTCGAAAGTCATTCTTGCAATGGCGACCTGTGCAGGGCTCGCCGCGTGCGGAGACTCGACCGGCGAGCAGGCGTTGCTTGGCGGCGGAGCCGGCGCCGTTGGCGCGGCAGTCGTCAGTGCCGACCCGCTGTTGGGTGCCGTGGTCGGCGCGGCAGGCAACGTGCTTTACTGCAAGACCCAGAACAACTGTAGATAACGAAATCTTCGGGGCCCCCGTCGCCCCGACCGTCATCGCGCGACACGCCGTCGTGGGGCCATTGCCCCGCGGCGGCGTTTTGCGTTTCCAGAACTTCAAGACAGAGGACGTTCCATGTTCAACAAGATCCTGATCGCCAACCGGGGCGAGATCGCCTGCCGGGTTATCAAAACCGCCCGCAAGATGGGCATCGGCACGGTCGCCATCTATTCTGACGCGGACAAGAACGCCCTGCATGTATCGATGGCGGATGAGGCGGTGCATATTGGCCCACCGCCTGCAAACCAGTCCTATATCGTCATCGACCGCGTGATGGAGGCAATCCGTCAGAGTGGCGCGCAGGCGGTTCACCCGGGGTATGGTTTTCTGTCGGAAAACTCGAGATTTGCCCAAGCGCTGGATGCCGAAGGCGTGGCCTTTATCGGCCCTCCGGTCGGTGCGATTGAAAGCATGGGTGACAAGATCACCTCTAAAAAGATCGCGCAAGAGGCCGGCGTCTCTACGGTTCCGGGCTATATGGGCCTGATCGAAGACGCCGACGAGGCCGTCAAGATTTCGAATGAGATCGGATATCCGGTCATGATCAAGGCCAGTGCTGGCGGCGGTGGTAAGGGTATGCGGATCGCATGGACCGACGACGAGGCGCGCGAAGGGTTCCAGTCCTCCAAGAACGAGGCCGCGAATTCCTTTGGCGATGACCGGATTTTCATCGAGAAGTTCGTGACCCAACCCCGTCACATCGAGATTCAGGTTCTGTGCGACAGCCATGGTAATGGCATCTATCTGGGCGAACGCGAATGCTCGATTCAGCGCCGAAACCAGAAGGTTGTGGAAGAGGCGCCATCGCCTTTCCTGGACGAGGCGACACGCAAGGCGATGGGCGAACAGGCGGTGGCCTTGGCCAAGGCTGTGGATTATGCCAGCGCTGGCACGGTCGAGTTTATCGTTGATGGTGACAAGAACTTCTATTTTCTGGAAATGAACACACGCCTGCAGGTGGAACACCCGGTGACCGAACTGATCACCGGTGTCGATCTGGTCGAACAGATGATCCGCGTCGCGGCCGGTGAGAAGCTGTCGATCTCGCAGGACGATGTCACACTGACCGGCTGGGCGATTGAAAACCGTTTGTATGCCGAAGATCCTTATCGTGGCTTCTTGCCGTCCATTGGTCGTTTGACGCGCTACCGCCCGCCTCAGGAAACTGCCGCTGGTCCGCTGTTGGTTAATGACAAATGGCAGGGTGAGGCCCCCAGCGGAGAGGCCGCCGTTCGCAATGATACCGGCGTCTATGAAGGCGGCGAGATCAGTATGTATTACGATCCGATGATCGCCAAATTGTGCACCTGGGCCCCGACCCGTGATCAAGCGATCGAGGCGATGCGGGTGGCGCTGGACAGTTTCGAGGTCGAAGGCATCGGGCACAATCTGCCGTTCCTGTCGGCAGTGATGGATCACCCGATCTTCATCAAGGGCGAGATGACTACCGCGTTCATCGAAGAACAGTACCCCGATGGGTTCCAGGGCGTAGAGCTGCCCGAGGCTGACCTGCGCCAGATCGCAGCCTCTTGCGCCGCCATGCACCGGGTGGCCGAGATTCGCCGCACCCGTGTATCGGGCCGGATGGACAACCATGAACGCAAGGTCGGCAAACGCTGGGTCGTGACCCTGCAGGGCCAGGAATACGCAGTTCAGGTGAATGCCGATAAAGAGGGCGCGACGGTCAAATTCGAAGACGGCGCGACATTGCGCGTGGCCTCGGAGTGGACGCCGGGCGACCAGCTGGCGGTGCTGGACGTAGACGGTAGCCCGCTGGTTCTGAAGGCCGACAAAATCTCGGGCGGGTTCCGGATCCGCAACCGGGGCGCGGATATGAAGGTGCATGTGCGCCGTCCGCGTCAGGCGGAACTGGCCAAGCTGATGCCCGAGAAACTGCCGCCGGATACGTCGAAACTGCTGCTCTGCCCGATGCCTGGCCTGATCGTAAAGGTCGATGTCGAAGTGGGCCAAGAAGTGCAGGAAGGTCAGGCGCTGTGCACCATCGAGGCGATGAAGATGGAAAACATCCTGCGCGCCGAGAAAAAAGGCACCGTTGCCAAGATCAACGCAGGCCCCGGCGACAGCCTCGCCGTGGATGATGTGATCATCGAGTTTGAATGATCATGACCGTGCGTTTGACATATCCTGCAAGGGAACCGGCGGTCGCCGCCGGGGCCGTCGGGTATGGGAAACGCGTTCAGCCGCCCTCGCGCCGTTCACGGATTTCGCGTTGGCGCAGGGGGGTCTTGTCGATGGAGCGACCGATTTCACGCACGCTCCAAGGGGAAGGTTTGCGCAGTTTGACCACGCCGTCCTTGTCGACAAACACCATCTGGAACCCGCGCGGGCGCAGTTTTGACCGGATGGGCGAGCGGGCGTCAGGGTCAGTGTCGATCAGAACGACCACATCGCGGTCGCGCATGACGTCCTCCCCTTCCAAAAGCATGTCGACCTGCTGCTGGAATCGCGGGTCAGCAGGTGTATCGGCGAAGACAACAATGGGCCGCTTGATCCACAGATATTCGCTGAGCTCGCTATCCCCCACAGGGCGGACAAATTTATCGTCAGCCGGGGCTACCCCGTCAGCTGCAAGCGCCGCCAGTGGAAATAGCGCCGAAAAAACAAAGGCTAGCGTTCGTATCATTGGGCCTCCTGTTGGATTGAATATAGTCCCTGCGCGCACGAATGCGACCAGCGAAATGCACGCAGCCCATAAAATATTGCGTCCCACCCAATTCGAATGGGCGCAACCACGGATGATAACGCGCAGGCCACGCCCTTGCGCGACCCGAATTGAGAAAAGGATATCGCAATGACCAATAGGAAAGACTGGCAGGCGCTGGCCGAGAAAGAGCTGCGCGGTCGCCCGTTGGACGACCTGACTAGAGAGACGCTCGAAGGCATCGCCGTCAAGCCACTCTATACGCAGGAAGATACGGCTGATCTGCCGCATATGGGCTCCATGCCCGGGTTTGGGCCGTTCACGCGCGGGGTAAAGGCGACAATGTATGCCGGTCGTCCCTGGACGATCCGCCAATATGCGGGGTTTTCCACCGCCGAAGAATCGAATGCCTTCTACCGTCGCAATCTGGCGGCGGGTCAGCAGGGGGTCTCGGTGGCTTTCGATCTGGCCACGCACCGCGGATATGACAGCGACCACCCACGCGTTGTCGGCGATGTGGGCAAGGCCGGTGTGGCCATCGACAGCGTAGAGGACATGAAGATTCTGTTCGACGGCATCCCGTTGGACAAGGTCTCGGTCTCGATGACCATGAACGGTGCCGTGGTTCCTATCCTGGCAAGTTTCATTGTAGCGGGTGAGGAACAGGGCCACGACAAATCCGTCCTGTCCGGCACTATTCAGAATGACATTCTGAAAGAATTCATGGTGCGTAACACCTATATCTACCCGCCTGAGCCTTCGATGAAGATCATCTCGGACATCATCGAATATACGTCGAATGATATGCCCAAATTCAACTCGATCTCAATCTCGGGCTATCACATGCAAGAGGCCGGCGCGAACCTGGTGCAGGAGCTGGCCTATACGCTTGCTGACGGGCGCGAATACGTTCGTGCAGCGACGCAGGCCGGAATGGATGTCGACAAATTCGCTGGTCGCTTGTCGTTCTTTTTTGCCATTGGCATGAATTTCTTCATGGAAATTGCCAAGCTGCGTGCGGCCCGTACCCTTTGGCATCGGGTGATGACCGATTTCGGCGCGAAATCCGAGCGCTCTAAGATGCTGCGGACCCATTGCCAGACCTCAGGCGTGTCGCTGCAAGAACAAGACCCCTATAACAACGTGATCCGCACCGCCTATGAGGCGATGAGCGCGGTTCTGGGCGGCACCCAATCGCTGCATACTAACGCCTTGGACGAGGCGATTGCGCTGCCCACCGATTTCTCTGCTCGCATTGCACGGAACACTCAGTTGGTGCTGCAAGAGGAAACCGGGGTGACCGATGTGGTCGATCCGCTGGCCGGGTCTTACTATATCGAAAGCCTGACCAATGAGCTGGTCGAAAAAGCCTGGGCTCTTATGGAAGAGGTCGAGGAAATGGGCGGCATGACCAAGGCCGTTGCATCCGGCATGCCAAAGCTTCGGATAGAAGAAAGCGCCGCCCGACGGCAGGCGATGATCGACCGAGGTGACGAGGTAATCGTCGGCGTCAACAAGTACCGCAAGGAACGGGAAGACCCGATAGACATTCTGGATGTCGACAACGTGGCTGTCCGCGAGGCGCAGGTGGCACGTCTGGAACGCATCCGTGCCACGCGCGATGAGGCTGCCTGCCAAAAGGCGCTGGACACCCTGACGACCACCGCCCGCGATGGCGGCAACCTGCTGGCCGCTGCTGTCGAAGCCGCCCGTGCCCGCGCATCCGTAGGAGAGATCAGCATGGCAATGGAAAAGGAATTTGGTCGCCACCGCGCCGAGGTCAAAACGCTGGCCGGTGTTTATGGGGCCGCCTATGAGGGCGACGAAGGCTTTGCCGCCATCCAGAAGTCCATTGAGGATTTTGCTGAGGCCGAAGGCCGTCGCCCGCGCCTGCTGGTCGTCAAGATGGGGCAGGACGGGCATGACCGGGGAGCCAAGGTGATCGCCACAGCCTTTGCCGATATCGGCTTTGACGTGGACGTTGGCCCGCTGTTCCAAACGCCGGCCGAGGCAGCACAAGACGCGGTGGACAATGACGTCCATGTCGTCGGCATTTCGTCTCAGGCAGCCGGGCACAAGACGCTGGCCCCGCAGCTGGTCGAAGAACTGAAAAAGGCCGGGGCTGAGGATATCATCGTCATCTGCGGAGGTGTCATCCCACAACAGGATTATAAGTTCCTCTATGATCACGGGGTTAAGGCGATCTTTGGTCCGGGTACGAACATCCCAGAGGCGGCACAAGATATCCTGAGTTTGATCGGCGAAGCCAAAGATTGACCCGGCGCAGAGGTTTTTCGTCGAAAAATCTTGTGATCCAGCGCCTTTGAGGAAAACATACGGCCAGACCCTTGCGGTCTGGTCGTTTGTCATCTGGGGGGCTCATCCGTGTTACTTGATCACTTGGCGGTAGCTGGCGAAACGCTTGAACAGGCTTCGGCTCATGTCGAACAGGCGCTGGGCGTACCCTTGCAGGACGGCGGCAAGCACGAGAAATTCGGAACTCATAACCGGTTGTTGGGCCTGCGGGACGGTTTGTATCTGGAAGCCATCGCGATTGACCCCGATGCACCCAATCCGCAAATAACCCGCTGGTTCGATCTAGATCGGTTTCAGGGCGCTCCCCGCCTGACCAACTGGATTTGCCAGGTTCCGGATATCGAGACCTCACTGATGGTCTTTCCTGACGGAGTCGGCCAACCGATCGACCTAAACCGTGGCGCGCTGCGTTGGCGCATGGCGGTGCCTCCCAATGGGCGCCTGCCGTTTGATAATCTTTTCCCGGCGCTCATCCAGTGGCAGGGTGACCTTCACCCGGCAAACATGCTGAACGACAGTGGCTGCCAGCTGCGCCGCCTAGTCGTCTATCACCCTGATGCGCTGGATCTCGCCAAAGCGGTTGGGCCGTTGGGGCAAGTTGAGTTCGACAGCGGTCCGGCGGCGTTGCGCGCGGAAATTGACACGCCGCACGGGGTGCGGGTGCTGGAATGAATATCCGGCAAGCCAGTTCAGACGACGCGCCCGCCGTTGCGGCGATCTCGAATGCGATCATCCGCGACACGCTGGTGACCTTCACCACCGAATTGCGCAGCGATGACGCCGTTGCATTGGATATCAAATCCAGAGGGGCGGCGTTTCTGGTGGCCAAGCGTGACGGCGTTGTTCTGGGCTTCGCAACCTATGGTGCGTTTCGGTCAGGGCCGGGCTATGCCCATACGCGTGAACATTCGATCCTGTTGGCACCGCAGGCGCGGGGCCAGGGGATAGGCCGCGCATTGTTGCAGGCCTTGGAAGCCCGCGCACAGATGGACAATGTTCATGTTTTGATTGCGGGCATTTCCTCGGCCAACCCTGCGGCCATCGCTTTCCATACGGCTGCCGGATTTACACAAGTGGGCCTGATGCCCGAGGTGGGGTTTAAATGCGGTCAGTGGTTGGATCTTGTGCTGATGCAGAAAATTCTTGCCCCGCAGTGATCTGTCGCACCTGACAGTCGCGACGGAGCGGGTTAGGGTGCGCTCATGTCGATTTGGACCCGTATATCCGATGCGCTAAGCGCGCTTGCACAGGGCGAAAGCCTGACGGCCGTGTTCGAGAAACTGCGCACGCCGCCGGAACGCTCGGTCGCCTTTGCGATTGCGGTCATCGCCCTGGGGGCCAAGATGGCCAAGGCCGACGGGCAGGTCACGCGAGACGAGGTTACTGCCTTTCGGGATGTATTCCAGATCGCGCGCGAAGATGAGGCCGGTGCAGCCCGTGTCTTTGACATGGCGCGCACCGATGTCGCCGGGTATCAGGAATATGCCAGCAAAATTGCCTATATGTTCGCAGAAGACAGCACCACCTTGTGCGACCTGATGGAGGGGTTGTTTCATATCGCAATGGCCGACGGGTTTTATCATCCCAACGAAAATAAGTTTCTGGAAGATGTCAGCCGGATATTCGGTCAGACCGATGCTCAGTTTCTGGCCTTACGCGCACGGTTTGTACCGGATGCACCAAAGGATCCCTATACGGTGCTGGGTGTGCCGCGGAATATGCCTCTGCCCGACATTCGTAAGGTCTGGCGACAACTTGTACGCGACACTCATCCCGACGCCATGATGTCACGAGGCGTTCCGGAAGAGGCCATTCGTCTGGCCGAAAAAAAGATGATCGACATCAATCGCGCCTGGGATGAAATCAAAGGCGCGCAGGCCTGAACCGATGCGATTGGCAACCTACAATATTGAATGGTTCGCCAATCTCTTCGACCGGCAAGACCGTTTGATCGTAGATGACAGCTGGTCCGGCAGATACAATGTCACCAAAGCTGAACAGATCGAGGCCATCGCAAAAGTGCTGACGGCGATTGATGCGGATGCCGTGCTGATTGTTGAAGCTCCGAATACTGGTAAGACGCAGAACACGGTGCGTGCGTTGCAAGGGTTTGCCGAAGCGTTCGATCTCCGCATAGGAAACGCGATCATGGGGTTTCCGAACGATACCCATCAGGAACTTGCGTTTCTTTTCGATCCTCAGATCCTGTCATTGCGCCATGATCCCAAAGGAAACAAGGAAGGAAAAGGGGCTGCCCCTCGTTTTGATGGCGTGTTCAAGATCGACCTGGATATTGATGCAACCGAGGATCATGTGCGCTTTTCCAAGCCGCCAATGGAGTTGTCAGCGCAGACGTCAGGCGGGGCGACGTTCCGCCTGATCGGAGCGCATCTGAAATCCAAAGCCCCGCATGGGGCAGAAAGCCGCGATGAGGCGATCCGGATATCCATCGCCAATCGACGCAAACAGCTTGCACAGGCTGTCTGGTTGGGGCGGCGAGTACAGGCGCATATTGCGGCTGACGAGCATGTCATCCTTTTGGGCGATCTCAACGACGGGCCGGGCTTGGATGAGTTTGAAAACCTGTTCGGGCGCTCATCTGTTGAAATCCTGTTGCAGACCGGTCTGTTCGATCCGCATGCGGTGATGGCAAATGAGGCTGAACCCGAAATCTTACCCTCGTCCGCGCGCTTTGTGCGCCGCGACAGGGCTGATCATCTTGAGGCGTTGTTGGATTATGTCATGATCAGCGAAGGGCTGCGCGCAAAGCGTCCGAAATGGCGCATCTGGCACCCCTTTCAGGACCCGGCTTGTTTGGCCGCGCCGGATCTGCACAAGGCGTTGCTGACTGCCTCGGATCACTTCCCTGTCACGCTGGATATTGATCTGTGACCTTTCATCGCCGGCGTGGGCGACTTATATCTGAAGCATGAAAAAGTTCATTTCAATATGTGTGGTCACAGCGGCCATGGGCGTTCCGGCACAGGCAGAGGACGACACAGGCAAATCCTTGATGGAACAAGGGGCTGAGTTGTTCTTTGAAGGGCTGCGTCAGGAAATGGAACCCGCGCTTGAGGATTTGTTGGGGCTGGCAGATCAATTCGGCCCCGCGATGCAGTCGTTTTTTGAGGAAATGGGACCGGCCCTGGCGGAACTGGCCGCCGAAGTACAGGACTGGAGTGTTTACGAGGCTCCGGAAATCCTGCCGAACGGGGATATCATTATCCGCAAAAAGCCGCCCGAGCCCGAGGTTGAGCCGGAAAAACCCGAAAATGAGCCCGAAGGCGAGATTGATATCTGAGGGTCAGCCTTTGATGATCAAGCGGGGTTCGGATTTCAGCGTGCTTGCCAATGAGTTCAGTCGTGCTTCGGCTACTTCGCTAAAGAGAGGGGCTGCGGTTTCGGGCAAAATCAGCTCTAGCTGACGTTTTTTAGGGTACAGCCGAAGCGTGCCCATCGTGGCTTCGTTCTGCATCCACAGCATTGCACCAAAGCGCATGGCTTTGCCCAGAATCTCGGCCTGTTCCTGATCTTTTTCGCCCAACAAGTCATAGAGAGGGGTAAACCGGTTGCCCTCACGCTTGTTGCGATACCTGTGCTGCAGGGCCAGCCCGATATAAACCCGTTCGGAATGCTTTAATCCGCCCAAGTTGGCGCGAGTTACGTAATCAAAGCAGGTTTCAGCCCGGTAATCCGGATGGGCGCGCCAACTGACATCGTGCAAAAGACACGCAGCCTTGATCAGCCTGACCCGCGCGGCCGGCGCGGATTTGAACAGAGGCATGACGAATTCGAACAGATGTTTGCCAAAACCGGGCAGGCGGGCATCTTTGGCTTCGGAAAAATAGCTGGCTTCGATCAGAGGGTCACGATCGCGCAGGATTTGTGGCATCTGTTCGTAAAGCAGGCCTTCGCGGATGCCATAGCTGGAAACGGCAATGTCCTTGGGTTTGAACGTTCGCACCAGTCGCGCAAGCACATCCATCGCATAAGGGATCAGCGCCATCCGAGAACCCGAGACGCCTGCCAGACTGCGCAGTTTTTCCGGGTCACCCTTTTCGATGAATTTGATGGTTTGATGCACCTGCTTCGTCGTCATCCGATATTCATGCAGCACGTTCAGGGGATATCCCCGGCGCAGCATGTCGAGCCTTGCAAAGGCCCGCCAGCTTCCGCCCACCAGAAACAGACGATCGCGCTGAGGGCCCATCTGGTCGCGCAGGTTTTCCATCGTCTCCTTGATTTGCGCCTTGCGCGCGCGACGACCGCCCTTGATATCCCGCAGCTTCAGCGGACCTAGGGCCGACGACAGGCGACGACCAACGTCTCCGCCACCGATCTCGGCCAGCTCCATCGAGGACCCGCCGATATCACAGATCAGACCATATGCACCGGGCCAGCCCAGTAAAACGCCCTGAGCGGACAGGCGTGCCTCTTCCCCGCCGTCGATGACCGAGACCGTCAACCCGGTTAGCGCGTGAACTTCGGCGCAGAAATCCGGGCCATCCTTGGCCTCTCGCACGGCGGCGGTGGCCACGACGTGCAGCCCCGGCAGACCCAGATCGTCTGACAGCCGGGAAAAACGCTTCAACGCAGCCAGGGCACGTATCCTGCCAAGCGGGTTCAGGCGGCCGGTCTCGGACAGGCCCGCGCCAAGCTCGCACATGACTTTTTCATTGTAGAAATAGGCAGGCGATCGCGCCGCACCATCAAAGATGACCATCCTAACCGAGTTCGACCCTACATCAACAACGCCGACGCGCGACAGGGCGCGGGCCTCGGGGTTGTCAAACAACGGCTTTCCGAAAGGTCCCCAGTCGGGAATGTTGGTATCTACGGCTTGATCCATATCTCGTCCAGATATTCCAGGCTTAAGATGCGAAATCACCGGGGACGGGTCAATCGCTGGTTTCGGCATCTTCCAGTTCCGCACTCAGTACTCGTACGGCCAGAGCCCGCGTGATGTCTCGTTTCTCAGACAGCGCCAGTTGATCCAGCAGCGCCACAGTGCTGGCGGCGGTTTCGAAACGGCGATCCATATGTTTGACGAGGTAAGCGATGACCTCGGGTCCGGGGTTCAGCTGTCGGTCTACGAACAGTTTGGCCAGCACGGCGCCTAGCAGCGCGTCATCGGGCGGGTCCAGCGCAACGTGATGTGCGCCTTCGATCCTGCTTTGCAGGTCAGGCAAGGGCAACTGCCAGAAATTTGGCGCAAGGCGCCCGGTCATCAACAGGGCGTGGCCTTCTGCCAACACAAGATTGTGCAAATGGAATAGGGTTTTCTGCTGGTCGATATCGCCAGCAATCATGGGGACATCTTCCACTGCGATCGGTGTTTGGGCGAGGTCAGGAACCTCGTCGTGCTTAATCTGCGAGGCTTGCACAATGCGACCACCGGTCTCGGCCGCCCACACATGGGCCAGATGTGTCTTGCCCGCGCCTGCAGGACCGCTGAGCACCAGTTTATTCCCCGGCCATGAGGTAGCCGAGATCATGGCCACGGCCAGCGCATTTGCGGGCGAGACGAAAAAATCCTCGCGCCCCAGCGCAGTCTTGGCCGGTAGATCAAAGCTCAGCTGTAGGGCCATTCAATCGTCTTCCTGGTCCAAACCCACAAGGCCAGTATACAGACGGCTATCCAAATAGATCGACGTGGCAAAGCGCGCCAGAACGCCAAGTGCTGCGGCGACCGGGACGGCGATCAGCATCCCGACAAATCCGAACAGGGCGCCAAAGACCGACAATGCCAGCAACAGCCAGACCGGGTGCAACCCGACCGAGCTGCCGACGAGCTTTGGCGTCAGAAAATTGCCCTCGGCCACCTGACCCAATGCAAAGACCGCTGCGACCAGCCCAATTTGCGTCCAGTCTCCCCAGAACTGGAAAAGTGCCAAACCAATGGCCAGTGAGCCCCCGATCAGGGCGCCCAGATAAGGGATAAACGTGACCAAGCCGGCGATGAACCCAACGACCAGCCCGAACTGCAGTCCGACGGCCATCAGCGCGACGGCGTAATAGGTGCCCAGGATCAGGCAGACCGTGCCCATTCCACGTACAAATGAGGCCAGAACGCTGTCAATCTCACCAGCCAGTCGCTTGATGGTGGGGGCGTGGTCGCGGGGCAAAAGCTCTGCGATACGAGCAATCATGCGGTCCCAGTCCAACAGCATGTAGACGGTGACTACTGGGACAATCACCAGCAAAACCACCACGTTGATGGCTGATCCAAGCGACGCAGCGACAGATTGCAGGACATCACCAGTTTTGGACTGAAGCGTCTCACCCAAGGACACCAGAAACTGGTGCGTGTTGGATTCGCGGTCCAAAAGCGACGGGAATTGCTGTTCGATAAACCCTCTTAGCTGCTTGAGAAGGCTGGGCATAACCTCGACCAGGTCGATCAACTGGGTGATCAGCGCCGGAACGACCATCAGGATAAGCAGTACGAAACCCAAAACGCCGACAACCGTGATTACCCCGGTAGCGGCCATGCGGGACAGGCCCAGCTTTTCAAGCCTATCCGCAACAGGATCAAGGAAATAGGCAATCGCGCCACCGATTACAAAGGGCAGCAATACATCGCCAAGTGCCCACAACAGCAGTACAATAACCACTGCGGCGATGCCCCAGTACCTGAGTTGATCTCTTACCGGCAAAGCCATGGCTGTCCCCTTGTTTCGGCACGTCCAAATGTTCTTGGCGTATGCGGCCCTACGATGCAAGCGCTTCATGACCCGCCAGAATCGCGCGGGGCTAGTCGCTTAACGTGCCCAGTTCAGGGGTGGCGTCATGCGCTGTTTCATCGGGCCAGTTGGTGCGCCAGATTTCAGCCGACCAATGGCCGCAATGCACGGATGGCCTGTCAAAGCCGGGCAGGGGCGGTAAAAGCGGTTCGACAACCACATCATGACGCGGCACCGCGAAATACGGGAAGGAATAGCGTTCTTTTCCCGACCGGTTGACCACCCGGTGCGGCGTGGATTTCAAGCGCCCACCTGACCAAAGCTCCAGCATGTCACCGATATTGACGACGAACCCACCCGGCGGGCAGTCGGGGGTTATCCAGCCTCCGTCACGGGTCTGAACCTCAAGCCCGCCGACTGGGTCCGGGGCGATGATGGTCAGCGCATCCGTGTCTTTATGCGGGTGGATGCCGTACCCGGCCTCGTCCGGGGCCTGAGGGGGGTAGTGCAACAAGGTAATATTGGTCATGGGGTCGCGGAACGCAGCGCGCAGCTGGTTCGCAGGTAGCTTCAATCCCATCTCCAGCGCGCCCAGCAGCATATGCGCGACACCGTCCAGCTTTGACCAGTAATCCAGAATCACTGCCTGTGCCCGTGGAACATGGCGGGGCCAGATATTGGGGCCATAGAGGGCACAATCTCGGCGGATGGGCGCATCCAGGTCCACCTGATAATGCAGCTTGTAGCCTTCGTATTTATCCGCTTTGCCCGACCCGTCATTCGGGGTGAAAAACCCCATCGGGATAAAACCGCGATAATTCTCGCGTGTGATCGCCTGATCCCATTTCGCATCATCGTCGATGTCGAAAATCGCCCGGACGCAAGTGCGCATGTTGTTGACGGTGTCCCGCGAAACGCCGGTGCCGGTAATCGACAGGAACCCAATCCGGGTGCAGGCATCCATGACTGCCTGAACGGTTGCGTTGAAATCGGTGTGGCTGGCATCACCCAGCGGAGCAATGTCGATTGTTGGGATGTGGTCCATCAGCGTATCCTCACGCCTTGCCGTGCCAGTTCTTTATGCACCGGGGCAAGGTTCAATTTATCGAGGTCTTGGTTGCTTTTGAGTGAAAGCGCCGCAGCAATCCCCGCGCCCTGACCCATGACCGCACAGCAAGCCATGTTGCGCGTCGCCGCATGGGCAACCCGGTCCGCCCCATGTGACCGGCCCGCGACCAGCAGGCCCTTGATCCCTTTGGGCAGCATCGACCGATAGGGGATATGCATGTACCGACCAGTCGTGGGCAGGATCAAAATGCCATAGCCGTCGATGAATTCGGGGTAGATGCCGATTGTGTCTTCGAACCGGCCCTGATGGCGGGCATCATCCTCGGTCATGTTGTACACCGCGTCGATCTTGCGGGTGTCGCGAATGCCGATGGTCATCCCGAAATTCCGCAGCCGGGCGTTCTCACACCCGGGCATGAACCGGCGCAGCGCCTCGATGGCGAGCATTGACTGACGCCGCCCTTCGATCTCACCGCGGGTCATGCTGTCGGGATCGGTGCCATCGATCTCGGCCAGATGAATAAGGTTCATATAGGTCAGCTCACCGGTGTCATGCATCGCGCCCCAAGTGCCCGCGATGGTGTTCAGATGTGCTGGGATCAGCCCCTGATCAATCGCCTGCTGGAACGGTTTGTGCACAAAGGGCGAGTACATGTCGTCCTCTTTACCGCTGGTCTCAATGTTCCATTCGCCACCACCGCCCCAGTCCTTATAGGTCTGGGGGTCGGCCTTTACGCCTTCGATAAAGGCGCGCTTGTCGACGCCCGCCAGATGGAACATGACCGAGGCCGCCATCATGTCTTCGCGTGCGGTCTTGTGCGTGGGCGCACCGGCGCGATGGGCGACATCTGCGTCCCCGGTAGCGTCAATGACAACCTTCGCCAGTATCGCCTCGCGCCCGGCTTTGGATTCGGTGATGATGCCGGTGATCCGCTCGCCGTCCATGATCGGAGCCACGAATTGCCGGTGCAGCATCGGATGCACACCGGCCTCTTCGATCAGTTTGTCGGCGACCAATTTGAACCCTTCGCTGTCCAACTCATAACTCAGCGACTGACTTTCTGGCACCGCCGCACCCATTTCCTTGGCGCGGGTTTCGAACTCCATGCCGATGCCGCCAGCCTCAACCGTTTGTTCGTGGCGATACCAGGCAAAGCCTTCAACGCCGACAGCGGTGATATTGCCGCCCATGCAGCCGAAGCGGTCGACCAGCGACACTTCGGCTCCGGCTCGTGCGGCCGCCAGCGCTGCGGCCAGACCTGCAGGCCCGGAGCCAACAACCAGAACGTCCGTGGAATGGACAACGGGGATCTGACGGGCGGGTTCTTGAATGGTCTGCATGGGCGCCTCGGTGACTTTACATTGCCGCCACATTTGACGCAGCTAACTGGCGGGTCAATCAAAAAACCGACAGGCCCGTGGTCGTAAAACCCCAATGCGTGATTGCCCCCGGCGGGGCTTTGGCATAATCACCTTTGAAGTCGAATTTTACCTCTAAAGGTCAAGCCATGCGCCTCAGCCGTTACTTTCTGCCCGTTCTCAAGGAAAACCCCTCCGAGGCTCAGATCGTCAGCCACCGGCTGATGCTGCGCGCGGGCATGATCAAGCAGGCCGCTGCTGGGATTTATTCCTGGCTCCCGCTGGGGTTCAAAGTTCTGCGCAAGCTGGAAAACATCGTGCACGAAGAACAGGCGCGGGCGGGTCACATCGCCATTCAGATGCCTGTCATGCAATCGGCAGATCTGTGGCGCGAATCCGGACGTTATGACGACTACGGCCAGGAAATGTTGCGCATGAAAGACCGGCATGACCGGGACATGCTTTTTACCCCGACTGCCGAGGAACTGGTGACCGACATTTTTCGGGGTCATGTCAGTAGCTACAAGGACCTGCCGCTGACGCTCTATCAGATCCAGTGGAAATTCCGCGATGAAATCCGTCCGCGTTTCGGCGTGATGCGGGGCCGCGAGTTCTATATGAAGGACGGTTATAATTTCGACTTGACCAAAGAGGATGCGCTGCACGCCTATAACCGCCACCTGGTTACATATCTGCGCACCTATGAGCGCATGGGCTTGCAGGCGATCCCGATGCGCGCCGATTCCGGCCCAATCGGTGGCGACGATACGCATGAATTCCTGGTTTTGGCTGAAACCGGCGAGTCTGAGGTGTTCTATGACAGCGCCGTCACCGACCTAACTTTTGGCGACCGTCAGATTGACTATGACGACCGTGGTCAATGTCAGTCCATTCTGGAAGAGTTCACTTCAAAATACGCCCGCACCGACGAGACGCATGACGAGGCGCTGTTCAATCAGGTGCCGGAAGATCGGCGCCGCGTGGCGCGCGGGATCGAAGTTGGCCAGATCTTTTATTTCGGCACAAAATATTCCGAACCTCTTGGGGCAACCGTTCAAGGCCCCGATGGCAAACCGGTTCCGGTCCATATGGGTAGCCACGGCATCGGTGTCAGCCGCTTGGTTGGCGCGATCATTGAAGCCAGCCATGACGACAAGGGCATCATCTGGCCCGAGGGCGTGACCCCGTTCCATTGCGGTATCGTGAACCTGAAGCAAGGCGATGACGAAGCGGACGCAGCCTGTGAAAAACTCTATGCCGCGCTGACCGTGCTGGGGTTGGAGCCACTTTATGATGACCGTAACGAACGGGCAGGCGGTAAATTCGCCACGATGGATTTGATCGGCCTGCCTTGGCGGATCACGGTCGGCCCGCGCGGCCTGAAGAACGGTGTGGTGGAACTGACTTGCCGCCGCACTGGCGAAAGCGAAGAGTTGAGCCCCGAAGCCGCCGTCACCAAGATCGCCGAGATTTATGAGCGCATCGCCTGAAACCGACTCGCCGCTGATCTCGGTCATCACGGCGACATATAACCTTCTGTCCCAAGGGCGGCAGGACAGTTTCCGCGAAGTCATAGCCTGTATGGCCCGGCAGAGTTGCGACCGGGCCGAACATATCATTCAGGATGGCGCATCGGATGACGGCACGGTGGCGTTTCTGGAAGAGCTGATGGCAGGTGCACCACGAACGCGCGTGATCAGCGCGCCTGATACTGGCCTGTATGATGCCATGAACAAAGGCGCCGAGGCTGCACAGGGTGAATATCTTCTGTTCCTGAACTCGGATGACTCGTTGGCATCGGATGGCATTTTGAACACCCTTGCCGACCGGCTTGCGGAATCTCGACCGGATTTCCTCTATGGCTCGACCCTGCGCAAATACGAGGACGGCACGGAAAGTCGGGAAAAGCGCATGGCGCTCAAGGCGATCCTGCAACGGATGCCGTTCTGCCACAACTCGGTCTTGCTGAGGCGGGATGTGTTTCAGGCGCTGGGCGGGCATGACACGCAGTTTCGGGTGGCTGCCGATTATGACCTGATGCTGCGGCTCGTCGCCGGAGGATATCAGGGCGCGCGCACGGATGAGCCGATTTCGATGTTCTGGGGCAGGGGTGTCACCAGCGATATCGTCAACACCGCCGAAGATTATGCCCGCGTCTGGGTGCAGTTCTATTCAGGCTTCAATGCGGCTCGGACCCTGACCCAGCAGGATTTCTTCCGGTTCTACCGCCGCGGACATATGCCCGCCAATCTGATGATTGAATTGCTGCGACGCCCTGATACGCCGGACGGGATCAAATTGGCTGCACGCCATAGCCTTTGGAAAACAGCCCGCCGGTCCATACAGTTTTGGCGGCGCTATTAGTGGCCTGTCGCAGTCGGTCGGACCGAGACCAGGTCGCCATCAGCACCTGATCCGCGTGGGACAACGATCGGACGACCCAAACGATTGACCAGGTCCTTAAACTCGAACCCCAGAAATCGTATTCCGCAAACACGGTCACCGGTCATGCGGTCGGTGATACAGAGCCGCCCTTGCCGGAACGCCAGATGATACCCTTTGTCTTTCAGGATATCTGTCAGATTGCTCCAACTTGCGGCGCCAGAAAATATCGGACGTATCGCTGCGCGCAGCAGTGCTGCGGTCTCGCAATCAATTTCTGTAGATAGTTTCCGGGCCGAAATTGCGCCCGGTTGTTCTGTCTCAGTACGAATATTCATGAGCGACCCCCGCTCTGGAAATGAATTCCCCCACAAAGTAGGGTGACAAAGTTTCTTTAAATAATCAAAAAGCGAAATAATATTGCGCCTAAAATGTTGCATTTTGAGTGCAGTTTCACCCTGAATGCTCACATTGACTTCATAGCTGAAACAATGCGGTGCTGTCTGTGAAGGGCTTCACAACCAAGGGTATAATGCGGCATGTGGAAATCATCCGTATTTTGAAAAAACTCCGACCTGATTCGCCGATGGTTGAATTTCTTGCGGAATTGGATCACCTGCAATTTGCTGATACACGGGCCGAAAATCACAAAAGGATCCACGGTTTGCTGAGCTTCACAACCGTCGTCTATTCCAAAGACTTCCCCTTGCTTGAATTGCAGGCATTGTCTTTTGCCCGATTTGTTGACCCTGATCAGGTCGGCTCGATCCGGGTGATCATGAACGATGTGGACGAACCGGCACTGCGCGCGATGGTGGAACCGATTTTGGCTTCTTACGGTCCGTTGCGACCCAAAGTTGAAGTCCTGAGCGGCGATGACGTTTTGCTGGCTCCTGGGCAATGCGCGCGCCGGTCGATCTCGGACAGGATATTAGTCGAAAACCGATACCGCATTCCGGGCGCGCGCAAGGGTGGATGGCGTGGCAACAACGGATACCGGACACAGCAGGTTTTGAAATTGGGATCTGCTCGGGCTGCCTCGACAGAAAACATTGTAATACTGGACACCAAGAACCTGTTTCTGCGCCCCTTTCAGGAGGCCGAGTTTTTCTCGGACAGTGGTGCGGCGCGGATTCCGTTTATCGGTGTGAACAGCGATTATCACAGACGCTGGCTGGAACAGAGCTTTGATGCGCTGGGCGCGTCGATCCCGGAAACGGACGGTATACAGACAACAAATTTCGCAACGCCTTATCCTGTGCGCCGGTCGCTGATCCTGAATCTGCTGCAAGAGATAAATGCGCGCCACGGATCGGTTCAGTCGCTATTTGCCTCTCGCAGGCGCCCGTCTGAGTTTATGTTGTTGAATGCATTTTGTCTGAAATCCGAAGCCGGTTTTGCGCCTTGGTTCGAACCCTCGGGAAACACCAGCATAGGGCTGTGGCCATCCTTCTCGGCGCAGAAACTGACCAATGAGCTTTCCCGCCTCGACGATCCGGAAACTCTGACCCTAGGCTTGCATAACAGAGCGCTTTACAAGCTGCCCGCCGACATTCGAAACCGGGTGTTTCACGAGCTGGAAAGCCGCGGTATCTGCGATCGTTCCATCGCCGAGGCAGCCTTGAACAGAACCGCTGCTTTGACGGGGCAAGTCGAAGTGGGCGGATAACCGGCTTGACCCCCGATCGAATTGCCGAGAGGGTCGCCACAAAACAAAACCAGCGGAGCAGACATGGCCAAGACACCACCGCCATTTGCGCTTTTTGAGTGGAAAATCGCTTGGCGATACCTGCGTGCGCGCCGTGCTGAAGGTGGCGTCAGCGTGATGACATGGATTTCGCTGATCGGGATTACCCTGGCAGTGTTTGCGCTGATCGCCACATTGGCCGTCAGATCCGGTTTCCGGTCCGAATTTGTCGGAACCATTCTGGGGGCTAACGCCCATGTGACCGTGTATTCATCGGGTGAGTTCACTGCGCAGGGGCAGGTAGATCGCACTATTGCGGATTATACGGACATGGCCGACCGGATCGCTCAGGTTCCAGGCGTTCAGCGTGCAGCACCTTTGGTGAAAGGTCAGGTTCTGATCACCAATCGCGACCGCAGCAGCGGGGTTGAGGTATTTGGCATCCAGCCCGAAGATTTGCTGGAGCTGCCCGGTGTCGCCGAAAGCGAACAGGCGGTTGGTGATCTGTCGATGTTTCAGAACGGCCAGGACGTCATTGCCATAGGTTCAGGCGTCGCGCGCAGCATCGGGGCGACGGTGGGCGATACCATCAAGCTGACCTCGCCCAATGGGGTGAAGACCGCGTTTGGCACCTCTCCCCGAGTGAATGCCTATCAGGTGGTTTATGTGTTTTCTGCTGGGCGTTATGACATCGACCGGACGCGGGTCTATATGCCCTTCGAACAGGCGCAGGGTTTTTTCAACCGCGAGGGCGTGGCTGATGAGATCGAAGTTATGGTTGACCGCCCTGAAGAGCTGACGCCGATCCTGATCCCGATCCTTGAAGCCGCAGGCGAGCGCAGCCAGATCTGGACATGGCAGGATGCCTCGGGCGGGTTCCTCCGCGCGCTTGAAGTGGAAGACAACGTCATGTTCATCATCCTGTCGATCCTGGTTCTGATCGCGGCGATGAACATCGTCTCGGGTCTGATCATGCTGGTGAAAAATAAGGGCCGAGACATCGGCATCTTACGCACCATCGGGCTAAGCGAAGGCTCGATCCTGCGCGTGTTCTTCATCTGCGGGGCATTTACGGGGATCATCGGCACTGCGTTGGGCGTGGTGCTGGGCTGTCTCTTTGCGATCTATATCGACCCAATCTTCAGTTTTGTGAACTTTGTGATGGGGGGCGGGGTTTGGGATCCGTCCATCCGCGGCATCTATGCGCTGCCTGCGGAGCTGCATCTGTCGGATGTGCTCAAGGCTGTTGGTCTTTCACTTGGGCTGTCCTTCCTGGTCACCTATTTCCCCGCCCGTCGCGCGGCGCGGCTGAACCCTGTTGAGGCGCTGCGCTATGAGTGATGTAATGATGCGATTGGCCGGTCTAACCAAGACTTATCTCAAAGGTAAGCCGGGTGAGGTTCAGGTATTGCGCGGTGTCGATTTGGACCTGCGTGCGGGCGAGGCCGTGGCTCTTGTGGCGCCCTCTGGTGCCGGTAAGTCGACGCTGTTGCATATTGCCGGATTGTTGGACACACCCGACACAGGATCGGTTGAGATTGCAGGCCAGAACGTGACCGGGAAAGGTGATCGCACGCGTACTGCCTTGCGGCGGCAGGATGTCGGCTTTGTCTATCAGTTCCACCATCTGTTGCCGGAATTCACCGCGCTGGAAAATATCACACTGCCGCAGCTGGCCAATGGCGTGTCCGAAAGGGCAGCCCAGGAACGGGCGATGTCCCTTCTGGATCATGTCGGCGTCGCCGCGCGCGCCGATCACCGGCCGGCCGCCCTGTCTGGCGGTGAGCAGCAACGCGTGGCCTTCTGCCGCGCATTGGCCAACAAACCTCGGGTTCTTCTTGCGGATGAGCCGACAGGCAATTTGGACCCTGAAACCTCGGATCAGGTTTTTGACGCATTGATGGCTTTGGTGCGGGACGAGGGGCTCTCGGCTCTGATCGCCACACATAACATGCAGCTTGCCGCCCGGATGGACCGAACACTGAGGCTGGACGGAGGCGCGCTTAGGCCAGTTGAGTGATGGCAACGCCTGCAGCCATCACTGCGATACCGCTTGCGCGAACCCATGTCAGCGGGGTGACCTGCGCGCCAAACAAGCCGAAGTGGTCGATGGCTGCAGTGCTGACGAGTTGCCCAAGAAGGACAAAGAACACCGCGTTGCCGACCCCAAAATGTGGCGCAACATGGGTGATTGACAGAACATAAAAGGCGACAAGCACACCGGCCAGAAGCAGGTGCTTGGGGGCATCGGCAATTTTTGAAAGGGCTCCAAAGCCGGGAAAAACCACCATCAACGCTGCACTTGATGCAAAGGCTATCGCAAACAGGACCACAGCCGCTGTTGTTGGCGACCCGATCAATTTGCCCAATGCGGCATTCAACGCGGCAAGGATCGGAACCCCAATTCCAGCCACAAGCATAATAGCAGCATATTGTGTCATGCGGTTTTCCTATTGGCTCGTTGATCTGGATCATTGCGCCAAGCCCAGGCACGGGCAAGCCTGAAAATGTCAAATCTGACAGGAGGATGTGATGATCAGACAGGCAATGGGGGCGCTATCGATAGCGGCGTTTGTGACGGCGTCTCAGGTCAGCGCGCAGGATACAGATACCGGCGCCGAGCTGTACCAGCATTATTGTGCAACCTGCCACGGGATCGACGCGACGGGATACGGTCCAATGGCAGGCGTCCTTGTTATTCAGCCAACTGACCTGACGCGGCTTGCAAGCAGCGAAGGGGTATTCCCGACCGCTCGTGTTGTGGCGCGCATAGATGGACGAGACCCGCTGGTCAGCCATGGCAGCCCGATGCCAGTCTATGGACCGTATTTCGAAGGGCAGGATACGGCGATGAAAACACCAGATGGGCAGCCGATCCTGACCAGCCAGCCGATCGTGGATCTGGTGGCTTATCTGCAGACGCTGCAGGCCAACTGAACGTTACCGACAGATTCCTTTGATCTCGGCATCGGCCCAGGGGATGACCACTGCGCTTTCACGCTTGTCACCACGTAGCGGAGCCAGATCGAAATGTGCGCCCAGCATCTCGTGCAGACGTCTGGTGCGGGGTGCCGAAGGATCCAGCGCCCGGCAACAAATGTATTCCTCGACAATGGCGCCCTGCTGTTCGAACCCGTAGGAAAGGAAATCTGGTGAGTTCTCCAGATCGAATTGATAGGGGTCGTTATTCCCGCCATGCTCGGCTGCGGCGCGCAGCGGATGATAGCCGGTCTTCTTGCGGTTTTGCCATTGCCACACATGGGTCAGTTCATGACCCAGCAGCATCGCCGCGATCAGGTTCATCCGATCCGGGAATTCGGACATGTAATCGTCCAGATACCAGTCCCGGGTGAAATAGACCTTGTTGAACAGGGCCACTGCCGCGGGTTTTGCGGTAACGATACCTTCCTGCGGGGCGGGAAAAATGCGCTCGCGGCAGGCAAGGCGTGACCGATCTTTACGATAGAAAGTTATTGGCGCAACTGGTGCGCCTTCGACCAACCGCACTTTGTTGAGTTTCAGGGTATCACCCTGAAGTGTGCGGGTAAAAGCAGCCTCCTGATCAGTCAGGGGGCGACCGCAAGCGGTGAATACCAAAAGGGACGTCATCAAAATGAGGCGTAACATGACAAAAAATCTATTCTGGCAGCACACGTGTGCAAATGGTTTTTTTACAGGCTCATTGCCAGGACGCGGCTGATTTCCGTCAGAGATCGCCCGGACTGTTCCATCCATGTGTTGAATGCCGCTTGAACCGAGGCCATCGCCTTTTTCGATGTCGGCGGCTTATCGACCACGCCCTCGGCCACCAGCCGTGCGGTCACATCCTGCGACAGGATGAAACTTTCACGCCCCGCAAATCGCATCGCATATTGCGCCGATGCACCGCCCAGCCGCGACCCGCGCTTGCCCAGCATATTCAGCAGACCGACATAGTCATCCGAAGGCCACCCACCCAGAATCTTTCCGACGCCACCTTCTTGGCGCAGTTCCAGCAAAAAGGCAGCATTGTCGCGGACCGTGGCGATCTTGGTGCCATTGCGCACGATCCGAGTGTCCTGCAGCAGAGCATCGAACTTTTCGTCGTCCATAAAGGCGCAGCGTCCAATGTCGAACCCGTCAAAAGCGGTTTCGAACCCGTCCCATTTGTTTTCGATGACCTTCCAGTTAAACCCGGCCTGAAAGATGCATTTCGTGATAATCGACAGCCAGCGATCTTCGGGCATTTCAGCCAGTTCCGCAGGGCTTTTGGGTTTGGAAAGCTTGTTGCTCAGGGCATCTGTCCCGCCGTGACGGTTGGCGGCTATGGCGAAAATCTCGTCGAAATGGCGCATCTGCAGAATCCTCCAAACCTAGCGTCGCGTTTTGCGGTCGATGTTGCAAGGTGGCCCGGGACACATGCCTGCCAAGGTAAAAAAACATCCCAAGCCCAAAAGAAATGCTCGACAAAGTGGGTGATTCTGGTTTGTGATTGACTCGTCAATCAATATCCGCACCGCAATGCTGGGGAAATGCAGTGGGCGCGGGCGCCTAGCATGATGCTGAAAGAGTGGAAACACTGGGGCAAAGGGGTGAGTTATTCCGTGCCGCGCCGAACTGTCTGCTTCCCTTCTTCGCCAGTTTTTGTGCATGTTGCGACATGGATTTGTCACATGACAAGCCGACTGGCGCGAAACAACGCGCCGGACCGGGCAAAACGAATATTGCAGGGAGAAAATCAATGAAAAAACTGAGTGTAAGCCTGATGGCGCTGACCGTTGCAGGCTCTGCCTATGCCGCCGAGATGGGGGCCGTGGATCAGCCGATCAAACTGGCGATCAACGAATGGACTGGCCAGCACGTGACCACCCATGTCGCGGGTGAGATGCTGAAAGCTGCCGGATACAATGTGGAATATGTGACTGCAGGCATGATGAATCAGTTCCAGGCGTTGGCCGATGGTGACATCGACGCGACCCTGGAAATCTGGTCGTCCAACGTATCGGATGAATATGCCAAGAAGATCGACGAAGGCACCGTCGTTGAAATCGGCGATCTGGGCCTCGACGCCAAAGAAGGCATCGCCTATCCCGCGCATGTGGCTGATCTGTGTCCCGGCCTGCCCGCATGGGAAGCGCTGAAGGACTGCGCGCAGGTATTTGCGACGGCCGAAACGCTGCCCGGGGGCCGTCTGGTCGATTACCCGGCTGATTGGGGTACGCCCGGCGCTGACCGTATGGTGGGCCTGGATCTGCCGTTCAAAGCGGTTCCCGCAGGTTCCGAGGGGGCTTTGATAGCCGAGCTTCGGGCCTCGACCGAGCGCAACTCGCCGCTGCTGATCACCTTCTGGCAGCCGCATTGGGCTATGTCGGCCTATGATGTGCAATTCGTCGAACTGCCAGCCGGGGAAGACGCCTGTTTCACCGATCCCGCTTGGGGCCCGAACCCGAACGCTGTGAACGATTGCGATTTCTCGCCGTCGCGCATCTTCAAGGCGGGTTGGAGCGGTATGGAAGACAAATGGCCCGCAGCCTATGAAATCCTGACCAACTATCAGCTGGCGGTCGAAGATCAGCAGCCGATGATGGGTGCGATCGACGTTGATGGTGGTTCCGTCGAAGAGGTCGTCGCCGCTTGGATGGCTGAAAACGAAGGCAAATGGCGCCCTGTTGTTGACGCGGCAACGCAGTGAGCTGACATCAGTGACTGACGCAAATTCGCCAGCCATCGCCTGCCAGAATCTCTGGCAGGTGTTTGGCCCCGGCGCTGACAAAGCCCTGACCGACGCGCTGTCTCGGTCAGGGAATGACGCCGAAAAAGCCGCCGCCGATCTGCGGGAAAACGGGTTCATCCCCGCCGTTCAGGATGCCAATTTCGAGGTCAAGGAGGGCGAGCTGTTTGTGATCATGGGCCTGTCCGGTTCGGGCAAGTCCACTTTGATCCGCTGTATCTCGCAGCTTTTGCCGGGCACGGGTGGCGAAATCCGTGTGGATGGCGAGAACGTCATCGGCGCGTCAAAGAAAGCCATGACCGAGCTGCGCCGCAAAAAGCTGGGCATGGTATTTCAGCATTTCGGCCTGTTCCCGCATATGACCGTTGCCGAAAACGTCGCCTATCCGCTGCGTGTTCAGGGTGTTAGCCGCAAAGAGCGGATGGCCCGTGCGCAGGAGGTAATCTCGTTGGTCGGTCTGGAGGGGCGCGAAGACAGCTTCCCGCGTCAGCTTTCGGGTGGTCAGCGACAGCGTGTCGGGATTGCCCGGTCTCTGGCCGTGAACCCCGATATCTGGTTTTTGGACGAACCGTTCTCGGCCCTCGATCCCTTGATCCGCCGTCAGTTGCAGGATGAATTCCTGCGCATTCAGGCGACGCTGCAGAAATCCATCGTCTTCATCACCCACGATATTCAAGAGGCGCTGAAACTGGCCGACCGGATTGCCATCATGCGCGACGGCAAGATAGTCCAGATCGGTACACCCACCGATATCGTACTGCGCCCGGTGGATGATTACGTGCGAGAGTTTTCAAAGGATGTCGCCAAGGGTCAGCATGCCAAGGTCGCATCGGTCATGCGCCAAGACGGAGAGCGGGGACCAGATGACCCTGGCCTGACAACCTCGATGACATTGGACGCTGCATTGGCGCATTGCATGGAGTTATATGAACCGGTGCCCGTCAGGGATGCCGATGGTAACATCGTCGGAACGGTTCATCCGTCCGATCTGGCCGCCGCCCTGCAGGTTGATGAAACATGACTGTAGCGACGGAAGTTTCTGTGCCGCAGGCGCGCCTGAGCATTGGCGCGCGCGCCGCACTGTTCACAGTCATCGTCGGTGCGTTGTGTCTGGCGCTGGAAGGCGTCGCGCCCTGGCTGGTCAAATGGCCCGCAGGCTGGGAACTGCCTGCAACGCAATGGGTAGGCACGTTTCTGGACTGGTTCCTGAACGGGATCAAACCGGTGGCGCGGCTGTTTTCCGATCTCATGGCCTATCCCATGAACTGGGCCAACTTTGTGCTCGGCAATACGCCATGGCCCATCCTGATCGGTCTGGTGACTGCGCTGGGTTGGTATCTGGGCGGCTTGCCGATGGCGGCGCTGGGCTTTGTGGGCCTTAGCTTTGTGTTGGCATCGGGCTATTGGGCCGAAAGTATGAACACCCTAGCGTTAGTGGCCGTTTCCGTGCCAGTTGCGCTGATCATGGGCGGAGCTATCGGTATCCTTGCCAACGAAGTTCCGCGCGTGAAGTCATTTGTGCAGGCCGTGCTGGACGTGATGCAGACCGTGCCGACATTCGCTTATCTGACGCCGCTGCTGCTGCTGTTTGGTTTCGGTCCTGTGGTTGGGCTGATCGCCTCGGCCATCTATGCGGCCCCTCCGATGGCGCGCAACGTGATGTTGGGGCTGGAGCGGGTCGAACCGGAAATCAAAGAGGCTGCCATCATGTCCGGCGGCACGCGGTTTCAACAGCTGTTTCAGGTCGAGATCCCGGCTGCAGCCACGCAGATCATGGTCGGTGTGAACCAGTGCCTAATGGCTGCGCTGTCGATGGTTATCATCGCAGCCGTCATTGGCGGCTTCAACGATATCGGTTGGGAGGTTCTTCTGACCATGCGCAAGGCACAGTTCGGCGAAGCCTTGATGGCCGGTCTGGTGATCGTGGTCTTTGCCGTCGTCATCGACCGGATGAGCGGGACGCTGGCGACCGAACGTAAACGCTATGACCAGCGTGTCGCCTGGGCAGTAATTGGCGTTGCCGTGCTGTTCACCGCTGTCTTCTGGACCAGGCTGCCGAACCCGTCCGAACTGACCATTCTCGACCCGCTGGCCGGGGTGATTGACGGCGGGCTGACGGCGTTTACCCAGGCTAATGGGCCTTGGCTTGACGCGCTCAAGAACAACTCTTTGTTCTATGTGCTGCTGCCGCTTCGGATTGGTTTGGACCAGGCCGTGCTGCCGTTCACATGGGGTTTTCAGTGGACGCCCGTGATGAGCTATGGCCTGTTCGCCGCCGCCGCAGCGATTGCTGTGCTAATGGCATGGCGCGGACATCTGACCGGCGGGCTGGTGATGCTGATCCTGATCGGGATGCTGGAAACCGGCATTGCCAATCTGCCCTGGCCTTTCGTTCTGACTGCCGCCGCCGCGTTGGGTTGGGTGGCAGGGGGCTGGCGATTGGCGGCGCTTTCGGTCGGATTGCTCTGTACCATTCTTGTCTCGGGCCTGTGGGAACGCGCGCTGTTATCGCTGTATCTGAGCGGTGCTGCGGTGTTTTCCTGTGCCGTAGTCGGCGGTGTGATTGGTCTGGCCAGTGCGGTCTGGTTGCCTGTTTGGAAAGTGGTCCGCCCCGTCTGTGACATGTTGCAGACGATCCCACTGTTCGTGTTCCTGATTCCTGTGCTGATGGTGTTTCAGATCGGCGAGTTTTCGGCCTTTCTGGCAATCTGCGCCTATGCCGTTGTTCCGATGATCCGCTACACTCGGCACGGGCTGGTCAATACACCGGATGAGATGATGGAGGCCGCCATCTCTAGTGGCGCGACCGAGTGGCAGATCATGCGTGACGTGCGCGCGCCTTATGCTGCGCCGACTATCTTACTGGGTCTGAACCAGACCATCCTTTACGCCTTTGCCATGCTGGTGATCGCTGCGCTGATCGGAACCACCGGTCTGGGCCAGTCGATCTACCTTGCGCTGGGCCAGGCGGATGTGGGGTTGGGGATTTCAGCAGGGGCGGCGATGGCTATCCTTGCGCTGATAGCTGACCGCATCGTGCAGGGCTTTGCCGAGGAACGTCGCAAGGCGCTGGGCCTGTAAACATCGGCAGAAAGGCGGAACAACCGCCTCTCTGCCTCATTTGATTTCGGGCAAGGACGTTCCGGCGCCGGTAATTAAACCTGGCGCAAATGATCGGAGACTACCATGGCAGGCTGGCCCCTATTCTTTGCTGCACTGATAGCGTTTCTGGCGACCCATGCGATACCAGCGCGCCCCGCTGTGCGCGATCGTCTGATCACTACGTTCGGACGGCGCGGGTATTTCGTGGCTTATTCCATCTTGTCTCTGCTGGTTCTGGGTTGGTTGATCATCGCTGCAGCGCAAGCCCCGTATGTCGAGGTGATCCCACCCATTTGGATATTCCGCTGGATTCCCGTTCTGATGATGCCCGTTGTGTGCTGGCTCGCGGTTGCGGGCTTGACGATCCAGAACCCGTTTTCATTTGGTGGTTTAGGCCAGCGCCCGTTCGATCCGGAAAAGCCCGGCATTCTGCGCACCACGCGCCACCCGGTTTTGGTGGCGCTGTTGGTGTGGGCCGTCGCTCATCTGCTGGCCAATGGCAGCCTGTCCCACGTGATTTTGTTCGGTTTGTTTGCGGTATTTGCTGCGATGGGGCTGCCGCTGATTGATCGACGCAAATCCCGTCAGATGGGTGCTGAATGGGGTCGGCTGTCGCGCAACACTGCAAGGTTTTCTTTGCGTGCGCCACGCCCTTGGCCGCCTGTTTGGATCGGGTTTGTAGCGCTGGCGGCATTTGCAATCCTGCTTCACCTACACGAACCGGTGATCGGATTGTCTCCGCTGCCATAAGCTGAGTGGTGGTCGGGGCGGGTCGTGCGTGCTATTTGATGTTTCGAACTGTTGCGACAAGGGGATTTGCATGTACCTCGCCTATGTTACGACCACCGACCGCGGTGCAACCGACCGTCTGCTGAGCGCGGCTGCGGATCGCCTTTTGGCGGTAGATGCGCAGTTGGCGGGTGTGGTGCAAACCAACACCGAATGCGCCGACAGCAGCAAGTGCGACATGGACGTCCGTGTCCTGCCCGAGGGCGAGACCATCCGGATTTCGCAGTCTTTGGGTACTCAGTCGCGCGGCTGCCGTCTCGACCCTGCGGCACTTGAGCGGGCAGTTGGATATGTGACGGCATCGCTGGCAGAGAATCCCCAATTGCTGATCGTTAACAAGTTCGGCAAGCACGAGGCGGATGGGCGCGGTTTTCGCCCGGTCATCGCTGAAGCACTGGCGCAGGACATTCCGGTTCTTGTCGGGGTGAACGGTTTGAACACGGCCAAATTCGAAGAATTTACGGGCGGCGGTGCCGAGCAGATTGAGCCCGACCTTGAGGCGATCTTGGCCTGGTTTGACCGGGTCACTGCGCAACGTGAAGCTGCCGCCTGACAGAACGGTCATAAGGCGGGGCCATTGGTCCTGCCAATTTCTGCATGGTGCGGTGTGATCAGCCATCCATCACCCGCGCTGGCAAAGCTTGCTGGATGTCTGGAAGAAAATGGTGGGCGACCCTGGAATCGAACCAGGCGTGCGTCTCCGCGAGGGAGTTACAGTCCCCTGCCACACCTTGCGGCCTGTCGCCCACTGTCAGGCGTTGCACCTGACGTGGAGGCGTGATTACTAGCGCTCTAAAGGAGCGTCAACAGGAAAATACTGCTTTGACGCAGGAAACCGAATTCGCGGCCCGGAGGCCAAAGAAATGAAGAAACCCAAGTGGGTCGTCGAAAAAGAACAGGCGCGCAAAGCTGCCGCATCCGAAACTGTTTGGCTGTTTGGTCTGCATGCGGTGCGGGATGCGCTGATGAACCCAAACCGCACAAAATTGCACCTGATTGTGACACGGAATGCGCGGGACAAGCTGGTGGAAGCCATTGAATTTGCAGGTATTGAGCCCGAGATGGTTGATCCACGCAAATTTACCGCTCCGATCGACCCGGGGTCGGTTCATCAGGGCGCGGCCCTTGAGGTTAAGCCTTTGGAATGGGGTGGTCTGGCGGAAAACTGCATCGGGCGCGAACACCCGCGCGTCATTTTGTTAGACCGCGTGACCGACCCCCATAATGTCGGAGCGATTCTACGGTCAGCTGAGGTTCTTGGAGCCAGCGCTGTAGTCGGTATGCGCCATCACGCGGCGCCGGAAACTGGCGCGCTGGCTAAGACCGCCAGCGGTGCACTGGAACGTCAACCCTATCTGCGGGTGCGTAACCTGGCTGATGCCATTGTCGAGTTGCAGGGAATGGGGTTTCTGGTCCTAGGACTGGACGGCGAGGCGGACGACACGATCGAGGCCGCCTTGAGAGGTAACCCGGACCAGCCAGTGGCATTGGTGTTAGGCGCAGAGGGACCGGGCCTGAGGCAAAAAACCAAAGAAACCGTCGACAAGTTGGTCAAAATTGACGCTGTGGGCGGGTTTGGTTCTCTCAATGTCTCAAATGCGGCGGCGATTGCCCTATATGCTTCTAGGCAAAGATAACGACAGGAGAACGCCATTTCCACGCCATCCAAAATTGCGACCTGCTGTTACTGTGGGACCCGGGCAGCGCTTGTTCTAAAAGGCACGCAGCGCCAAGAGCTCAGTTGTTCAAGCTGCGGTGCCCCGCTGCATAACCTCAAGATGATGCCAAAGCGCAAACTGGACGATGCCAAGGCGAACCGTCAAACAGCCAAGCAGGATCGTCCCTACAAGAGCAAAAAGAAGAAAAAAGGCGTTTTCTCACGGGTGCTGGATGAAGCCTGGGATGTGATCGAGGACATTTTCGACTAAAGGCTGGCGTTGACGGTTCGAATGTTCACAAGCGCGTTAAAAGGGGTTTCAGTCGCGATAATAAATTGCATCTTGATACCCTGAGTTTCTATTTGTGATCCGATGACCATGAACAGACGTTTCCTTTTTGGCGCGATTGCCGCCTGTGTGATTGCTCTTCCTGCGTTTGCGCAGGATCTGCCCGTCTTCTATCGGACGGACGGTGCAGCCATGGCCGGATATGATGCGGTGTCCTATTTCAATGGCGAAACACCTGTTCGGGGTCAGCCTGAATACGCGGTTATGTGGAAAGGCGCCGAATGGCACTTTGCCACCGCTGAGAATCGGGATGCGTTTGAGATGAATCCGCGTGCCTATGCACCTCAGTTCGGCGGGTACTGCGCCTTTGCAATGGCGCAAGGAGAGCTTGTCAGCACCGATCCGACTATTTGGCAGGTGATTGACGGTCGGCTATATCTAACCCACTCGCCAGAAATCGAGCGCATCTGGCAACGCGATACCGCAGCTTATATCCGCGAGGCCGAGGCGCATTGGCCAAGCGTTCTGTATGAATAACAGGGCGGCGGTCGTTTTTTTCTGATCTGTCATCACAAAATTGCGCGCTACCTCTTTTTTTCTCTGAACTCATGCTTAAATGTCACAGTGACCGCGGAACGGAACTGCCGCGGGTCATTTCACTGTCCCTCGTTCCAACAACTGGCGCTCAGGTATTCCTGGGCGCTTTTTTCTTTTGGAAAGGGCGACTAGGGTGCGCAAATGACTGAATATTCCGATGATTTCCTGACCCAGATTCTAAAGCGTACCAAGACCATTGCGGTGGCGGGCGTGTCGATGAATCCGGTGCGACCCAGCTATTATGTGGCGCGGTATTTGTCACTCAGGGGATACAAAGTGATCCCTGTTAACCCCGGCCATGCGGGCAAGATGCTGTTTGGCCAGACAATCCGTACGTCGCTATCCGAGATTTCGGAACCGGTAGACATGGTCGATATCTTTCGCCGATCCGAAGCTGTACCACCCATAGTGGACGAGGCGCTTGAGGCGTTTCCCAATCTGCGCACAATCTGGATGCAGATTGGAATAGAACATGCCACGGCTGCGGCCACAGCGCAGGCGCGCGGGGTGGATGTCGTGATGAACCGCTGTCCGAAGATCGAATATCAGCGTTTGTTTGGCAAATTGCGCATGGGTGGTTTTGCCACCGGAATGATTTCGTCGAAACTCTGAGCGGTTATTCACCGAGATATGGTTGGAGTTCGCCGAATTGTTCCAAACGCCGCTTTTCCAGAACCACTTCGCGCGGAACCCAGTCATAGCGCGTGTCTTGTGGTAAGGGCGTCCAGTACAGCACGCCGCCATAGCGCCAGGGGTCCAGCACAACACCGTCATACATTGTCTCGCCTTTGCGACTGATGATTGCCGTGCTGTGGTCGATCCGGAACGGGTTGTCGGCATTAGCGATGGCGCGGTGCATTTCCAGCGTCTGGAAGTTTTCCTGATCCAGCCGCCGTTCGATATCCTCGGCCCAGTGCCAACACAGTCCTCGCGGCTTCAGGCCCTTGTTGACTTTGGCATTGTGGATCAGTGGCGGGTCGGTGATCTGATATTCCTGAGCCAGTTGATCGGTGTAGGCATAGGCAATGCGCGCGGCGCGGTTGGCCTCTTCAGGGTCGATGTCAGGCCCGAGGTTGCGGATTTCAGACGCCAGGCGCTGAACTTCATCACTGGTGGACGGCGGGGCAATTGCGCAGGACCCCAGAACGGCTAGCGCCAGTCCAAATACCAAAGCTCTGATCATCTGCGCACCCTTTGACCTGCGAACCTGTCAGGATCAGAATAATGGATCGACAACACCTGCGTCACCCCTTGGGTCGCGCGGCCTTTTCCGCGATGCCGCTGGTGCCCTGACGCCGGGCCAGTTCGGCCAGCACATCATCCAGCGCCACATCGCGCGCGGCCAGCATGACCAGCAGGTGATACAGTACATCCGCCGCCTCTGAGGTCAGCTTGGCCTGATCGCCCTTGACCGCCTCAATGATGGCCTCAACCGCCTCTTCGCCGAATTTCTCGGCGCATTTCTCGGGGCCTTTGGCCAACAGCTTGGCGGTCCAGCTGCCTTCAGGATCCGTCCCTTTGCGGGCCTCAATCGTTTGGGCCAGGTCGTGGAGAATGCTCATGTCAGCCTCATCGGGATGCCAGCGGCGGCCATGTGTTCCTTGGCCTCGCGGATGGTGTATTCGCCGAAGTGAAAGATCGATGCGGCAAGGACAGCGCTGGCACCGCCTTCGGTGACGCCTTCGACCAGATGATCCAGAGTTCCAACCCCGCCCGAGGCGATCACTGGCACATTCACAGCATCCGAAATGGCACGTGTCAGCGGCAAGTTGAACCCGGCTTTGGTACCATCGCGATCCATCGAGGTCAGCAGAATTTCACCCGCGCCCTTGGCAACGACGGTTTTGGCGAACTCAACCGCGTCGATGCCAGTGGGCTTGCGTCCGCCATGAGTAAAAATTTCCCACTTGCCGGGACTGACAGTCTTGGCGTCGATGGCACAGACGATGCACTGGCTGCCGAATTGATCGGCGGCTTGGGCGATCACATCCGGGTTTGCCACTGCCGCCGAGTTGAAGCTGACCTTGTCTGCACCGGCCAGCAACAGAGCGCGCACGTCTTCCTTGGTCCGCACGCCGCCGCCAACGGTCAGGGGTACAAAGCACTGTTCCGCTGTGCGCTGCACCACATCGAACATGGTCCCGCGGTTTTCATGGGTGGCATGGATGTCCAGAAAGCAAATCTCGTCAGCGCCTGCCGCGTCATAGGCCTTGGCGGATTCCACCGGGTCACCCGCATCGCGCAGGCCAACAAAGTTAACACCTTTGACAACGCGGCCATCGGCGACATCCAGACAGGGTATGATACGGGTTTTCAGCATCTCTCGTCCTTTGTTGGCGCACCTCTAACGGCAAAGCCCCGCCGATGCCAGACTTGTGATTGTCACAACTCTGGAACCTGTGAAAACTGTCCCCAATTCATCAGGAGATCAATGAGATGCGTAGACTCTTTTTAGCAACCACTTTCATTTTCGCAGGAGCAGCTGCCGCAATGGCTGACGATATCATCAAGATGAAGACCGACAAATCGGTGACCCAGGCGCTGGACGCGCTTGAGACGGCGATTGGCAACGCGGGTGCAACGGTTTTTGCGCGGATCGACCACGCCGCCGGAGCTGAAAAGGTCGGAACGCCGATCCCGCCCAATCAGGTGCTGATTTTCGGCAATCCTGCGCTGGGTACGCCTGCAATGCAGATCGACCCCCGTGCCGGACTGTTCCTGCCGCTCAAGGTGCAAGCGTATGAAGATGCCGACGGTCAGGTTTGGCTGATCTATGAAGATCCAAAAGAGACGATGGATGAGTTCGACGCGGTCGAAAACTCTCCCATCATCGAGAAAATGCGCGGGGCGCTGGCAAAGCTGACTGCGGCTGCCGCGCAGTAAATCAGGTCAGGGCGCGAATGGCCTCTGCCAGGTCAATCGCGCCGTCATACAGCGCCCGGCCGGAAATCGCGCCGTTCAGTTCCACACCGCAATCACGCAGAGCAATCAGATCATCCAATGAGCTGACGCCGCCTGACGCGATCACTGGGATCGATACGGCACCGGCCAAGTCCGCGGTGGCCTCAATGTTAGGGCCCTGCATCGCGCCATCGCGGTTGATATCGGTATAGATGATTGCAGCAACGCCGGCATCCTCGAAGCTGCGCGCCAGATCAGTGACCTGCACATTCGTCTCTTCAGCCCAGCCTTTGGTCGCGACCATGCCGTTGCGGGCATCAATGCCAACGGCAACTTTGCCGGGAAAGGCTTTGGCCGCCTTGCGCACCAGATCCGGGTTCTCGACCGCGATTGTGCCCAGAATCACTCGGGCCAGACCTTTGTCGATCCAGGTTTCAATGGTGGCCATGTCGCGGATACCGCCGCCAAGCTGGGCGGGAACGTTGCATTCCTTCAGAATTGCCTCGACTGGGGCGGCGTTGACCGGCTCACCGGCAAAGGCACCGTTCAGGTCAACCAGATGTAGCCATTCGCACCCCGCGTCGACAAAGGCACGGGCCTGGGCGGCGGGGTCTTCATTGAACACGGTCGCTTTGTCCATTTCTCCGCGCAGCAGGCGCACGGCCTGTCCGTCTTTGAGGTCGATGGCAGGATAGAGGATCATGTTGTCAGGCCTTGAATCGCTGTTTTCCCGGCGGGATATCGCACAGGCAGGGTAGGGGATGCAACGCGACGCAAAGTCAATCTTGCCCCACGTCCACCAGCGCGCCAGACTGCTGGTCAAATAGGGAGGATTTTATGAAGAAAACAACTTTTGCAGCAGCCTTGGGGCTGGCATCTCTGATTTCGGGAGCGGCGATGGCCGACCCGGTTGACGGTCTTTGGAAAACCCAGCCCGGAGACACCGGCGGATATCTGCATGTTTCGATTGCCGAATGCGGCAGCGCGATTTGCGGTACCATCGATACCGCTTTTGACAAAGACGGGAATGAACAGTTGGAATATGAAAACCTCGGCAAGCAGATCATCTGGGATATGGTGCCCGATGGCGACGGCACCTATGGCGGGGGCAAGATCTGGGCTCCGGACAGAGACAAGACCTACAGCTCGAAAATGACCCTGGACAGCCAGAACAAGCTGACCGTCAAAGGTTGTGTTGCGGGTGGATTGGTGTGTCGCGGGCAGGACTGGACACGGGTTCAGTAACCGCTCAGGGCGTCCAGGTCAGGAAATTCCCGATCATGCGCAGGCCCACATCCTGGCTTTTCTCAGGATGGAACTGCATCCCGACCATAGTGTCACGGCCAATTACGGCCGTGACGTCCTGACCGTAATCCACATAGGCCAGACGCTGTGCCGGATCGCTGACCCGGAAATGGTATGAGTGGACGAAATAGGCGTGATCGCCTGATGTGACCCCGGAAAAGACAGGGTGTTCGCTTTCCAACACCAGATCGTTCCAACCCATATGCGGCACTTTCAGCGACCGGTCTGACGGCGCAATCTGCACCACATCCCCAGCAATCCAGTCCAACCCATCGGTGTCAGTGTACTCATGACCTTTCGAGGCCATCAGCTGCATACCCACGCAGATACCCAGAAATGGGCGGGCTTTCTGCTCGACCGCTTCGACCATCGCGTCATAGATACCCTTGTGTCCGCGCAGCTCAGCCGCGCAGGCAGGGAATGCGCCGTCGCCGGGCAGCACCAGCCGGTCGGCGCGTGCAACGACATCCGCGTCTGAAGTTACTACGACCTCGCCGGCGTCCAGTTCCCGCGCCATGCGCTGAAACGCCTTTTCAGCGGAATGCAGATTGCCGCTTTCATAGTCGATAATGGCGGTGAGCATTTACAACGCGCCCTTGGTCGACGGAATCGCATCTGCTTTGCGCGCATCGGTCTCAACCGCGTCGCGCAATGCGCGCGCGACAGCTTTGAACGCCGCTTCTGCGATGTGGTGGCTGTTGAACCCGTGCAACTGGTCGATATGCAGCGTGATGCCGCCATGAGTGGCCAGCGCCTGAAAGAACTCGCGCACCAGTTCAGTGTCGAAGGTGCCAATCTTGGGTGTCGGCAGGTCTACGTTCCAGATCAGAAACGGTCGCCCTGACAGATCCAGCGCACAGCGCACCTGTGCATCGTCCATCGGCAGGTGACATTCGCCATACCGCCGGATGCCCTTTTTGTCGCCCAAGGCCTGTGTCAACGCTTGCCCCAGTGCGATTCCGGTATCCTCGACCGTGTGGTGGTCGTCGATGTGGTAATCGCCCTTGGCGCGGATCGTCATGTCGATCAGAGAATGGCGCGCTAACTGATCCAGCATGTGGTCAAAGAAACCGACGCCGGTCTGATTGTCATACTGGCCAGTCCCATCCAGATTGACCTCGACCGTGATCTCGGTTTCGGCGGTCTGACGGCTGATCTTTGCGCTGCGCATGGGCGAATTCCTTTTACTACAGGCGTGCTTATAGACGGGGTAGGGCGGGTTGATCCAGACCATCCGTCGCAATCGCCGCAAACTGTTGCAGGGGATTGCGCCCGGGCGCAGCCCATGTCAGCCTGCGGCCAACTCAACCAACAAGGCCCGGCCCATGTCCACCTGTGTTTTCATCCAGATCCGCTGCAAACCCGGCACCACTTACAAGGTGGCTGAAGAGATCGCGTTGCGCGAAATCCACTCGGAGCTCTACTCTACCAGCGGCGAATATGACCTGCTGCTGAAGCTTTACATCCCCGAGGCCGAGGATGTGGGACATTTCATCAATGAAAATCTGCTGGTGATCTCGGGTATAGAACGCTCGCTGACCACAATGACGTTCAAGGCCTTCTAGCCCTGCTCAAACGTTGTCACGCGGAAGATTCGGTCCGGGTCGTGATCGGAGTACTTCGGCGCGGTGTCAAAGACGTTCTTATGCGCCGTCCGCGCGGCCAATGTGAAGGTGGCTTTGTTCGGTTGCGGCATATGAACATATACGCGGGTCATGCTTTTTCAGCAGGCCGCGCCATAAGAAAACAGCGTTGAGTGAGAGGGTTTGTATCTGGAGCGGGCGAGGCGATTCGAACGCCCGACCCTAACCTTGGCAAGGTTATGCTCTACCCCTGAGCTACGCCCGCATCAGATACATATTTGGTCCGGAGACCTCTCAATGGAGCGGGCGAGGCGATTCGAACGCCCGACCCTAACCTTGGCAAGGTTATGCTCTACCCCTGAGCTACGCCCGCGCCGTTGAGTGAGGCGTGAAGTATTAATTCTGGCGGAAAGCTGCAAGGGGAAAAACGCGACTTTTGCAAAAAATCTTCTCGTGCGGAGGAAATCCAGACAGACTTGACCTCGCGTAGCAGCAGCCCAGTTCAACTGGACCGGTCGAGATTCCGCGTTAAGCTTTGCCCAGAGCTTAGGAATATTAATAGACGGAGCCACCCATGCTGACAATTACACCGGTTTATGCGGCATTAGCCGCCTTTTTGTATCTGGCGCTGAGCCTTCGGGTCATTGGCCACCGACGGGGCGAAAAGGTTTCCTACGGGGATGGTGGCAAGGGGCAAATGATCAAGGCGATCCGGACTCATGGCAATTTCGCCGAATACGCGCCGTTTGCGCTGTTATTGATGGCAATGGTTGAATTGCAGGGCGCCAGCGGGTTGCTGTTGAACCTGTTGGGATTGGCCTTGCTGGGTGGTCGCCTGCTTCATGCATATGGGTTTGGCAGGTCTCCGCAGATCGTTATCCTCAGGCAAATCGGAATGCTGCTGACATTTGGTTCAATCCTCGTAGCTGCAATAGCCAATATTGTGTTGGCGGTGTGAGCGCGGTGGGTCGCTCACGCCGAAAAAGGCCACCGTTTTACCCAGATTCAATTATTAACTAACTGTCAACGTTGTCTCAGGTGCTTGATTTTGTGGTATCTGCTGCCACTGCTCAAGAAGGACAGGTGAATAATATGAAGCGGTTCTTGTTACTTTCGCGTGTAGTTGCACCTCATTTCTGCTGCTTGGCGCTGTAAGCTTTGTGGCAGTTGTTGCCGCACCTGATATGGCCATCGCCAAAAATGGTGGCGGCAAAGGCAATGGCGCTGGCAAAGGCAATGGTGGTGGAAATGGGAACGGCGCGGATAAGTCTGGCGACAAGTCCTCACAGGTGAAAGGTGGCAAGTCCTCGGGTAAAAAGGGGACGGGCAAAGGGTTGCTCGCCAGTCTTGGCCTAAAAAAGCAAAAAACTGCCAAAACGGGCGCTACGACTCAAAAGAAAAACGGGCTGGTCGCTTCGATTGGTAATCTGGTCAAGGGCAATAAGAAACCTGCCAAGATGACCAAAGTTACCACTGCTGTCGTTGATGAGAAGCCGGTTCACCCCAACAAGCACGGCAAATTGCATCGGAGCTTAAAGGTCTGAACGCGGCCCATGCCAGCCAAACGGCTCTTATGAATGCGTCCCCGAACAGTATGCCAGGAAAGCTGCACTCTTATCAGCAGAACATCCTTGGTCATACCGACGCGACGACAGATCTGCAGGATAAGAACGACGATCTGGAAGACCTGCAGGAACTGACCGCAGAAGAGATCGAAGAGGCCTATGAGCCGACCGAGGACGAGCTTGCCGAGGGCATCACCGCTCAGGACAAGTACGACGACGCGGTCGAAGAGGCTGAGCTGGCTGTAGAGGAGGCCGAGACAAACCTGGCCGGATCATCTGACCCGCAAGAGGCTCTGGATACTCTGACCGGCGGTCGCGAGTTGTCTGACGACGCCCTGAACGAGCTGCGCGACCTGCTGGGTCTGCCGGCGCTTGCGGATTATGATGTTTCTGATGATGAAACAGAAAAGGAATTGGTCGAAGATGAGGTTGAAGAAGAAACCGTAGACGGCTGAACCTTAACCCAATGAAATGGAAAAGGCGCGCCCCAGAGGCGCGCCTTTTTTGCTATTCCAGCTCGATCAGCAGGTCCTTGGCGTCAATTTGGCCGCCTGGCTGAACGTGGATGGCTTTGACTACGGCGTCCCTTTCGGCGTGAATGCCAGTCTCCATCTTCATGGCCTCGATGGTCAAAAGCATATCGCCTTCTTTGACCTCTTGTCCCGCAGTAACCGCAACGGTTGCCACGACACCCGGCATCGGTGCGCCGATATGTGCGAGGTTGCCGATTTCTGCTTTGGGTCGGGCCTGCGTGGTTGATGTCACCAAACGGTTTGGCACCCGGATCACACGGGGCTGACCGTTCAGTTCAAAGAACACTTTGACCTCACCATTTTCATCGGTTTCACCGATGGCCTGACAGCGAATTTCCAGAGTCTTGCCGGGATCGATTTCCGCGGCGATCTCCTCGCCGGGCTCCATTCCATAGAAGAATGTGCGCGTGGGCAGGGTGCGGACGGGGCCATAAATCCGGTGGCGACCCATGTAATCAAGGAACACCTTGGGATACATCAGGTATCCGTTCAGATCCTCGTCGTCGACCTCTTTGCCGTCAAGTTGTTTGGACAGTTCGGCGCGCGTTTCCTCCAGATTGACCGGGGGTACGTCTTTGCCGGGGCGGTCAGTGTTGGGGCTTTCGCCCTTAAGCGCCTTGCTGATGATCGCATCAGGGAACCCGCCCGGAGGCTGCCCCAGATTGCCGCGCATCATGTCGATGACCGAATCCGGGAAGGCCACATCCGAGTCCGGGTTTTCGACATCGGCGCGCGTCAGCCCCTGGCTGACCATCATCAGCGCCATATCGCCAACCACTTTTGACGAAGGCGTGACTTTGACGATATCGCCGAACATCTGGTTCACGTCCGCATACATCTGCGCCACTTCATGCCAACGCTCTTCCAGGCCAAGGCTGCGCGCCTGAGCCTTGAGGTTGGTGAACTGGCCACCAGGCATCTCGTGCAGATATACCTCGGATGCGGGGGCCTGCAGGCTGGATTCAAAGGCCGCATACTGGCCTCGGACCACCTCGAAATAGTCGCTGATTTCGCGGATGGCCTTGATGTCCAAACCGGTGTCGCGTTCCGTATGGCGCAGCGCTTCGACCACAGTGCCCAATGTCGCCTGAGAAGTGTTGCCACTGAAGCTGTCCATTGCGCAATCTACTGCGTCCACACCCGCTTCGGAGGCGGCCAGAATGGTGGCGCTGGCGATACCGGCAGTGTCGTGCGTGTGGAAGTGGATTGGCAACCCGACCTCTTCTTTCAGCGCACGGATCAAAATCTTGGCCGAGGCTGGTTTCAGCAGGCCGGCCATGTCTTTCAGGCCCAGAATATGAGCCCCGGCATCGCGCAGCTCTTTCGCCATGCCGACATAGTATTTTAGGTCATATTTGGCACGGTTCGGGTCCAGAATATCGCCAGTATAGCAAACGGTGCCTTCACAGATTTTACCGTTCTCGACCACCGCATCCATCGCGACACGCATATTTTCGACCCAGTTGAGAGAGTCGAAGACGCGGAACACGTCGATATTTTCTGACGCCTGACGAACGAATTCCTGCACCACGTTGTCGGGGTAATTGGTGTATCCAACCCCGTTTGCGCCGCGCAAAAGCATCTGGGTCATCAGGTTCGGCATCACCTCGCGCAGGTCACGCAGACGTTGCCACGGACATTCCTGCAAGAACCGATAAGCCACATCGAATGTGGCGCCGCCCCAGCATTCGACGCTGAACAGCTGCGGCAGGTTGGCCGCATAGCTCGGGGCTACTTTGATCATGTCGATCGACCGCATCCGCGTCGCCAGCAGCGACTGGTGCCCGTCGCGCATCGTGGTGTCGGTGATCAGCAACTGGCGCTGAGCCTTCATCCAATCGGCCACCGCCTGCGGGCCCTTTTGTTCTAGCAGATTGCGGGTGCCCATCTGCGGCTCACTTTTCAGAGCCGGGGCCTTGGCCTCTTTCAGATCGGTACGCGGTTCGGGACGATCCTTGGTTTCAGGATGCCCATTCACGGTGATATCCGCAATATAGGTCAGAACCTTGGTGCCCCTGTCACGGCGTCGTTTAAAGGTGAACAGCTCGGGCGTCGTGTCGATGAACTTGGTGGTGTATTCATTCGACAGGAAGGTCGGGTGTTTCAGCAGGTTGATGACAAAGTCGATATTGGTGCTGACGCCACGAATACGGAACTCGCGCAGCGCTCGGTCCATTCGCGAAATCGCGGCCTGTGGCGTCGGGGCCCAGGCCGTGACCTTGGTCAGCAGCGAGTCGTAGTACCGCGTGATTACACCACCCGCATAGGCCGTGCCGCCATCTAGGCGAATACCCATGCCAGTAGCTGAGCGGTATGCGGTGATGCGACCGTAGTCGGGAATAAAGTTGTTCTGTGGGTCTTCGGTTGTGATCCGGGTCTGAAGGGCATGACCGTTCAGGTGCACATCCGCTTGGCTGGCGGCGCCGGTGGCTTCGGCCAACGATTTGCCCTCGGCGATCAGGATCTGTGCCTGCACAATGTCGATACCTGTGACTTCCTCGGTGACGGTATGTTCCACCTGAACGCGCGGGTTCACCTCGATGAAGTAGAACTTGCTGGTTTCCATATCCATCAGGAACTCGACGGTGCCTGCGCATTCATAATTTACATGGGCGCAAATCTTGCGGCCCAGTTCGCAGATTTCCGCGCGTTGTTCTTCGCTGAGATACGGGGCAGGCGCGCGTTCCACGACTTTCTGATTACGGCGCTGGACCGAGCAGTCGCGCTCATACAGGTGGTAAATTTCACCATGTTTGTCGCCCAGAATCTGCACCTCGACATGGCGGGCGCGGATAATCATCTTTTCCAAATAGCCCTCGCCATTGCCAAAGGCAGCCTCGGCTTCGCGGCGGCCTTCCAGGACTTTTTCTTCCAGTTCGTCCTCGGATTCGATTGGGCGCATGCCGCGGCCACCTCCGCCCCAGGATGCTTTGAGCATCAGGGGATATCCGATCTCTTTGGCTTGTGACCGGATCGCGTCCATATCGTCACCCAGCACTTCGGTCGCAGGGATTACCGGAACTCCGGCGGCGATGGCCACGCGGCGGGCGCTGGCCTTGTCGCCCAAGGCGCGCATGGTTTCGGCCTTTGGTCCGATGAAGGTGATCCCGTTCTGGACGCAGGCATCCACGAAATCTGGGTTTTCCGACAACAAGCCATAGCCCGGGTGGATGGCATCCGCACCACATTCCTTGGCCACGCGAATGATCTCGTCAATGCTGAGGTAAGCGGCAACCGGCCCCATCCCCTCGCCGATGCGATAGGCCTCGTCCGCCTTGAAACGGTGCAAGCCAAGCTTGTCCTCTTCCGCATATACGGCGACTGTGCGTTTGCCCATCTCATTCGCTGCGCGCATCACGCGAATAGCAATCTCGCCGCGGTTGGCGATCAGGATCTTGTCGAAATGTGTCATATCAGGTCCCGGTCCTGTTTGTTTGGCGAACTTCTAGGCGAACAATACGCGCAGGTATATCGGTGATTTGGGTAGAACCGGCATGTTAACGCTCGCAAACGCCTCCTGTTGGTGAATGCTTGATAGCCTTGCTGCGCTGCGGCATCAAGACTGGTGAATTGCGGCGTGATTTGGCGTGTTCATTATGAACTTTTTGGCCACGGTCGGCAGGTGCTTTGCCAAGTTTCGACTAGCAGGCAAGTTGCGCGCATGGTCGTGCCGGGTGCCGAGCCGATTGACTTCAAGCACGTTGGGAATGAAAGGCCTGACCGCGCCCGGTTTTCGTGGATGTGCAGCCCTGAGAGGTTTCGGGCAGATCGTTTGCGTGCTGCTTGCCTCAAATCATTGCGTTACTTCTTTATCCGATCCTCTGAAAGATCACCGACCGTTTAAGAGTCTAGGGATTGTGCCGCTCAAAGGCGATAGGGCTGGCTAGGACGGTTGGCAAGATCGCGATGTGGCCAAGATCTTGGAGAAAGCTAACAAGTATAGAAGTGGCTACCTTGCCCGCGCAATCAGGCGCCGGGTAAGTGAAGTTTTTGCTAAGTATTAGCTAGAGCTTCACGCCGCCGCGACTGGGCCTGAAGTCCGAACCTTTTGGCCGTTGCTATCAGCGGACCCGGTTTCGGTTGGCGTTCCCTTGGCGACTTGCACCTGATTGCGCCCTTTGTCTTTTGCCATATACAGCGCGTCATCGGCGGCGCGCATTAAATCTTGCGGCATGGTGCCGTGCGCCGGGTAATGCGATAAACCAACCGAAATCGTTATTCGCGGCAGCGACTTGTCACCGTATCGGACCGAAACCGCTTCGACCGACTGCCGTAATTTCTCGGCACGGCTCACCGCGTCATCCGGGGTGTTGTCCGGCAAGATCAGCATGAATTCCTCTCCACCAATACGGCAGGCAACCTCGTCGCGGTCACAGCCCTGTTCCAAGGCGGCTCCGACTGCGCGCAGCACCATGTCGCCTGCATCATGGCCATGAGTGTCGTTGAACTTCTTGAAATGATCGACATCAACGGCGATCAGGCTCAGCGGTACACCGGTCTGTTGACTGCGTGAAATAGACTTGCGCAGGGTTTCCGTCATATGACGACGGTTGAACAGTCCGGTCAAAGGATCACGCACGGACTGGTCGTGCAGCTGATCGCGCATCCTCACATTTGCAATGGCCATGCTGATCTGTTCAGCGCAGAGCTGCGCCAGTTTCCTGCTGACGTGAAACTCTTCTTCGCAGTTTTCATGTGCCCGAAGATGCAACAATCCAACCGTCTCGCCATGAGCCAGAATTGGAAAGCAGAAATATTGGCGCCCGTCATGCGGTTCGGCATGCTCGCAGATGAAGTCAATCTCTGAGGCGCCGAATTCATATGTGCGTCCTCGGCGCAGGCCCCAGCAACCCTCTGGGTGGATATGTGCCTTATGGGTGCCGCCGTTCCAACTGGCGCAGCCATCAAGCACATCGCGCGAGTTCGAGTAGACGTAAACGCTGCCCTCTGCTTCAGGCAGGATATGGGTCATAAAACGTGAGACCATGTCGAACAGCTCATCCAGAGAACGGCTGGATTGCAGCCACTCGTTCAGCTCCCCTAGCAGCCGCACCTCACGCGCCAGCCGCAACTGGTCAGCCATCAGATCACGCTCTTTCTCGGATTGTTTGTGCAAAGAGCGCAGTTGCGCCCGGTTGGTCCTGTAGGTCACCAATGACACCATCGCCAGCGCCAACAGGGCCACACCGCTTAGAACGATCAGCGAAATTCTCAGCCGGGTTATGAAGGTCGCCCGCAAATCCGAGATATCGGTAAAAAACTCTATCGCACCGATGAAGCGACCGTTTTTGGTAACCGGCATAAAGACTTTGACTATGTGATGCGCACTGGAGTTCTGAATGTTGCCTGTGTGCAAGTCCAAGCCGTCAATCTCGGATAGGGGCACAACCTCTTGTAAATAGTACACCATTCCCCGGGCAACGTCGGCGCGAAAGAACGCGCTGTCTTCGCGCAAGCCGACCTCACCTTGACGAGTGGACCAGACCACGCGTCCACTCGTGTCGAACAACCTGAACCGGTAGACATCCGATGCTTCGGGCATCGAGGTCAGAAACTCTGCGTCATGCCCGTCTATATGGCCGGTTCGCAGCGTTGTTTCGGGGTCTTCAAGGTGCAAAACAACCCGGCGTTTCCACAATTCTGACTGTTTGAGGATATCTGTCCGCAGCATCCGTTCCACCAAGGGCGCAGGAAGCCTATAGACACCCCAACCCGCACCAATGGCGAGGCTGATCAGCAATAGGGTGATCCCGGTCCATTTGAGTCGATGATTGATCGTCCCCCGCTCAGCCAATGCCATATCCATATGCTCCCAAACCTTTGGGCCAAGCATCTGACCTAAGGCTTTACAGAGAGTTAATGGCATCAGTCGAACACCGCTTCATTTGGTTAGAATTGAACGCAAGGAAAATCTTAAAAGCTTGTGAACAAGCCGTGAACAAAGCCTTTCCCTTTGCGCCCATCCGGCGTAGTTTGAGAGTATGAGCAGTTTTGACGAAATGGACGCCTTCGAGGGCGCATTGCTGTCGGCGCGGGCGATGCCTGCGGTGGCTGTCGACTATTTGAACGACCTCAACCCGGCACAGCGCGAAGCGGTCGAGCGGCTGGACGGTCCGGTTTTGATGCTGGCAGGTGCCGGCACGGGCAAGACCAAGGCACTGACAGCGCGGATCACCCATCTGCTCAGATCGCATCGGGTACGCGAGAACGAGATTTTGGCCGTGACCTTCACCAACAAGGCCGCGCGCGAGATGAAAGAACGGGTCGGGCGCATGCTGGGCCGACCTGCCGAAGGGATGCCGTGGCTGGGAACGTTCCACGCGATCTGCGTCAAACTGTTGCGCCGCCATGCCGAACTGGCGGGCCTCAAGTCGAATTTTACCATTTTGGATACGGATGACCAAAAGCGTTTGCTCAAGCAACTGACTCAGGCAGCCAATATCGACGACAAACGCTGGCCTGCGCGGATGCTGGCCGGGATCATTGATGACTGGAAAAACCGCGCGCTGACGCCAGATAGGGTGCCTGCTGCGGATGCCGGAGCTTATAATAACAAAGGCATTGAGCTTTATGCCCAATACCAGACCCGCCTGCGTGAGCTAAATGCGGTGGATTTCGGCGACCTGCTGTTGCACATGGTCACGATCTTTCAAACCCATCCGGATGTTCTGGAGCAATACCAGCGCTGGTTCCGCTACATCCTTGTCGACGAGTATCAGGATACCAATGTCGCCCAATATCTCTGGCTGCGGCTGCTGGCCGGGGGGCACAAGAATATCTGTTGCGTCGGCGATGATGACCAGTCGATCTATGGCTGGCGCGGGGCCGAGGTAGGCAACATCCTGCGGTTCGAGAAAGATTTTCCCGGTGCTTTTGTGGTTCGGCTGGAACAGAACTACCGCTCGACCCCGCATATTCTGGCGGCGGCTTCGAACGTTATTCGGGGCAATGAAAGCCGGTTGGGCAAAGAGCTTTGGACCGACAGAGAAGAGGGTGAAAAGGTTCGCCTGATTGGCCATTGGGATGGTGAGGAAGAGGCGCGTTGGATCGGAGAAGAGATCGACGCGATGCAGAGCGGGACGCGTGGCGTGCGCCCGATGAACCTGGACGAAATGGCTATCCTCGTGCGCGCGTCGCACCAGATGCGCGCGTTCGAGGATCGGTTCCTGACCATCGGGATGCCCTACAAGGTGATCGGCGGGCCACGGTTTTATGAGCGGATGGAGATTCGCGATGCCATGGCCTATTTCCGGTTGGTGGTCAGCCCCGAGGATGATCTGGCGTTCGAGCGGATCGTAAACACGCCCAAGCGCGGCCTTGGGGACAAGGCGCAGCAGACCATTCAAGTGGTGGCGCGTGAAAACGGGGTGTCCCTGGTCGAAGGGGCGCGGATCGTGGTCGAGCAGGGGCTGATCAAGGGCAAGGGTGGCAAGGCGCTGCGCGAGTTGATCGACGGGCTGGCTCGGTGGAATGCGATGACACGCGGACCACGGATCGAAGTGGATGATGACACCGTCATTGATGACGGGGTGTCTCCGATCCGCTATGGCGCGCCCGAGCACACGCATATCGAACTGGCGCAGATCGTGCTGGATGAATCCGGCTATACCGCCCATTGGCAGAATGAGAAAACGCCCGAGGCGCCGGGGCGGCTGGAAAACCTCAAGGAACTGGTCAACCAGCTGGACAATTTCGAGAACCTGCAAGGGTTCTTGGAACATGTCAGCCTGGTCATGGACAATGAAAAGGAAACGGATGGGGCAAAGGTCTCGATCATGACTTTGCATGCGGCCAAGGGGCTGGAGTTTCCCGCCGTGTTCCTGCCGGGTTGGGAGGATGGCTTGTTCCCGTCGCAGCGGTCGATGGACGAGACCGGAATCAAGGGGCTCGAAGAGGAACGGCGCCTGGCCTATGTGGGCATCACCCGTGCCGAAGAGGTCTGTACGATTTCCTTTGCCGCCAACCGCCGGGTGTTCGGGCAATGGCAGAATTCGATGCCATCACGGTTTATTGACGAACTGCCCGAGGAGCATGTCGAGGTTCTGACGCCTCCGGGACTCTATGGCGGGGGGCAGCCCTCGGCCGGGATCGAAACCCGTGCGGCTGAGGCAAATGTCTATAACTCACCCGGCTGGAAACGGCTGCAGGCGCGGCAGGGACAATATGGCATGTCGCAACCGCGCGAAACCCGCAACACGGTGATCGACGCAACCGCGGTGGCAAGTTTCACACTGGGTGAACGGGTGTTTCACAAGAAATTCGGCTATGGCGCAGTGGAGGGCATCGAGGGCGACAAGGTTGAGGTCGCGTTCGACAAGGCGGGCACCAAGAAGGTTGTTGCCCAGTATCTTTTTCCGAAGGACGACGTTCCGTTCTAACCAAAAGGAATGCGCCTGACGGCGCATGCTCAATGTTTTGAAAGGCGCCTGGGTGGGCGCCTTTTTCTTTGGGAGAAACGAAAAGCGGCGGTTCCCAGGGAGGAGGAAGGAAACCGCCGTTCTTTTCAACACCAGGGCAGGGAGGAGGAGAGCCCCGATGTATCCGAACCCGGGTTTGATCCCGGTATGAGGAAGACGCGGCGACGTCAGGGAGGAGGAGAGACGTCGCCGCGTACTTTCAACATCAGGGCAGGGAGGAGGAAAGCCCCGATGTATCTGCTTCCGGCGTTCAGGGCCGGTATAAAAGGCGGCAACGTCAGGGAGGAGGAGAGACGTTGCCGCAGATTACAGACCCAAGGGAGGAGTAGGGTCTGATCTCTGTATTGCTGTGCGCTTAACGCGCGAATTGTTCTTCTGCGGCCTGCATTGCCAGCCGACGGATCATTGAGCGGTGCAGGCCCAGGTCGGCCAACTCGCGATCGGACAGCTCGGACAGTTCGTTAACCGTCTGGCGGTAGGCCCGATAGCGTGCAAACCGGGTCTTTGCGGTTTCGATCATCGAAGCCAGGCCGAATGCCGGAGCGCTTCTCAGAGCGGTTTGTTGTGTTGCTACACCCATCTGCGTAACCCGTTTCGTATGTTGGTGCCGAAGTGTTTCGGCGTTTGCTTGAGGATGAAAATAAGCAAATGCTGCGATCGCACAATAGCTGACGTCGTCAATGCTGCTATGCAGCAAATGCATGGATATCAAAGAGTTGAATGTTGGCAATCGAATATGCCTTAAAAATATGGGTTTGAGTTGCGCCAAGGGTGTCGCTCCTAACCCGGTTCCACTGAAAACCATAGGATCGTTACGTAAGGTCCGATTGCTTCGGTACGGTTATCGAAGCAGCCGAACGGCTGTGCTCGTGCGTATATGGGAAATCGTGGGTTCAGGTGGCTTTTAGTAACTTGGGAGTGCGTGGGAACCGAGCCACCTTTGTTGATTCGTAGTTTGGAATGGAGGATTTGCTGGCTCTATCTACGGGGAATCGACGAAAGTAAAAAAATGTTGGGAATTCATGGGACGCTCAGAATTGCTCTGATTTATCTATATATGGTTACTATAAGGTAGTTGTATCCTAATTATGGTGTATAAATTGAGTTTCCATTCATTTTCTTATCGATTACATTGTGAGTTGGGGCATGAGTGTGAGAAATTTTCTATTGATTTCCATGAATTCCCATGTCATCCCTTAGTTATCCGATGAGGACGAGGCACATGGGGCGCTAAACGACCCCGAACCAATAAAATCAGGTTTCATACAGGCTTCTCGCTTTCATCAATCAAGAGATCCGGCGCGCGGGCGAGCAGACATCCCCCCAGGTGGCGCGCGCAGCTGGACATCCCGCAAAGCGGGTCAATGCGGCGGGTTGATCAGTGGCAGCAGATCAACCCGCCGTTTTAATTCTGGGGGGAGTGAGAATTTCAAGTGGGGCGCAAGCGAAAGGGACAGTCGTCTTGGCGCGCAGGTTTAGAGGTGAAAGCCACCATAAGGTGGACACGAAGGGCAGGGTATCAATCCCGGCCTCGTTTCGCCGTGTGCTTGAAGCTTCTGATCCCAACTGGAAGCCCGGTGACAATCCCGAACTTGTAATTGTTTATGGCGATCACCGGCGCAAATTCCTTGAATGCTATACTATGCAGGCGATTGACGAGGTTGACGCCAAGGTCGATGCGCTTCCGCGCGGTTCGATGCAGCGGAAAACCCTGCAGCGTATGTTCCACGGGCAATCCTTTCCGACCAATGTGGACGAGACCGGGCGTCTGGTCCTGCCTGCCAAGCTGCGCAGCAAGATTGACCTAGAGGGCGAAGCCTTCTTTATTGCTGCCGGCGACACGTTCCAGATCTGGAAGCCTGAAACCTATGAGTCTGATGAATTGGCGGCGGCCGAAGAATGGCTGGATGATCAGCCCGAAGATTTTGACCCTCTGGTGTTCCTAGATGGCGTCGGGGACGCGTGACGGCATGGCCGGTGCGCAACCCTCTTCTGACAAACCACATATTCCGGTATTATTGCGCCCTTTGCTGGCTGCGGTCTCTCCGGTGTCGGGTGTTTGGTTGGACGGAACCTTTGGTGCCGGGGGATATACCCGTGGCCTGCTCGAGGCAGGCGCGGACAAGGTCGTCGGCGTTGATCGTGATCCGCTGGCCTTTGAAATGGCTGCGGACTGGGCCAAGGGCTATGGCGATCGGCTGGTGATGCAGCCCGGCGTCTTTTCGCGTCTGGACGAATACGCGCAGGACTTGGACGGGGTGGTGCTGGACCTTGGGGTTTCCTCCATGCAGCTGGATTTGGCCGAGCGTGGCTTTTCCTTTATGAAGGACGGCCCGCTGGACATGCGCATGAGCCAGGACGGCGAAAGCGCGGCTGATCTGGTCAACACCGCAAGCGAAGCGCAACTCGCCGACATCCTGTTTCACTATGGTGAAGAACGCGCCAGCAGGCGAATTGCCAGGTCTATAGTCAAGGCGCGGGCGGAAGAGCCGATCACAACCACTTTGCGGTTGGTGGGGCTTATCGAATCCTGTCTGCCCAGGCCCAAACCCGGTCAATCGCATCCCGCGACACGCAGCTTTCAGGGGCTGCGCATCGCGGTGAATGCAGAATATGAAGAATTGTTCCAGGGCCTGATGGCCGCTGAGCGCGCGCTGAAACCTGGCGGGCAGCTGGCTGTTGTGACGTTTCATTCGATCGAAGACCGCATGGTCAAGCGGTTCTTTCAGTCGCGGGCGGGCAAAACAGGCCGGGCAAATCGCTATGCGCCCGAAATTACGCAGGACCAGCCGCAATTTACGCTCAAAACCCGTAAGGCAGTGGGGCCGGACGAGCAGGAATTACAAGAAAACCCGCGTTCGCGCTCAGCCAAGCTGCGTGTTGCTGTGCGCACTGAGGCTCCGGCGGGGGAAATTGAAGCCCGCGCCATTGGGATGCCGCAACTAGGGGGAAGGGCAAAATGAAGAGTGTATTGTATGTGTTGACTGCCTTGGCCGTGTTCGGGGTGGCCCTTTGGGCGTATCAAGAGAACTACCGCACCCAGCAAGTTGTGAAAGAAACGCAAACACTGCAACGAGAGATCGGCGTGGCGCAGGTCCGACTGGCCGTTCTGAATGCGGAATGGGCCTATTTGAACCGTCCTGATCGTCTTCGAGAGCTGGCGGATCTGAATTTTGAACGTCTCGGCCTGCTGCCCTTGCGAGCAGAGCAGTTTGGGCGCGCGGATCAGGTTGCCTATGCCGAGGATCCAGATCTTCCGATTGTCGATCCCATCGAATTGCAGGCGATAACCAACATTAAGGCGTTGGGAGAGGTGCAGTTCCCATGACGCGCACGCCCCTCCGCCCTCTGGCCCGTGTCCTGGATGCGCGTGCACGCGGTGAAAATCCCAAGGTTATCGAGCGCGAAAACATCCAGAAGCGCCATGAAGATATGAAGGACAGGGCCCGTGCTCGGGCCGAGGGCCGTTTGCTGGTGCTGGGACTTTTCTTCTTTTGCGCCTTCTCGGTGGTTGGTGTTCGGATGGGGATGCTTGCGACATCCGAGGCGCAAGAACCCTTGGCCAACGCCCCCGGTGCCACAATCGCGATGCAGCGCGCCAATATTGTTGACCGCGAAGGGCGCATTCTGGCCACCAACCTGGACACCTATTCCGTCTATGCCCAGCCGCCGTTGATGATCGATCCGATTGCCGCCGCGGATCAACTGGTGGCAATCTTCCCGGATTTGGAAAAAGACCGTCTGATCAAGGATTTCACCGGCAACCGCAAGTTCCTGTGGATCAAAAAGCGCATCTCGCCCGAGCAGAAGCAAGCCGTGCATGACATCGGTGATCCAGGTATTCTGTTCGGCCCGCGCGAAATGCGCCTTTACCCGAATGGCAAGCTGGCAGCACATATCCTTGGCGGGTCAGGTTTTGGGCGTGAAGGCGTCAGTGCTGCCGAGGTGATCGGCGTGGCCGGGATTGAAAAGCAATTCGACGATTATCTGCGGGACCCTGCCAACGGAAACAAGCCGCTGCAACTCTCGCTGGATCTGACTGTACAGGCCGCTGTCGAACAGGTGCTTTTTGGTGGCATGAAGATCATGAACGCCAAAGGCGCCTCAGCCGTTTTGATGGATGCGCATACGGGCGAGGTCATCTCGGCGGCGTCGCTGCCATCCTTTGATCCCAATGATCGCCCGCGCCCCCCGACGTCGGGGTTCGATCCATCGGACAGCCCTCTGTTCAACCGCTATGTGCAGGGCGTTTACGAGCTGGGATCTGTGTTCAAGATATTCACCGCCGCGCAGGCAATTCAGCTTGGTCTGGTGAACTCTGAAACGATCATCGACACCTCGGGTCCGATGAAAATCGGGCGTTTTCCGATTGGTGAGTTCAACGGCAAGAATTACGGCAAGATCAGCGTGGCGGATGTGATCGTCCACAGCTCGAACCGGGGTACTGGGCGTCTGGCGCTGCAAATTGGCGCGCAGCGGCAACAGGAATTCCTGCGTTCGCTGGGCATGTTCGAACCGACCCCGTTCGAGATTGTCGAAGCAAAAGGTGGCGAGCCGCTCAAGCCCAAGAAATGGGGTGAGCTGAGCACAGTGACCATTTCTTATGGCCATGGCTTGTCGACCAGCCCGATGCATCTGGCGGCGGGATATGCGGCGATTGCCAATGGCGGGTATTATGTCAGCCCAACGATTCTGCGCAGGAGCGGGTCACAATATGGCCCGCGCGTGATGTCTCTGGGCGCTGCGACGCAGGCGCAGAAGATGCTGCGCAAGGTTGTCACCGACGGCACAGCGAGCTTTGGCGATGTCGCCGGCTATGACGTGGCAGGTAAAACCGGTACGGCAGACAAACCGAAGCCGCGCGGTGGGTACTATGATGACAAAGTCATCGCCACTTTTGCGACGATCTTCCCGGCCTATGATCCGAAGTACGTACTTATCGTCACTCTGGATGAACCTTCCATCGTGGCCTATGGCGAAAAACGCCGTACAGCAGGGTGGACAGCCGTACCTGTGGCTGCGGAGCTGATCGGGCGTGTCGCGCCCTTGTTGGGATTGCGCCCCCGGCTTGAGCCTGAGGCGCGCGCTGCTATAACGCTGACCTCGAATTAGGCGTCCGGCGAAAGGTGGGTCATGGGCACTAGGACTAAGAAACTCAGCCAACTGGCCCTGACCGCACGTGCGGGTGCAAACCCTGAGATTACCGGGTTGGCCGTTGATAGCCGCGAGGTCAAAGACGGTTATCTGTTTGCGGCACTTCCGGGAACGCGCGTCCATGGCGCAGAGTTCATTCAATATGCTCTGCGCATGGGGGCCGCCGCAATCCTCACCGATGCCGAAGGGGCCGAGGTCGCAGCGGGCGTGCTTGCGGGGTCGGATGCCGCGCTGGTGGTGGTTGAAGACCCAAGGCAGGCGCTGGCAGGATGCGCAGCACTGTGGTTCGGAAAGCAGCCTCAAACCATCGTGGCTGTGACGGGGACCAATGGTAAGACCTCTGTCGCGACCTTTGTCCGCCAAATCTGGATGGAACTGGGTCATGCGGCCGTCAACCTGGGCACAACCGGGGTCGAGGGCGCATGGACTGCCCCTCTGGCGCATACAACGCCCGAACCGATCACCCTGCATCGGTGTTTGGCCGAGGCGGCTGAGAACGGTGTGACACATGCCGCGATGGAGGCATCCTCGCATGGTCTCGAGCAGCGCCGCCTCGACGGGGTACAGTTGGCGGCAGCGGGTTTCTCGAATTTCACCCAGGATCATCTGGATTATCACGAAACCTTCGAGGCGTATTTTGCCGCCAAAGCAGGACTTTTCGACCGCGTGTTGCCTCAGGACGGCACGGTTGTGGTCAACATGAGCGATCCAAAGGGTGGGCAGGTTCGTCGTATCGCTGAAACCCGCGGGCAAAATGTGCTGACTGTTGGATTGGGTGATGCAGATCTGTGTCTGCTCAATCAGCGCATTGATGCAACCGGGCAAGATCTGCGGTTTTCGTGGCAGGGTAAGGTGTATCAGACCCGATTGAACCTGATCGGTGGGTTCCAGGCTGAAAACATCCTGCTGGCATGTGGGCTGGTGATCGCTGGCGGCGAAGATCCCACGCGTGTTTTCGAGACCCTGCCGCATCTGACGACGGTCCGGGGACGGATGCAACTGGCTGCGACGCGTGAAAACGGGGCTGCTGTGTTTGTCGATTACGCCCATACGCCAGATGCTGTGGCCACGGCACTCAAGGCTTTGCGCCCTCATGTTATGGGCCGGCTGATTGCCGTCATCGGTGCCGGCGGAGATCGTGATGCGACCAAGCGCCCGCTGATGGGCAAGGCTGCGGCCAATAACGCTGATGTGGTATTTGTCACCGACGACAATCCCCGCACCGAAGACCCAGCTACCATTCGTACTGCGGTGATGCTGGGCGCGCCCGAGGCAACCGAAGTGGGTGATCGTGCCGAAGCCATCCTGCGCGGCATAGATGCCCTGCAACCGGGTGATGCGCTGCTGATCGCCGGTAAAGGGCACGAGACAGGCCAGATTGTGGGCGATCAGGTTTTACCTTTCGACGACGTAGAACAGGCCAGCATCAGCGTGGCCGCCCTCGACGGGAGGGTGGCATGACGCTCTGGACTGCGGCCGAGGCCGCTGCGGCCACGGGTGGGCGTGCCACTGCTGATTGGCAGATCAATGGCGTATCCATCGACACCCGGACACTGCAGTCCGGCGACTTGTTTGTTGCTCTCAAAGCGGCACGCGACGGCCACGATTTTGTGGCGCAAGCGCTTGAGAAGGGCGCAGGCGCTGCGCTGGTCTCGCAGATACCCGAAGGCGTTTCCCCGGACGCGCCGTTACTGATCGTAGAGGACGTGCAGACCGGGCTTGAGGCGCTGGGACAGGCGGCTCGTGCCCGGACAGAGGCGCGCGTGGTCGGTGTAACCGGCAGCGTCGGCAAGACATCGACCAAAGAAATGCTGGTCAACATCTTGGAAATGCATGGAAAAACACATGCCAGCGTTGCCAGCTACAACAACCATTGGGGGGTGCCGCTGACGCTGGCGCGGATGCCGCGCGATACCGAATTCGCTGTGGTCGAGATCGGGATGAATCATCCCGGAGAGATTGCTCCGCTGGCGCGTCAGGCCCGCCCGCATGTGGCCTTGGTTACCACCGTCGCGGCAGTCCATCTGGAAGCATTCGAGTCGGTTGCAGGTATTGCGAAAGAGAAAGCCGCGATATTCGAAGGGTTGGTCCCGGGCGGTGCGGCCATCGTGAATGCGGATATCGAACACGCCGACATCCTGCGCCAATACGCAGATGAGGCCGGAGCAGGGATCGTCGATTTTGGGCGCGCTGCGTCAGATTACGTGCTGACCGATGTTGTGCAGAAACCGGACTCGGTCCATGCGACTGCCAGGGTCGACGGAAAAGCCATCTCCTTTGATGTGCAATCAGCAGGCACTCATTTTGCCATGAATGCACTTGGGGCATTGGCGACCTGCATTGAACTTGGTGTCGACCTGAACGAAGCCATCGCAGGCTTGGGCAACTGGTTGCCGGTAAAAGGTCGCGGCGTTCGCGAGCAGATTTCACTGCCGGATGGTGGTCAGGTCGAATTGCTGGACGACAGCTATAACGCCAATCCAACTTCGATGGAGGCTGCCTTGGATGTTCTGGCCGCCTCACAGGGCAGGCGCCGGATCGCATTTCTGGGTGATATGAAAGAGCTGGGCGCGCAAGAGATCCCCATGCATGCTGCGATGGCGAATGTCGCGGCTATGACGCAGATGGATCAGGTTCACTGCATTGGCCCGCTTATGAAAGCGCTTTACGATGCGTTGCCAGCGGAAAAGCGCGGACTTTGGTTTGAGACCAGCGTTGAGATGGCTGAACGGCTGCCAGAGCTGATCTGCGCAGGCGACACTGTTCTTGCCAAAGGATCACTCAGCATGGCGCTGGCGCGAATTGTTGACGGTTTGCGGGAAATGGGGCAAGGGGACGCGCTTGAGCCATGATCGCCGCACGGGAAAGGTATTGATATGCTCTATTGGTTGACCGGCCTGTCGGACGGAGGGGATTTTTTCAATCTCTTCCGGTACATCACGTTCCGGGCGGGCGGTGCCTTTATGACAGCGCTGATTTTCGGGTTTATCTTTGGCAAACCGCTGATCAATGTTCTGCGCCGCAAGCAGGGCAAAGGGCAACCGATCCGGGATGATGGCCCCGAGGGGCACTTTTCCAAGGCGGGTACGCCGACCATGGGCGGCTTGCTGATCGTGGGCGCGCTTGTCACATCGACACTGGTTTGGGCACGGTGGGACAACCCCTATGTCTGGATGGTCTTATTCGTAACGTTGGCCTATGCCGCCATCGGGTTTGCAGATGACTATGCCAAGGTCTCCAAGCAAAACACCAAAGGTGTTTCTGGAAAAATGCGGTTAGGACTTGGTGTGATTATCGCGGTTCTGGCGTCTATTTGGGCCACGATGCACCACCCTGAGGCGCTGCAGAATCAGCTTGCGGTGCCGGTATTCAAAGACACGCTGCTCAATCTGGGGATATTCTACATTCCCTTCGCGATTGTCGTGATCGTTGGGTCCGCAAATGCGGTGAACCTGACTGACGGGCTGGACGGGCTGGCGATCATGCCCGCAATGATCGCCGCATCGACCCTGGGGATTATCGCCTATGCAGTGGGCCGGGTCGACTTTACCGAGTATCTGGATGTGCATTACGTGCCCGGAACCGGCGAGATCTTTATTTTCACCTCGGCCCTGTTCGGCGCTGGCCTTGGGTTTCTATGGTACAACGCGCCGCCTGCTGCCGTGTTCATGGGCGATACTGGATCGCTTGCCTTGGGCGGCGCTTTGGGAGCGATTGCGGTGGCCACCAAACACGAATTGGTGTTGGCTGTCGTCGGAGGTCTGTTCGTGGTCGAAGCGCTGAGCGTGATCATCCAAGTGCTGTATTTCAAGCGCACTGGTCGTCGCGTGTTCCTGATGGCCCCGATCCATCATCACTATGAGAAAAAGGGGTGGGCAGAACCCACCATCGTTATCCGGTTCTGGATCATCTCTCTGATCTTGGCGATGATTGGGCTTGCGACGCTGAAGGTCCGGTAGGCTCCCGCCAGGTTCGGAGGACAGCCGGCCCGCCGCCTCCTGTTGGGCCGGGCTCGCGCTGCGCACGAACCTGCTGTCGATCTTGCCAATGGCAGGTTCATCTGTGCAGTGTGTCGGCGCATTTGAAGTCGAAAGAAGGTGGGAAATATGATCCCGGTCAAAGGGTTTTCAGGACAGAAAGTTGCGGTTCTGGGGCTGGGTCGGTCTGGCCTGACCACGGCGCGCGCCTTGCGGGCCGGTAATGCCGAACCCGTCTGCTGGGATGATAATCCGGCTGCACGCGCGGCGGCCGAAGCCGAAGGGTTCACATGCTGCGATCTAGGCCGTCACGGGGCGTTTGATGAGGTTGCCTGTCTGATTGTCTCGCCCGGGATACCGCATCTCTACCCATCGCCGAACCCTGTGGTGGCGGCGGCGCTTGAGGCCGGGGTGCCCGTGGATAACGATATCGGTTTGTTTTTCCGCTCGTTCGCTGGGCCGGAATGGGACAATCTCGATACTCCGCCCCGCGTGGTTGCGGTGACCGGGTCGAACGGGAAATCAACCACCGCCGCCCTTATCCATCATATCCTTATCGAAGCCGGCCGTGAGGCACAGCTGGCGGGGAATATTGGCCGAGGCGTTTTGGACATTGATCCAGGGGGCAATGGCTCGGTCGTGGTGTTGGAGTTTTCGAGCTATCAGACAGAGCTTGCGCGGTCGCTGACACCTGATGTGGCCGTTTTCACCAATCTGTCACCGGATCATCTGGATCGTCACGGTGGCTTGGGGGGCTATTTTGCCGCCAAGCGCCGTCTGTTTGCCGAAGGTGGCCCTGACCGTGCCGTGATCGGAGTGGATGAGGACGAAGGCGCCTTTCTGGCCGGTCAGCTGGCCGAAGCGCCAACGGATGACCGGGTGATCCGTATCTCGGTTGCCCGCAAGTTGACCGGACCCGGATGGCAGGTATTTGCGCGCAAAGGGTTCCTGTCGGAGTATCGCAAGGGGCGACAGGCAGGGTCGATTGACCTGCGCGAGATCAAAGGTCTGCCCGGTGCACACAATCACCAGAATGCCTGTGCCGCCTACGCCGCGTGCCGCGCGTTGGGGTTGGCCCCTCGGATCATTCAGGATGCGTTGCACAGCTATCCGGGCCTGCCGCATCGCAGTCAGATCATCGCCGAAGCGGATGGGGTCACCTATGTGAACGATTCAAAGGCGACCAATGTCGACAGCGCAGTAAAGGCGTTGAACGCGTTCAAGAAGGTCCGCTGGATCTGTGGCGGGCTTGAGAAAGAGGGCGGGTTGTCTGCACTCAACTCAGCCAGTGAACATGTGCTCAAGGCTTATGTGATCGGGCGCGAAGCTGCCGGATTTGCAATGCAGTTACAGGCAGATACCGTGGTTTGCACCACAATGGCAGAAGCCGTTGAACAGGCAATGAACGACGCGCAGTCGGGCGAGACGATTTTGCTGGCCCCTGCCGCAGCCAGCTTTGATCAATATGACAATTTCGAACAACGCGGTGAGGATTTTGCCGAACAGGTTCGCAAACGGCTTTAGGACACGCCATTTGCAATAGATCGCCGGTTGGGCCAAGCTGAGATGCTATCAGCTTGACGCGCCATATTTTTTGGTTTTGCTACCCGTCAAATTCAACACGAGGTTATGACTATGCCATATCGTAAGTTTTCCCTGATCCTGCCTGCCATTCTGATTGCGGGTGCCTGCACCAACACTGGCGCAAACTACCAACCGATCATCGATGGTCCGGTTGGCCCGAATTACAACGTTGATCTGCAGCAGTGCCAACAGCTTGCGGCATCGCAGGCATCTGTTGATGGCACCACGGCCGGGAATGCAGCCATCGGCGCCGTTGGCGCAGCCGCAGTGACCGGGATCGTACAGGACAGCAGCGATAATCTGGGCCGTGCTGCAGTTGCAGGTGCGTTGGTTGGCGCCGGTGCGGATGTGATCAACAAGAACCAGAACAAAGAAGTGTTGGTGCGTAACTGCATGCGTGGCCGTGGGTACAACGTCGTCGGCTAGTGCCGCGCAAATACCGTGTCGGCTAACCCCGACTGGCGATTGCAGTTCCAGCGGCATGGCCTGAGGACCATGCCCATTGGAAATTGTACCCGCCCAGCCAACCGGTGACATCCACCGCTTCACCTATCGCATAGAGGCCGGGGACATCCCTGGCCTCCATCGTTTTTGACGACAGATCATCGGTGTCGATGCCGCCCAGCGTGACCTCGGCGGTGCGATAGCCTTCGGTCCCGGAAGGGGTCAGATGCCAGTTCGACAGGGCCTCGACCAGGTCCGAAAGGGCAGTGTCCGATTGGTCGGCCAGATTGCCATGCATGGGAATGTGTTGGCTCAGGAAATCGACCAATCGCGCGGGTAACTGCCGGGAAAGTTCAGTAGTCAGGGCTTTGCGTCCGCTGTTTTGGCGCTGATCTCGCAGCAGGTCGAACAGTGGCATATCCTGGATGAGGTTGACCCGGATCGCCTCACCCTCGCGCCAGTATGAGGATAGTTGCAGCGCAGCTGGTCCGCTGAGGCCGCGATGGGTGAAAAGCAAAGCCTCGTCAAAGCTGGTCCGGTCGTTCGACAGCCGCGTCGGCAGCGAGACACCGGACAGGTCCTTGAACCTGCCATCGGAAAAGGTGAACGGCACCAGAGCCGCGCGTGTCTCGGTCATCCGCAATCCAAACTGGTGCGCGATGTCATAAGCCAGACCCGTCGCCCCCATTTTAGGGATCGACTTGCCGCCTGTGGCCAGTACCAGATTGGTGCAGGTCAGGGCATGACGCTGCCCCTCGCGCTCAACCGTCAGCGCGAAACCAGTGTCGGTTTTGCGCAGGTCCTTCATCTCGGTCCTTACCCACAGCTCGGCCCCGGCGCGCTCTATTTCATCCAGCAACATTTGGATGATCTGTTTCGAGGAACCGTCGCAGAACAGCTGTCCCAGTGTTTTCTCGTGCCAAGCGATGTCATGACGCCCGACCATTTCAATGAAATCCCACTGCGTGTAGCGTGCCAATGCGGACTTACAGAAATGCGGGTTCTGAGACAGGAAGTTGCCTGACCCTGCATACATATTGGTGAAATTGCACCGCCCGCCGCCCGATATGCGGATTTTCTCACCCGGCGCCTTCGCGTGATCGATCACCAGAACGCGCCCAACGCAATGGGCGGCACACATCAAGCCAGCAGCACCGGCGCCCAGGATGATCGTATCATAAGTCATGCGCGGGGGATGGCGTGGAATGGCTGGGATGGCAAGGGGGAGACGTGAAAACGCGCTGCAAACGTCCGTCCGTGACTGTGGCTCCGTCCTCTGATTGGTTTGGGAAAATGGAATGAAATTGGCAGTTGGAACATTTGTGATATTGGCCGGAATACCATGTGCCAGAATACGCCCGACAAAAAAGCTCAATATGACGCTCTGCACAGGAGGGCGGTTCAGTGATCACGCGCATTTCCCAAGTCACAGTTCAACTGGGAAAAAAGGCTGAATTGGTCGAATCCAGGGGGATAAAGCACAACGATCTTGTTCCCTAGGTGATCCGAACGCCCGGGACGGGAAGCCCTGAAGCGGATCACTGGCTTGAAGGCGCCAATTTCCCCCTGTTGCTGCGTCATTCCACTAGCCCAAACGCTAAAACCCCTGTAGACTCGCACGTAGACCCCGAAAACGGGGCGTTGACGAGGCAGATAGTGGCGGTATCTCATGACTGAGATGGTGTATGGCGCGGTCCAAGACCAGCGCGGAGAACCGATTCTACCGAAGTGGTGGCGGACGATTGATCGTTGGACGATGTCCTGCGTACTGATCCTGTTTGTCATCGGGCTGTTGCTGGGGTTGGCCTCATCGCCGCCGCTGGCTGGTCGCAACGGGTTCGATCCGTTCCATTATGTCGAACGCCAGGCGTTGTTCGGCGGATTGGCGCTTGTTGCGATGCTGCTGACTTCGATGATGTCGCCCACACTGGTTCGACGTCTGGCGGTGTTGGGGTTTCTTGCTGCTTTTGTCGCGCTGGTCTTCCTTCCCGTCTTTGGCACAGATTTTGGCAAAGGTGCGGTGCGTTGGTATTCGCTTGGCTTTGCCTCGCTGCAGCCGTCTGAATTTCTGAAACCCGGGTTTATCGTTGTGGCGGCCTGGTTGCTGGCCGCGTCACAACAGATCAACGGCCCGCCCGGTCGGCTATGGTCTTTTGCGCTGTGCATGGCGATTGTCGCCATGTTGGTTATGCAGCCCGATTTTGGTCAGGCCTGCCTGATCCTGTTTGGCTGGGGCGTGATGTATTTCGTTGCCGGTGCGCCGATGTTGTTGCTGGTTGGTATGGCGGGGTTTGTCGTGCTTGGCGGTATGTTCGCCTATTCCAACTCGGAACATTTCGCCCGACGCATTGACGGGTTCCTGAACCAAGAGGTCGATCCGACCACTCAGCTGGGCTATGCCACCAATGCGATCCGCGAGGGCGGGCTTTTCGGTGTCGGCGTGGGTGAAGGGCAGGTGAAATGGTCGCTGCCTGATGCCCATACGGATTTCATCATCGCTGTCGCGGCCGAGGAATATGGCCTGATCCTGGTGCTGATCATCATCGCACTGTATTCGCTGATCGTTGTGCGGTCACTGCTGCGCCTGATGCGCGAACGTGACATGTTCATCCGTCTGGCTGGCACCGGTCTGGCTTGCATGTTCGGGGTTCAGGCGATGATCAACATGGGCGTCGCCGTGCGCCTTTTGCCCGCCAAAGGCATGACCTTGCCATTCGTCAGCTATGGCGGCTCGTCCCTGATTGCAGGTGGTATTGCAATCGGCATGCTTCTGGCGTTTACCCGCACCCGCCCTCAGGGCGAACTTGGTGATATTCTACGCGGACGAGGCTGATGGGCAAACCCTACCTTCTGATTGCGGCTGGCGGGACCGGGGGCCACATGTTCCCGGCTCAGGCGCTAGCCGAGGCGATGCTGCACAGGGGCTGGCGTGTGCGCTTGTCCACCGATACGCGCGGCGCAAGATATACGGGTGGCTTTCCGCATTCGACTGAAATTGTCGAGGCGTCCTCGGCAACCTTCGCTCGTGGCGGACTGCCCGCCAAACTGATGGTCGGTCCCAAGATCGCAGGTGGTGTCGCCGGTATGGCGTTTCAGATGCTGCGCGACCGACCGGACGTAGTGGTCGGCTTTGGCGGTTACCCCTCGATCCCAGCGCTGGGTGCTGCGACGATGTTGAAGATCCCGCGCATGATCCATGAACAGAACGGCGTTTTGGGCCGCGTGAATCAGCTGTTTGCGACCCGCGTGGCGCAGGTGGCTTGTGGTGTCTGGCCGACTGATCTGCCGGACGGTGCAAAGGGCATACATACCGGCAACCCGGTTCGGGCCGCCGTGCTGGACCGGGCTGCGGCGGGCTATATCCCACCGGGCGATTACCCGATGTCGATCCTGGTGATGGGTGGCTCGCAAGGTGCGCGCATCCTAAGTCAGATTGTGCCCGAAGCGATTGCCGCGCTGCCTGATGAGATGCGCCGACATATTCGTGTCGCGCATCAGGCCCGCGACGAAGACGGCGCCCGTGTTTCCGCGTTTTATGACGACCACGGTATCCGTGCCGAAGTGAAACCGTTCTTTCAGGATGTGCCCCGTCGTATGTCCGATGCGCAGCTGGTGATATCACGCTCAGGCGCGTCAAGTGTGGCGGATATATCCGTCATCGGGCGGCCCTCGATCCTGATCCCGTATGCCGCCGCAGCGGGCGATCATCAGACCGCCAATGCACGCGGGCTGGTTCAGGCCGGAGGGGCAATCATGATCCCCGAGAACCTGCTTGACGTTCCTTCGCTGACACAGCAAATCACCGCAGTTCTGACAAACCCCGAAGCCGCGCAAAAGATGGCCCATGCCGCCTTATCGACCGGCGCACCGGACGCGACCGAGCGCTTGGTCGCCCAGGTCGAACAGTTGGCGCAGAAGGAGACCGCATGACCCCAGCAACCAAACTGCCGCAGGATGTCGGGCCGATCCATTTCGTGGGTATCGGCGGGATCGGGATGTCGGGCATTGCCGAGGTGCTTTTGAATCTGGGCTACCGGGTGCAGGGCTCGGACCTGAAAGCGTCGAAAATCACCGACCGTTTGGCGGGGCTGGGGGCCGAAATCTTCATTGGTCAAAGCGCCGAAAACCTTGAGAACGCCGCCGTAGTTGTGGTGTCGACTGCGATCAAACCGGGCAACCCGGAGCTGGACGGCGCCCGTGAGCGCGGCCTGCCAGTGGTGCGTCGGGCCGATATGCTGGCCGAGTTGATGCGCCTGAAATCCAACATTGCCATTGCCGGAACCCACGGCAAGACCACCACCACCACGATGATGGCTGAACTGATGGTGGCAGGGGAATTTGACCCGACCGTGATCAATGGCGGTATCATTCACGCTTATGGCTCAAATGCGCGGATGGGGCAGGGCGAATGGATGGTGGTCGAGGCGGACGAATCCGACGGCTCGTTCAACCGGCTGCCTGCGACCATTGCCATCGTCACCAATATCGACCCCGAGCATATGGAGCATTGGGGCGATTTCGACCAGCTGCGCGACGGGTTCTACGAATTTGTCTCGAACCTGCCGTTTTACGGGCTTGCCGTCTGCTGCACCGACCACGCCGAAGTGCAAACACTGGTGGGTCGCATCACAGACCGGCGCGTGCGGACTTATGGTTTCAACGCGCAGGCGGATGTGCGGGCCGAGAACCTGACCTATAAGGGCGGCGTCGCACATTTCGACATTCACCTGCAATACGAAGACAAGAGGATCGAGGGTTGCACCCTGCCGATGCCCGGCGACCACAACGTCTCGAACGCATTGTCGGCCGTCGCTGTTGCCCGCCACCTGGGCATGAAAGCCGCCGAAATCCGCGAAGCGTTGGCTCATTTCGGTGGCGTCAATCGTCGCTTTACCAAAGTGGGTGAGGTCGATGGCGTCACGATCATCGACGATTACGGTCACCACCCGGTTGAAATCGCAGCGGTTCTGAAAGCCGCACGCCAGGCCACCGAAGGCCGAGTGATAGCGGTCCATCAACCCCACAGGTATTCGCGTTTGTCTAATCTGTTCGATGATTTCTGTACCTGTTTCAATGACGCCGACGTTGTTGCCATCGCCGATATTTTCGCTGCCGGAGAGGACCCGATCGAAGGGGCGTCCCGCGATGACCTGGTTCAGGGGCTGATCCGGCATGGGCATCGACATGCCCGCGCTTTGATGGACGAATCCGATCTTGAACGCCTGGTTCGTGAACAGGCCCGCCCCGGAGACATGGTTGTCTGCCTTGGTGCCGGTACGATCAGCGCCTGGGCCAATGGCCTGCCTTCGCGCTTGCAGAAATAACAGGCGATGTGACGTAATGGACTCTTTTGTGGTGCAACCCTAAAGAGTGATCGTGCAACCGCAGAAAAAGCGGTCTCGGAGGCAAGATTTGGCGTATTCGGTATTATTTGCAGGGTTGTGGGTCATAGCATCGACTATCGTGGCCATGCTACCGATGCGCCTGCAATTTCCACCGGGGATTGTCTTGGTTATCGTTGCGCCGGCGCTGATTGTCTGGCTGGGTTACGATTTCGGCTGGTTCTTTTCGGTCCTGGGCTTTGCGGCTTTTGCATCCATGTTCCGAAACCCAATTCGCCACTATTGGCAACGTTGGACAGGCCGAGGGGACGACGAATGAATTGGTCCATTGCCCTTGCCGCCCTGTGGGGAGTTGTTGCGAATGTCCTGGCGATGATCCCCAGCAAGGATAATCACTGGACCCGCGCCTATTTCTTGATTGCTGCGGGTATTCCTATCGTTGGCTATGTCACGCTGCAGAACGGTCCGTGGATCGGGTTGATTGTTCTGGTTGCTGGGATCTCGGTACTGCGTTGGCCCGTGATTTATCTGGGCCGGTGGTTGCGTCGGATCCTGGGTGCCGCGCAATAGCGGATACAGCTTGCTTTGGCGGTTCGAATCCGCGAATTAGCGGCCATGACTTCTGTTCCCTCGCCACGCGGCAAGCTCACCCAGAACCGCCCGCTGAATGATCTGACCTGGTTGCGGGTCGGAGGACCGGCGGATTACCTCTTTCAACCCGCCGACCAGGAAGACCTGCAGCAGTTTCTGCGCGACTTGCCTGACGATATCACGGTTTTCCCGATGGGCGTCGGCTCAAACCTGATCGTCCGGGACGGTGGGCTGCGCGCCGTAGTGATCCGGTTGGGCCGGGGATTTAATGGCATCTCGATTGAGGGCAACATTGTCACCGCAGGCGCGGCAGCGCTGGATGCGCATGTGGCGCGCAAGGCAGCTGATGCGGGCGTGGACCTGACGTTTTTGCGAACCATTCCGGGGTCGATTGGCGGCGCTGTGCGGATGAATGCGGGATGTTATGGCAGCTATACGGCGGATGTTCTGTGCAAGGCGACGATCATTACGCGGCAAGGGCAGGTCGTCGATCTGACGCCCGAAGAACTGAATTTTCGCTATCGTCAGTCGGATCTGCCTGAGGGTGCGGTGCTGATCTCGGCCACGTTCGAAGGCCCCCTAGATGATCCTGATGAACTGCATGCCCGCATGGACTCGCAGTTGAAAAAGCGGGATGAGACCCAGCCGACCAAAGATCGCAGCGCGGGCTCGACCTTTCGCAATCCGGCGGGATTTTCCTCAACCGGTCGCGCGGATGATGTGCATGACCTCAAGGCCTGGAAGGTGATCGACGACGCGGGAATGCGGGGCGTGATGCGGGGCGGGGCGCAGATGAGCCCCAAGCATTCCAATTTTCTGATCAACACCGGCTCTGCCACCGCTGCCGACCTCGAAGGGTTGGGCGAAGATGTGCGAAAAAAGGTTTACGAAACAAGCGGCATCACGCTAGAGTGGGAAATCATGCGGGTCGGTGATCCGCTGACAGATTAAAGCTCCGACCGTCAGACCCAAAACAGGCAAAATAGGGCGACGGATCAAAGGCATAAAGCAGGACGGACCACCACATAAGGTCCGCAGAATTTGAGGCGCACGACGTGGGTAGTTCGAGCAGGACAAACCCCAAAGTGGCGGTATTGATGGGTGGACCCTCGGCGGAACGTGAGGTGTCTCTCAGCTCTGGGCGCGAATGCGCGGCCGCCCTAAGGGGAGAAGGCTTTGAAGTGGTCGAACTGGACGCGGGTCCGGACCTCTATGTGCGCCTTTTGGATATCAAGCCGGATGTGGTCTTCAACGCTCTGCATGGTCGCTGGGGCGAGGATGGCTGCGTGCAGGGTCTGCTGGAGTGGTTGCGTATTCCCTATACTCATTCCGGTGTGCTGGCATCGGCGTTGGCCATGGACAAGCAGCGCAGCAAAGCGGCGTTCCGTATCGCGGGTCTGCCAGTCGCCGAAAGTGTGATCGAGGCCAAATCCGAAGTTGCCGCGCGTCACACGATGGAACCGCCCTATGTGGTCAAGCCCAACAACGAGGGTTCCAGCGTCGGCATTTATCTGGTGCATGAAGGCGCCAACACTCCACCGAAACTGGCAGACGACATGCCCGAACTGGTAATGGTCGAACAATATGTGGCTGGCCGCGAGTTGACCGTCACAGTCATGGGCGACCGCGCTTTGACCGTGACAGAAATCATGACGGATGGCTGGTACGATTACGATGCCAAGTACAAGCCGGGTGGGTCGTGGCATGTGCTGCCTGCTGAAATCCCGCAGGACATTTTTGACCTTTGTATGGGCTTTGCCAAACAGGCGCATGATCTGTTGGGTTGCAAAGGCGTCAGCCGCACAGATTTTCGGTGGGATGACAGCAAGGGCGCAGAGGGCTTGTTCCTTCTGGAAACCAACACCCAGCCGGGAATGACGCCGACGTCACTGGCTCCGGAACAGGGCGCGCATTGCGGGATAACCTTCGGCCAGCTTTGCGCATGGATGGTGGAGGACGCATCATGCGACCGCTGACAGCCACCCGTGCGCCGGTTATCCATCGCTCAAAGCCACTTGCTGGTCCGGATGCCGATTTCGCTTCGGGGGACCGCAACAATGTAGAACCCAAGTTCCGCCTGCGGCGACTTTGGGGGCGTAAGTCATCGGCGTTTGATCCGGCGCCGTCCCGCCTAAGCTATCGGTTACAGCGCTGGATGTTGACGCCTGGTGTTCGCCGTGGCCTGAAATACGGGCTGCCGGTCTTCGCTGTGTGTGCAGCGCTTGGCGGGTATTTCAGCTCTCAGGACCGGCGCGAAGCGATTGTGGCTCATGTCCATGATGTGAAAATCTCGATCCAGCAGCGACCAGAATTCATGGTCAACCTGATGGCGATTGATGGGGCGGGAACCAACCTTTCGGAAGACATTCGTGAAGTGGTGCCGCTGGACTTCCCAATCAGTTCCTGGGACCTGGATGTCGAACAGATGCGCGAAACGATCACAGGATTGGATCCGGTTAAATCAGCCTCTGTGCGCATCCGTCCAGGAGGTATCCTGCAGGTGGATGTTGTCGAACGGCAGCCCGCCATTGTCTGGCGTACCCGCCGAGGGGTCGAATTGCTGGATGAAACCGGCGCGCATGTTGAAATCATCGCATCGCGGCAGGATCACTCCAATTTGCCACTGATCGCGGGTGAGGGCGCGGATTCCTATGTACCCGAAGCGCTGCAACTGACGGCCACAGCCAGCAGTCTGGGCAATCGGGTGCGCGGTCTGGTGCGAATTGGCGAACGTCGCTGGGATCTAGTTCTGGATCGCGGTCAGCGCATCATGTTGCCGACGGAACGGCCAGTGCGCGCATTGGAACGCGTGTTGGCCGTGAACGAGGTTCAGGATCTTCTGGAACGCGATGTGGCCGTGGTGGATATGCGCCTGGGTCAGCGACCGACAATCCGAATGACCAAAGCCGCCAGCGAAGACTGGTGGAATACAAAAGTAGATGTGAGTAGCGGGCAGTAACGACAATGATGACCGATCTTTATCAGTCCCAACGGGCCATGCGGCAAATGCGCAGGCAGGCGATGCAACGCGGCGTTGTCGCTATTCTAGATGTCGGGAGCTCTAAGATTTCCTGCCTTGTGCTGCGGTTCGACGGCGCCGGGCGTTTGCACGAGGACAGTGGCATCGGGTCTCTGGCCGGACAATCCGGGTTTCGGGTGATCGGTGCCGCGACCACGCGGTCCCGTGGTGTGCAATTTGGCGAAGTCACTGCGATGCAGGAGACCGAGCGCGCCATTCGAACCGCGCTTCAGGCCGCGCAGAAAATGGCAGATATCCGTGTCGACCATGTGATCGCCTGTTTCTCGGGGGCAAACCCGCGGTCCTATGGTTTGGATGCCCAGGTGGATCTGGAAGGTCAGCTGGTAACCGAGGCCGAAGTTGGCCGTGTTCTCAATGCCTGTGACGTGCCCGACTATGGTGCGGGCCGCGAAGTCCTACATGCTCAGCCGGTGAATTTTGCGCTGGATAACCGATCGGGCTTGATCGACCCAAGGGGTCAGATGGGGCAATCGCTGGCCGTCGATATGCACATGCTGACCGTGGACGCGGTTGCAATCCAGAATATCGTGCGCTGTATCAAGCGTTGCGATCTCGAATTGGCCGGTATCGCGAATTCGGCCTATGTCTCGGGTATTTCGGCGCTGGTTGAGGATGAACAGGAACTGGGTGCCGCCTGTATCGACATGGGCGGTGGCACCACGAGCGTGTCAATATTCATGAAGAAACACATGATCTATGCCGATTGCGTGCGCATGGGTGGGGATCATGTGACCAGTGACATCTCGATGGGGCTGGGCGTTCCGGCGTCTGTTGCCGAACGGATCAAGACATTCAATGGCGGCGTTCACGCGACCGGCGCGGATGACCGCGACCTGATCGACATTGGCGGTGATACCGGCGATTGGGAACATGACCGCCGTACCGTCAGCCGGGCAGAGTTGATAGGTATCATGCGTCCACGTGTCGAAGAAATCCTGGAGGAAGTGCGTGTACGGCTGGATGCGGCTGGCTTTGAGCACATGCCCAGCCAGCAGATCGTCCTGACCGGAGGCGGCAGCCAAATCATGGGGCTGGACGGGTTGGCCTCTCGTATTCTGGGGCAGCGTGTTCGCCTTGGTCGCCCGCTGCGGGTCCATGGGTTGCCGCAATCGGCCACAGGGCCGGGGTTCTCTTCGGTTGTGGGGCTAAGCCTGTTTGCAGCCAACCCACAGGATGAATGGTGGGATTTTGAAATCCCCGTAGACACCTATTCCGCACGCCCGTTCAAGCGCGCTGTGCGGTGGTTCCGTGACAACTGGTAAAGCCGCGATCGCGGCGCTGGTCATGGCTGTGCCGTCAGCGATAGAGGCTCAGACCCGTATCACACCCGAAGCCTTCCTGGGGGCCGTTCAAGGAAAGACCGTAAAGTTTCACGTCTATGACAGCGGTATGCTGGTCGGCACCGAAGAGTTCCTGAGCCCGACTCTCTCGGTCTGGCGTATGGAGGGCAAGGGTTGTGTGTACGGGAAAATTACAACTCCTAATGGGCAGATTTGCTTTCTGTACGTCGATGACGAGGATGGTCTGCCAGTTTGCTGGTGGCCGTTTTTGTATGAAGACCAGTTGATGGTGCGAATGGTCGGTTTCTCTAGGACAGAAATTCAAGAGGTCAGGGACATTTCTGAGAAGGGTCTTAACTGCCCAAGTGCCCCAATTAGCTAAAGAAATATCTTGCAGGGGCTGTCAAAATCCCACAAGATATCCTCAGGGCCCGTCAGAGGCCTTGCGAGAGGGCTTGAGCAGTTTTCCGCAGACAGAATGTGAATGAATTGCAAGTGACGCGCCCGTCAACAGTGGCGCGAGCGTCGCATGTTTTGTGGTGCTTTGAGATAATTCCGCAACATCTGGCAATCTTTGCCAAATACTGTTTCCAGGTGCCTTATTTCCTCCATATTTTGTGGATTTTCGCGATTTTTGGCGTGACGTTTGCCGTTTGGATCGGTAGGATTGTTAGTGGATAGGTAAGAAAAACACCGCGTTGGCGGGTTATATAAACAGGCGGACAGAAGCATGACATTGAATCTTTCGATGCCCGGGCACGACGAGCTGAAGCCTCGGATTACAGTTTTTGGCGTTGGCGGAGCGGGCGGTAACGCCGTCAACAACATGATTGAAAAACAGTTGGACGGTGTCGATTTTGTCGTTGCCAACACCGATGCCCAGGCGCTGCAGCAAAGCCAGTCTTCGTCACGAGTTCAACTGGGCGTGAAAGTCACCGAAGGTCTGGGTGCGGGCGCGCGTCCGACAGTGGGTGCGGCAGCGGCCGAAGAAAGCATCGAGCAGATTGTAGACCATCTGGCAGGCGCGCATATGTGCTTCATCACGGCCGGTATGGGCGGTGGCACCGGCACGGGTGCCGCACCGATCATCGCGCAGGCAGCGCGTGAATTGGGTGTTTTGACCGTCGGTGTTGTGACCAAGCCTTTCCAGTTCGAAGGCGCTAAGCGGATGCGTCAGGCCGAAGACGGTGTTGAAGCCTTGCAGCGCGTTGTCGACACGCTGATCATCATTCCAAACCAGAACCTGTTCCGTCTGGCCAACGAAAAGACCACGTTTACCGAGGCGTTTTCGATGGCGGATGACGTTCTGTATCAGGGTGTCAAAGGCGTGACCGACCTGATGGTGCGTCCGGGCCTGATCAACCTCGACTTCGCGGATGTTCGCGCCGTTATGGACGAGATGGGCAAGGCGATGATGGGCACGGGCGAAGCCACCGGCGAAGATCGCGCCGTACAGGCCGCCGAGAAGGCCATCGCCAACCCGCTGTTGGACGAAATCAGCCTCAAGGGCGCCAAGGGCGTTCTGATCAACATCACCGGCAGCCACGACCTGACCCTGTTCGAACTGGACGAAGCCGCAAACCGTATCCGTGAGGAAGTGGACCCAGAGGCGAATATCATCGTCGGCTCCACGCTGGATACCGCAATGGAAGGCGGCATGCGCGTTTCGGTTGTGGCAACAGGTATCGACGCCAGCGAAAAGCAGGATGATGTGCCTGTCGCGCGTCGTTCGATGTCGGCACCGCTGACCCGTTCGGTTTCTGCAGAGGAAGCGGCCCTGGAAGAAATGTCAGTGGCGGCAAGCGCCGAACCTGAACCTCAGCCCGAACCAACGCGTGAACCTTCGCTGTTTGAGGCAACTGAAGAGCCGATGGAACCGCAGTTCCAACCGCGCGCAGAACAGGATGATGACGGCCTGCCACCCCCGGCCTATCAGCCGCGCGTGGCCGAATTCGAGCCGACTCCCGAGCCGGTCGAATACGCCCCAGAAAGCTTTGTCGCACCTCAGCCGCAAGCACCCGCAGGATCGCCATCACCCGAAGCTCTGAGGCGCTTGCAGGCAGCCGTCCAGAATGTACCTCCGGCTGAAAGAGGTCATCCTGCGCCTCGGCCACAGGAGGTCTCCGATACTCATGGGGATGCCGACCGCCCGCGATTTGGTTTTAACCGCCTGATTGATCGCATGACCGGCCACGCAGCCGATACTCCGGCGCAGCAACCGGCCCGCCAGCAGCCGGTATTGCGCCAATCTGACGCTACGGCACCTGCACATGTCGAGGACGACCCGGAGCAGGATCGGATCGAAATACCGGCCTTCCTTCGCCGTCAAGCCAACTGATCGCGGTAACAATATACTAAAGAGGGGCTGCCATTTGGCGGCCCTTTCTTATTTTAAAACAGTGCATTATCCCTATGTGAGCAGGGTTTTGCCGACCTGTCACATTCATGTTTCATTCGGTTGCAAAGAGTGAGTTGAGCCTTTTGACCTGCTTCCTTAGTTGAATGCCAACACGGCCATCACAGGTCGGACGCCACTCACCGAGGTCACACTTGCAACATACGCTCAAATCTCCGATCACGTTTACAGGCCTCGGGCTGCACAGCGGTAAGCCTGCGACGATGATCCTGAAGCCGGCTGCTGCTGGCCACGGCATCTGGTTCAAACGGACGGATATCGAGCTGGGCAATGCGTTGATCCCTGCAATCTACGATGTGGTCGATCGTACCCCGCTTTGTACCCGACTGGTCAATGAAGCGCGCGTTACGGTTTCCACCGTCGAGCATATCATGGCAGCCTTGGCTGGATGCGGTGTCCACAATGCGCTGATCGAGATTGATGGCCCCGAGGTGCCGATCATGGACGGGTCTTCGATTGAATTCGTTCGTGGCATCATGTTGAAAGGCGTGCGTCGTCAGGCAAGCCCGGTCCTGGCCTATGAGGTTCTTAAACCTGTGACCGCAACCCGTGAGGGTGCCAGTGCTTCGATTGCGCCTGCGGACGGGTTGATTATCGATTTTCATATCGATTTTGAAGACAGCGCCATTGGTCGTCAGACTAAGACGCTGGATATGTGCAATGGCTCTTTTGCACGCGAGCTTAGTGATTGCCGGACATTCTGCCGTCGTACCGACGTCGAAGCGATGCGCGAGAACGGCTTGGCTCTTGGCGGCACGCTTGAAAATGCTGTGGTCGTTCAGGGCGACGAAGTTCTGACCCCGGGTGGCCTTCGCCACGCAGACGAGGCGGTGCGTCACAAGATGCTAGATGCTCTGGGTGACTTGTATTTGGCGGGTGGACCGATTCTGGGTCATTTCACCGGCGACAAGTCTGGTCATGCGATGACAAACACGCTGCTGCGCAAGCTGTTTGAAACGCCCGGTGCTGTGCGTCCGATCCTGTGTACCCCCGAACAGGCCGCGCGTCTGCCCGGACAGGGTCTGGTCTGGGACGAAATCCCCGAAGTCGCCTGATTGGTTCCACTCTGCTGACAAATCCGCCAAAGGGCCTACTAAGGCGTTTTGCACTGGAATTTTATGTGCTAGACCAAGGCCCAAACCGGGGTATTCCCATTAAGCAAGACGACAAGGATTGGCGGAATGATAGGCACCAAAGCGGCGGTCAGATTCGCAGGGGCGGTACTTCTGACAGCAGTTTTGACAGCGTGCAACAGCGGGGGCGCTGACCGCAATCAGAACCTAGAAGGGTTCACCCCCGAACAGATTTTCACGCGTGGGGAATTTGAGCTGTCGGAGAATCGTTCCGACGATGCAGCGTGGTACTTCTCCGAGGTTGAACGTCTTTACCCTTACTCTGACTGGGCAAAGCGCGCGCTGATCATGCAGGCGTTTTCATACCATGCAGATGAGAATTACGAAGAAAGCCGTGCAGCAGCACAGCGCTATATAGATTTCTATCCAACTGACGAAGATGCGGCCTATGCCCAATACCTGTTGGCACTCAGCTATTATGACCAGATTGACGAGGTGGGCCGCGATCAGGGCCTGACGTTCCAGGCGCTTCAGTCATTGCGCACGGTGATCGAAGTCTATCCGGACAGCGAATATGCCACCTCCGCCGTGTTGAAATTCGATCTGGCCTTTGACCATCTGGCTGGCAAAGAAATGGAGATCGGACGTTATTATCTGCGTCAGGATCACTATACTGCCGCGATCAACCGGTTCCGCGTTGTGGTAGAGGATTTTCAGACAACTTCGCACACCGCCGAAGCGCTCTATCGCCTGATCGAGGCATATCTCTCGCTGGGTCTGGTGGATGAGGCGCAATCGGCCGGTGCAATTCTGGGTTACAACTACCAATCCTCGGAATGGTATGACGCTGGCTATAAGCTGCTGACCTCTCGCGGGCTGAAACTCAAAAGCCGCGGCAACAACTGGCTCAGCACGATTTATCGCCAGACCGTCAAAGGTCAGTGGTTGTAATCGCCATGGCTAAAGGCGTGGGACGCTGAGACCCGATGCTGCGCGCCCTTGATATCCGCGATATGCTGATCATCGACCGGTTGGAACTGACGTTCCAGCCGGGATTGAACGCGTTGACCGGCGAGACCGGCGCGGGCAAGTCGATCCTACTGGATTCGCTTGGGTTCGTTCTGGGCTGGCGCGGGCGGGCAGAGCTGGTGCGTCAGGGGGCCGCTCAGGGTGAAGTTGTGGCCGAGTTCGAGCTGCACGAAAACCACCCCGCACATCCGATTTTGGCCGAAGCCGGATTGCCCGGAGGCGAAGAGCTGATCCTGCGCCGCGTGAACACAGCCGAGGGCCGGAAAACCGCATGGGTCAATGACCGGCGTTGCTCGGGCGAGGTGTTGCGGGCTTTGTCGGAAACCCTGGTGGAACTGCATGGCCAGCACGATGATCGCGGCCTGCTGAACCCGCGGGGCCACCGCGCGATGCTGGATGATTTTGCCGGGGCAGGGGGGCAACTGGCCACTGTGCGCTCTGCATGGTCCGAGATGTCGCGCGCGCGCAACCTTTTGTCTGAGGTCGAATCTGCGTTGGCTGCCATGCGGGCAGAGGAAGAATTTCTGCGCCATGCGGTCACTGAGCTTGATAAGCTTGATCCGCAGCCCGGCGAGGATGCCGAACTGGATGCAAGGCGCCGCATGATGCAGGGGGCAGAGCGGATTCGCGATGACGTCGCCCGTGCCTATGACTTGCTTGGCAGTGATGGGGCCGAGGGCGCGATGTCTGATGCTCTGCGCTGGTTGGAAGGCGTGTCCGATAATGCGGGCGGGCAGTTGGAAGAGCCTGTTGCCGCACTGGGGCGTGCACTGGTCGAATTGGGCGAGGCGCAAGATGGCGTTAATGCCAGTCTTCAGGTGCTGGACTTCAATCCGGCTGAACTGGAGGCAGTCGAGGAACGGCTTTTCGCCATTCGTGCGTTGGCCCGAAAGCATGACGTTGCCCCGGACGACTTGGGCGGGTTCGCGGAGACTTTGCGTGAGCGGCTGAACCGTTTGGATGCTGGTGACGCTGATCTGGCCGACAGGCGCGTTGCGGTTGAGACTGCGCAGGCAGTTTATCACAAGGCTGCGGAGGCACTCAGCAGCCTGCGCCAACGGGCAGCGGGTGAACTTGACACCGCTGTGATGGCCGAGCTTGCACCGCTGAAAATGGAACGCGCTGTGTTCCAGACCGAGATCACCCCGTCCGATCCCGGCCCCGAAGGTGCGGATGCTGTGGCGTTCACCGTTGCCACCAACCCCGGTGCACCGTCTGGACCGTTAAACAAAATCGCCTCGGGCGGTGAACTGAGCCGCTTCTTGCTGGCGCTCAAGGTCTGTCTGACCGGCGATGACAGCGTGCGCACGATGATCTTTGATGAGATCGACAGGGGTGTTGGCGGCGCGACTGCGGACGCCGTCGGCAGGCGTCTGGCATCGCTGGCACAGGGCGGGCAGGTATTGGTCGTGACGCATTCCCCGCAGGTCGCCGCACGTGCCGCCTATCACTGGCGTGTTCAGAAACATGTGACCGATGGGCAAACTCTGTCGACCGTGGTGCCTTTGGCCCAGGCCGACCGGGTGGACGAAATTGCCAGGATGGTCGCTGGTGACACGATCACGGACGAAGCGCGTGCCGCTGCCCGTGCTCTTCTGGACGCATAGGCCCTCACAGACGCGCGATCCGGCTTTTATCCGTGCCCTCCGTGGCTTAGTAAGGGGTGTATCCTGATCCCCCGAGGGCAAATGACCCAGTCAACCCGCACCGTTCTGCGCAACCAGCTCAATCAGGCTCTGGCCGCGATGAAGGACGCGTGGCGGGTGATGCGCAGGCGCGGGCCCAGCCAAATTCAGTTCTGGTTCATCGCGCTGGCGATTGGGATTGCCGCAGGCTTTATGGCATTGGGATTTCGTAAGGCAATTCAGGCATTGCAGGCCTATGTCTACGACACCGGGGATATCTCGTTACTGCACAGCCATGTGGAAAAGCTGCCGTGGTTCCTGATCCTGATCACACCGATCATCGGCGGTCTTATCGTTGGCATCATCCTGCACCGGTATACCGATGACGGGCGCGTGCGTTCAGTTGCCGATGTAATCGAAGGCGCTGCCCTCACCGATGGTCGGGTCGAAGGCAAGGCGGGTATCGCGTCTTTTTTCTCCTCGCTGATTACGCTGAGCACAGGTGGATCTACGGGTCGAGAAGGGCCGGTTGTGCATATGGCAGGCGTGATCTCGACCTGGGTCAGTAATCGTATCCATGCCGACGGAATTACCGGGCGTGATTTGCTGGGATGTGCGGTGGCGGCGGCAGTTTCGGCCAGTTTCAACTCACCCATTGCCGGTGCTTTGTTCGCGCTTGAGGTGGTGCTGCGCCATTTCGCGGTGCATGCTTTTGCGCCCATCGTTATCGCTTCGGTCGCCGGGACGGTGATTAACCGGCTGGAATACGGCGACGTGACCGAATTCACGCTGGATACGCCCGGATCCCTGCAATTCTATGTCGAGCTGCCCGCGTTTCTGATCCTTGGGTTGATCTGCGGGTTGGTGGCCTTGCTTCTGATGCGGTCGATCTTCTTTGCAGAAGATATTGGCAATCACATTCAAAGCCGGCTGTCCTTGCCCGGATGGCTGCGTCCTGCTGTATCAGGCGCAATGTTGGGACTGATCGCGATCTGGTTTCCCCACATCATCGGCGTTGGATACGAAACCACGATCCGGGCCCTGGCCGGAGATTTGGTTCTGACAACCGCCATCCTGTTCGCAATCATCAAAACTGTGGCTGTTGCGATCACGATGGGGGGACGTATGGGTGGCGGTGTGTTTTCACCCTCGCTGATGATAGGTGCGTTAACCGGGTTGGCATTCGGGTTGATTGCAACGGGTTTGCTGCCCGATGTATCGGGTACCCATACCCTCTACGCATTTGCCGGGATGGGCGCGGTGGCCGCTGCCGTGCTTGGTGCCCCGATTTCGACCACGATGATTGTCTTTGAACTGACCGGAGATTGGCAGATCGGTCTGGCGGTGATGGTGTCGGTTTCAATGTCCACGGCGCTGGCTTCGCGCCTCGTGGATCGATCCTTCTTCCTGACCCAACTGGAACGACGCAATGTGCATCTGGCCGCGGGGCCACAGGCCTATCTTCTGGCGATGTTGCGCGCAGGCGCAGTGATGCGACCGCTTGGCGATGCACGTTCAATCACCCGGGAAGAAGCACAGGTTTTGATTGATCAGGGTCTTTTTGTTCAAGCAAGCGCTACGCTTGAGGCGGCGATGCCGTTCTTCGACCGAGACGAAATCCTCTGCATACCGGTGGTTGTGAGCGGTGATGACGGAGCTGAGACCCCAGTCGGTACGCTCTACCATATTGATGCGCTAAAGGCCTATAACCGCGCGTTGGCAGCCACGGCTGCAGAAGAACATTCATAACAGGGGCCCCTGCAACATTGGTCCTTGTCAATCTTGTTCCTTGAAACAGGCGAGGTATTAACGCGATACGATCTTTGGATCTGCACTTGCCGGGCGTGGCCAGTCGAAATCCAGATGCTCATGTGTTCGATCTGACAAGCTGTGCAGAACTGAGCTTTCTAGCTGAAAAACATTAGGCCTTGGAGCGCTGGTGAAGGACTAACTTTACCTCACTGACGCTCTGGAATTTGTGGAACGACGCGCAACTTTGAGCCGTCGACAGCTTCCCAGGATATTTTCGAGCCAGCGGGTCATGCAATATTGGCCGTAACATCGAGAAATTCTGATCTATTGCGGACTTTTGTCGGTATCTGGTCAAAGAACGGCAGTGTGGCACAGCCCAATTCCGCGGCGGCTGCGCCAATGTCTGATTTTGGAAGTTAGATTCAATTTCCGCAGAATCCGATTTGCACACTCTTTGTCTGTCATCGCGCTCTGAGGGCAACAATCCGAGCGAGTGATGAACTTTGCGCCAACACCGCTCCTTACGATCTGTTGGCATTCGCCGCTGGAAGGAGGCCATCCGGGCGTAACAGCAACAACAAGATGACTGAGGCCAGAACCATTGCATCCCGGTATGGGGCCAGACTGTCTGGCAGGAAAGCCTGTAGCAGAACCTCCAGCCCGCCGACGATGAACCCACCAAGGACAGCGCCGCCCAAGCTGCCCAAACCCCCAAGTACGGTCGCAATGAAGGCCTTGAGAACGGGGAAAAATCCCATCAGTGGATCCACTGACCCGCGTTGTGCCGTCCAGATGACAGCGGCAATACCCGCAAGTAGCCCTGACAGGGCAAAAGCCACAGCAACGACCCGGTTGGCCTTGATACCCAGCAGTTTGAGCATCTCGATATCTTCGGCAGCGGCGCGCATGGCCATGCCAATCGTTGTGCGCCGCAACACGAATGTCAGGCCTGCAAGGGCTGAAAATGTTACGATGATTGATACGGTCGGGATAATGCCAAATGTCGTCTGGCCGATATGATAGGTGCCAGACCATGACGCTGGAAAAGAGATCGGGACGGGTCTGGCGGAAATTCCGTTCTGGAACAGAACTTTGAGGATCTCGGATACCGCGAAAGATGTGATCAAAAGTGCAACGACATCCGCGCCGCGCATGGCGCGAAACGCTGTACGCTCCATTGCCATGGCCATGAACACAGAAGCGCCAAGCCCGACAACAAGAGCGGCGATCGGCGGCAGGCCAAAGCTCATGGCCAGAAAGATGCCATAGCCCCCGAACGTCATGATTTCGCCATGCGCGAAATTGATCAATCGCACAATAGAGAACACAATCGCCAGCCCCAGGGCCAGCATCGCATAAATTCCCCCAAGGCTAAGCGCGTTGATCATTTGTTGAAGAAGAACATCCATCGCTCAAGCCGCCAGATATGCGGATTGCAAGACCGCGTCATTTGCTAGTTCCGACGGTGCACCGGCAGCGGCAACAGCGCCATTCGCCAGCACGACAGCATGATCGGCAATGTCCAGGGCAAGAGCCGCGTTTTGCTCGACCAGAAGCACTGAAATACCGTCGGCTTTCAATTCTTCTACGATGTCGAAAATCTGATCCACGACCTGCGGCGCAAGGCCAAGCGACGGTTCGTCCAGCAACAGCAAGCGCGGTCCGCTCATCAAGGCACGTCCCACCGCCAGCATCTGTTGTTCGCCCCCCGACAAAAGCCCCGCCATCTGACGGCGGCGTTCGCCCAGGATCGGGAAACGCTCTTTCATCTCGGCCAAACGTTTGGCGCTGAGCGTCTCGTCGCCCAGAATTGATCCGGCCAGCACAAGATTTTCTTCGACCGTCAGCTGCGCAAACACGCGGCGTCCTTCCGGTGAGATGGCCACACCCGCCCGCACAATGGCGTCGGGTGCGGCCCCTGTCATATCCTTGCCAAAAAGGGAAACAGCGCCCGATACCACGGGCAATGCACCTGCGATCGCCATGACCGTCGTTGTCTTGCCTGCGCCATTGGCCCCTAAAAGCGCCGTTATGCCGCCTTTGGGGACGATCAGGTCAATGCCCTGAACCGCGCGGATTGGGCCATAGCGGACGTGCAAGCCTTGGATATCGAGTGCTGTTTCCATTGGGTTCAGACCTTACGGCTGTGGCAGGATTGCGGGATCAGCTGAGGTGCGCAGGACAAACTCTTTTTCGCCTGCATCGGTAATCCGTGCGACCACAACATCACGCAGAGGCATCCGGTCGGTCCCCGCGAAAGTGAAGTTGGACATGATACCCTCACCATTCTCAATGCCGGCCATTGCGGCAGTCACGGCAGCAGGGTCTGTCGTGCCAGCCGCTGCGACGGCATCCTCGATCATATGCGCAATATCGCAGCCATTGACGTAGTAATTGTTGTCAGGCGTGATCCCCTTTGCAGTAGAGAACCGCGCGATGAAATCGGCATAGGCAGAGCCTTCGTCTGGGAAGCCACCAGATGTATGCGTTACGCCTGTGACGACATCACCAAGGCCGCGTACGGTTGGTGAATCGAGTACGTCACCTCCCATCACCTGGGTATCAACCCCGGCACCCCGCAGCGCACGGATGAAGGCCGGGAAATCAGGCTCCCACGCCCATGTGACGATCACGTCCGGGGTGGTATCCGCATTCTTGATGGTCGTCACGATGGCAGAAAAGTCCGGCTGGTTCAGCGAATAGTTGCTTTCCCCGACAACGGCACCACCAAGCGATGTGAAGGCCTCGCCAAAGTACTCGGGCCCACCCAATGTGTAGGCACTGTCTGGGGATTTCACGAGCCAGACACGTTCGAACCCTTGCTCGCGTGCGTGGCCTGCCAGTACGGCGGCCTGTTGGTTGTCCGCGGGGTAACTGCCAAAGACATGTTCACCGACTTGCGTCAGAACCGGGGCTGTTCCGGCAAAGGTCATTGTTGGGATGCTGTCAGCCGCTGTGATCTGGGCCGCGGCGATTGTCGGATCGGCATCGGCTGACGCCACGATGAACTGCGCGCCGTCATCGATCATTTCCTGTACAACTTTAACGCCTTCGGCGATGTCAGACCGGGTGTCGCGCACAATCAGCTCAACCGGTGTTGTGCCGTTCAGGCCCCCCTTGGCGTTCATTTCGTCAATGCAGAACTGGAACCCGGCATAGGCGGGTCCGTCATAGGGGGCCAGATAGCCCGATTGCGCGGACATTACGCCGATTTTATAACTCTCAGCCATCGCTGTTCCAGCCAGGCCGGTGATAACTGCTGTTGAAAGAAGAAGGGCATTACGTATCATTTTATTGCTACCTCTGTTGGTTGACTTCGGTTGGTTTCGCTAATTTCTGCTTTTTGGGCTGTGCGCCCTTTGCCGATGTAAGCCTCGATGACTTTGGGATTTGCGCGCACGTCTTCAGGCGTGCCTTGCGCGATGACGCCACCTTGGTGCATCACCACGATCCAGTCCGACAGGCGGTTCACGAACCTCAGGTCATGATCGATCAGAAGGACACCGATGCCGCGTGTTTTGCCGACCTTAATCAGCCGATCAGCCAGGTCATCTGTTTCGCTGGGATTCATGCCAGCGGCCGGTTCATCCAGTAAAAGAATCTTCGGGTCTTGTGCCAAAGCGCGGGCGATTTCCAGGCGCTTGCGGGCACCATATGGCAGGCTGTCGGCGCGATACCCGGCGACTTCCCCAAGATCAAAGGCATCCAGTTCACGCAGGGTGATAGCCGCGGCAGTCTTGCGGTCGTGACCTGCGGCCAAAGCGGCAACAAGAACATTTTCGTAGGCTGTCAGACCGCTGAACAGGCGCAAGTTTTGGAAGCTACGCGAGACACCAAAGCCTGGCACTTTGTGATGCGAGACACGGGTCAGATCAACCTCGCCCATATGCGCAGAACCGGTGTCCGCCTGATAGGCGCGTGTCAGCAAGTTAACAAGCGTGGACTTGCCAGCACCGTTGGGGCCAATCAGGCCAGTGATGCGCCCAGTCGGAGCTTCGAAACTGACGTCTCTTACTGCTTTGACGCCTGCGAAACTTTTTGACAGGTTTGATGCTTTCAGCGTGGCTGGGACAACGGGCTCGGGCGTGCGCGCAGGGGCTACTCGGGACTTCAGGCGCCCGAGCAGATTTGCGTCGGCGCCAGGGCCAAGTTCAAAGCCTCCGACCAGACCCTGAGGTCGCGCCCAGATCACCAGCAGGATGGCAAGCCCCAGGACAATCGTCGTTAGGCCAAAGACCTCGGGCAAGGTGACGCCAAGCACAGTTGAGCCGCCTTCGAACTGGCGCACAGTGTCCTGCAGCAGCGTCACCGCGATCACCCCGACCACTGCGCCGCCAACCGATGACATTCCGCCGACAATCATCATGACCACCTGCGCAAAGACGAGCCCAAGGTAGAAGGATGCGGGTGAAAATGCCCCCAGCATATGCCCATAAAGTGCACCCGCGACTGTCGCCATGGTACCAGAGGCACACCAAGCGATGAATCTTGTGCGTCGGGCATTAATGCCAAGTGCTGTTGCGGCATCCTCATCGTCACGGGCCGCGAGGGAAAACAGGCCCAAACGGCTTTCGCGAAACCAACGGGCCAGCAGGATTGCGACCGAGGCCGCGCCGAGGGCCAGAACCAGATCTGTCACCCTTGGCACACCGTAAAACGTCTGGCTGCCGCGTGTGATCTCGCGTGCGGCGATGGCCACGCCATGGGCGATGATCAGCAGGCCAAGCGTGGCAATCGTGGCAGACGCACCCACAAGCCGAGCGATGGCGCTTCCGGTTAGGGCTGCAAAGGCAAGTCCCGCAAGGGCGACCACCGGCAGCGACACCCAGATCGTTACTTCATGGCCTGCCAGAAATGACGGAAGATCCGGCAGGGCAGAACGTTGAAGAGCAGCAGGCATGGTGAGAATGCCTGACAGATAAGCGCCTAGCGCCAAAAACGCGCCATGCCCGAAAGACACAATGCCCGTGTTGCCGCAATAGATCGCAAGGGCCACTACAGCGACCACATTGACACACATCTGTACAGCAATCCGCTCGCCAGTGCGTCCAAAAATCAACGTCAGCCCAAGCACCACAGCCAGCAGCACAGCAACCGCCGCCGCCGTCCGGAGCAAGTTGGACGCCCGCAAGCGTCCGGGATGTGTATGAAGGGGGGCGATGCTCATGAGGGAATGTCCCCTACTGCTGTAAGGATTGCGTCTGCCAGCAGATCCGCCCACAGCCCGACTTGCGATTGTTCGCGGATTTGATCGTTTCGAATTTCAATCAGGCAATGCACAAGCTCACGGGGTTCTGCATGCGCTGGAATAAACCAATCGCCCTCAGTTTCGATCTGATAGGGCTTGTTCAACGCAAAGGTCATGTCAGGGCGGAGCTGCGCGATATGTGCCATCAATGCTTTGGCAGCACCGCCTGTACCGCGGCTTAAAAAGCCTGCCTGCCAAGGCCGGTCCTTGCCATCGAGATGCGGTGTAAAGGAATGGATCGAAAACGCGGCACGACGCGGACGGTTGGCAAAGAGCCGATTCAACTCTGCATCCATAGGTCGAAAGATTTCATCGACACGCATGGCCCGGCTCAATTCGGTGATCGCGCTGTTCCCCGGCACCTCAACCTGGTCGCTGATCGCAGGGACCGCCAAGGGGCTGTCAGGGGGACGGTTACAGTCAAATACCAGCCGTGAGTAATTTTGGATGACGAGAGGCGCGTTCAACTGTTCAGCCAACTGGCGCGCTACATCCTGAGCACCAATGTCCCAGCCGCGGTGGCTTTCAATGACGTCGCGGGAGACTCCCAAATCTCCAAGCATCTCGGGGACTGCATTGCCTGCATGCTCACACAGCAGCACGATCTCCGACGTGCTATCTGCATTAACGACGTCAATCGGCGCAGGATCGTTCGGCCCCAATAAGGTATGAGTACACAAATTCATGCAGCTTGGACCGCACGGTGTGTGCATCGTCTTATCATACCGAGCAGATCCTTGGGGTCGTGCGGGTCGGCAACCAGATCCAGCATTTCGCTTGGGGCGCCGTCAGTCGCTTTTTGGTGCAGCCAGCGCGTGGCCGAGAAATCCTCGACCACAAAGCCAACACCATCAAAAACCGTGATCTGATCTTCGGAGGTTCGTCCCTTTTTAGAACCGGTTAGAACCTGCCACAGTTCGTTGACCGCGTGATCCGGGTCGAGTTGCTGGATATCGCCCTTGATGCGCGTCTGTTTTGGGTACTCTACAGAAATGTCATTGCGCATCAGAATATCCCGTTGCCGATACTCGCAGCGGTTTTAGCTGATTTGGGGGCCAGTATACGCGTCACCATCGCCGATGTTGCCACCGTGCGAAGCGCCGTCAGAAGGGTCATTTCAGAAAAGGGCTGTGGATAGACGGTATCAACAGAGGCCAGCACACCAACGGCGGTTAGGGTTTGCAGGCCGACCTTGGTGTTCGATCGGTGCCCGTTCGCGGACTTGAAGGTGTGATCCACACCATCAGAGGTTGGCATCAGTTCAATCACACCCGCCTTAGAATGGGACGCAACGCGCGGTGTCTTGTCAAATACCGGCCAGCGTTTGAAATCGGCTTTGATCATATTGGCCAATCCTGCAAGGCAGTCCCGTAGGCCATGCTTATGGACCAGGGACCGCATGTTTTCGACGCTGACAAATGGAACCAATGCTCTGTCAGAGGGCGCGCTCATCAGTATGTTCCTTCGTACGCGGCGCATTTCTGTGCTGTGTCCATGTCTTTTACCGCGTCGATTTCTGCAGCCTTATGGGCGGCGTAGACGCTCGCGAAATCTGGTCCGAACCAACTGGTGACGGTCGTATCCGCCTGAAACGCCTCAAGGGCGGCCTCAAGCGTTTCGGGCAGGCGCACAAAACCACGCGCCGTGAGATCATCCGCTGACAGAAGCGACAGGTCTTCCTCGGTCGGCGCAGGCGCTTTCAGCCCATCTTCGATCCCCTGAACACCAGCATGTACAACAGCGGCCAAAGCCAGGTAAGGCGACGCCGCTGCATCCGCCGCGCGGTATTCAATGTTGAATTGTCTGGCGATTGAAGCGGGGTCCTTTGCCGTCACAGGGCAGACCCTTAACGAGGCCTCGCGGTCTCGGAACCCGAGATTGTTATACGCAGCCGACCACCGGTGCGGAGTAAGGCGTTCGTATGACACGACAGACGGTGCCGTCAGCGCTAAAATGTTAGGCAGGTATTTTAGCACGCCAGCAGCGAACCCATCAGTAAGTCTGGACATCCCGCAGGGGCCGCTTGCATCAAATGTGACCGGCTCGCCGGCATCGTCGACAAAGCTCATGTGGATATGAACGCCATTGCCGACGCTCGCCACATCGCGGATTGGCGTAAAGGTTGCAGCCTCACCCAGGTGACGCGCTGCCGAGCGAGTAAGCTCGCGCAGGATTACTGCCGCATCTGCCGAGCGCACACCTTTGGCAGGGCCGATAACGACCTCGTATTGATTGGGGCCGAATTCCTTCATGATACTGTCTGGCTCGAGCCCGTTTTCGGCGAGTGTCGCCATCAGCACTTCGCAAAGCTTCCGCTGAATCTCGAACCCTTCGCGTCCGTATCCCTGGTTTTCCACCGCCGGTGGGCTTTTCAGTTGAAACTCGTGCTCGAACGCCGAGATCAGATGAACGCCCGCCACATCATGCAGGCGCTTCAGCGCGGATTTGAGGATAGCGCGCGTACAAAAGGCCCAAGGATCCCCGTCAAGCGTGACGACATCGCCCATCAGGAAATGCTCGGTCACATCTCCAAATGTCGCCCGGGCCTCTGCGTTTGCATCGGGAATCAAAAGCAAATCACCTAGTGCGCCGAACGGGCTGTCAGCGATTATGTCGAAACAGGTGATCTGCACATTGGTAGGGGTCCAGCCGACCCCCCGCACCAGCCGTTTTTCCAACTGATCAGCGGGAAAGGCTTTGCCGCGCACCTTTCCGGCAACATCGGATATGGCAGCAAAAATTAGCGGCAGGGTCATTTTTCATTTTCCTCTTGAGTAAAGCGCAAAGCATCCCAGGCCTTGATGCGGTCTCGGGTCTGTTCCCAGTTGTCCTCGGCAATCCGCGTCACGATGGCCTCGGTCACCGAGAGTGCCGCCGAGTAAGTATCCCACAAGGTGCCGCTATCAATTGGCACCGGCATGACCTCATGGGCGTGTTTGGCAATCGGTGAAATCCATTTGTCCGTCATCAGGATCACACGGGCATTCCGATCGCGTGAGGCAACAAGCGACAGCTGCTCCAGCGCCGGTTGGTAACGGCGAAAATCAACAGCATAAAGGATATCCCCGGGCCGCATCCGCAACAGATATTCTGGCCAGCCTTCAGGCGTATCAGGCAGATGAAACACATCCTTGCGGATCTGACGCAGGTGGAACGAAAGATGCTTGGCGATCGTATCGCTGATCCGGCCACCCAGCACGTAAACGCTGCGTTTCGGGTCGGTCAGAAGGGTGCAGATCTGGTTAAACTGATCTTCGGTGATCGCATCAGCCGCCATGGCCATCTGGCTGGCCGATTTGGAAATAAAGTCCTTCAGATATCCCCCATGAACGGGCCGTTCCGCCTGGTGGAGTTGAACAGGCGAGCGGTGCCCTTCTTTCAATTCCGCGATAAGATCACGTTGGAAATCCTGATATCCATCAAGTCCAATCTTGGTAACAAACCGTGAGATTGAAGGCGGTGACACCTCGGCGTGTTTTGCCAGCTCCTGGATCGAGGAAAGGCCGGCAAATGGGTAATCCGACAGGATAGCTGCAGCAAGTTTGCGCTCTCCGCTGGTTAGCATATCGGCTGCGCTCTCGATGCGTTCTCTGATCAACATGCGCTATAAGGTGGTGGAAAAATATTTTCTGTCAATCTAAATTGAATTGACTTTGGAATTTTATTTTCTTTTAGTATGGACGTCATGATCGCCCTCATTCATAAAATTAGACCTCTTGGGCAAACATTTGAAAGCAGAGACAGACATGGAAATGACCCGCGATCTTCCACTAGAACATGACCAATCGGGATTGCTGTTTATTGACGTGCAGAACTTTGCAGCCCACAGGGATGGTGCTGAATTCGAAGGGCTGACAAATGCCGATTTTGACGCAAAGTTTGGCTGGTTTTTTGAGCAGCTGAAATCCCGTATCGTACCTAATATGCAAGCCTTGCAAAAGGGATTTCGCGCGGCGGGAATCGAGGTTCTTTACACAACGATTGAAAGTCTGACCAAAGACGGGCGCGACAGATCTCTGGATTACAAAATCACGGGCTTCAACGTGCCCAAAGGATCCTGGGACGGCAAGGTGATCGACGAACTGGCACCAGCCGATGATGAGATCGTGTTTCCAAAATCTTCGTCCTCAGTCTTTGTCTCGACCCACATAGATTACGTGCTGCGCAATCTCGGCATAAAGCAATTGGTGCTGGCAGGGATCGTGACCGATCAATGCGTCGAAAGCGCAATTCGCGATGCCTGTGATCTGGGCTATCTGGTCACCCAAGTGACGGATGCCTGCATGACCTACACGCAAGAGCGTCACGACAATTCCCTGCAAACGATCAAAGGCTACTGCCGTCAGGTGACGACAGCCGAATTGCTTGACGAAATCGGTCGTGGCTAGGTCGGTGAGGCGCCCAGCCGATCCGTTTGGCGGCGCGTCTCAGGCGTTATCCACACCCGTTTTCTCGCCAAATTCCGATTTTTCCCTGCGCGTCAGTCCAACCTGTCATCATCCAAAAAATCGCTCAGAAATATTTGGCGAGGCACACTCAAAACAGCATGTGAGATCAGAGACAAACCCACACTTTTCGGTAAAACGTCCAAGCATTATCTGCCCTCACCACATGTTTTCCTTGATGCAGCGAATGCCAGTTTCAGAGTGACATAGTAAAAAGGCTACATAAGTGGTCACGGATTTGCCGATAAACAAAGCAAATGCCAGGTTGAAACCATTTTTTTGATCGGTATCGGGGCCTTGGGACCAGCGGTAGGGCCACGAGCGTTGTAATTGCGTCTCCAAGTGGTTACATAGGGAACACTAAAGTTCTGGTTTTCTGCAGCCCAGGCGTATCGCCTGCTAGAGTGAACTAAGTTCTTCCATCATGAAAATTCAGCTGTCACGTCCTCTACTTGGATTTGATGTTTGGGAAAGTTGCCGATGTTTTCGCGCACGACCACATCGCTTGTGACGTTAGTTGATCCGTTTGTGGTGATCAGACGCACCGATGGCTTGCCAATAAGCCACAACGCAACCGTTGATCAAATGAGCTTCCGATAGGCAAAAACTGCGCCTATCGACCATCGCGTCCTGGGATTGGCCCGGGCGCAAGATCAAGATTGCGCAGAAAGACATAAAACAGCGAGGCGGCGCTTTCTCCGCCAGAGGAACTAAAATGACATTTCCAGAATGGACGAAACCAGGCATCTACGGTGCTTTGTGTGGTGCGGTTGCGGTCTCAATCCTTGGCTTTACCTGGGGCGGATGGACAACCAGCGGCAGCGCTCAAGAGTTGGCGAAAGATCATGCTAGCGAAGAAGTAACGCTTGCGATGGTGCCGGTCTGCCTGAACAGGTCAACCGCTGACCCCAAGCGCGAAGAAATAATCGAAACACTGCAAGAGGCCTCTGGCTTCAACCGCCGCAAGGCCATGATGGATACAGGTTGGGCAACACTGCCGGGGTCAGATTCGCCAAGCCGCGACCTCGCAGATGCCTGTATCGCGGGGCTTGAGCTGGATGGATCATAAGGCAAAGGCAATGCCGCAACTCTTTCGGACGACTTGGCGCGCAAATCTGTCACTAGGCATTCAGATGAGTGCGGCGCTGATTGGGTTTACACTCTGTGCTTTGCTTCTATTTTCGATGCCTGCATTCGCTCAATCTACATCGCAATCGGTGCCAGAAAATGCCACTGCAACGAGTTACGGTGACGGTTGGAAATGCAACGCCGGGTATAGGTTGAGTGGCGACGTCTGCGCAGCTGTCGTAGTGCCAGAAAATGCCTATCCGACCAACCGTACCTATGGTTTAGGTTGGGAATGTCTTCATGGTTTTCGCGAGAACGATGAAGCGACCTGTGTTGCGGTGATTGTACCCGATGGCGGATTCCTTGATTCATCAGGTGAACGCTGGCATTGCTCTCGCGGTTTTCTCAAAATCGACGATACGTGCCAAGAAATTGTCGTACCCGCAAACGCTTATCTGGCTGATACGACCTATGGACCCGCGTGGGAATGCAAACGTGGGTTCGAAGCATTGGACGACCGTTGCGTCGCCATTGTGGTCCCGGCTAACGCGTATTTGAATTCATCAGGATACGGCCAACCCTGGACATGTGAACGTGGATATTTTGTAAAGGATGGCACGTGCGCGGCCGTCGTGATCCCTGAACATGCCTACTTGGACGATGCAACGTACGGCACGGGATGGAAGTGCGAGCGGGGATACGCGACCTCAGGTGTGAATTGCGAAACAATAGAGCTTCCTGCGAATGCCCATCTTGACAGGTCCGGAAACCGTTGGAACTGCAACAAGAATTTCAAGTCATCTAAAGGTCTGTGCGTTCTTGATAACTGAGCGCGCGGCGCGACTATTTCGACTTTGGTATCCGATGGTGACGACCGTGTTGCCTTGGGTGTCGACCACACAAAGGAAACATCATGAAAACCGACTTTAACGTGGCAAACACGATCCGTCGTCCTGTTAGCGGGGCGCAGGCGCCGCCATTTACCAGCGACGAACCCATAAGATCAACTTCTGCCACTCAGATCATCTTGCCGCCAACTGCGATTGTCTATTGCCAAGGTAACTTTGCCAAGGCGGATGGCAAAACTGCAAATGGCCTCGTTCGCCATTCAGAGGCCTATAGGATCCTGTCTGTCATAGATAGCGATCACGACGGCAAAGACAGCGGGTTGGTTCTTGACGATACTGTAAACCACATTCCGGTCTTCAGAAGTCTGGACGCTGCTGTTGTCCATGAAGCTGTAATCCCGGATACCCTCATTTACGGGATGGCACCATCTACGGGCAGGCTCTCATCGACAGATCGTGACGTTGTTCTCGACGCGATATCACTTGGTATGAACATCGTCAGTGGATTGCATGAGTATCTGGGCGATGATCCAGAAATCGCCTCTTTTGCGGCCGAACGCAAAGTCACCATCCGAGATATTCGCAAACCTAAACCCAGCAAGGATATGCGCCTGTTCGATGGGAGTATTTCTGGTGTGAAAGCACTGCGCATAGCGGTTCTTGGGACCGACTGCGCCATCGGAAAGCGGACAACAGCGACTGTTTTAGCCCGTGCCTTGAACACAAGAGGCATCAAGACTGTCCTTGTTGGTACGGGCCAGACAGGTTTGATGCAGGGTGCAAAATATGGGGTGGCAATGGATGCCGTACCACCGCAGTTCTGTTGCGGCGAACTTGAAGGCGCGATCGTCGACGCTTCCGAGTCTGAACGACCCGATGTCATATTGATCGAAGGTCAAGGGGCGTTGAGCCATCCGGCATTCTGCACATCCGCCTTTATCCTGCGGGGCAGCCAGCCGGACGCCGTAATCCTCCAGCACGCTCCAAAGCGCGCGCATCGCTGTGACTTTCCCAATATGCCGATGCCCAAGCCTGCAAGTGAGATTGCCCTAATCGAAGCATTTGCTGACACAAAGGTCATTGGTGTCACGCTCAATCATGAGGGGATGTCCGAGGCCGAGGTAACCGACACGATCGCCGCACAGTCACAAATACTCGGGCTGCCTGTAACGGATGTACTCAGCCGGCCGGCTTCGCATTTGCTTGCAATGGTTGTTGCCGCTTACCCTGGGTTACGTCACTCCACACCCGTGGCTGCGATATGAGTACCCCTCGCATTGAGGTGCATCTGAGCAAGATACGTCACAATGCGAAGACTGTTGTCGAGCGCCTCAAGACACGCGGCATCGGTGTCACCGGTGTGACCAAGGCAGTGTGCGGGCATCCGGCCATCGCTCAGGCAATGCTCGACGGCGGCGCTGTGGGGCTTGCGGAAGCGCGGCTTAGTAACGTGCGAAGGTTACGCAACGCGGGCATGACATGCCCGATCACATTGATCCGTACACCAACGCTGAGCCAGGTCGATCAGGTCATCCAATACTGTGAGGCGAGCTACAATACAGAAATCCTCGTGATTACCGCTCTGGCCGCCGCCGCGATCCGGAAAGACTGCATTCACGGCATTATCCTGATGGTTGAGATGGGCGATCTGCGCGAAGGGATCATGCCAAAAGACCTCGGCTCAGTTGCACAGCAAGTGGTGGACATGCCCGGCGTTACGCTGAAAGGCATCGGAGCGAACTTTGCATGTCTGGGGGGAATTGCCCCGAATGCTGCAGATATGGAGGCCCTATCTGACCTGGCGAATGAAACAGAGGGGCAGTGTGGTCCCTTCCTTCACACGGTATCTGGCGGAAACTCGGCCAACCTTCCTTGGGCCCTCGGCGGACACCCAGCTTGTCGCATCAATGATCTAAGGCTGGGGGAAGCAATACTTCTGGGCGTTGATCCGGTTTCCGGAGATCAGATAGGCGGGATGTATACGGATGCCTTCACGCTTGTCGCTGAGGTAATTGAAACAGGGTCCAAACCTGCATCTCACCCTCAGAGCATCTGCGATCCGGTATTCAAAAGACTTCACCTCGTCCCGAAAAGCGGACAGAGCACACAAATAATTCTGGCCGTTGGTCAGCAAGATACGGACATTTTGGGGCTTTCGATGCCCCCTGGATACCGGCTTATTGGTGCAACAAGCGATCATCTTGTCGTTGGCACTTACCATTCGACGCAAAGCGTAGGATCGGAAATGAAGTTCCAAATGAACTATAGTGCGTTGATGAATGCTATGTCCGCTCCTGACGTTAAGACAAAGTTGCTCCGTGGCAGTCATTCACGACACGCGCATGTCTCTCAAGGATCAGGCAATCACCTGGCATCGATTTGAACACTCAACTGATAAATGCACCGTTGAAAACGGTTAGGAGAATAACCATTGGCAAAGCTGACAAAAAAGACTGTCTTCAATGCACACGTTCCCAAGGCGGAAACACCGATGGACAAAACAACGCGGATCGTTAGAGAAATGGTCAACGAAGAAGCAGAGCAAAGACAAATCAAGAATGCCCGGCTCCGCAAAACTCGGCTCGAAAGGGATGCGAATACATTATCTGAAGCCTGTCCGCCGAAGCCCGTCAAAAAGCGGTGACAGGATTGTCGCCCCTTCTTTTCGCGCGACTGGAATGATCGAAACACGAACAAAGCGGCTAGCGAGCATTGTTTTTCCCATGCATCAATCGCACCCATACTCATTTTACGGATACTGCCATGACAATCTCAGATGAGAGCTCAGAAAAAATTCACTATATCTGTCAGACATATGTGGAAAATAAGCCCGGTCGCGGAGGGCAAGGAAACTTGAAAATTGGCAAGCAATTTGAATATTCCACGGCAGCAGAGGCACAAAACAGAGCAGAAAGGGAAGCGCTATCCGACGATTGCGCTGGCGCTGATGCCTACATGGTCAGTGAGGACCCGAACAGTGGCGAGGTCGGGGCGCCGAGTTTCATCATTAGGCTTGGAAATGTTCCGGAATTTGATGAGTTTTAGATCTTGAGCAGGCTTCAGTTTAACTCTCTAAATTCACATTGATTGCGGCATTAGATCGACAAAAAGTAAATCTATTTGGTGCCAGAAAAACAGACCATTTTGGGCGTGGGTTTTGCCAAGAAACTGCGCCATGAATACCGGAAAAAAGCAGTTTTTAGTGTAGGCGCAGCGAGAAATCCCAAGGTGCAGGTCGGGCTCGTTTGATACTTTCGTGGTATCCAGCGTAAAGGATCGTTCTCTTACTTCGAGCCAGATTTTGACGTGAAGGCCAAAGCGATCTGGCCTTTCATATTGTGCAACAACTCGATTGAGTAGAGGTATTGCGCATCTGGGACATACGTCAGATTTGTTCGACCTTCACGGAATCAAGCGGGTAGAAGGCGACATGGCCTTTGATGTCTAAGGCAGAATGGATCGGGTCTTCATAGCTCCAAGCAGCGTTTTCAGTGACCGAGGATTTGTTGACGATCGAAAAATGCGTGGCTTGGCCCTTGTGTTTGCACTGCGTGACCTTGTCGGTAACATCCAGAAATGCCATCGCGATATCGGTACGAGGGAAATAGATGACCGGATCAAGATCGCCCTCGAGCAATTCCAGAGCATTTGTGGTTTCACCCAGAATGGCGCCTCCTGAACGGACGCTCCATTTGCCTGGTGTCTTGCGAATGGTGATCTCGGTCATCTTTGCTCTTTCCTCTGGTCCGGTTTCCCGCTTGTCCACTGCCCGGTATATGTAACGATGCGGTGTCAGATCGGTGCGGTTGCGGCATCCAACCACAGTTGGGCGTCATCTCCCAGCCTTGGTCGAACTTTTACGGCAACTTCGCGGTGATATGCGTTCAGCCAGTCGCGTTCGACTGCCGTCAGCATATCGGTCAGAACCAAGCGTCGGTCGATAGGGACATAGGTCAATGTGCGCCATTCCAACATGGGACGTTCCGCGTCACCACTGGGCAGGGTAGGGGCAGATTGCACCACCAAAAGGTTTTCAATCCTGATTCCAAACGCACCTTCGCGGTAGTAACCCGGCTCATTCGACAAGATCATGCCCGGCAGCAAGGGCTCATGGCTGGCTTTGGACAGACGCTGAGGGCCCTCATGCACACTCAGATAGGCACCGACGCCGTGCCCGACACCGTGATTAAAGTCCTGACCCGCTGCCCATAGGGGAATACGCGCCACGGATTCGATATCACGTCCAGCCAACCCGGCAGGCCAGCGCAGCATAGACATGGCGATCATGCCTTTCAGCACGCGAGTAAAGCAGGCTTTTTCTTCTTCACCCACATTGCCGATAGCAATGGTCCGGGTAATATCAGTCGTGCCATCCAAATATTGTCCGCCGCTGTCCAGCACCAGGATATGACCGTCTTGCAGCAGGCTGTCGGTTTCCTCGGTCACCCGGTAATGCATGATCGCGCCATTGGGTCCTGTCCCTGCAATCGTATCGAACGAGATATCCTGCAGGGCATTATCCTTGCGCCGGTTCTCCTCAAGCCGAGTGACCACCTGCGTTTCCGTAACATCGCCAGCGGCTTGCGCATCCAGCCAGCACAGCGTTTCGATCACAGCGACAGCATCGCGCAGATGTGCCTCGGCACTGCCTGCGATTTCGGCAGGGTTCTTGCAGGCTTTGGGCAGCGCACAAGGGTCGCCGCCATCGACCATCTGCCCCTCTAGCACATCGGCCACTGCCTGTGGCAGCGTACCAAGATCAACCTGAACCTTACCGTCAAGCGCTGCGACAGCCGTCAAAAACGTGTCCGGCGCATGAACTGTGACTGAATCGGCCATCGCCACGTTCAGCTTTTGGTGCGCCATGAACAGATCCACGCGGCCATCCGCATGCAGTATAGCAAACCCATGCGCCACCGGGTTGTACCCGATATCGGAGCCCCGAATGTTCAACAACCACATGATCGAGTCGGGCAGGGTAATCACCGCTGCGCTACAGCCCGCGTCCTGCAGGGACTGCGCCAGACGCGCAATTTTGCTGTCTGCGCTTTCGCCCGCGAATTCGATCGGGTGCAGCTTTACCGGGTTCATTGGTGGATCGGGTTGATCCCGCCAAACCCGGTCCACCAGATTGTCGCTGCGCACCAGTGTAATATCTCGGCCTTCAAGGTCGGTCTGCGTTTTCGCGATCTGACCCGCCGAATGTAGCCACGGATCAAAGCCAACCCGACCACCCTGCGGGAGTTGTTCCTTTAGCCACGCGGCAAGGCTGACCTCGGGCCATGGAACAGGTGTGTAATCGGCGGCGACCTGCGCTTTGACCTGCGTGCGATATCGTCCGTCAATGAAGACGCCGGCCTTATCTGCCAAAACCACGCAGAACCCGGCCGAACCTGTGAACCCGGTCAGCCAGGCAAGCCGTTCGTCGCGCGGGGCCACATATTCGCCTTGATGCACATCCGCGCGCGGGACCAAGAAACCGTCCAACCCGTCGCGTGCCAATTCGGTCCGCAGATCGGCCAGCCGGGGCGGGCCCTGTTCCGGCCGTGCGGTCACGGCGAAGGACTGAAACATGTCATACCTCTATCAGTTTGGAGCGCGCGACGCCATGTCATGGAAAAGGCGATTCAGCCTACTCTCTTCATTCCCATCACCCGCGCTCGTGCGCGCGGATCACTGTCAAACAGAGCGGCCAGTTGCTCGGTCATGGCTCCGGCCAGTTGCTCGACATCCGTGATGGTCACGGCGCGGTCGTAATACCGGGTCACGTCATGGCCGATGCCGATGGCAAGCAATTCCACCATCTTGCGCTTTTCGACCATTCCGATCACATCGCGCAGGTGCTTTTCCAGATAGTTTGCTGGGTTCACGCTGAGCGTTGAATCATCGACCGGCGCCCCGTCCGAGATTACCATCAAAATCTTGCGCTGCTCGCGCCGTGCCGTCATCCGGCGATGCGCCCATTCCAGCGCCTCGCCGTCGATATTTTCCTTCAGTAGCCCTTCTTTCATCATCAGCCCCAGATTGGGCCGGGCGCGTCGCCACGGGGCATCCGCGCCTTTGTAGATGATATGGCGTAGATCGTTCAGACGACCGGGCTGCTGTGGGCGGCCATCGTTCAGCCAGGCTTCGCGCGCCAGCCCGCCTTTCCACGCTCGCGTGGTAAAGCCCAGAATCTCGACCTTGACGTTGCAGCGTTCCAGCGTGCGTGCCAGAACATCCGCGCAGATCGCCGCGATCGAAATAGGTCGCCCGCGCATCGAGCCCGAATTATCCAACAGCAGCGTCACCACCGTATCGCGGAACTCAGTGTCCTTCTCGACCTTAAAGCTCAGCGGTGTGGTTGGGCTTGCAACAACACGCGCCAGACGGCCCGCGTCCAGAATGCCTTCTTCGCGGTCGAACTCCCAGCTGCGGTTCTGTTGCGCCTGCAACCGGCGCTGCAATTTGTTGGCCAAACGGCTGACGGCACCTTTCAGCGGTTCTAGCTGTTGATCCAGATAGGCCCGAAGGCGTTCCAGCTCAGCGGGCTCCGCCAGATCCTCGGCGGCGATCTCTTCGTCATGGGTGCTCAGGTAGACCTTATAGTCGGGATCAGCATCGGATGCAGGCGGAGGGGCAGGCGGCTCCAGCGGGGCCTCGCCCTCGGGCATCTCGGCCTCTTCTCCCATTTCATCCTCGGCCATCTCATCCATGGAGACTTGGGCCTGAGACTGATCCTGCTGTTCTTCCTGTGACTGCTCAGGGGTCGCATCCGCGTCCTGTTCGTCCTGATCATCCTGACCAGTGCTGTCGGGGTCGGGCTGTTCTTCGGCGTCGTCTTCGGCCTGATCTTCCTGATCTTCGTCCAGCTCATCCGGGTCATCGCCCAGCTGATCGCCATAGCCCAGATCCTTGATCATCTGGCGTGCAAACTTGGCGAATTCGGCCTGGTCCGAAAGCACCTCGTCAAGGTTCTCCAGTACGCCCCCTGCCTGATCTTCGATAAACCCGCGCCACAGGTTCATGACATTGTCAGCCGCAGGCGGCAGGTCGCGACCAGTGGCCAGATGCCGGATCAGATAGCCGGCGGCCACCGAAAGAGGCGCGTCAGCTGGCTGTTTGCATTGATCATACCCACGCCGGATCGCTTCGTGCCCGATCTTGACGTCGATGTTGGACGCAGTGCCTGGCATGTCCCGCGCACCCATCGCTTCGCACCGGGCAACCTCCATCGCCTCGTACAGATCGCGGGCCATGTCACCTGGAGGCGCATAGCGATTATGAGTAGCATCATCGTGATAGCGTCGCTGCAAAGCCAAAGCATCCGCGGTCCCGCGCGCCAACAGAACCTCTTCCCGCGTCATGCGCCGCGAGACCTGAGGCAACCGCATCGACTCACCCGACAGGCCCGACGGGTCGACCGTATAGCTCACCGTAAGTTCCGGATCGTCGGCCATCACTTTGGTGGCTTCGGCCAGAGCTTTCTTGAACGGATCAGCGGGGTTGTCTTTGGGTTTGCTCATCGGTGGCAGGTCCGGTCTTGTTCTACTCGGGCAACCTAGAGCCAATCATAGGTCTTGACCATAGGGTCGGCCTTGTTTTCCGGGTAATCAGCGGCACGCCCGAATTGCAAAAACGCCAGACCTGTAGAAAAGAGGCAACGCCCGGCTTCTGCGTGGCCTGTGATTCTAATTGGGGGTGACTTTTCCGTCAGTACAATGCAAAACGAACGGTACACGAACGCGTGATATAGTTATTTGTTTGGGACGGTTTAATGGGACTCAGAAGACAATTTCGAAAATTGTTCGGGATCAAAAGACAGACCATAGAATTACAGCCCTCGGGCTGGTTAGCCGAGAATGTTTTCTGTCAGTCACCCTCAACGCCGCTAAGTGAGATAGTTCACGTTTTCGATCCCAAATACAAAGATCCTGACCCAATCAACCTAGTGCATATCGTCAATTTCTTTTCTGTCGACGGAGCGATGAATGATGTCCAGCGCGCTACGTTGGATAGCATGGTGACTGCCAAATCAGATCCGTTGGCTGGTGAAGGTGAAACAACTTTGGTGCAGGTTCCGGTGCATGGGGACGAAGATCTGATTCAAGCCCATTACGGCCTGCAAGTTGCGACAAAACTGGAACGCACGGTTCTGGATGTCGGAACGTTTCGAATTCCTCGGCCTTTGCCACTTTTGTTTGATGTTCTGGAAAAGGGTGCATCCGTTGCTAAACCCGGAGATTTTGTAATCTACACTAATGCAGATATTTGTCTTCAGCCCTATTTTTATGGCGCGGTACGTCAGCTTATTGCGGGTGGTTTCGATGCCATCACGATCAATCGTCGGACATTTGGCGATGCGCATGGGTTTTCCCATGACCCCCTGTCTATGGGCGAGGTTGGTATGCAGCATCCGGGTTTCGACTGCTTTGTTTTTTCCAAAGAAGTTTTCGATCAATTTGTTCGCACAGATTCCTGCCTCGGGATGTCTGGGGTCATACAGCCAATGCTATTCAATCTCGCTGCGCACTCGAAACGAATGCTGATGCTCAAGAATGTCAGTCTGACGTTTCATTTCGGCGATGATCGGCCGTGGAAAACCCAGGACTTTGATGATTATGCCATGCATAACTTCACAGAGGCGGCGGATAGTTTAACCAAATTGGCGGAAGACGTCAGTAAACGCGGTCATCTTCGCGAGTTCTGTGACAATCACATTGGAATCTGGAAACTTGACGACGATGGATTGTTGGCTCCAGATGCGGCTCAAGAAGTTGCACAGGCACATTTGGCCAATAATGCATAAAAGCTAACTTTCATAGCTTTTGATGATGTGGCCCTGCAAGAGCTTCCGAAAGCCTGTGCCACGCACAAGCCCCCGGAAATTCCGTATATTTTGTTATCCCAAGCTGGTGCTTGCAGCGCTTTCCGGGAGTTCCTCGTCAAAACACCGCTGATAGAACTCGGCTACTGTCTGGCGCTCCAGCTCGTCGCATTTGTTCAGAAAGGATAGGCGGAAAGCATAGCCGACATTGCGGAAGATCTCGGCGTTTTGGGCCCAGTTGATCACGGTCCGGGGACTCATCACGGTCGAAAGATCACCGTTCATGAATGCAGTCCGAGTCAGATCGGCAACGGTGACCATCTGAGCGACGATCTTGCGGCCCTCGGCAGTGTTGTAATGCGGCGCTTTGGACAGAACGATCATCGTTTCTGCGTCATGGCTAAGGTAGTTCAGCGTCGCGACCAGAGACCAACGGTCCATCTGGGCTTGGTTGATCTGTTGTGTGCCGTGATACAGGCCGGTCGTGTCACCCAGGCCAACAGTATTGGCGGTGGCAAACAGGCGGAAATATTTGTGCGGGGTCAGAATCTCGTTCTGGTCCAGCAGAGTCAGGCTGCCATTGGTTTCCAGAACGCGCTGGATCACAAACATCACGTCTGCGCGCCCGGCATCGTATTCGTCAAAGACGATAGCAACAGGGTTACGCAGAGCCCAGGGCAGAATTCCTTCGTGGAAATCCGTGACCTGTTTGCCATCACGCAGCTTGATCGCATCCTTGCCGATGAGGTCGATCCGGCTGATATGGCTGTCCAGATTGACGCGCACGGCCGGCCAGTTCAGTCGCGCAGCGACCTGCTCGATATGGGTCGATTTACCGGTGCCGTGATAACCCTGAATCATCACGCGGCGGTTATGGGTAAACCCTGCGAGGATTGCCAGCGTCGTATCTGGGTCGAACTTATATGTGGGGTCGATCTCGGGAACCCGTTCTGTCTGTTCGTAAAAGCGTTTGACCTGCATGTCAGAATTGATGCCGAACACATCTCGGACCGAAATCTCTTCTGTTGGTTTTGCGTTTGCGTCAATCGGCCAATCCATGCCTGTCGTCCTTATCCTGATACCGCGGCCCCCGCGCGGGCTTCTGAACCCGTGTGTGGTGCAACATATTGCAGATAAGGGCAAGGGAAAGCGGCCCCCTTGGAAAGGTGAGCAGGTTTTTCTTTCAAACTGGCCCTATTGACGCGCGGGCGATCCTTGGTCGCGACGCGTACCAGGTGCAGGTCAAGCCGCGTTTGTCAACAAAGGCACTGCGGCCTGTTCGGACGCACATGCCGATCCATGTGTCGGAAATGCTGTATGCAGGTAAGTATTCAATAATCCAAATGTTGAAAATGACCTTATCAGACATATGAAAAATGGTCTCATGGGGCTTTTTGCAAGTTGCTCAAGTACACAGCAGATTTCTTTGCTAGTCGCGAGCCAGAACTGTCAGTTGGCAATACCAGACGTCGAGATGGCAGTTTCTGGATTCAGCGTCATCCTAAGGACGTGTAGAAACTAGGCAGGGCAACACTTTCGGCGAACGGGAAAGTGACCTCGGGCAAATGCCACAAGAAATCGTCACAACTTGCGGCTCGTCACGTGCAGATATTGAAATGTGTTGTGGAGGTGGTACACTATTTTGGACTTAGTTTAAGTAATAAGTAAAAGGTTGCCATGGCTTTAGTAATTACCGGTCCAACGAGGATTTTCTTTCCTCCGAACACGGACACATTTTCTGTGGACTACAACTCCAGCAAGCCAGCGTCTTGGTTTGTATCTGTAACAGATGACGGACTTCTTTCCCCTTCAGATTACTCGGTTACGATTTCCAGTGCTGGTTTACTAACAGTGGACCTGCAGCCGGGGGTTATTGTTCCCCCAAATACAACTCTGAGTTTGATCGTCAGAGCCTCCAGCGGGCCTGGAAATGGCAACAATGCCTCGATTGGGGTAACCGTTAGGTTGCCCGCTGGAACGGTGCCGTGTTTCGTGAAAGGGACATTGATTGAAACTGAAAGTGGCTGTCGCGCTGTTGAGGAACTCGCTGTTGGTGACAAAGTGCGTGCTTCCAGTGGTGAACTGCTACGCATCGAGTGGATCGGAGAGAAGACCCTGCAGGCAGAAGCTTTGAAGCGAAACCCCCAGTTACGTCCGGTTTGCATTCAGAAAGGTGCATTCGGAAAAGGACTGCCTGACCGAGATTTGTACGTTTCTCCACAACATAGGATTGTCGTGGAGGGTTGGCGCGCAGAGTTGCTGTTTGGAGAGCCAAAAGTTTTCGCCGCGGCAGTTCATCTCGTTAACGATCAAACAATTCGCCAAGTAAATACTTATGATCCCGTTACATACTACCATATTGCTTGCTGTCGCCACGCGATACTGTTGTCGAATGGTTTGCCAACTGAAAGTTTGTTTTTAGGTGAAATGGCGGTGATGTCCTTCGATCGGGAAGATGCCGAGGAACTCCGTGAGCTATTTCCCGAACTGCGAAACGCGGCACCCGCTTTTGAGCAAACGCGCGTACGTTGCCTAAAACGCCCCGAAGCTGCTGCGTTACGCGATACGTTCGCGCACTGAACCCACTACCTAAAATTCCGGCTGTCCTTGATCTGATCCCACGCCCAGACAACCTCTTGCAACTGCTCTTCCTGAGAACGGTCGCCGCCGTTCATATCGGGGTGCAACACCTTGATCAGCTTTTTATAGGTCTTTCGGATTTCGGCCTTGGACCAGCTGTCATTGGCTTCCAGAATCTCGATAGCGCGACGTTCGGTTGGGGGCAGGCGGCGGCCGCCTCCGCCTGTAGTGCGCCCTTTGTTCTGGGTACTGTTCGCGCCCAGCACCTGGTGCGGGTCTTCGATTCCCAAACGGGCCCAGGCACGTGCCTCGGGATCGCCCATGGGTTTGGTTTCACGCTCCCAGACTTTGTCCTTAGACTGTTGAGCATTCATTTCGGCCTCGGTCGTGCCGTCGAAGAAATTCCATTTCTGGTTATACTCGCGCACATGCTGCTGGCAGAACCAGAAGAAATCATCCAAAACATCCGGTGCTTTCGGGGCCCGAAATTTACCAGGCTCTTCACAGCCCTCATGGTCACAGATTCGCACCGAAGTTTCAGACGCGCCAGACATACCACGCCGTCCACGCGGGTTTTTTTTCTTCGCGCTGGAGACGGACATATCGAATCCAAATGGGTCTGATTTCGTCATGCTATGATCCTTAAGAACGCATCTTCTCGACTCGGAGGCAGCAGTTTAGTCTAAGCAGCCGAAAGTAGAAGAGGGGGGCGGTAATATTTTTGCCGCTGAGCGTAAAAATGACCGTGACCGAAGAAATGCGAAGCCGCCTGCAATCGGCGTTTGATCCACATGAGCTTGAAATCGTTGACGACAGCGAAAGCCACCGCGGGCATGCCGGATTCCAAGAAGGTGGTGAAAGCCATTTCAACATCCGAATCCGCGCGGCTGCATTCGAGGGGCAATCTCGCGTTGCCCGCCACCGCGCAGTGCACAAAGCGCTTGGAGATATCGTGCCGCGGATCCATGCTTTGGCATTGGATATCGGTGTTTAGGCAGGCTTTTGTAACGCGGCCCGGAACGGTCGCACCCCTGCAGCGAAGACAATTCGCGGGTTTTGCCGTGATCGTTCAGAGATTGGCACAGGGTCGCGGGTTGGATAGGTGAAAGCCGGCCGGTAATTTTTCGGTGTTTTGGTGATTTCGACCGGTTTCTTGCAGTGATGGCAACAAATCAGGAAATTCAGTCTGAATGTGAAAACATTCCATGCATAACAGTTGCTCGAACGCGGGCCCTAATCTACCCTCCATTGACGGGATGTTTTTCAGGTATTTGGTTTTGAGAGTTCTTTTTGTGCAGGCTGGATTTGGGCCTGGGGGGGCAGAGAAAGTAATCGCCATGGTTTCAGGGCATTTTGCCCGGCGCGGTTGTGCTGTTCACGTTACCGGTTTTCAGATGCCGACCGATGGTCCCTATTTCCCGATGCATCTCGATGTTGAACTCAGCGTTGCAGAAAAGGCGACGGGACAGGCGTCACGTATTACGCATATCCGCTCTGTCATAAAGAAATTCCGACCGGACGTTGTAATCTCATTCCTGACCAAGGTGAATGTTCAGACTCTTCTGGCCAGCGTTGGAACCGGGATTCCCGTTATCATTTCTGAACGCAACAATCCGCTGCGACAGGACGCACATCCCCTTTGGGCACCGCTTCAGGGGATTGCGGGGATAAAGGCAGCAAAGGTTGTCGGGCTGACACATCGCGGATTGGCGGATCTTCCCTTCACTTTGCGCAAGAAGGGGATGGTTATTCCGAACCCGATCCTCCCCTTTGAGCGAGTTGAATCCTCTGGCACGAGGCGGGGTGTGCAACTGGTCGCAGTTGGCCGCCTCGTTAGGCAAAAGGGGTTCGACATGCTGCTGCAGGCGATGCAGCGCATTCATTCCCAAGCTCCAGATACCAGGCTGATTATCTATGGTGAGGGCAGCGAGCGGGAAAATCTGCAGAAACTGCGCGATGATCTGGGGCTACAGTCGGTTGCTCGGCTGCCGGGCAATACGATCGAGGTCGGGGAATGGGCGCAGCGCGCGGACATTCTGGTAGCGACCTCGCGGTTCGAAGGGTTTCACAATGTCGTCGCTGAGGCGGCGGTCAGCGGGATACCGGTCGTGTCTTTCGATTGCGATTATGGTCCGTCAGAGTTCATTCAAAACGGACGGAACGGATATCTGGTTCCCGTCAACGATGTCAGTGGTTTGGAACAGGCAGTGCTGAAGCTGATCCATGAACCCGACCTCAGGGCGCAGATGTCCAAGGTGTCACCTACGCTAAAGGCCGATCTGTCCCCAGATCAGGTCTTTGCCCAATGGGACACGCTAATTCGCGACGTCACGAGCTGAGATTCAAAACGCAACTCCTGACAGCCATTTTTTTTTACAGACCCGGTTAGGGCAATCAGGTTTTTTGACCTTCAATCTCTGCAGTTTCGTCTTCCGATTTTTCTGTTTCAGCACCTTTCAGCGACAAAGGCGGCTCTTTGGCCTGTTCCGCAATGGGGGCCGGGGCCTGAACGGTATCGGGTCCAGGAACAGGTTGAGCAAGAGCAACGCCATCCTTCGTTTCGGTCGGGCTAGGTGTCGGGGCAACAGGCACATCAATTTCACGGCGAAATATCAGCACATTGCGCCAGTTCACGGTGCTGCCAGTCAGGCCGGAGCGTTCCTCGCTGGGCAACAACTCGGCGCGTTGATATTCCCAGCCATCCTGCCCCATCTGGTTTAGCACTTGTTCAATAGAAGCAGCGAAACGTCCCTCGGCTGACTTTTCACCCTTGGTCTTGGCAGACTTTTGGGGGGAAGGGACAACTTTGTATTCGTAGCGGGGCATCGGAATTCCTACCTGTAAGTTCCGGGTAATCTAGCAGGTTGATCACAATGGGAAAGTCATCATAGCGCGGCGGGCGAATTCCGGCACATCTGCTGGTGCGGGCCTGGTGCCACAAATGACAAGCGGCGGGACTTTGCGCAAAGGCTAAAGTCCTGCCGCCGAAATCAGTAAAACCGAAAGATCTACGATCCCAGTTTCTTGGCAATCAGCTCGTTGACGGCCTTGGGATTTGCCTTGCCACCAGTCGCCTTCATCACCTGACCAACGAACCAGCCGGCCAGTTTCGGGTTTACCTTAGCCTTCTCGACCTGTGCCGGATTGGCGGCTATGATCTCGTCCAAAGCGGCCTCGATCGCGCCCGTGTCCGTCACCTGCTTCATGCCGCGGTCTTCGACGATCTGCGCCGGATCTCCGCCTTCGGTATAGACGATTTCGAACAGGTCCTTGGCGATCTTGCCCGAGATTGCGTCCGAGGAAATCAGGTCGATGATGCCGCCAAGCTGTGCAGGTGAAACCGGCGAGTCGGTGATCTCGTGATCTTCCTTCTTCAGGCGGCCAAACAGTTCGTTAATGACCCAGTTTGCAGCCAGTTTGCCATTGCGACCCTGCGCGACCTCTTCGAAATAGGCAGCCGATTCAACATCAGCAGTCAGCACCGATGCGTCATAGTCCGTCAGTCCGAACGTGCTGATAAAACGCGCTTTTTTATCGTCAGGCAGCTCGGGAAGGTTGGCGGCGATGTCGTCAACCCAGGCCTGCTCGATCTCTAGCGGCAGCAGGTCAGGGTCAGGGAAGTAGCGATAGTCATGCGCTTCTTCCTTGGACCGCATCGAACGCGTCTCGCCCTTGTCCGGGTCATACAGGCGGGTTTCCTGATCGACCTTGCCACCACCTTCGACGATGGCGATCTGGCGGCGGGCCTCGACCTCAATGGCTTGCTGGATGAAGCGCATCGAGTTCATGTTCTTGATCTCACAACGGGTGCCCAGATGCGAGAAATCCTGTGTTTCCTGATACTTTTCATAGGCCCCCGGCAAACAGATCGAGACGTTCACGTCTGCCCGCAAATTGCCGTTCTGCATGTTGCCATCACAGGTGCCCAGATAGCGCAGGATCTGACGCAACTTGGCGATATAGGCGGCGGCCTCTTCCGGGCCGCGAATGTCGGGGCGGCTGACGATCTCCATCAGGCAAACACCGGTTCGGTTCAGGTCGACGAAGGACATATGCGGGTCCATGTCGTGGATCGACTTGCCCGCGTCCTGTTCCATGTGGATGCGTTCGATCCGCACCATGCGCGCGGTGCCGTCGCCCATCTCGACCAAAACTTCACCTTCGCCGACAATAGGCTGATAAAGCTGGGAAATCTGATAACCCTGCGGAAGGTCGGGGTAGAAATAATTCTTGCGGTCAAAAGCCGATTTCAGGTTGATATCGGCTTTCAGGCCCAACCCAGTGCGCACGGCCTGTTCGACGCAATATTCGTTGATCACCGGCAGCATCCCCGGCATTGCCGCATCCACAAAGGCCACGTTCGAGTTCGGCTCGGCCCCGAATTGGGTCGACGCGCCAGAGAACAGCTTGGCATTGGACGAGACCTGCGCATGCACCTCCATCCCGATTACCAGTTCCCAATCTTGCTTGGCCCCGGCAATGGTTTTGGGCTTAGGCATTTCGTATGTCAGGTCGAGCATGGCGCGCCTCATTTCCGCAGAAGTCTAAGCCTGCGTATTAGGCCCGGCGCGCCAAAGGGGCAAGGGGGAATCAGTGTCCGGACAGGTGCAACCCTGTCGGAGTAAAGGTCACATCCATGCCACTGCGCAGTTCCTCACGAAACAGGTCACCGATTGCCCGCAATGCATCGCGGTGCCCGCGGGCTGCAAACCGTTCGGGCGAGTTGATGCGGACCGAGTTATTGAACCCTTGTGCCGCATGGGCCCAGATCAGCGGATGCAGTTCGGTCAGGTGATCACGGATCAGCCAGTTGGCCGCGTCGTGGATCTGAGCGCGCACCGCGTCGGCCTTTTCATTCCCCCCAAGGCCGTTCTGGATGGTTATCGCACAATAGGCAGCCAGCATATTGACCATCTGCTGGTCGGGACGGTTGCGCAGAATATCGTGCAAACCCTGCAGGAAATATTCGATATCCAGCTGTGCGCAGGCTTCGTCGTCCAGGGCGATGGCATCAAACTGGACCCACGTGTAGCCACCGGCGCCCCAAAGGTCATGGGTCCGGGCTGCATTGCGCAGGGCCTGAACCTCAAGCTCTTCATAGCTGCCGAACCAGCGTGGCAGCAAGTGGGTGCCCATTGCACGCATATGGCGTTGGTTATGCGGGTCCAGCGTAATCAACTGTTCATACTGATCAGCCACGCGCAGATTGGACTTGCGCTGACCTGCCAGCAGAGCACAGCCAACAGCCGCAACCAGCGCATTGTTGGGCGCGGCTTCGCGGCATTTTGGCAGGATATCGGCCGCGCGGTCGAAATGGGCGGTGCAGCGAGACCGGTGCAAGGGGGGAAGAACTGCGTTTGTCGCAGTGCCGCGCCACGCCCAGGCCAGGTCAATATGCGCCATAGCCACAACAAGGGCGATCATCGGATCATCCTCATGCGCCCGCATTTCATCCTCTAGCTCAGAAATTCCGCCAAGAAGATCATAGTCTGACAATGCCCGATAATCGGACAGAGCGTGTTCGACCGCCAGCACCACATCGGACCGAGCGCCGAATGCTAGCAAATCCGCGATTGGCATCCCATCGGGCGCAGTTTCGCGTGCGTCATCGGCGGCACGCATCTTTGCAGAAAGGTCTGCCCACCGATCCTGACGGGCCAGATCGCGGCCAAGTTCGATGACGTCCTGACCGATCAGTTCATCGGCCGAGACATTTGCGACGGGGATATTTACCGAACCCTGATCTGGCAGAGCAGCGGCCAGCACTGCATCGGCCGCGTCGAAATCTGACGCAATTTTCAAGGATGGATGTGGAACGCGGGCCTTTTGGGCCATCAGAAACCGGAACATGCTTACACTCGAAACAAAAAAAATCGTAACCTAGCTTTAAAGACTGGCCTCTATTTGGCTCAAATTCAAGCTACAACCGTCTTATTGTCGCTTTGTTCCGGTCAATGTGCCCTGAGGCTCGGGATCGTTTCAAAATGGGCCGAAATGATGCCGTTCAACCTTTAGACCAGCCTCTTTCAGGCGGGACTCGAGTTCCTTATGCGGAGGGGTCGACTCATCGGGCAGGCGAATCCGCTTTTCCGAGGTCAGCACCAGCGACATGCGCACCGAGAAATCCCAGCGTGTATCCAGACGCACATGGTCGATTTCGCTCAATCTTACGCCAGCCTCGCGCCGCCCCGAGAACCACCGCAGCCCATCCTGATCCAGCCGGAGCCCCGAACGAGTGTTTTGTGCAAAGTCCCATAATGCGGGCAGGGTGAACAGGGCCAGCAGGCCAATCAGCCACCAGACGGCATCAAAGGCGATGACCAACACAGCCAGCGCGGCATAGACCGACAGCAGAATGGCGATGACCTGCGGTGACCTGTTATGCCGTGTATAGGAATAGGGGGTCATGCGTTCAGGATGCGCGTCACCATTTCGGTCGTGTCCCGTGAAAGGTCTGGCGTTTCGGCGATGCGGGTCAGCTGGTTGCGGATAAGGGCCTGGCGATCTGCGTCATACCGCTTCCACGTCTGGAATGCCGAACACATCCGCGCCGTGGTCTGCGGATTGACCGGATCCAGTTTGATCAGCCAGTCCGCCAGCAGAGAATAACCAGCTCCATCAGCACGGTGGAAACCGGCGTGATTCGTCGCCAATGCCCCTAGAACAGCCCGGAAACGGTTCGGGTTCTTCCAGTTGAAATCCGGATGCCCGGTCAGGTGGCTTACGATATCTGCAGTCTCTGCCGGGGCTGACATCGCCACCTGCAGGCCGAACCATTTGTCCATCACCAGCCGGTCATCTTGCCACCGGTCATAAAACGCGTTCAGTTCCTGTTCCCCTTTGCCCGCACGCAACAGGCAGGACAAAGCCGAAAGCTGAAGGGTCATGTTATCGGCGCGCTGATAATCCTCGGCCGCTTTTGCACCCCCGTCCAGCCGTGAGGTCAACGCCAGTGCGGCCCCACCCAGAGCCCGCTGGCCAGCTTGTTCTGCGTCCGGGCTAAAGGGGGCTTCGATGCTGGTTTCGCTGTGCAGGCGGGGCAGCAGATCCTGAACGTGCTGGGCCGTTACCTGCCGCAGCGTTTCAACAGCGGTCCAAATGGCCATCGGGTCGGGCGTGACACCCTGTTCATGCATCATCGCAGCAAGTTCAGATTGGGACGGCAACCCCAGCATCAAGGCACGATAAGACGGGTCAAGATCGCTGTCGCGCAATACGGCGAGGATGCCATTGAGGTAATCCGTTTCCGGTGCCGCATCCGTCAAGATCATCTTGATCAGCGTGTCTTCGGCTAAAGATCGCCCTGCTTGCCAGCGGTTGAACGGGTCGCTGTCATGAGCCAGCAAAAAGGCTCGCTCAGCGCTGCTCTGGTCATGTTCCAGAATCACGGGGGCCGAGAAATCGCGCAGGATTGAGGCCGTGGGTTTGGGCGGATTGGCACCGGACACGCGTTCCGGTCCTTCGCAACCCTGCAAGCGCCAGCCTTCTACTGTGTATTCGAAAGCAAAGCTTTGGATTTCCTGCGTGAACTCCAGAATGGTTGTGGGCATGGTTTCATCCCCGTTCGCGCCGATCAGCCCGACCGCAACGGGGATAACCTGCGGCAGTTTATCTGACTGTCCGGGGGTCGGGTCGGTGCGCTGTTTCAGCGTCAAGGTGTAGATGCCATCAGTCCAATCTTCGGTCACCGATACGCGCGGGGTGCCAGACTGGCTGTACCAGCGTTTGAACTGGGTCAGGTCGCGATCTGTGGTGTCTTCAAACACCTTGATCCAGTCCTCGATGGTGCAGGCCTGACCATCGTGCCGATCAAAATACAGCTCCAGCGCCTGCGCATAGGCCTCGTCACCTACCAGACGTTTCAGCATGCCGATCACCTCGGCGCCTTTTTCGTAGACCGTCGCGGTGTAGAAGTTGTTGATCTCCTGAAAGCTCTCTGGCCTCACCGGATGTGAAAGCGGGCCGTTATCCTCGGCGAACTGGCGCGCCCGCAGGTCGATGGCATCGTGGATACGTTTGACCGGGGCCGAGCGCATGTCCGAGGTGAACTGCGCATCGCGGTACACCGTCAGACCCTCTTTCAAGCACAGCTGAAACCAGTCGCGGCAGGTGATGCGGTTGCCAGTCCAGTTGTGGAAATACTCATGCGCGATGATCGCCTCGATCCGTTCGAAATTCATATCGGTGGATGTCTCAGGGCTGGCCAGCACGGCGGACGAGTTGAAAATGTTCAGACCCTTGTTTTCCATCGCCCCCATGTTGAAATCATCGACGGCGACGATGTTAAAGACATCCAGGTCGTATTCGCGGCCATAGACGTCCTCGTCCCATTTCATCGACTTCTTCAGCGCCTCCATACCGAAGGCGCACTTTCCCTCATCGCCCGGGCGCACCCACAGGTTCAGTTCAACCTCGCGGCCCGATTTGGTTGTGAACTGACCGGGATGTGTAATCAGGTCGCCTGCGACAAGGGCGAACAGATAGGCGGGTTTGGGCCAGGGGTCATTCCATTCGGCCCAGCCATCCCCCTTGCCGGTCGGGTTGCCGTTCGACAGCAGAACCGGCAACGCGCCATTAATGCGTACGGTGAAGATCGACATCACGTCGGGTCGGTCGGGATAGAAGGTGATCTTGCGAAACCCCTCGGCCTCGCATTGGGTGCAATACATGCCGTTCGACATGTAGAGCCCCTCAAGCGCAGTGTTGTTGCCTGGGTCGATTTCGACCTCGGCTTCCCAGACAAATGCCGCGTCGGGAACAACCGCTGTCAGGCCGGTCTCTGTGACGTCTGGAGTGATCTCAACCCCGTCAACAGTAGCACGGATCAGTTTCAGTTGCTCACCATGCAGGAAAAACTGACGGTCTAAGGCATCAGGATTGGGCCGGAAGGCGATGCGCGAAGTCACTCGGGTCGCATTTGGGGCCAGATCAAAGGTCAGATGTACGCTGTCCACCAGATAACCAAACGGTGTGTAGTCTTTCAGAAAGATCGTCGTGGGGGCTGCGTCGCGCATCGGTGGCCTCGAATGGGTTGGTATCAGGCGCGACGTTATGGGTTGCTGCGATGGGCTGCAAGCGGTGCAAGTAAGCTTGCTCAATAGGCGATAAGCATCTGTCGATGTCGAAGTGGCCTGACGACCAAAGACCCAAACTGACCAAGACATGTTGCCTATCGGAAATATCCGCCCTAATTGGGGCCTGTATACAACGGCGTACATACGAGGGAATGTGGCATGAGCAGCAGACGGATGCGGAGCGGACTCAAGGTCGACGGGATTCTGACCGAATTCATAGAAGGGCATGCTCTGTCTGGAACAGGCGTTGCGGCTGACACCTTCTGGAACGGGCTTGCGCAGATGGTTCACGAGTTGGGCCCAAAGAACCGTACACTTTTGGCAAAGCGGGCCGATATCCAGGCGCGCGTCGATGCCTGGCATCTGGAAAACAATGGCCAGCCGCATAATGCTGCCGCCTATCAGGATTTCCTGCGCGAGATCGGCTATTTGGTGGCTGAAGGCGGGGATTTTCAGATCGAAACCGACAATGTCGATCCCGAGATCGCGTTGATTCCCGGTCCTCAGCTGGTGGTTCCTATTACCAATGCGCGTTTTGCACTGAACGCTGCCAATGCGCGCTGGGGCAGCTTGTATGACGCGCTTTATGGCACCGATGCGATGGGCGATCTTCCCGTCGGTGGTGGTTATGATGATGCGCGCGGAGCACGCGTGATTGCTTGGGCCAAAGCGTTTCTGGACGATGCCGCCCCGCTGGCCAGCGGATCGTGGGCTGAAATGTCAGAACTGCGCGTTAAAAATGGGGTTCTGGTGCCTGCGCTGGCAGATGCAGCGCAGTTTGTGGGTTTTGGCGGTGCCGCTGAAAACCCGGACTTTGTTCTGCTGAAGAACAACGGTCTGCATGTCAAAGTCGTGATTGACGCCTCTAGCACCATTGGCGCCACCGACCCGGCCGGTATTGCTGACGTGCATCTTGAATCGGCGCTGTCGACGATCATGGACTGCGAAGATTCAGTCGCCTGTGTGGATGCCGAGGACAAGGTGGTTGCCTATGGCAACTGGCTGGGCCTGATGAAGGGTGATCTGACCGAAGAGGTCTGCAAAGGCGGTACGACTTTTACACGCAAACTGTCCGATGACCTGACCTTTACCGCGGCGGACGGTGGCGCTGGTGTTCTTAAGGGCCGGTCGCTGATGCTGGTCCGCAATGTGGGGCACCTGATGACCAACCCCGCCGTTCTGGATGCCGAAGGGCGCGAGATCGGCGAAGGTCTGATGGACGCGCTGTGCACCACTCTGATTGCGATGCACGACCTGCAGCGCGATGGCGGCAACTCGGTCACTGGTTCAGTCTACGTGGTAAAGCCCAAGATGCACGGCCCCGAAGAGGTCGCCTTTGCCGTCGAAATTTTCGATATGGTTGAGGACATCCTCGGCCTGCCGCGGAATACCGTAAAGCTCGGTATTATGGATGAAGAGCGCCGGACCTCGGTCAACCTCAAGGAATGTATCCGCGCTGCGATATCGCGCGTGGCTTTCATCAATACCGGCTTCCTGGATCGGACCGGGGATGAGATCCACACCTCGATGGAAGCAGGTCCGATGCTGCCCAAGGGCGACATCAAGAACACGCCGTGGATTGCGTCTTATGAGGATCGTAACGTTGATATCGGTCTGGCTTGCGGCCTGAAGGGCAAGGCACAGATCGGCAAAGGCATGTGGGCGATGCCCGACCGTATGGGTGACATGCTGGACGCCAAGATCGGCCATCCCAAATCGGGCGCGACCTGCGCCTGGGTGCCGTCGCCGACCGCCGCAACGCTGCACGCAACGCATTACCACAAGATCAATGTTCTGGCGCGCCAGGACGAACTGGCCGCCGGTGGCGCGCGTGGTACGCTGGATGATCTGCTGACCGTGCCTTTGCTGGGCGGTCGCAACCTCAGCGATGAGGATATCGCACGCGAGATTGAGAACAACGCGCAGGGCATCCTGGGCTATGTCGTGCGTTGGGTTGATCAAGGTGTTGGGTGCTCGAAAGTGCCGGACATTAACGATATTGGCCTGATGGAAGACCGTGCCACTTGCCGGATTTCGTCGCAGGCGCTGGCCAACTGGCTGAACCATGGCACCGTCAATGAGGCGCAGGTCATGGCGGCGATGCAGAAGATGGCCGTGGTGGTTGACCGACAGAACGAAAACGATCCGGCATACCGGCCGATGGCGCCCGGTTTCGATGGGGTCGCCTTTCAGGCGGCCTGCGACCTGGTATTCAAGGGACGGGTTCAGCCCTCGGGCTATACCGAGCCGGTTCTGCACGCGCGCCGATTGGAACTGAAAGCCAGCCTTTAACCCCATATATGATAGGACACGACATGGCAGTCTCTTTGCGCAAAGCCCGCAGCATTATCCGTAAAGCCCTGGAAAAAGGGCGCGAGCTGGAGCTGAAACCTCTTTCGGTCGTCGTTTTGGACGCCGGTGGCCACGTCATCGCCTTCGAGCGCGAAGACGGCGCCGCCCCCGGTCGCTTTGCGATTGCTCAGGGCAAGGCCTATGGCTCGGTCATGCTGGGCATGGCTGGCACGGCGCAGATGCAACGCGCCGAGGCGCAGGCCTATTTCATGGCCGCCGTAAACGGTGTTTATGGCGGTCAGGTCGTGCCGGTTCCGGGTGGTGTTCTGCTACGTGACCGAAAAGGTGCCGTAATCGGCGCAGTCGGTGTGACCGGCGACACGTCGGATAACGACGCCATCGCTGCCATGGCCGGGATCGAAGCGGCCGGGCTGACTGGCGAAGTTTGACCTTTGGTGAACTCGGAGAGCCGGCAAAGGCTCTCCGATCTTTACGAGGCACAAGCGGCGCGCAAAGCGAATAGGGCCTATTCGGCGGTGGTCCGATCAGGCCCCTTGTTGTGCAGGGGTGAACAGAGACTTGCGCTGACACACAGGCTATGTGCTATTGCGCGCCTGTGACCCTGTCGATACCTTTCCCGGAACGTGCGGAAAGAACTAGGAAAGAATAATGGCTCGACCTGTCGTCGGTATCATCGGCAATTCATATTTGATGAACGATCAATATCCGACTCATGCCGGCGGCACGATGAACTCGGACGCCGTGGCCAATGTCTCGGGTTGCTTGCCGATGCTGATCCCTGCCGACCCGCGGTATGTCTGTGTCGAGGAACTGCTTGAGGTCTGTGATGGTTTCCTGCTGACAGGGGGGCGTCCCAATGTTCACCCCGAGGAATATGGCGAACCTGCGACCGACGCGCATGGCGATTTCGACCGGGCGCGCGATGCGATCACGTTACCCTTGGTGCGGGCCTGTGTCGAAAGAGGGCAGCCCTTTTTCGGCATCTGCCGCGGCTTTCAGGAGGTCAACGTGGCCATGGGCGGAACGCTTTATCCAGAAATCCGCGATCTGCCGGGGCGCATGAACCATCGGATGCCCCCCGACGGCACCTTGGAAGAGAAATTTGCCCTACGCCATGTGGTCAACCTGACCGAGGGGGGCGTGTTTCATCGGTTGATGGGCGCTGCCGAGGTGATGACCAACACGCTGCACGGGCAGGGGATCAAAACGGTTGGACATCGCATTGTGATTGACGGCGCTGCACCAGACGGCACGCCCGAGGCGATTTATGTGCAGGACGCGCCCGGTTTCACGCTGTCGGTGCAATGGCACCCGGAATGGGACGCGGTCAATGACCCTGTCTCGCGGCCGCTCTTTGAGGCGTTTGGCGATGCGGCACGCGACTGGTCCGCAGGAGTGCGATCGGGATTGGTTAAACAAACCGCCTGAGTCCCTGCGCCGGCCCTGATTGAAGGGACCGGCGCTTTGCTATCAAACCAGCAGATCGAATTGGTTGATCAACGGCAAGCTGCGGGCGCGCTTGCCGGTAAGGTCGAATAGGGCGTTGCCAAGTGCTGGCATCGACGGAGGCGTGCCCGGTTCACCCACACCACCCAGATGGCGATTGGTTTCCAGAATGCGGACCTCGGTCACCGGGGCATTATGCATCCGCAGTGCGTCATAGTCGGGGAAGTTAAATTGCTCGACCTCACCGTCGGCGAACGTGATCTCACCCATCACGGCTGCTGACAGGCCATAGATCATGCCACCGAACATCTGCGCTTCGACCGTTCCCGGATCCAAAGCAAGACCCACATCACAGGCAATCCACGCTTTTGCGATGCGAATGGTGCCGTCCTCATCGACCACCTCGATCACTTGCGCTACCGGGGTGCCAAAGCTGTAGGACATTGCTACGCCACGACCAACACCGGCAGGCGTATCACCCGTCCAACCTGACATTTCCTTGACGGCTTGCAGGACAGCTGCCGAAGGCGCGTGCTCGTTTTGGGCCAACTCAAGACGGAACTTCAGCGGGTCGCGACCGGCGACCAGGGCCAGCTCGTCCATGAATGTCTCGTGGAAGAACCCGTTATGGCTATTGCCGACCGAGCGCCAGAACCCCACAGGTACATCCAGATCGGCGATGTGGCCGCTGACGCGGTAGTTCGGCACGGCATAGGGCTGGTTAAAAAGACCTTCGACCAGGACCTTGTCGGGGCCAGCGCCGGGCAGGCCCGATATGCGTTCCACGGCCTGCTGTGTGCAGGATTGCGATGCAACCTTGGCGTCGATCAGAACTGCCTTGCCGTCTTTGACCGCGCCGCGCATCCGCGCCAGCGCGCCGGGGCGGTAGAAATCGTGGCGCATGTCCTCTTCACGGCTCCAGGTGGTCTGGACCGGAGTATTGGGCATGGCCATGGCGACCTTGGTTGCGATTTCGATGAAATCCAGCTCTCCGCGACGACCAAATCCGCCACCAAGATAGGTGGTGTGAATCTCGACCACTTCTTTATCCAGATTCGCCGTGTTTGCAGCGCGGGTCAGAAGGAAGGTCGGCGCCTGGTTGCCACACCACAGCTCGAGCTTGGAACCAGTGAACAGCGCGGTGGCGTTCATCGGTTCCATCGTGGAATGCGCCAGATAGGGCACCTGATATTCAGCGGTAATTTCGGTGGCCCCTTCGGGCAAGGTTTCAACATCGCCATCGTCGCGCATTGTCGAATTTGGCGAGTCGTCAAACGCCTCGGCAATTTTTGCGAATATACCGTCAGTATCCGGCGGGTAGGGGGCGTCGGCCCAATCGACGTCTATGGCCTCAACCGCTTGAATGGCCAGCCAGGTGTTATTGGCAATAACGGCCACGCCGTTGCCCAGATCGACCACCTTTTCCACGCCGGGCATGGATTCCGCAGCGCTGGCGTCAAAGCCGTTCATCGCACCGCCCAGTTTCGGGTTCATCCGAACCGACGCGAATTTCAGACCCTCGGGGCGCACGTCAATGCCAAACTCAGCCGTGCCCGTGGATTTTCCAACTATGTCGACTCGTGGCAGGTTCTGTCCCAGCAAACGCCAGTCTGAGGGATCGCGCAGCTCGACCTGCATGGGCTCGATCTGTCCGGCGGCCTCAGCCAGTTCAGTATAGGGAATGCGCGTCCCGTCCGGCGCGATCACGGCGCCGTTTTCGGTCTTCAACTGGTCACGCTCCAGGCCCAGACGATCAGCCGCTGCTTGTTTCAGCGTTTCCCGGGCTGTGGCCCCGGCTTCCCGCATGCGTTCGAACCCATCGCGCATCGAGGTCGAGCCGCCTGTGACCTGCAGACTGACAACCTTGCCCAGAACGCCCAGCGACTGTGCCAGATTGTGCTGGAAATTCGAGATGTCATATCCCTTGTTCGGCAGGCTCTCACCCAAAATGGCCGAGTTGTAATAGGCGGCTGCCGCAGGCCCGTGAAGGACCCGGATATCGTCCAATTCGACGTCCAGTTCTTCGGCAATTAGGGCTGCCCAAGTGGTCATTACGCCCTGTCCCATCTCGGCACGTGGCGCGAACAGGGTTACGCCCTGCTGATCAATCAGGATGAACGGGCTAAGCGCGGTTTCCCCATCGCCAGGCTTCAGCGGGTTGGCTGCCGGGCGGCTGACATAATAGGCGCCAAACGCGACGCCGCCAACAATGGCGGCTGAGCCGATAAGAAACGTGCGGCGAAGAATTTTTCCTACGGAAGCCATCGCTTATGCCTCCTTCAGTCTGGAGGCTGCGTCATGGATCGCGGCACGGATACGGGGATAGGTGCCGCAGCGGCACAGATTGCCCTGCATCGCATCGTCTATGTCCTGATCCGTGGGGCTGGGGTTCTCGGCCAATAGCGCGGCGGCTTGCATGACCTGACCCGATTGGCAATAACCGCATTGCGCAACCTGATGGTCAACCCAGGCCTGCTGTATCTTGGCCATCGCATCCGGGCTGCCCAGACCTTCGATTGTGGTGACGTCACCCCAGACATCGGACAAGGCAACCTGGCAAGAGCGCACGGCTTCTCCGTCTATATGAACGGTACAGGCGCCGCATGCCGCAACCCCGCAGCCAAACTTGGTGCCGGTCAGTCCGATCTCGTCGCGCAGAACCCATAAAAGGGGGACATCCTCGGGTAGATCGACCTTATATGACGTCCCATTTATCTTTAAGCTGGCCGTCATAGCTGCGTCTCCCTCTTGGCATTTAGTGACGTTCTGACATAAATGGGTGTGAGTGTCAGAGTGTCAACTGACAAATTGAGTGAAAAGTGTCAAAAAGGTTCAGATGAGAGATTTCGTGCTAGACGCAAAGTGCCTTGCCATACTGGATTCGGCGCGTAAGGCATTCGCGGCTTACGGCTTTAAAAAGACGTCGATGGATGAAATCGCAAAGGGCGTGGGGATCTCGCGCCCGGCATTGTATCTGTATTTCGACAACAAAGAGGCGATCCTGCGCAGACTCACCGAGTTGCACTATGAGGAGAAGATCGAAGCCGTTGCGAAAGCCCTGCAGGCAGACGGCTCGGTTTCGCAGATCATCGGCCAGGCAATCCACGTGCAGACCGATGGTATGGCTCAGATCATGTCCTCTCCACACGGGATGGAACTGTTAGATGCAGGAAAGTCGCTGGCCTCGGATATCATCACGCAGGGCGAGGCCCGGCTGCAATCTTTATATACCGGGTGGCTACAGAAAGAAGCGTCGAATGATCGTGCCCGTTTGTTTGATGGCGCAAGAGAAACTGCGGAGACCATTGCCTCTGCGCTGCGGGGAAACAAAATCAGCGCGAAGGATTTTCAAGAATTCGACCGGATGAACTCGAACCTTGCCGCCATGATTGGTGCAGCGTTGGAAATCAGGTAACCCGCTGTCTGACTTTGTATTCCGGTGCGTCCCATAACCGGTTGGTCATGATGTCGGCCAGAATGTCCACCGCGCCGTTTACATCCTGCTCATCGATATAGAGCGGGGTGAACCCAAAGCGCATGATGTCCGGGGCGCGGAAATCACCGATCACGCCGCGCGCGATCAAGGCCTGCATTGCGGCATAGCCATCGGCGAAACGGAATGAAACCTGACTGCCACGCTGCGCAGGGTCGCGGGGGCTGGCCAGTTTCAGGTCAGGGCAGTTGGCCTCGACGCCCGAAATAAACAGCTCGGTCAGTTCGATTGACTTGGCGCGTACGTCCTTGATGTTGGCCATGTCCCAGATGTCCATCGCCGCAGACAGCGCGGTCATCTGGATGATCGGAGGTGTGCCGACACGCATCCGCTCGATACCCTGTCCGGGGCGGTAATCTAGATCGAACGTGAACGGGGCTTCATGGCCCAGCCACCCAGATAATGCAGGGCGCACGCGATCCGCATGGCGGGGCGCCACATAGATGAACGCCGGCGCGCCAGGGCCTCCGTTCAGATACTTATAGCTGCAGCCAACGGCAAAATCTGCATTGCAGCTGGACAGATCAACCGGGATCGCCCCTGCGGAATGGGCCAAATCCCAAACGGTTATTGTGTCGTTCGCATGGGCCTGTTCCGTCAGCGCCTTCATGTCATGGATCCGGCCAGACCGGTAATCGACCTCGGTCAGCATCAGAACCGCGACGTCTTTGGTGATGTTTTCGGCAACATCCTCGGGTGCGACCACCCGTAATTCGTATTCCGATCCGAGTGAACGCAGCAGGCCGTCGACCATATAAAGGTCCGAAGGGAAATTGCCGTTATCAGACAGCACAACCTTGCGGTCGGGGCAAAGCTCCAGCGCCGAGGCAACAGCCTGATAGACCTTGATCGACAGGGTATCGCCGGTCACGATGGTACCCGGTTCCGCCCCGATCAACCGTCCGATACGGTCGCCAAGCCCGGTCGGAAGCCCCATCCACCCGGCCTTGTTCCAACCGGTGATCAGCATTTGACCCCATTCGTGTGTCATCATTCCACTCACCCGCTCGGCGGCAGCACGTGGCAATGGGCCAAGCGAGTTGCCGTCCAGATAAATGGTTCCATTCGGCAGATCGAACATGGCTTTGGTTGCAGCGAAATCAGTCATGGAGGTCCTGTGCAGAATTCTGACAAATGTCTGACTAAAGGGCTATCTGATCAGTTCTGCCGTGTCTACGCGTTCGGCCGAAAATGCACAGATGCGACCAACTGTGGTTTTGCTTTCGTGGATGCAAAGCGGTACATACCCCGACAAATGCGACATCCATACCGCAGGATCAGAGGAACAAGCATGAAGCGCAAACTCGACATTCCGCCCGCTTGGTTGGTGGCCTTTGCTGTTCTCGCCTGGCTGCAGGCGAACTATGCATCCTTCGGCCTGTCGCTGGCCAGCGGGTTTACCGACCTGCTCAGCGGCCTTCTGATCGGGGGCGGCGTCGTTCTTGTCGTGCTGGCGATTGCCGAGTTTCGTCGGCATCGAACGACCGTCCTGCCGCATGAAACTCCATCGAGTCTGGTTCAAACAGGTATCTTCAAGCGCAGCCGCAATCCGATCTACGTTGGCGATGTACTTATTCTGGCCGGCTTGATTCTGCGTTTCGACGCGGTGCTGTCCTTGGTGTTGATGCCTGTTTTTGTCTGGATTTTGGAACGCAGGTTTATTGTGCCGGAAGAAAACCGTATGCGCCGTGCCTTTCGCACGGATTTCGCCAGATATGAAAGGCAAACCCGCCGCTGGATCTGAGGTGGACGGGATTTTACACGACGTAACAATGCTGCGCTTGCGAAATAATCTTGCGCAGTTAAAACTGGTTCTTCAGATAGAATGCCAACTATCCTTGCGAACTGACCGAAAATTAGGGGGACGCGCCGTTGAAGATTGGAACGCCAAAGGAAACATTTGACGGTGAGAACCGGGTCGCGATGACTCCGGATTCAGCCCGTCAACTGCAAAAGCTCGGGTATGAGTGCCTGATCGAGAAAGGGGCCGGCGCTGCGGCCGGGTTCTCGGACGCCACATATAAAGAGGCGGGTGTCGAGGTTATCGGAACCGCGGCTGCGCTGTGGAAAGCCGCCGACATCGTCGCCAAGGTACGTCAGCCAAATGAAACCGAGCTGAAGCGTCTTGCAAAGGGCAAGACATTGATCTCGTTCTTCAACCCCGCAGGGAATGAAAAGGGCATGGAGGCCGCCAAGTCCAAGGGCGCCAACGTGATCGCCATGGAAATGGTGCCGCGTATCAGTCGTGCCCAGAAGATGGACGCTCTGTCGTCGATGGCCAATATCGCGGGCTACCGCGCGGTGATCGAAGCGGGAAACAACTTTGGCCGGTTCTTCACCGGTCAAGTGACGGCTGCTGGTAAAGTACCGCCTGCCAAGGTTCTGATCGTAGGTGCCGGTGTGGCCGGTCTGGCCGCGATCGGGACATCGACCTCGCTGGGGGCAATCACCTATGCGTTCGACGTGCGCCCCGAAGTGGCCGAGCAGGTTGAATCCATGGGCGCCGAATTTGTCTATCTGGACTTCGAAGAAGACCAGCAGGACGGCGCGGCAACCGGCGGTTACGCCAGTGTTCAGTCCGATGAATTCCGCGAGGCACAGCTGGCCAAGTTCCGCGAACTTGCTCCGGAAATGGACATCGTGATCACCACCGCGTTGATCCCGAACCGCGAAGCGCCCGAGCTTTGGACCAAGGACATGGTCGAAGCGATGAAACCGGGTTCGGTGATCGTGGACCTTGCGGCGGAAAAAGGCGGCAACTGCAAGCTGACCGTTGCTGACGAGAAGATCGTGACCGATAATGGCGTGACCATCATCGGCTATACCGATTTCCCAAGCCGGATGGCGGCGCAGTCTTCGTCGCTTTACGCAACCAACATCCGTCACATGATGACAGACCTGACGCCTGAAAAGGATGGTCAGATCAACCATGACATGGAAGACGACGTGATCCGCGGCGCAACCGTGACGCATGAAGGTGAAATCACCTTCCCGCCACCGCCGCCGAAAGTTCAGGCGATTGCCGCTCAGAAAAAGCCTGAGGTCAGGGAGCTGACCCCGGAGGAGAAAAAGGCGCAGGAAGTTGCGGCCTTCAAGGCGCAAACCAAACAGCAGTTCACCTTGCTGGGTATCGGCGGTGCGCTAATGCTGTTGATCGGTCTGATTGCTCCGGCCAGCTTCATGCAGCACTTCATCGTCTTTGTGCTGGCGATCTTCGTGGGATTCCAGGTGATCTGGGGCGTCGCGCACAGCCTGCACACACCGCTTATGGCGATTACCAACGCGATCTCGTCGATCATCATCGTTGGCGCAGTGATGCAGATCGGATCCGGGTCGTTCCTGGTTATTCTGCTGGCGGCTCTGTCCGTTTTCATGGCCGGGATCAACATCTTCGGTGGCTTCCTCGTAACTCGGCGCATGCTTGCCATGTTCCAGAAATCTTAAGGAGGCCGGGCACATGGATTATGGCTTCACCACTGCCGCCTACGTTGTTGCGGCTGTTCTGTTCATCCTCTCGCTTGGCGGCCTGTCGAACCAGGAAAGCGCCAAGCGCGCTGTCTGGTATGGCATCGTCGGTATGGCGCTGGCGGTTTTCGCTACGCTGGTCGGCCCCGGTTCGGGCTTGTGGCTGCTGTCATTGCTGCTGATCATAGGTGGTGGTCTGATCGGTCAATATGTGGCGCAGCGCGTCCAGATGACCGAGATGCCACAGCTTGTGGCTGCGATGCATTCGCTGGTTGGTTTGGCGGCTGTGTTCGTGGGTTTCAACGCGCATTTTGAAATCAAGAATGTCGCCGAAGTTTTTGCGGTTGTTGATGCCGCCAAAGACGTCGACCTTTCCGACCTGGGCGCGTTTGCCAAGCTGATCGCCAAGAAGACAGCGGCAGAGCTGGCAATCCTGCACGTGGAACTGTTCCTGGGCATCTTCATCGGCGCGATCACCTTTACCGGTTCGGTCGTGGCTTATGGCAAGCTGGCTGGCAAGGTTACATCGACGGCAACCAAACTGCCCGGTGGTCACGCGCTGAATGCGTCTGCGGCGGGGCTCTCGCTGATCTGTCTGGTTTGGTACACGTCCACGGGCGGATTCCTGCCCCTGTTCCTGATGACGCTGGCCGCCTTGTTTATTGGTTATCACCTGATCATGGGCATCGGCGGTGCCGACATGCCGGTGGTTGTGTCGATGCTGAACAGCTATTCAGGCTGGGCGGCTGCGGCCATCGGCTTTTCGCTGGGCAACGACCTGCTGATCGTGGTCGGTGCGCTGGTGGGCTCGTCCGGTGCGATCCTCTCCTACATCATGTGTAAGGCGATGAACCGGCACTTTGTCAGTGTGATCCTGGGTGGCTTTGGTGGTCCGCAAGGTGAGCAGATGGCTGTCGAAGGCGAGCAGATTGCAATCGAGGCCGACGGTGTTGCCGCAGCCCTGAATGACGCCGACAGCGTGGTGATCATTCCGGGCTATGGCATGGCCGTGGCGCAGGCACAGCAATCGGTGTCCGAACTGGTTCGCAAGCTGCGGGCGCAGGGCAAGAATGTGCGCTTTGCGATCCACCCGGTTGCCGGTCGTTTGCCGGGCCACATGAACGTTCTGCTGGCCGAGGCCAAGGTGCCGTATGACATCGTTCTGGAAATGGATGAGATCAACGACGACTTCCCGGATACGGATGTTGCCATTGTGATCGGCTCCAACGACATCGTGAACCCTGCGGCGCAAGAAGATCCCAACAGCCCCATTGCCGGCATGCCGGTTCTGGAATGCTGGAAGGCCAAGCAGGTGTTTGTATCCAAGCGTGGTCAGGGCACCGGCTATTCGGGCATCGAAAACCCGCTGTTCTTCAAAGAGAACACCCGCATGTTCTATGGCGACGCGAAACAATCGCTGGACAAGCTGCTGCCAATGATCGATTGATCTAAAGCCTTAACCAAAATGCAAAGGGCGCCTTCGGGCGCCCTTTTCTTGTTTGTCATGTTGGGGGCTTTGCCTCCAAGCCCCCAATATTTTTTTGGCCAGATGAGGCGGGCAGAATGTGGTATCCTTGGGCTATTATAGAGAGACAAGGAGGTGCCCCATGGAAAAGGTCAACGGCATAGGTGGCATGTTTTTTCGCGCCAGAGATCCGGAAGCGTTGCGGGATTGGTACGAGACCCATCTTGGCGTTCATCATTACGATCCCGTCCCCTGGAAACAGCGCGAAGGCTATACGGTCTTTGCCCCGTTTGCGCAGGACACCGATTATTTTGGCCGCGCCGAGCAGCAGTGGATGATCAATTTTCGGGTTGATGATCTGTCTGCCATGACGACCCAGTTGCAAGCCGCAGGCATTGCCGTCGAGACCAATCCGGAATGGGATAGCGAGGTTGGAAAATTCGCACGTATTCACGACCCTGAGGGCAACCCAATCGAACTGTGGCAGCCAAATCAATGACATAAGGGGTTTGTATACCGTAGTATCCATGTAAGCTATTGAAATAAAAAGATAATTGATGTATTTTTGAACTGTCGTATAGTGCGCCGGACAACGCCGGAGCATTCAATGACGCCGATCGACGATCATCCATTGCGCTATTCGCTGGCCAACGAGCTGCATGCGCGCCCGTTTCCCGTGGCCTCGACGCCATGCACCGTTGCGTTTTTGGCCATCAAGAAACCCGTGGCGGCGGTTGCGCGGGACCGGAGCGAAGACATTGCCCATCTGGTCAATCTTCTGGACCGTCACGGTGCGCAGCACCCGCAGCCGGACGCGACGCATTACGCGGGTCAGATCGGGCGTCACTGGCTCAAGTGGGAGCAGCACACGGAATTTGTGACCTATACGGCGATCACCCGGAATGTCAGTGACCGGGCCTTCAACCCCGCTGATTTTGAGGCTTTCCCACCTGATTGGCTGATGGCCAGCCCGGGCCAGAGGATAACCTCGGCCATGGTTCGGGTGACCGAAAGACCAGATGATGAGGCGGTAAAAGCCGCGCTGGCCGAATGGTTCGAACCCGAAAGCCTTGCGGTTGCGCGCGTGCTGGATGATGCTGCGATTTGTGCCAGTGACTTTCGGATTGATCCGGCTGGGCATATGCGGTTCGCGCTCTTCGTGACCAAGGGAACAGGACAGCGCCGAACCGGACGCATCATCCAGCGCCTGTGCGAGATCGAAACCTACAAGGCCATGTCCATGTTGGGCTTTGCTCGCATCAAGCAACTGATGCCGAAAATCGGAGAGCTGGATGGAAAGCTGACCCGGCTTATGGGGCAGATGACAGATAACTCGGCGCATCCTGACGAACTACTGCCGGATCTGCTGTCTACATCCATCGAATTGGAAACGCTTTCTGCCCGATGCGCATTTCGCTTTGGGGCTACCGGGGCCTATGAGGCCATCGTGAACCAACGGATCGAGGTATTGCGCGAGGAAAGGTTCGAGGGCCGTCAGTCCTTTGCCGATTTCATGATGCGCAGGTATGAGCCCGCAATTCGGACTGTGAAAGCCACGGAAAGTCGGCTGCAGACCTTGTCCGACCGGGCGATCCGGGGGGGTGAGTTGCTGCGGACCCGGGTAGATGTGGAACGCAGCGCCCAGAATCAGGCATTGCTGGAAAGTATGGACCGCCGTGCTGATCTGGCCCTGAGGTTGCAGCACACAGTCGAGGGGCTTTCCGTGGTGGCGATTAGCTATTATGCGGTCTCACTGGCCAGCTATCTGTTGTACCCGTTGACCGCCACCGGGATCAGCAAGGGGATGCTGACCGCGGCGGCAACCTTGCCGGTTGTCCTGTGTGTCTGGCTGGGTATCAGGCATATACGAAAGCGGTTGGCCTAATCCGCGTTTGCTAAACCTTCCCAAGGCTGTAGAACTGACAGGGGCGGGCGCGGAGCAAAGGAAAATACGTGATCGGAATTATGGCCGCTTGGCGGGCCGTGGCGGCCATGTTCATTTTGAACGGCGCTTTGTTCGGGATCTGGGCCTCGCGTATTCCCGCAGTCAGGGATCACCTGGACCTGTCGCACGAAGCGCTTGGCTACGGCTTGCTGTTCATGGCGGCTGGGGCTGTGTGTTCGTTCCCGGTTACCGGACGTCTGACAGATCGGTTCGGGGCTGTGGTGATCACACGGATCATCGCCATTCTTTATACCGCATCCCTTATCTTGCTGGCCTTTGCCGGAAGCTTTTGGGCATTGGCGTTTTTCCTGTTCGTATTCGGGGCCTTCCACGGCTCGATGGATGTGGCGATGAACGCCTGGGCAGCAGAGGTTGAGCGCGCTTATGACAGGCCCGTTATGTCGTCTTTTCACGCGATGTGGAGCCTGGGGGCCGGTCTGGGAGCGATGAGCGGATTTGGTGCGATACAGATGGGCCTGACGGTGTCACAGCACTTTTTGCTGGCCGGTGGCATCGTAGTTGGGCTGACACTGGCTCTGTCCCGTGTGCAGTGGAATTCGCACCGTGTTGTGGCCGCGGGCGGGGCGATATTTGCACTTCCGTCGGGTGCGTTGATACTTGTCGGATTTATTGCCCTGTGCGGGGCATTGGGTGAAGGGGCCGTCGCGGACTGGAGCGCGATTTTCCTGCGGGATGTGACCGGTGCACCCGAAAGCGTCGCGGCGCTGGGATATGCCGTCTTTTCGGTGACAATGGTCGCGTTCCGTCTGGTGGGTGGTGTCGTGATCGCGCGGTTCGGACCAACCGCGACGGCCCGTTTCGGAGGGGTATGCGCCGCTTTGGGGGTGCTGGCTGTGGTATCGGCCTATGATGCCGGGATTGCTCTGGTTGGGTTTGGACTGATGGGGCTTGGATATGCAGTGATCATGCCGCTTGCGTTCAGCAGGGCGGCAAATGATCCGCATGTCCCGCCTGGTCAAGCCATCGCCAGCGTGGCCACATTAGGGTATGGCGGGTTGTTGATTGGCCCGCCCCTTATTGGGTTTCTGGCAGAGATGCTTACATTGCGTCTTGCATTCATGGCCTTGCTGCCGCTGGCTGTTTTCATTGTCCTGTTATCCGGCGCGTTGCGCCCCGGTGACAGCGACGAACGATGATTTTGGGAGATACACATGCCGATCAAAAACCGGTTCGCAGAACTGCAGAGTGAAATCACGGAATGGCGGCGTGATATCCACCAAAATCCAGAGATCCTGTTTGAAACCCATCGCACCAGTGCGCTGGTGGCGGAAAAGCTGAAAGAGTTCGGCTGCGATGAGGTGGTCACCGGAATTGGCCGAACGGGCGTGGTTGGTGTGATCAAGGGCAAGGCGGACACGGGCGGCAAGGTTATCGGTTTGCGTGCCGATATGGATGCGCTGCCGATCCGTGAGGCGACCGGATTGGACTATGCCTCGAATACCGATGGGGCGATGCACGCCTGCGGCCATGATGGTCATACTGCGATGTTGTTGGGGGCGGCGAAATACCTTTCGGAAACGCGGAATTTTGACGGGACAGTGGTGGTCATTTTCCAACCTGCCGAAGAAGGTGGCGGCGGTGGTCGTGAGATGTGTGAAGACGGGATGATGGATCGCTGGGGCATTCAGGAAGTCTACGGAATGCATAACTGGCCCGGCCGTCCGGTGGGCAGTTTCGCCATCCGTCCTGGCGCGTTTTTCGCAGCTACTGATCAGTTCGACATCGTTTTCGAAGGCAAAGGCGGCCACGCAGCCAAGCCGCATGAAACCGTGGATACAACTGTGATGGCGGCGCAGGCGGTTCTGGCGCTCCAGACCATCGCGGCGCGAAACGCTGACCCGGTGGATCAGGTGGTTGTTTCGGTGACCTCGTTCGAAACCTCTTCAACTGCATTCAACGTGATCCCTCAGACTGTAAAGCTGCGCGGTACGGTCCGTACAATGAGCCGGGACATGCGGGATATGGCCGAAAAGCGCGTGACCGAGATCTGCTCCGGAGTGGCCGCCACATTCGGAGGAGCGGTTGAGGTGACCTATTACCGGGGCTACCCGGTGATGGTGAACAGTGATGATCAAACCGATTTCGCAGCGCGGGTGGCGCGGTCCGTCTCAGGCGATTGTGACCAGGCACCGCTGATCATGGGCGGCGAGGATTTCGCCTTTATGCTCGAAGAGCGTCCGGGCGCCTATATTTTGGTGGGTAATGGGGACACCGCAGCAGTTCACCATCCCGAATATAACTTCAACGATGAGGCTATCCCTGCAGGATGCAGCTGGTGGGCCGAAATCGTGGAGCAAAGGATGCCAGCGGCGTGATCCCAAGGGGCAGGCAGGTGCTCTGCCCCTAAACGCCGGTGGTCTTCAGGCCAAGCCGGTCGCACAGGGTCTCGACAATGGAATCGAGCGCGGATTTCTGCGTGTTGACGCAGGATTTTGCGGCATCGCGCGCTGTATCCAGCGCGTCCTGATCGCTGAGCCAAACCGCGACCGCGTCTGCCAGGGCCTGCGCCGAGTTCACCTCAACCGCGCCACCGGTTTCGATGAGCGGCGCAAAGGTCTCGGCAAAGTTGAAGTATCCGGGACCGGTTACTACTGCCGCCCCGGCCTGAGCGGGTTCGAACGGGTTATGGCCGCCGATCTCATGCAGTGATCCGCCCAGAAACACGATCGGGCAAAGCGCGTACCAGGTGCCGGTCTCGCCCAAAGTGTCGGCGACATAGACCTGTGTTTCGGTGTCGATCCGCCCATTCGATGTTCGGAACACGGCGGATTGCCCGGCCTGTTTCAACAGCGCGGCCACATCCTGCCTGCGTTCGGGGTGGCGCGGGATCAACAGCAGCAGCAGGTCGGGCCAGCGCTCCAGCAATTTCGCATGGGCGGCCAGAACAATCTCTTCTTCTCCGGCATGGGTTGAGCTAGCGATCCACACAGGGCGTCCGGCAATCTCGGTCTGGATGTCTTCCAGCACAGAATTATCGACCGGAAGCGGGTCGGACATCGCCTTGAGGTTGGTTCCCGGTTGCACGCGGTCCGCCACAGCCCCCATGTCCACCAGATTAGCGGCGGTTTTGCCATTCTGGGTCAGGAACAGGCTGAAATTGTCCAAAATGAATCGTGCGGTTTGTGGACGTTTTTTCCAACCTTCGACGGATTTCTCTGACAGGCGCGCATTCAACAGGGCCAGAGGGATTCCCCGTCCAGCCGCGTCAACGATCAGGCGTGGCCAGATTTCGCTTTCGACAAATACTCCGGCTTCGGGGCGCCAGTGATCCAGAAATCGCCTGACCGGCCCTGCGGTGTCCAGCGGCGGATACTGGTGTCGCGTACGGGGTGGCATCCGTTTTTCGATCAGCGCCGCCGAAGTTGGGGTGCCCGAGGTCACCAGGAACTGGGCATCCGGCAGGCGTTCACCCAGCCGTTTGATCAGGCTGATGACCGACAGGGTTTCCCCCACACTTGCAGCGTGGAACCAGATCAATCGGCCCTTGGGGCGTGGTAGGCTGGCATGGCCGAGCCTTTCATGCTGGCGAATTGTCGGGACATCTGCCGCCAGGAGTTTCTTGCGCACGGTGCGCCAAGCCAAAGGTGCAGCAACGGCGCTCAGGCTGCAATACAAACGGTAAAGCAGCGTCGGCTGGCCAGAGGGGGCGGTCATGTCAGCCGCCCGTATGGCTCATGTGGCGGCTCACCTTGCCGTCGACCGCCTGGCGGGAATAGTCGAAGTCGTGGCCTTTGGGCTTAAGATTTATCGCCGCGCGGATGGCCTGTTCCAGCGGCGCCTCGGTATCGAGATGATCTCGCAGGGGGGCACGTAGATCGGCCATGTCTTCTTGGCCCAGACACATGTACAATTCACCCGTACAGGTCAGGCGGACGCGATTGCAGCTTTCGCAGAAATTATGCGACAGCGGTGTGATAAAGCCGATCTTCTGGCCCGTTTCTTCAAGCCGCGCATATCGCGCTGGTCCACCAGTGCGTTCTGCCAGATCGGAGACGGTATAGTGGCTTTCATATTCCTTGCGGACATCCTTGAGCGACCAGTACTGATCCAGACGGTTCTCGTTCCCGATATCGCCCATCGGCATCACCTCGATCCAGGTCAGATCCATGTCGCGCTCAGCACACCATTGGGTGATTGTTGGAAGTTCGGCCTCGTTGAAACCCTTCAGGGCCACAGCGTTGATCTTGACCCGCAGGCCAGCCTTTTGGGCAGTATCAATTCCGTTCAGAACCTGTTTCAACCGGCCCCAACGGGTGATCTGGCTGAATTTCTCATCATCCAACGTGTCCAGCGACACATTCACCCGGCGCACGCCCGCCGCATAGAGATCGTCAGCAAAGCGGTGCAGTTGCGAGCCATTGGTTGTCAGCGTCAGCTCTTTCAACGCGCCGCTGTCCAGATGCCGGGTCATGGCATTGAAGAATGACATGATGTTTCGGCGGACCAGCGGCTCGCCCCCGGTGATGCGCAGCTTTTCCACGCCCATCTTCACGAAGGTCGTGCACATACGGTCCAGCTCTTCCAGCGTCAGCAGGTCCTTTTTCGGCAGGAACTTCATGTCTTCGGACATGCAGTAAACACAGCGAAAATCACAGCGATCCGTAACGGAGACGCGGAGATAGGTGATGGCACGTGCGAACGGGTCGATAAGCGGAGCTGTCATGCGTCATACGTAAAGCGGCGACTGGCCTGCGACAAGCCTGAACTGTGCTTTGTGCTGGCACAGTCCTGTGAGGGGGGCTAAGTTCAGGCCATGAAATACGCTCTGCTGACCATTTGTATCCTTGTTGCAGGCTGTGACACTGTCCGCTCGACAACTGATCGGGTTTTCGGTCGCGACAAACCTGCGGCTGAACCAGAGGTCGCCGCGGAAGCTGACGTCACCGAATCCGTTCCGGTCCCCGCAACCGCCGCTGGTTGGGTTGGCGCCAAGACCACCATTGCCAGCTTGGGTGATCCGACAACGCCTGGACGCTGGATGGAAACGCCTTTGGTCGAGACAGAGTTCACAGGACGTGTTGTTGTGCCCAGAACAGGGGCGCAGGCCTATATCACGCTGGTCCCGGCCCGTGGGCCCGAAAGCGGCGGCAGCAGGCTGTCGCTGGATGCAATGCGGGCGCTGCTTTTGCCTTATGACGAACTTGTCGAGCTGGAAGTTTATTCCAACTGACCTTTCAGATATTTGCCAGCTTCACGCCGGGCAAAGGGCTTCATGGCCGCACTATGGTCGCGCAGAAAGTTAACCACTCGGTCCGCGTCATGTTTCGACAGCTCGCGCAGCCACCATGCGATTGCTTTCTGGATGAACCAGTCACGGTCGGGCACATAGCCCGCTGCCCAGCCAAGAATACGGTCGCGCCGGTTCAGGTCTTCTGGCTTGGGGTGGTTCTGCTTGGTCCAAGGCAGGGTGGCCACCAGCGCGGCGCGCCGTGTCCACATATGGTCTGACGCTGTCCAGCTTTCGACCTGATCCAACCGCGCCGGGTCGGCGGACAAGCGTTTCTGCATCGCCATACAGGCGTGATCCGCCGCCGCCCAGGCATCAAAATCAGGCAACCAGCTTTGCAGCAATGCCCAAGCAGCCTCATCGGGGCGGATACGGGCTTGGGTCAGCAACTTGGCTGCGGCAAGACGGCCCTCGTGGATATCGGTCTGCCAGAGGGCGTCAGCCAGATCCACCCGCGCAGCAACGTCCAGTTCCTGTCGCCATAGTTTGGTCAGGTCGTTCAGAACCGGATTTGCAACGCCCAGATAGAGGCGTTCGACCTTGTGATAAGCCGCCATCTGCACGGCGCGCTCTGGGTCGGCATGGGCGCGGATCTGGTCAAGATAGGTGACGGGCGTCATAGGTCCGCAGCGCGTGTTGGCTTGCCGTCGATCGTCTGATGGTTCCGCTCAACCCAATAATCTCGGATATCGTCATCGGACTTACCGTCGACCCATTTCTGCATCGTGTCCCGTTCGGACAGGTATTCCATGAACGGTACGGCATACCCGCAAGAGGTTTGAACCATGTCAATCGCAAGGTCATAGATCTGGCGGGCGCTGCGGTGGTCGGGAAACAGCCCGGCCAATGCGTCCCAGCCCTCGTCCCCGGCATGCAATGTACGCGCGGTGCCATAGGTCCGCAGGATCAGCGGGCGCGTGGTGAAGGAACACCACATGAGGGTCATGCGATTGACCTCCAGCAAATGCCCGGCGGTTTCATTGCCACTGCCGGTCAGGTTCATCCAGATAATCCGATTGGGCCCCAGTACCCGCAGCGAGTCCATCCCTTTGGGAGAGATATTGACCCGTCCTTCATGTCCGGCGGTGCCGACGAAGAACAGATGCTGATCCTCGATAAACTTGCAATGGGCGTCATCCAGCGCCGGAAATTGCTTGGACATGCGTCACTCCACCGTTACGGATTTCGCCAGATTGCGCGGCTGGTCCACATCCGTGCCCTTGGCCACCGCCGTATGATAGGCCAGCAGCTGAGCGGGCACCGAATAGAGGATCGGCGCAAGGCTGGGGTGCACATGCGGCATGCGGATCGTGCTCCAGACCCCGTCTTCCGCCTCGGCGATGCCGTCATCATCGGACACCAGGATGACTTTACCCTTGCGTGCCATGACCTCTTGCATATTCGACACGGTTTTGTCGAACACCGTGTCTCGCGGGGCCAGAACCACCACGGGCATGTGTTTGTCGATCAGGGCAATGGGGCCGTGCTTTAGCTCACCCGAAGCATAACCTTCGGCATGGATATAGCTGATTTCCTTGAGTTTCAGCGCCCCTTCCATCGCCAGCGGGTACATCAGGCCGCGTCCCAGAAACAGAACATCGCGCGCCTCGGACAAGCGCTGGGCGGATTTCCTGATGGCCCGGTTCTGATCCAACGCGGTGTTCAGCACCGAAGGCAGCCCGCGCAACGCGGCGGCGTGATCGGCAAGTTCCTCGTCGCTCAACGTGCCACGGTCCGCGGCAGCCTTGAGCGCCAGCATCAGCAACACGCTCAGCTGACAGGTGAAGGCTTTGGTCGAGGCGACGCCTATCTCAACCCCGGCATGGATCGGCAGGGCGATGTCGCTTTCACGTGCGATCGAGCTTTCTGGAACATTGACGACTGAGACGACCTTGTCCGCTTTGCCGTCGCAATACCGCAGGGCGGCCAGCGTGTCGGCGGTTTCACCCGATTGGCTAACAAACAGCGCCATAGTGCGTTCCGGGATCGGAGGTTCACGATAGCGAAATTCGCTGGCGATATCGACTTCGACCGGTATTCTGGCAAGTTGCTCGAACCAGTATTTGGCGGTCAAACAGGCGTAGAAAGCAGTCCCGCAAGCGACCATCGTCAGACGGTCCAGCTTGGTGAAATCCAGATCCCCCGGCAGAACGACCTGATCTCCGGCAGAGGGCAGGTAGGACCGGATCGCCTCGGCAACCACAATCGGCTGTTCCGCGATTTCCTTGGCCATGAAATGCTTGTGCCCGGCCTTGTCGGCGCGGCTGTGATCCACTTTGATCTTGCGGGTTTCGCGATTGGCAAGCTCACCTGCTTCGTTGCGGATCTCCAGCGATGTGCGGGTCAGAACCGCACGGTCACCTTCTTCCAGATAGGTGATGCGATCCGTCAGCGGCGCTAGCGCGATGGCGTCCGAGCCGACAAACATCTCTCCGTCCCCGTGCCCGATTGCCAGTGGCGAGCCTTTGCGCGCGGCCACGATCAGGTCATCTTCGCCGTCAAACAGAAAGGCCAAGGCAAATGCGCCGACCAGCCGGTCGATGGTTTTATAGGCGGCTTCAACCGGGGGCAGCCCTGATTTGAGGTAATGTTCAGCCATCAGGGCGACGGTTTCCGTATCGGTTTCGGTTTCGAACCCGATCCCGTGTTCCGCCAGCTCTGTCCGCAGCTCTCGATAGTTTTCAACGATGCCGTTGTGAACAACGGCAACCGGCCCGGCCCGGTGGGGATGCGCATTCGAAACTGTCGGCGCGCCATGGGTGGCCCAGCGGGTATGGCCGATACCGGATTTACCGGGAAGCGGGTCATGCACCAGCAGGTCGCTGAGGTTTACCAGCTTGCCTACAGCCCGACGCCGACCCAGGGATCCGCCATTGACCGTAGCAATGCCTGCACTGTCATACCCCCTGTATTCCAGCCGTTTTAGGGCCTCGACCAGGATGGGGGCAGCTTCGTGCTTGCCCAATACGCCTACAATCCCACACATCTGTCAGGCTCCTTTGTCGCGACGAGCCTTCTTCGCCGTCAACATGTCAAACAATTTACGCGCATAACCGGGCTTGTTGTCCTGCTTGGCGCGCGCAACGGCCAAAGCATCCGCTTCCACATCGCGCGTCACCACGGTTCCGGTGGCCGTCATCGCGCCGTCACCAATGGTGACAGGTGCCACCAACATGGTGTTCGATCCGACAAAGACGTTCTGGCCGATGGTTGTTTGGTGCTTCATTACGCCATCGTAATTGCAAGTGATCGTACCCGCGCCGATATTCGTCGCCGCCCCAACCGTTGCGTCCCCGATATAGCTGAGATGGTTGACCTTCGCGCCTTCGGCGATCTCAGCATTCTTGATCTCGACAAAATTGCCGACGCGGGTGTTTTCTGCCAGCTCAGCGCCGGGGCGCAGGCGGGCATAGGGGCCGACGATGGCGCCGCGGCTGACATGGCAGCCCTCAAGATGAGAAAATGCCCGGATCGTCGCGCCGCTTTCCACCGTGACACCGGGGCCAAAGACCACATTGGGTTCTATCACCGTGTCGCGGCCAATGACGGTGTCGGCGGCCAGATAAACGGTTTCCGGCGCCATCAGCGTGACCCCCAGATCCAGCAGATCGGCGCGGGCACGGGCCTGAAAAACCGCATCCGCAGCGGCCAGGTCAACGCGTGAGTTCACACCCAGCGTCTGTGCCTCGTCACAGGCGACTGCGGTGACATTCAGGCCACGGGATCGGGCGATTGCCACGACATCCGGCAGGTAATATTCACCGGCGGCATTGTCATTTCCCACGCTGTCGATCAGCGAAAACAGCAATTCTGCGTCACAGGCCAAAAGACCAGAATTACAAAGTGTTATATCGCGCTCTTTATCCGAGGCGTCTTTGTATTCGACGATGCGTTCAAGGGTCTGTCCGTTCATGACCAACCGGCCATAGCGTGCAGGATCTGCGGCCTCAAAACCCAGAATGACCAGATCGTTCTTGGCCCGTGCTTCGATCATACGTTCCAACGTCTCGGGTTGCAAAAAGGGCGTGTCCCCGTACAGAACAACCACGTCGCCGTTGAAACCCTGCAGCGCTTCGCGCGCCTGTGCGACAGCATGGGCGGTGCCCAGCTGTTCGGCCTGAATGGCGATTTGTGCGGTCTCGTCCTCGGCCAGGGTTGCCTTGGCAACGGCTTCGGACCCGTGCCCGGTGACAATGACGGTCCGCTCGGGCGACAGAACAGCACCAGCGCGCATGGCATGGACCAGCATAGGCGCCTGAGCAATCGGGTGCAGGACTTTCGGGATATCCGAATTCATCCTGGTGCCTTTACCGGCAGCAAGGATGACAAGGGCGATACTCATGAAATCGTTTTCTCTTTGTGTTTTGTTGCAGTCCGTTTTATCCGCTGAGGGTAAAGTCGCAAGCGGTTCAGCCATCAAACTAGATTGCCGTTTGCAACAAGACGTGGCGAAAACCCGCCGAGGCAGGAGGCGTAATGCGAACAGTCATCTTTGATCTGGACGGGACACTGGCGGATACTTCCGGGGATTTGCTGGAGGCCGCAAACCATTGTTTTCGCGATATGGGGCACGGCGATGTGCTGGTCCACGGGCAGGATGCTGGTATCGCTTTGCGTGGTGGGCGGATGATGCTGACCCACGGTTTGAAGCGGGTTGGGGCCTATGACGAACAGGCTGTTCACGCTTATTACCCTATGCTTTTAGAGGCGTACTCGGAGGCGATTGACACCCATACCCGGTTTTACCCAGGCGCGCTGGACGCGGTTGGAAAGTTGAAAGAGGCCGGCTATGGCGTTGGTATCTGCACCAATAAACCCGAGGCTCTGGCACATCAGTTGCTGACCCAAATGGGTGTGCGCGACCGGTTCGGCTCACTCGTCGGTGCGGATACTTTGCCGGTTCGCAAACCCGATCCGGAGCCCCTGCGTGAAGCTGCCCGCCGGGCAGGTGGGCACCCGGATCTGTGCGTTCTGATCGGGGATTCCGACACCGACCGGAATACGGCGCGTGCTGCAGGTGTACCTTCGGTGCTTGTAACATTCGGGCCATCTGGCGACGACATGGCTGCGCTGAAACCCGAAGCGCTGTTACATCATTTTGATGACCTGCCGAAACTTGTTTTTGATTTGGTCGGAGCTGCAGCCTGACCCCTTGACCCCGGCCCATCGCGGCCTCAAGAGCGAAAAGATGACTGAGAAGTTTACTGGCAATTTCACCCAGCAGGAACCAATCCCGGATGAGGCGATCGAGGCGGCTCTGGCCGTTTTGCGTCATGGCCGGTTGCACAGATATAACGTGTCGCCCGGCGAACTGGCCGAGACCGCCCTGTTAGAACAGGAATTTGCCGCGCAGACCGGTGCAAAATACTGTCTGGCGGTCTCCTCGGGCGGCTATGCACTGGCGACAGCATTGCGCGCGATAGGGGTGCAGCCCGGAGATACGGTTCTGACCAACGCTTTCACCCTGGCGCCGGTGCCGGGGGCGATTGCCTCGATCGGAGCCAAGCCGGTATTTGTCGGTGTGACCGAAGCGCTGACGATTGATCTGGATGATCTCGAAAGCAAACTGGATCAGTCTGATGTGCTGATGCTCAGCCATATGCGCGGGCATCTGTGCGACATGGATCGGTTGATGCAAATCTGCGATGCCGCCGGTGTGGCCGTGATCGAAGATTGCGCGCACACGATGGGCGCCGCATGGCGCGGGCAAAAATCCGGACGGCAGGGCGTTATCGGGTGTTATTCCTGCCAGACCTACAAGCACATAAATTCCGGTGAAGGCGGGTTGTTGATTACCGATGACGTGGAACTGGCTGCCAAGGCGACGGTCCTTTCAGGATCCTACATGCTGTATGAGCGCCACCTTGCAGCGCCGGGCCCAGAGGTGTTCGAGCGGATCAAGTACACCACGCCCAATGTCTCAGGGCGCATGGACAATTTGAGGGCCGCGATCCTTAGGCCGCAGCTTCGCAATCTGGAACAACAGATTGACCGGTGGAATGAGCGCTATGTCGAGATCGAAAAAGGGCTGCGCGGCACGCCGGGACTTACCATTGTCGAACGGCCCGAGGCGGAAACTTATGTGGGCTCGTCGATTCAGTTCTTGCTGCTGGACTGGTCACCCGAACGGATTGCTCTTGTGATGCAGCGCTGCGCGGCGCGTGGTGTGGATCTGAAATGGTTCGGCGGAGCAGAGCCCACCGGGTTTACTTCGCGCTATGACAGTTGGCGATATGTGGAAAGCGCGCCTCTGCCTGCGAGTGACCGCATTTTGAGCGGGATCATGGATATGCGGGTGCCATTGACTTTTTCACTGGATGATTGCCGGTTGATCGCACGGATCATTCGCTCCGAGGTCGGCGCGGTGTTCCAATCCTGATCACATTACCTGTGATTCGAGCGGGGATTTTTGGTTCTTCCGCAGCCGCTCGACCAGTCGTTTTTGCAGCCGATTTTCAGGGATCGGATAAGACGGCACTGTATTCTGGGCTTCCAGCAGATTTGGAAGGATCATTTGGATTTCTTCGCGCGCCTGCGCCGTAACGGATGCCAGCGACGTGTCGGTCAGCAACAGGCTTTCGCTCGGGGCGCCATTTGCAAAAACGATTTCGTGATTGTCGAACAGCAGGTGGTAATACACAACCTGATCAAGGCTGTTGTCTATCTCGATTCCCGGCAATTCCGACAGCTTGATGGCCGCGACCAGCACATCCGGCGATCCGAACATGCGCTGCGCCACCGCCGAAGAGATTTGCATTCTGTGCTGCCGGGAAACCAGAAGATCCTGTTTCGGCAAACCGTCCCCTAATGCGGATTTCGCGATTCGAACCGGTTTCAGGTTTGGATTGATTGCCAGATCGGTTGCCGAAAGATGCCGCTGTCCGATCCATCTGACAGGTTTCAGCCCCGATCGGGTCAGCACAAGATCACCTTCACGCAAGGTTTCAACGGGACGTTCCCCGAGTTCCGTCTCGATCAGGGTGCCCTGACAAAAACACACCAGTAACTCGATGTTATCGACAATGGCGCCAAGGCTATCATTAAGGCCAAGTTCGGTAAGGCGCAGGGTATAGTCACCGGCGGAAGGGAAATCGACCTGCATGGTGAATGTGGAAAAGCTGTTCGCAGTCGGCAGAACGGTCATCGAGGCGATAACGACGCCGTTGCTGTCCAGAATCTCGACTGTAAATCCTTCGCTGCCTGCATTTGAGTTAGATGCCGTCCTAAGTGCGGAATCCAGGCTAAGCTCGCCGGATTTGGGGTCATCCAGCGTAAACGTTTGCTCCATCACCGTGACTTGGCTTGCGTTGCCATCCATTTCGGCCACACGATTCGATGAACCATTCCCGAGATAGGCACCCTCAGTGTGGTCAGCTTCGATATCCGTACCAGACCAATTTACGGAACCGCTATTAAAAGTACCATTTACGATGACATTGGTTGGGGCCATTCGCAGAATCCTTGAAGCAAAAAAACTTAACGGCTTAGGCGATCTAATCGTCGAGTATGGTGAATTTGTGACGCTCCGGATCGGCTCGCGGGTGAACCTTTTTCGGTCAGCGCTTGACCCGGGTTCATGGTCATGGCAGATTATTTGAACAATCGTTCATTTACTGGGAGAGTTCGATGTTCACGGCGGCCATGCAATTCGATCTGGGTGAAGATGTGAACGCACTGCGTGAAATGGTGCATCGCTGGGCGCAAGAGCGGGTGAAGCCGATGGCCGCGAAGGTCGATGCCTCGAACGCGTTTCCCAATGAACTTTGGCGCGAGATGGGTGAGTTGGGCCTGCTAGGAATTACAGTGCCCGAGGAATATGGTGGCGCGGCCATGTCCTATCTGGCCCATACCGTCGCGGTTGAAGAAGTGGCGCGGGCCTCTGCCTCAATCTCATTGTCATACGGGGCGCATTCAAACCTGTGCGTCAATCAGATCAAGCTGAACGGCAGCCCCGAGCAAAAGGCGAAATATCTGCCTCGGTTGATTTCCGGCGAACATGTGGGCGCGCTGGCCATGTCTGAGGCGTCCGCCGGATCAGACGTCGTTTCGATGAAGCTGAAGGCGGAAAAGCGCAATGATCACTACCGGCTGAACGGAAGCAAATACTGGATCACGAACGGGCCGGACGCGGATACTCTGGTCGTTTACGCCAAGACGGATCCTGATGCTGGATCCAAAGGGATCACCGCCTTTCTGGTCGAAAAAGAGATGACGGGCTTTTCGACCTCGCCCCATTTCGACAAGCTGGGCATGCGCGGATCAAACACGGCGGAATTGATTTTTGATGACGTCGAGGTGCCCTTTGAAAATGTTCTGGGCGAAGAGGGTAAGGGTGTCGCGGTTCTGATGTCAGGGCTGGATTACGAACGCGTTGTGCTCGCCGGGATCGGAACTGGAATCATGGCCGCCTGTCTGGACGAAGTCATGCCGTATTTGGCCGAGCGCAAGCAGTTCGGCAAACCGATTGGCAGCTTTCAGCTGATGCAAGGCAAGATTGCTGACATGTACACGGCCATGAATTCAGCCCGGGCTTATGTCTACGAGGTCGCCAAGGCCTGTGACCGCGGGGATGTGACCCGGCGGGATGCGGCAGCGTGCTGTCTGTATGCTTCGGAACAGGCCATGACGCAGGCCCATCAGGCAGTTCAGGCAATGGGCGGCGCGGGGTTCCTGTCGGATTCGCCGGTCAGCCGCATATTCCGTGACGCCAAGCTGATGGAAATCGGCGCCGGCACCAGCGAAATCCGCCGGATGCTGATCGGACGGGAACTGATGAACGAAATGCTCTGAGCAAAAAAACGCCCCGCCGACGAGGTAACGGCAGGGCGTTCTGTGTAAAGGATCAGAAGCGGTGAACGTAGGATACGCCGACCAGCCAAGGATCGATTTCAGCGGTGCCGATATCGGCACCGTTCAGTGTGACATCCGAGTCGATATCGAACCAGCGAACGTTCAGACGAACAGCGCCTTTTTCGGTGACCATATAGTCCAGACCGGCCTGCAGTGCGAGGCCGACCGAGTTGTCGAGCTCGAGATCACCCAGGGCCGATTTTTCGTCGAAGAAGATGGTATAGTTGATGCCCGCGCCGACATAGGGTTTCCAGACCGAGTTGGTCGGGAAGTGATAGTTCAGCGACAATGTGGGCGGCAGGTGTTTGACGGTCCCTGCGTCGAGGCTGCCACCCAGTGTGACCTCATGGCTGAACGGTGTGGCGGCCAGCAGCTCGATACCCAGATTATCCCGAACGAAATACTCGGCAGTAAAGATCGGGCGTGTGTCGGAATCGACATCTGCATCCAGCCCGGCGAGGGACCCATTGTCGGATTTCGGGTCGAGATAGCCGACACCGACACCAACGGTCCAGTCGCCCTGATTTTGGGCGAAAACGGGCGCAGCAAACGCGACGAGCGCGGTCGAAAGGGTCAAAGCGGCGAGTTTCTTGGTCATTTTACGGCCTTTGGATTTGTTGATGACCGGGTTTTGCATGAAGCAAAGCCCGCCGACTCTGATCTGCATCAAATTCCCGTGACCGTCTTTGGTGGCTCGATTCAGAAAAGACCTAGAAAAACAAAGGGTTTCGGTAATGTGTCCCGCTGAAGGCATACCTGGTTTGCATCAGGGTGGGGGCTGGGACCTGCCGGACCGGTTGAACATGGCGCGGCAATGTTTGGAACAGCCCCCAGAGCAGACGGCGATCATCGACCTGACCGAGGGTGAGGGCAAGGTCGTCACGTTTGCACAACTCGGACGCTTGGCCGATGACATCGCACACGCCTTGCTCGATCGGGTGCGGCCTGGGGATCGCGTTGGAGTACTGCTCAGTCAGTCACCCGGCTGCGCGGCGGCGCATCTTGCGATCTGGAAGATCGGCGCGATTTCGGTGCCTTTGTTTAAATTGTTCAAACATGACGCGCTGGCCTCGCGTGTCGCGGATGCAGGGGCGCAACTGGTGTTGACAGACGCAGAGGGTGCTGCACTGCTGGGGGATTTGGCCGTACCGGTTCGGGTCGATCAGATAGCTCCGTCTGATGATCCGGTGCCCTTTGCGGATACCGGCCCCGAGGATCCGGCAGTTCTGATCTATACTTCCGGCACAACCGGCAGCCCCAAAGGCGCGCTGCATGGGCATCGGGTTTTGACCGGCCATTTGCCGGGGGTCTCGATCAGCCACAACCATCTGCGCGAAGGTGACTGTCTGTGGACGCCCGCCGACTGGGCATGGATTGGCGGGTTGTTCGATGTGTTGATGCCAGGGCTGGCGCTGGGCATTCCCGTTGTGGCGGCCCGGCTTGAGAAATTCACCCCAGAGGCCTGTGTGGATGTTATCGCACGTGGCGGGGTACGGAACGTGTTCTTTCCGCCTACCGCATTGCGGATGCTCAAGGCCACGGATCAGGCGATTCCCGGTCTGCGCTCGGTCGCTTCCGGAGGGGAGCCGCTGGGTGCCGAGATGTTGGAATGGGGGAAGCAGGCGTTCGGCCTGACGATCAACGAATTCTACGGCCAGACCGAATGCAACATGGTCGTGTCTTCCTGCGCTGAGGATTTTCCCGTGCGCCCGGGTTGCATCGGGAAACCGGTTCCGGGGCATGAAGTTGCAGTGATCGACCAGGATGGCCAGCCCACAGATCAAGAGGGCGACGTGGCCATCCGCCGAGGCTCGGCCTCGATGCTGCTGGAATACTGGAACCGACCTGAGGCCACGGCCGAGAAGTTCCGCGGCGATTGGCTGATCACCGGAGATCGCGGCGTGTGGGAGGGTGAGTACTTACGCTTTGTTGGCCGCGATGACGATGTGATCACTTCCGCCGGGTATCGCATCGGCCCCGCCGAGATCGAGGATTGCCTACTGACCCACCCGGCGGTGGCGACAGTTGGTGTGGTCGGCAAGCCCGATCCGTTGCGGACCGAGATCGTGAAGGCGTATGTGGTGTTGAAACCGGGAGCCACGGTTGCGGAGCGAGAGTTGCAGGATTGGGTCAAGGATCGTCTGGCGCAGTATTCCTACCCGCGCGAAGTGGCGTTTCTGGAGGAACTGCCGATGACTGTGACGGGGAAAGTGATCCGGAAGGAATTGAAGGCGCGGGCTGCCATTGAAAAGAGTGGGGAGATTTAAGTTGGGCAAAGAAATAATTTCACAAAAGAACATTGTCGACATCGTCACTGAGGCAATGAAGCAGTGTCGTGAATACGAAGAGGAACGGGCATCGTTCTTGGCGCAAGGACTCTCAAGCATAACTGGCCCACTCGGTTCAGCGGTTAGTAGCGTTGTTCCGGCTGATTGGTTGAGGAGTTCCGTTGAGCTTGCCGATGATGCGGCAGCTTTGTCCCTCCCAAGCGAACAATTTTCACACGATTTTATGGACCTGCCAGCCTGTGAGGATGCCGCAACGTCAGTGGGGTATTGGGCATCAGGACAAAACGCGGTTTCCGGTGGGTTTGCCGGTTGGTTCGGTTTAGCGGGTATGGCAGCTGACGTGCCCACGACCATCACTCTGGCTGCCAGAAACGTGCGCGCTACCGCCGCCGCCTATGGTTTCGACGAAGACTCCGAATATGAAAAAGCGTTCCGCCTGATGGTTTTGGACTTGGCGACATCTATGGCTGAAGAAAGTCGTGAAGAGAGCCTTGAGAAAATTAATCAACTATCTCGAATGTTGACTTCACCAAAAGCAAGAATTCTTTGGGATGGGGCCGGACGTTGGGTGGCCGACACCGTTTTCGAACGAGTAGCCAGACAGATGGGCGCGAACTTGATAGGGCGTAAAGCTGCCCAAGTCGTTCCAATAGTTGGTGGAGTAGTTGCTGCTGCTGTGAACGCGAGTTTCCAAAACGATGTGAATCGAGCAGCGCGTTATGCATATAGATTGCGTTGGCTTATGCAGCAGAACCTAATTGCTGGTCCTTTGAATGAGGGTGAATAGAATGAAGCTCACATCCAAGGCCATGCCCGCCTCTGAGGGTTTCAAGGCAAACCGCGCGGCTCATCTCGACGCGCTGGAGCAAATCTCTGCCGCTGCCGAAGCTGCCCGCATGGGCGGAGGCGAGAAATCCCGTGCGCGGCATGAATCGCGGGGCAAGATGCTGCCCCGGCGCCGGGTTGCGAACCTGCTGGACCCAGGGTCCCCGTTTCTGGAAATCGGCGCGACGGCGGCGCATGGGATGTATGGTGATGCAGCGCCAAGCGCTGGTGTGATTGCGGGCATTGGCCGGGTGCAGGGGCGCGAGGTCATGGTGGTTTGCAACGACGCCACCGTGAAGGGCGGCACTTATTATCCGATGTCGGTCAAGAAACACCTGCGCGCGCAGGAGATTGCCGAGGAAAGCCAACTCCCCTGTATCTATCTGGTTGACAGCGGCGGGGCGAACCTGCCCAACCAGGACGAGGTCTTTCCCGACCGCGACCACTTTGGCCGCATCTTCTATAATCAGGCCCGAATGAGTGCCAAAGGAATCCCTCAGATCGCGGTGGTCATGGGTTCGTGTACGGCGGGCGGGGCCTATGTGCCCGCGATGTCGGATGTGACGATCATCGTCAAAGATCAGGGCACGATCTTTCTGGCCGGTCCGCCTTTGGTCAAGGCCGCGACCGGAGAGGTCGTCAGCGCCGAGGATTTGGGCGGTGGCGACGTCCATACCCGCCTGTCCGGCGTGGCCGATTACCTGGCTGAGGACGACGCCCACGCGCTGGCTTTGGCGCGGCAGGCGGTGGGATCTCTGAACCTGCGCAAACCGCAGACCGTGGATTGGGCCAGCCCCGAAGACCCGGCTTATGACCCCGAGGAAATTCTGGGCGTTGTTCCCGCCGACCTGCGCACGCCCTATGATATCCGCGAGGTGATCGCGCGGCTTGTCGATGGCTCGCGATTTGACGAATTCAAACCGCGCTTTGGTGAGACGCTTGTGACCGGGTTTGCCCATGTCAAAGGCTGCCCGGTTGGGATCATCGCCAACAACGGCGTGCTGTTTTCCGAGGCCGCCCAAAAGGGCGCGCATTTTGTTGAGCTGTGTTCGCAACGCAAAATCCCGCTGGTCTTCCTGCAAAATATCACCGGCTTTATGGTGGGCCGCAAATACGAAAACGAAGGCATTGCGCGGCACGGGGCAAAGATGGTGACAGCCGTTGCTACGACTTCGGTACCCAAGATCACCATGCTTGTCGGGGGCTCGTTCGGGGCCGGGAACTATGGCATGGCGGGGCGGGCCTATCAGCCCAGGTTCCTGTGGACTTGGCCGAACTCGCGTATTTCCGTAATGGGGGGCGAGCAAGCGGCGGGCGTGCTGGCCACCGTCAAACGAGACGGGATCGAGCGGCAGGGTGGCAGCTGGTCGGCTGAGGAAGAGATCGAATTCAAGCGCCCAACATTGGATATGTTCGAGGAACAATCTCACCCACTCTATGCCTCGGCGCGCCTATGGGATGATGGCATCATCGACCCGCGCAAAAGTCGCGATGTTCTGGCCTTGTCGCTGAGTGCCGCCCTGAATGCCCCGATTGAGGAGACACGTTTCGGCGTGTTCAGGATGTAAGATGAACGTTTCTTTGAATGATGTCATGGCCCGCTATCCGGGTGCTCAGACTTTCAAGTTTGGTGACAACGCAACGTTGAGCGCAGAACTTTTGGCCTTAGTGCGTGCAGGAAGGAAAACAGCGACCTGCGGTGCTTTGCGAGACTATCCCGAAGGCAGTGCGGATACTCCGGTCGTTGGGCGGCGCGATATCGCTTTGGACTGGGATGGTCGTCCCGCGCTGGTGATCGAAACGAATGAGGTAACGACCTGCCGATATTGCGATGTGACCGAGGATTTCGCGCTGGCCGAGGGCGAGAATGAGGCGCTTGAAGGATGGCGCGAAGATCACCGCCGGTATTTCGAGCGAAACGGCGGGTTTGATCCCGAAATGGAATTGCTCTGCGAGCGGTTCCGACTTGTCGAAGATCTCGGGGTTGAGGGATAAGCCATGTTCAATAAAATCCTGATTGCTAACCGAGGCGAGATTGCCTGTCGGGTGATGGAAACGGCTCAGAAAATGGGTGTATCCTGTGTTGCAGTGTACTCGGACGCGGACGCCTCGGCCAAGCATGTGCAAATGGCGGATGAGGCGGTGCATATCGGTGGCGCGGCCCCGGCGGACAGCTATTTAAAGGGTGATGTGATCATTCAGGCAGCGCTGGATACGGGCGCGCAGGCGATTCATCCGGGCTATGGGTTTCTGTCTGAAAACCCCGGTTTCGTTGACGCGGTTGCGGCTGCGGGTCTGATCTTTATCGGGCCCTCGGCGGATGCGATCCGCAAGATGGGCCTCAAAGACGCGGCAAAAGTGTTGATGGAGCTGGCGGGCGTGCCCGTGGTTCCGGGTTATCACGGCGATAACCAAGACCCTGATCATCTGGCGGGCGCGGCCCAGACCATCGGATATCCAGTGCTGATCAAGGCCGTTGCGGGGGGCGGCGGCAAGGGGATGCGGCTGGTAGAGCACCCCGAAGACTTTACTGAGGCTCTAGACAGTGCGCGGGGAGAGGCGAAAACCGCCTTTGGCAACGATGCCGTTCTGGTCGAAAAATTCGTTTCCAAGCCCCGGCATATCGAGGTGCAGGTGTTCGGCGATGGCACCCAGGCGGTGCATCTGTTCGAACGCGATTGTTCGCTGCAGCGGCGGCACCAGAAGGTGATCGAAGAAGCTCCGGCGCCCGGAATGACGGTTGAAATGCGTGAGGCCATGGGGCAGGCGGGCGTGCGCGCCGCCGAGGCGATTGGCTACAAAGGCGCAGGTACGGTTGAGTTCATCGTTGATGCATCGGACGGGCTGCGCCCGGATCGGTTCTGGTTCATGGAGATGAACACGCGCTTGCAGGTGGAACACCCCGTGACCGAGGCGATTACCGGCGTTGATCTGGTCGAATGGCAGTTGCGAGTCGCCTCGGGTGAGGCGTTGCCAAAAACGCAGGATGACCTGACGATCAACGGGCATGCGTTCGAAGCCCGGCTTTACGCCGAGGACGTGCCCAAAGGGTTTTTGCCCGCAACAGGTACGCTGACACATCTGCGCTTTCCTGCGGAATGCCGCGCCGATAGCGGAGTGCGGTCCGGCGATACAATCAGCCCCTGGTACGATCCGATGATTGCCAAGGTCGTGGTGCATGGCCCGACGCGTGCAGTGGCGCTGGAAAACCTGCACCGGGTTCTTCGGCGGACCGAGGTTGCCGGGACGGTCACGAATCTCTCGTTTCTTGGCGCGCTGACCCGGCACCCTGGATTTGCGGCGGGCGATGTCGATACCGGGCTGATCGGTCGGGATATCGACGGGCTGGTCCGAACTTCTGATGCGCGCGCGCGCTTGATTGTTGCAGCAGCCATGACGGCGCTTGATCTGGTCGAGACCGGGCCCGACACGGGTTTCAGCCTGTGGGCGCCGCTGCACCGGGCCGTCCAGTTGAAGTGCGATAGCGAGCTCATTGATCTAGACGTACAGGTCGAAGGACCTGACCGGCAGGTCTGGCAGATCAAGGACACAACGGTTCTGGCGCAACGGCGCAATGGAGGCTGGTACATTGATGACCGCCCGATGCCGCCCGTGGCACTGGCTGGTGCGACAATCACAGTATTCGATGACTATGGGCAAGTGTTTGAGCATGTCGATCCGCTGGATCGCGATGCAAGCGCCTTGGGTGATACCAATGTGGTCGAGGCGCCGATGCCCGGTCTGGTCAAGGCCATGTTAGCCACCGTAGGGCAAGCCGTTTCAGAGGGTGATCGACTGGCCATTCTGGAAGCGATGAAAATGGAACATTCCTTGCTGGCTGCCCGTGATGGCGTGATCGCCGAGGTGCTGGCCGAAACGGGCGCTCAGGTCGAGGCCGGCGCGGCGCTGGTCCGGCTGGAGGAGGAATGATCTGTCCCGCTGCGCCGCAACGTGGCACAGTCGGGACAACACGGCATAACGGGAGGCGAAAACTATGGGTGAACGGGTCGACATTTTTGAAGTAGGGCCACGTGATGGGCTGCAGAACGAACAGCGGGAAATTCCTGTTGCCGAGAAGGTCGCTCTGATCGATTGCCTGAGCAAGGCAGGCTTCAATCGGATCGAAGTTGCCAGTTTTGTGTCTCCGAAATGGGTGCCCCAGATGGCTGGCAGTGCCGATGTTCTGGCCGGGATCCAGCGGGTTGGTAAGGTGCGTTATGCGGCGCTGACGCCGAATATGCGCGGGTACGAGGACGCCTTGTCTGCCAAAGCGGATGAGATTGCCGTATTCGCATCTGCCTCGGAAGGGTTCTCGAAGGCCAATCTCAACGCGACCATCGCCGAATCCATTGAGAGGTTCAAACCGATCCTAGAGGCTGCGCGCCATATTGACCTGCCGGTGCGCGGTTACGTGTCCTGCGTGACCGACTGCCCCTATGATGGTCCGACCCCACCCGAGAAGGTGGCCGAGATTGCGGACACACTATTTGCGCTGGGTTGCTATGAGGTATCGCTGGGAGATACGATCGGGCAAGGAACACCGGACACTATCGCCCATATGCTTCTGGCGGTGCGTGAGACGGTGCCTGTTACCCGCTTGGCGGGACATTTCCACGACACCAATGGTCGGGCCATCGACAATATCGACGCTGCATTGGCGCTGGGCGTGCGGACATTTGACTCAGCAGTCGGGGGGCTGGGCGGTTGCCCCTATGCACCCGGCGCCGCAGGGAACGTGGCCACCGAAGCCGTGGTCGCGCATCTAGAGCGTCTTGGATACGAAACGGGACTTGATCTGGGGATCGTGGAACAAGCGGCACAAATGGCACTGGCCATGAGGGCGGGGTAGGCGATGTTTGAAACGATCTCGGTCACGGTTGATCCACGTGGCGTTGCAACCCTGACGCTGAACCGCCCCGAAAAGCATAATGCGATGTCCGCGCAGATGATCCGGGAACTGACACAAGCGGCGGTGCAGTTGGGCGGCGATGGCACTGTGCGCGTCGTCGTTCTGACCGGAGCAGGCAAAAGCTTTTGTGCCGGTGGGGATCTGGGCTGGATGCAAGACCAGATGGCGGCGGATCCTGAGACACGCTTTGTCGAGGCGCGAAAGCTGGCCGAGATGTTGCAGGCGTTGAACGTGATGCCCAAACCGCTGATCGGAGCGTTACAGGGCAACGCCTTCGGTGGCGGCGTGGGCCTTGCCGCCGTCTGCGACGTGGCAGTAGGTGTCGAGACCCTCAAAATGGGCCTGACCGAGACGCGACTGGGTCTGATCCCGGCCACCATCGGCCCCTATGTTGTCGCTCGGATGGGGGCGGCACGTGCGCGGCGGGTCTTTATGTCGGCCCGATTGTTTGACGCGGCCGAGGCCGTCGATTTGGGCCTGTTGGCCAAAACGGTCTCAGCAGAAGATCTGGCGGACGCTGTCGAGGCCGAGGTTGAACCCTATTTGTCATGTGCGCCTGGTGCGGTGGCCTCGGCCAAGGCCTTGGTCCATAGTCTGGGGCCGCGTGTTGACGATCCCGTTATCGACCAAACGATCCGGGCGCTGGTTGCGCGCTGGGAAACTGACGAGGCGCATGAGGGAATCAGCGCATTCTTCGACAAGCGAAAACCTGTATGGAATAGTTAGGTTTACGTTCTGTCGGTCTGGGCGTTTCACGGATCGAAGTTCGGCTGGAATGAAACGGAATATTAGGGTGCCATGCGGTTGTGTTTGGTTGACCCTCTGACCCCGCGCGGATAGAGAATGTCCAGTCAACACGCTAATTGACGGCGCTCCCCTACGGGGCACGCGCAGGAAAGGAGCTATTCGTGGAAGACCTGCTGCGGGAGTACCTCCCGATCCTGGTGTTTCTGGTCGTCGCTGCGGGCCTTGGAATCGTCCTGATTCTTGCCGCTGTGGTGCTGGCCGTCCGCAATCCCGACCCGGAAAAGGTCAGCGCATACGAGTGCGGGTTCAACGCCTTCGACGATGCGCGCATGAAATTCGACGTTCGGTTTTACCTGGTTTCGATTCTCTTCATCATCTTCGATCTGGAAATCGCGTTTCTGTTTCCCTGGGCCGTCGGTTTCAAGGACATCAGCGATGTGGGCTTCTGGTCCATGATAGTATTCCTGGGCGTTCTGACCATCGGCTTTGCCTATGAATGGAAGAAAGGGGCCCTGGAATGGGAGTGATGACGGGTGCAAACACCGCTGGCGTCGATAAAGAAGTCGCCACCCAGGCCCTGAATGCCGAGCTGCAGGACAAAGGGTTCCTGCTAACTTCGACCGAGGATATCATCAATTGGGCGCGCACCGGGTCGTTGCACTGGATGACCTTCGGGCTGGCCTGTTGCGCAGTTGAGATGATGCATACCTCGATGCCGCGTTATGATGCAGAACGGTTTGGTATCGCGCCACGCGCGTCCCCACGTCAGTCGGATGTGATGATTGTGGCCGGAACGCTTACCAACAAAATGGCGCCTGCGCTGCGTAAGGTCTATGACCAGATGCCCGAGCCGCGCTATGTGATCTCGATGGGATCCTGCGCCAACGGCGGCGGGTATTACCATTATTCCTATTCTGTTGTGCGCGGCTGTGACCGCATTGTGCCGGTCGATATCTACGTGCCCGGTTGCCCTCCGACGGCTGAGGCGCTGTTGTATGGTCTGATGCAGCTGCAGCGCAAAATCCGCCGCACCGGCACCATTGTACGCTGAGGAGAGGGCAATGAGCGAAGCACTCAAAGAACTCGGCGCGCAGCTGGAACTCAAACGGACCGATTGCGTTCTGTCCTGGGATGTCACCCATGATGAGTTGAACGTGGACGTGGCCCCGTCGAACCTTGTGGAATTTATCGAATTTCTGAAGGGCGATGCCAGTTGCAAGTTCTCGACCCTGGTGGACATCACAGCCGTTGACTATCCCGAGCGGGCCAAGCGGTTCGATGTGGTCTATCACTTCCTGTCGATGTACCAGAACCAGCGTATCCGCCTGCGCGTGTCGATCCGTGAGGATGACATGGTGCCGTCGATTGTCGACGTTCACCCTTCGGCCAACTGGTTCGAGCGCGAGGTGTTCGATATGTTCGGCATCCTTTTCTCGGGCCATCCTGATCTGCGGCGAATCCTGACCGACTATGGCTTTCGTGGCTATCCGCTGCGCAAGGATTTCCCGACCACCGGTTATACCGAGGTCCGTTATGACGAGGCGCAAAAGCGTGTGGTCTATGAGCCGGTCAATCTGGTGCAGGAATACCGTCAGTTTGATTTCATGTCTCCGTGGGAGGGTGCGAATTACATCCTGCCCGGCGATGAGAAACAGGAGAGCGAATAATGGGTGGCATTTGGTGGCTGATCCTATCTGCACTGACCATCATCCCGATGGTGAAGATTTTGCCGTTCTTCGGGATTAACAAATACTGGTGCCTGCTCTGTCTGATCCCCTTTGGCACGATCGCGTTGCTGTGGTGGGTCGGGCTGAAACTGCAAGAGCTGGAGCGCCGCTGAGATGATGATGCTGGGGGAACTGATCGTGCTGGGTGCGCTGGGGGTCCTTCTGGCGGGGGCTGCAGCCAAGGCGGCCGAGGCCGAAAAGGTCCGGGTTCGGGCTGATGCAAAAAAGAATAAGCGGGGGCGTTGATGGACGGCTCAAGATATGATGACGGCAGCACGGACGCGCTGAGCGGAGAACAGAAGATCCGCAATTTCAACATTAACTTTGGCCCGCAACACCCTGCGGCGCACGGGGTTTTGCGGCTTGTGCTTGAGCTGGATGGCGAGATTGTTGAGCGTTGCGACCCGCATATCGGTTTGTTGCACCGTGGCACCGAAAAGCTGATGGAAAGCCGGACGTATCTGCAGAACCTGCCGTATTTCGATCGTCTCGACTACGTTGCGCCGATGAACCAGGAACATGCCTGGTGTCTGGCCATTGAAAAGCTGACCGGAGTTGAGGTGCCGCGCCGAGGTTCTCTGATCCGGGTGCTGTATTCCGAGATCGGGCGCATCCTGAACCACTTGCTGAACGTGACCACGCAGGCGATGGATGTGGGGGCGCTGACCCCGCCGCTCTGGGGGTTTGAAGAGCGCGAAAAGCTGATGGTGTTCTATGAGCGGGCATGCGGTGCCCGCCTGCACGCGGCCTATTTCCGCCCCGGCGGCGTACATCAGGACCTGCCGCCGGAACTGCTGGACGATATCGAGACGTGGAGCCACGAATTCCCCACCATTCTCGACGATATTGACGGTCTGCTGACCGAGAACCGCATCTTCAAACAGCGCAACGCCGATATTGGCGTGGTGACCGAGGATGACATCCAGAAATACGGTTTCTCGGGTGTCATGGTACGCGGATCGGGGCTGGCCTGGGATTTGCGCCGCGCGCAGCCCTATGAATGCTATGACGAATTCGAGTTCCAGATTCCGGTCGGCAAGAACGGCGACTGCTATGACCGCTATCTCTGCCGCATGGAAGAGATGCGCCAGTCCTTGCTGATCATCCGTCAGGCCATCGCCAAAATCCGCGAATGCCCCGGAGATGTGCTGGCCCGCGGCAAGATCACCCCGCCGAAACGCTCGGATATGAAAACCTCGATGGAAAGCCTGATCCATCACTTCAAGCTGTATACCGAAGGCTTCCACGTGCCCGCGGGCGAGGTCTATGCCGCCGTCGAGGCCCCGAAGGGTGAGTTCGGCGTCTATCTGGTCGCCGATGGCACCAACAAGCCTTACAGGGCCAAACTGCGCGCGCCGGGCTTCCTGCACCTGCAAGCCATGGATCACATCGCCGGAGGCCACCAACTGGCCGACGTCGCCGCCATCATCGGCACCATGGATGTCGTATTTGGAGAGATTGACCGCTAATGCTCCGCCGTCTTCATCCCGAACAACCCGAAAGCTTCGCCTTTACCGCTGCCAACCGGCAATGGGCCGAAGCGCAGATCACCAAATACCCCGAAGGCCGTCAGGCCAGCGCGGTGATCCCTCTGCTGTGGCGCGCGCAAGAACAAGAGGGCTGGCTGAGCCGCCCGGCGATTGAATCCGTCGCTGACATGCTGGGCATGGCCTATATCCGCGTGCTCGAAGTCGCCTCGTTCTATTTCATGTTCCAGCTGCAGCCGGTTGGCTCGGTTGCGCATATTCAGGTGTGCGGCACCACATCCTGCATGATCTGCGGGGCCGAGGATTTGATCGCGGTCTGCAAGGACAAGATCGCCGCCAAGCCGCATGCGTTGTCCGCCGATGGCAAGCTCAGCTGGGAAGAGGTCGAATGCCTGGGCTCTTGCACCAACGCGCCGATGGCGCAGATCGGCAAGGACTATTACGAAGACCTGACCGCTGAGGGTTTTGGCAAGATCATCGACGATCTGGCCGCTGGCAAAGTGCCGACACCGGGCCCTCAGAACGGGCGCTATGCGGCAGAGCCTCTGAAGGGGCTGACCAGCCTGTCCGAATATGACAGCGGCCGAACCCAGTATAATGCCAGCGTTCAGTTGGCGACTGATCTGGGGGATACCGTCAAACGCATCGACGGGACCGAGGTTCCGATCCTTACGCCATGGCTGGGCAAGGATGGCAAGGCAGCGGCGACAAAGGCTGCTCCGAAACCTCCCAAGGCCCCCGCACCTGCCAAACCTGCGGTGAAACAAGCGGCTGAAGCGAAGGCGGTCAAAGAAGACCAGCCCGATACGCTTTCGGGTGCGCGGGACGGCAAGTCGGACGATCTGAAGCTGCTTAAAGGTGTCGGGCCTAAGCTTGAGAAGACGCTGAACGAGTTGGGCTTCTATCATTATGATCAGATCGCCAAATGGACGCCTGAGCAGGTTGCCTGGGTTGATGCGCGGCTGAAGTTCAAAGGCCGGATCGAGAGAGACGGCTGGATTGATCAGGCCACCAAGCTGGCGGCGGGTGAAGAAACCGAGTTCGCCAAGCGGGCCAAGGACGACGGTACATACGAAGACTAGGATGTGTGCCCGCTCTGGGCATTTAGGACAAGATGGACAAGGACAAGGAACAGGCCATGGCCCGCAAGGGTCGACATATCGGAGTGGTCATCGCTGTGACCATGCTGATCTGGCTTGCCATGACCATGTTCATTGGCCCCGCGATGGAACTGCCGGGACGCTATGCGCTGCTGTTTGATTTTGCCGCGCTGGCCGGGTTCATCTATGCGGGCGTCAACATTTTTCAACTCTGGCGCATGCGTCAGGACAGCTGAAGGTAACACATGATGCTGAAGGATCAGGACAGGATCTTTACCAACATCTACGGGATGCATGAGCGTACATTGCGCGGTGCACAGGCCCGGGGGCATTGGGACGGCACCGCTGGCCTGATCGGCAACGGGCGCGACTGGATCATCCAGACGATGAAGGATTCAGGGCTGCGCGGCCGGGGCGGCGCGGGTTTTCCAACCGGTCTGAAGTGGTCCTTCATGCCCAAGGAAAGTGACGGTCGCCCGTCCTATCTGGTGGTGAACGCGGATGAATCCGAGCCTGGCACCTGCAAAGACCGTGAAATCATGCGCCACGATCCGCATACGCTGATCGAAGGCTGCCTGATAGCCTCTTTCGCGATGAATGCGCATACTTGCTATATCTACCTGCGCGGGGAATACATCCGCGAGCGTGAGGCGCTGCAGGCCGCGATTGACGAAGGCTATGACGCCGGTTTGTTGGGCAAGAACGCCGCTGGGTCAGGCTGGGATTTCGACTTGTTTCTGCATCACGGGGCGGGCGCCTATATCTGTGGTGAAGAAACTGCCCTGATCGAAAGCCTTGAGGGCAAAAAGGGCATGCCGCGGATGAAGCCACCGTTCCCGGCGGGCGCAGGTCTGTATGGGTGCCCGACCACGGTGAACAATGTGGAATCCATTGCGGTAGTGCCGACGATCTTGCGTCGCGGGGCCGACTGGTTCGCAGGTTTTGGCCGTCAGAACAATGCAGGCACCAAGCTGTTTGCGATCTCGGGCCATGTGAACAACCCCTGTGTGGTCGAAGAGTCAATGTCGATCCCGTTTGAACAGCTGATCGAAACCCATTGCGGCGGCATTCGCGGCGGCTGGGACAATTTGCTGGCGGTTATTCCGGGTGGTTCGTCGGTGCCCTGTGTGCGCGGTGAGAATATGCGCGACGCGATCATGGACTTTGACCACCTGCGCAACGATCTGGGCTCGGGCCTGGGTACGGCTGCCGTGATCGTGATGGATAAATCCACCGATATAATCAAAGCGATCTGGCGATTGTCGAAGTTTTACAAACATGAAAGCTGCGGTCAGTGCACGCCGTGTCGCGAAGGCACCGGATGGATGATGCGCGTCATGGACCGCCTTGTGCGCGGTGAGGCCGAGTTGGAAGAGATCGACATGCTGTTTGACGTAACCAAACAGGTGGAAGGCCACACGATCTGTGCCCTCGGTGATGCGGCAGCCTGGCCAATCCAGGGCCTGATCCGCAATTTCCGGGAAGAAATCGAAGACCGCATCAAGGCCCAGAAATCGGGCCGCACGGGTGCGATGGCAGCGGAGTGATTCAAATGGAAGTATTCTCGGACTATGGCCATGCACTTGCATCGGTGATGATCTTCACCCTCGTCGTCCTGTTCCTAGCCCCATTTTCGGCAATGGCCAAACAGGGTAAGGGGCTGGCGCCAGGCGCCACGCCCGAGCAAGATTATTCAGACAGGGCCTATCGGATGAACCGTGCTTATCTGAACGGCACTGAAACGCTTCCTGCTTTTGCGGCGGTTACGATCGCGGCAATTTTGGTGGGGGTCAGCCCGTTTTGGGTAAACTTGCTCGCCTCGGTGGCACTGGTTTCGCGTCTGGCAATGCTGTTTGTTCATCTGCGTGGACTGGGTAAGCCGAACTCTGGCTTGCGCTCGGTTCTTTACGTGGTTGCCTGGCTTTGCATGTTCGTGATGGGGATCATGGCATTGGTGGCGGCGTTTTAATGATTGAACGAACTGTTGATCATGTGACCAGAACCAAGAATGTTTCCTTCATCGGCGCAGTTTTACTGTTGGTGGCGGTTTCGGCCTGCGGGCTGATTAAGCCTTCGGAAGATCGTATTCTATTCGATGGCAAGTCGTTCAGAGCCAAAGCAAAGCACATCAACAAAAAAGCGTCCCCTTCGGATTTCACCGTTGTGATCAAAGGAGTATCTGCCTCATTGGATGGTGCACGCGAGGCCGGCCGTTATGAGGGCACCAAGTTTTGCATCGCGAATTTCGGATCCTCCAGGATCGACTGGAAGGTCGGGCCGGATACCGAACCACAAAACCTTCAGATCAACGATGACAGACTAACCTTTGCCGGGAGCTGCCGCCGTCCATGAAGCGGGTTTTTGCATATCACGCCGTGACAGGCCCATTGCTATTGCATAGCAATGCTGACCTCCGTCGTCTTGGTCTTTCCAAGACGAAAGGATTTGTCATGTCTGGTATCAAAATGCTTGCCGTTGCAACGGCGCTGACACTGCCTGCGGTTGCTTTGGCTAAACCTCCCTTGCGCGAAGTCAAAGAGATCGACAACGAACTCTATTACATCGCAATCGCGAACGAAATTTCGGAATACTGCCCCTCCATCAGCGGACGGCGTATGAAGGCGATTGGTGTGATGTGGGGCTTGCGGTCGAAAGCGAACCAGTTGGGCTATTCCGACAGTGAAATCCGCTCCTATGTCGATTCGGATGCAGAAAAAGACCGAATGCGCGCCAAGGGCGAGGCCTATCTGGCCCAAAATGGCGTGTCGTATGACCGGCCGAATTCCTTCTGTACGCTTGGTCGCGCGGAAATTGAAAGAAACAGCGCCATCGGCGTGTATTTGAGGGCGAATTGAGTATGGGTTTCAGAGCTTTGATGACGGGCTTTGCTGGTGTTTTGCTTTTGGTCTTAGCTGGATGCGAGTCAACATCCAGCCAAGCTTTGGACGCTGACACATCTCGCGCTCAGTTTCGTACACAGGTTCCGCAGAGCCTCTATGATGTGGCCTTTGCCAACGCTATGGCAGAGCAGATTGCAGGCGGTTGTCCGAATTTGTCGCTCAATCGATCGCAGATCAGGCAAAGCATGAAAACGGTAGCTGACGACCTAGAAGCCAAGGGGTATCGGGAAAGTGATTTTGTCTATCTCGAAAGAAATTTGCCGCGGAAGCGGATACAGGACGACGCTATTCGCTATATCCAAGGAAACGGCATCGTGATTGGCGTTCCAGATACGATGTGCTCGGCAGGGCGAAGCGAAATCGCCAAAAAATCTGCTATCGGCACATTCCTGAAAGGGTAGTTTAAATCATGTCTGACCTCCGCAAAGTTAACATCGACGGACAGGAAATCGAAGTCGATGGTGCGATGACCCTGATTCAGGCCTGCGAACAGGCCGGGGTCGAAGTGCCGCGCTTTTGCTATCACGAGCGTCTGTCGATTGCCGGGAACTGCCGGATGTGTCTGGTCGAAGTTGTTGGGGGGCCGCCTAAACCTGCGGCCTCTTGTGCCATGCAGGTGCGCGATCTTCGTCCGGGGCCGGAAGGGCAAGCACCGGTGGTCAAAACCAACTCGCCCATGGTCAAGAAGGCCCGCGAAGGAGTGATGGAGTTCTTGCTGATCAACCATCCACTGGATTGCCCGATCTGCGATCAGGGTGGCGAGTGCGATCTGCAGGATCAGGCGATGGCTTATGGCATGTCGGGCACGCGGTTTAAGGAAGCCAAGCGCGCGGTCGATGATCTGGATCTGGGTCCGCTGGTTGGTACCGCGATGACCCGCTGCATCAGTTGCACCCGCTGCGTGCGCTTTACAACCGAAGTGGCCGGGATCACTCAGATGGGTCAAACCGGACGGGGCGAAGACGCCGAGATCACGTCATATCTGAACCAGACGCTGGATTCGAATCTGCAAGGTAATATCATCGACTTGTGCCCCGTCGGGGCGCTGACCTCGAAACCCTATGCTTTTACCGCGCGCCCTTGGGAACTGATCAAGACCGAAAGCATCGACGTGATGGATGCATTGGGTTCGAACATTCGTGTGGATACCAAAGGGCGCGAAGTCATGCGCTTTTTGCCGCGCAATCATGATGGCGTGAACGAAGAATGGATCAGTGATAAGACGCGGTTTGTGTGGGACGGCCTGCGTCGTCAGCGGCTGGACAAGCCATACTTGCGTGAAAACGGTAAGCTGCGCCCGGCGACGTGGCCCGAGGCGTTGACCAAAGCGGCCGAGGCGTTGAAAGGGGCTGAAAAGCCCGCCGGTATCGTGGGCGACTTGGCCCCGGTCGAGGCTACGTTTGCTCTGAAGCAGATGATTGAAGGGCAGGGCGGGGTTGTCGAAAGCCGTACCGATGGCGCCAAGTTGCCAACGGGCAACCGCGCGGCCTATGCCGGGACCGCTGCGATCGAAGATATCGACAGCGCCGAGCGCATTCTGCTGATCGGAACCAACCCGCGTGATGAGGCGCCGGTGCTGAACGCGCGCATTCGCAAAGCCTGGGCGCATGGGGCCGAGATTGCTGTGGTCGGCCCGGCAGTCGATCTGACCTATGACTACCACCATGTCGGCGATGATCGTGCGGCATTGCAGCAGGTGGTGGATATGGGCGGAGATGATGAGGTCAAGGGCAAACGCTCGTTGGTCATCATTGGTCAGGGTGCATTGCAGGAAGCGGATGGCGCTGCGGTTTTGGCCGCTGCGCAAACCATTGCGGCGAATACCGAAAGCGGTTTGATTGTCCTGCACACAGCCGCCTCACGTGTTGGTTCTATGGATGTCGATGCCACCAACGAAGGTGGCATGGATACAATCAGCGCGGCGGATGTGATCTATAATCTCGGTGCCGATGAAGTTGAAATCGGCGACGGCGCCTTTGTCATCTATCAGGGCAGCCATGGCGATCGAGGTGCGCACCGCGCCGACGTGATCCTGCCGGGCGCAGCCTATACCGAGGAAAACGGCCTGTTCGTGAACACCGAAGGCCGCCCGCAACTGGCGATGCGTGCCGGGTTTGCACCAGGTGAGGCTAAGGAAAACTGGGCGATCCTGCGCGCTTTGTCTGCCGAACTGGGTGCGACGCTGCCTTATGACTCGCTGGCGCAACTACGCACCGCGCTGATCGAGGCGGTGCCGCATCTGGCCCGTATCGACGAGGTGATCGAAAACGAGGTTCAGGCGCTGAAGCTCGGCCCTCTGGGCAAGGCGAGCTTCCGTCACACCGTCAAGGACTTCTACCTGAGCAACCCGATTGCACGGGCCTCGCAGTTGATGGCTGAGCTATCGGCGCAGACGCAGGCACGCAAAGGCGAAAAGATCGCGGCGGAATGAACCGAAACTCTGTCATATCGCATTTCGACCCTGTGCTGGTCGGACAGGGGCTCGCCCCTGTTTTGCCTATGAAACGGAATAAAAAGGGTGGCGTAGAGGCTGCAGATGCTGTTTACACCAACGCGCCGACCCAGACGCACTTTACGCAGGCACATGGCCTTAGCATTTCGTGCGGAAAACGGAATACCCACGGTGTGAGGACCAATGGCTGAATTCTTTAACACCCCAGGCGGAATAGCCCTCATCATTCTGGCACAAGTGCTTGCCGTTGTGGCCTTTGTGATGATCTCGCTGTTGTTCCTTGTCTATGGAGACCGGAAGATCTGGGCGGCGGTTCAGATGCGCCGTGGCCCCAACGTGGTGGGCGTCTATGGCCTGCTGCAATCGGTGGCCGACGCGCTGAAATATGTTGTTAAAGAGGTGGTTATCCCAGCGGGTGCAGACCGCACCGTCTTTATCCTCGCGCCGTTGACCTCATTTGTTCTGGCGATGATCGCCTGGGCCGTGATTCCGTTCAACGACGGCTGGGTGCTGTCGGATATAAATGTCGCCATCCTGTATGTCTTCGCCGTGTCCTCGTTGGAGGTTTATGGCGTGATCATGGGGGGGTGGGCGTCGAACTCAAAGTACCCTTTCCTTGGCTCATTGCGCTCTGCCGCTCAGATGATTTCCTACGAGGTCTCGATTGGTCTGATCATCATCGGTGTGATCCTGTCGACCGGGTCGATGAACTTCGGTGACATCGTGCATGCGCAAGACGGGCGCTTTGGGTTCTTCAGCTGGTACTGGTTGCCGCATTTCCCAATGGTCTTCCTGTTCTTCATCTCGGCGCTGGCCGAAACCAACCGCCCACCGTTTGACCTGCCAGAGGCGGAATCCGAACTGGTCGCGGGCTATCAGGTCGAATACTCGGCCACGCCTTTCCTGTTGTTCATGGCTGGCGAATATATCGCCATTTTCCTGATGTGCGCGCTGACCACGCTGCTGTTTTTCGGCGGCTGGCTGTCCCCGATCCCGGGCCTGCCCGACGGCGTGTTGTGGATGGTCGCGAAGATGGCGTTCTTCTTCTTCCTCTTCGCAATGGTCAAGGCGATCACGCCGCGCTACCGCTATGACCAGCTGATGCGGCTGGGTTGGAAAGTCTTCCTGCCCTTCTCGCTGGCTTGGGTAGTCTTCGTGGCCTTTGCGGCGAAATTCGACTGGTTCTGGGGGGCATTCGCCCGTTGGAGCGTAGGAGGCTGACATGACCCAAATCGACTACACCCGCGCCGCCAAGTACTTCCTGCTACAGGACTTCTGGGTCGGCATGAAGCTGGGACTGAAGTACTTCTTCGCACCGAAGGCCACCCTGAACTACCCGCATGAAAAGGGTCCTCTGTCTCCGCGTTTTCGCGGTGAACACGCCCTGCGTCGCTATCCCAACGGTGAAGAACGCTGTATTGCCTGCAAACTCTGCGAGGCGATCTGCCCTGCACAGGCCATTACAATCGACGCCGAACCGCGCGAAGATGGCAGCCGCCGTACCACGCGCTATGACATCGACATGACCAAGTGCATCTATTGCGGTTTCTGCCAAGAGGCCTGTCCGGTCGATGCCATTGTCGAAGGTCCGAACTTTGAATTCGCGACAGAAACCCGCGAAGAGCTGTTCTACGACAAGGAAAAACTGCTCGATAACGGCGAACGCTGGGAAGCCGAGATTGCCCGCAATCTGGAAATGGACGCGCCGTACAGATGAGTGACACGCCCCAAAATCCGTTTGAGCTGATGATGAAGCAGGCGCAGGACATGGCCAAGGCGATGAACCCTGCGATGGAGAGCTTCTCGCCCAAAGGGTTCGAAACTCTATGGCCGACCATGCCGAAAGAAGTCATGGAGATGATGTTCGGCAACACCGTCAACAAAGACGGGTTGGATGCCAAGACTCGCCTGTTGCTGACACTGGCCGGGCTGACCTGTCAGGGCGCGCAGGCGGATGCGGCGGTGCGTCAGACCGTGCGCCACGCTGTGGAAGCCGGTGCCAAGAAACAAGAGATCGTGGAAACGATCGGTCAGATGTCGGTGTTTGCCGGCATCCCGGCCATGACCCGCGCGCTGGAATTGGCGCAAGAGGTCATGGGCGATAACGAGGATACGGATCAATGACCGTCTTTGCCTTCTACCTGTTTGCCATCAGTGCCATCACCGGCGGGCTGTTCACGGTGATCAGCCGCCAGCCGGTGCATTCCGTGCTGTGGTTGATCCTGTCCTTCCTGTCCGCGGCAGGATTGTTTGTGCTGCTGGGGGCTGAGTTCGTGGCGATGCTGCTGATCATCGTCTATGTCGGCGCGGTCGCGGTTTTGTTCCTGTTCGTCGTGATGATGCTGGACGTGGATTTTGCTGAGCTCAAGGCCGAGATGGCGCGCTATATGCCGCTGGCCCTGCTGATCGGTCTGGTTATCCTGATGCAGTTTGTCATGGCCTTTGGGGCTTGGGACAGCGCGCAGGGTGCTTCCGCCAATCTGGCACAGCCGGTTCCGGTGGATCGTCACAATACCGAGGCACTGGGTGTCATCCTTTACGACCAATACTTCCTTCTGTTCCAACTGGCGGGCCTGATTCTGCTGGTGGCCATGATCGGCGCCATCGTGCTGACGCTGCGCCACCGTCAGGACATCAAGCGTCAGGACATCATCGGCCAGATGATGCGCGACCCGGCCAAAGCGATGGAGTTGAAGGACGTGAAACCGGGGCAGGGGTTGTGAGGTTCGGTGCCATCATATCTGGTTTTGCTGTGGCAAGTATGCCTTTGTCAGTAGTCGCGTTTCCAATAACGGAGTGCGATGGCCTGCCGTTGTTGTCCCATCATTGGATTGCAACTGAGCACCAAGTGATCGGTGACGGAGTTGTAGCTTTCTACGAAGCCGGCGGTCTTTGCGACGAAGAATTGGGATGCACGGAATCGACATTCCTAAAAATTTCAGCTTGCGAGACTGGGCAAACACTTAATGTCGTGACGCAACTCAACAGGGAATACGACAATACCCTTCTGGATCGAACTGACGAGGCAAGTGAAACCCTACAAAAACTGGCCAAAGGTGGTGCAAGCCATTCGTGGGATTCGGTGAAAAAGACATTCGATCAGAAAGCCTTCGACGTCAGCGAAATCACGGAAACGAATGAAAACTGCGCCTGTGCGGCGGCTTTTCCAGAGCTCCGTAACGGGAAAGAGAAATTCGAGGGACTATGAGACGATGATCGGACTTGAACACTATCTTACGGTCGCGGCGACGCTGTTCGTCATCGGCATCTTCGGTCTCTTCCTGAACCGCAAGAACGTCATCATCCTGCTGATGAGCATCGAACTGATGCTGCTGGCGGTGAATATCAACCTTGTGGCGTTCTCCAGCTTCCTGGGCGATCTGGTCGGGCAGGTGTTTACGCTGTTCGTGCTGACCGTGGCGGCGGCCGAGGCGGCGATCGGGCTGGCCATTCTGGTCTGCTTCTTCCGCAACCGCGGCTCGATCGCGGTTGAAGACGTCAATATGATGAAGGGGTAAGGGCACATGGAAACCACCATCCTCTTTGCCCCGCTGGTGGGCGCGATCCTGTGCGGGTTCGGCTGGAAGTTCATTGGCGAGAAAGCCGCCATGTGGACCGCCACGGGCCTGCTGTTTCTGGCCTGTCTGCTGTCGTGGATCGTCTTCCTGACGTTCGACGGCCACACCCAGCAGATCGAGATCATGCGCTGGATCGAAAGCGGCTCGCTCTCGACAAGCTGGGCCATTCGTCTGGACCGGCTGACAGCAATCATGTTGATCGTGGTGACGACCGTCTCGGCGCTGGTGCACCTGTATTCCTTTGGCTACATGGATCACGATCCGCAATGGCGCGAAGGCGAAAGCTATAAGCCACGCTTCTTTGCCTATCTGTCCTTCTTTACCTTCGCCATGCTGATGCTGGTGACCGCAGATAATCTGGTGCAGATGTTCTTTGGCTGGGAAGGTGTGGGCGTCGCGTCTTATCTGCTGATCGGGTTCTATTACCGCAAGCCAAGCGCCAATGCGGCAGCGATGAAGGCGTTTATCGTCAACCGGGTTGGGGACTTTGGCTTTGCGCTTGGCATCTTTGCGCTATTCCTGTTGACCGACAGCATCAATTTCTCGGACATCTTCGCCTCTGCCCCGGCATTGGCCGAAGAGAAGCTGCACTTCCTCTGGGGTGAATGGACCGCGATCGAAGTGATCTGCGTTCTGCTGTTCATCGGTGCGATGGGCAAATCGGCACAGTTGTTCCTGCACACCTGGCTGCCGGATGCGATGGAAGGTCCGACACCTGTATCAGCCCTGATCCACGCCGCGACCATGGTGACTGCGGGTGTATTTTTGATCTGCCGCATGTCTCCGCTGATGGAGTTTGCGCCGGGTGCGACCGGGTTCATCACCTTCCTCGGCGCTTCGACGGCTTTCTTTGCAGCGACCGTGGGTCTGGTACAGACCGATATCAAACGCGTCATCGCCTATTCGACCTGCTCGCAGCTGGGTTACATGTTCGTGGCCGCAGGCGTTGGCATGTATTCGGCGGCGATGTTCCACTTACTGACCCATGCGTTCTTCAAGGCGCTGCTGTTCCTTGGGGCCGGTTCTGTGATCCACGCGATGCATCACGAGCAAGAGATGACGGAATATGGCGGGTTGCGGAAGAAAATCCCCTATACGTTTTGGGCGATGATGATCGGTACGCTGGCTATTACTGGGGTTGGCATTCCTCTGACCACATTTGGCTTTGCCGGGTTCCTGTCGAAAGACGCGATCATCGAAAGCGCCTTTGCGGGCGGTACGGGCTATGCGTTCTGGATGCTGGTGATTGCGGCGGTATTTACGTCATTCTACAGCTGGCGTCTGATTTTCCTGACCTTCTATGGCGAGCCGCGCGGGGACAAACACACGCACGACCATGCGCATGAAAGCCCGTTGGTCATGCTGGTTCCGCTGGGCGTTCTGTCGCTGGGTGCGGTTTTCGCCGGGATGATCTGGTATGGCAACTTTTTTGGCCACACCGACAAGGTCGGCCAGTTCTATGGCATTCCGGTTGCAGAGGCTTCGGTGGATGGCCACGCGGCAGAGGGCGCGCATGGGGACGATACCCATGCCGAAGATGATCACGGCGACGATACGCATGCGGATGCCGGTCACGCGGAGGACAGCCATGGTGTGAAGGACGCGCAGGGCGGCGATCACCATTATGCCTTTGTTGGGACGCCCGGAGAAGGCGCGCTCTACATCGCACCGGACAATCATGTGCTGGACGATGCGCATGCTGTTCCGAAATGGGTCAAGGTCTCACCCTTCGTTGCGATGCTGCTTGGTTTCATCGTGGCCTATTGGTTCTATATCGTGAATACGACGTTGCCCGCGCGCTTGGCAGCAAACCAGCGTCCGCTTTATCTGTTCCTGCTGAACAAATGGTACTTTGATGAGATCTATGACGCGATCTTCGTCAAACCTGCCTTGGCACTTGGGCGGTTCCTGTGGAAACGCGGAGACGGCAACACGATTGACGGTTTCCTGAACGGGGTAGCGATGGGCATCGTGCCATTCTTCACCCGCCTCGCAGGCAAGGCGCAGACTGGTTACATATTTACCTATGCCTTCTGGATGGTCCTGGGAATTGCTGCCCTGGTCACCTGGATGTCGATCGGCGGAGGCGCACACTAATGGACAATATCCTCTCGATCGTCACCTTCATCCCCGCAGCGGCGGCCGCCATACTGGCGCTGTTTCTGCAGGGCGACGACGCAGCCGCGCAACGCAATGCCAAATGGGTGGCCATGGTTGCGACGACGGTGACCTTCCTGGTCTCGATTGGCATCTATACTGGCTTTGATCCTGAAAACACCGGCTTCCAGATGGTGGAAGAGGGCCAGTGGCTGATGGGTCTGAAATACAAGATGGGTGTGGATGGCATCAGCGTCCTGTTCGTGTTGCTGACCACTTTCATTATGCCGCTGACAATTCTGGCCAGCTGGAATGTGACAGACCGCGTCAAGGAATACATGATTGCTTTCCTGCTGCTGGAAACGCTGATGCTTGGCGTGTTCATGGCGCTGGACCTGGTGCTGTTCTACCTGTTCTTCGAAGCGGGTCTGATCCCGATGTTCCTGATCATCGGCATCTGGGGTGGTAAGGAGCGCATCTATGCCAGCTTCAAGTTCTTCCTCTACACGTTCCTTGGCTCTGTGCTGATGCTGGTGGCTATGGTTGCGATGTATGCGGATGCAGGCACGACGGATATCGAAGCGCTGATGGCGCATCATTTCTCGTCCGACAGCTTTACCGTTCTGGGCATCCATATCGTAGGCGGTATGCAGACGCTGATGTTCCTGGCGTTCTTTGCCTCATTTGCGGTGAAGATGCCGATGTGGCCGGTCCACACCTGGCTGCCGGATGCACACGTTCAGGCGCCGACCGCAGGGTCGGTCGTGCTGGCGGCGATCCTGTTGAAGATGGGTGGCTATGGCTTCCTGCGGTTCAGCCTGCCGATGTTCCCGGTGGGGTCGGCGGTGATGACCGATCTGGTGCTGTGGATGTCGGCCATCGCTGTAGTTTACACATCGCTGGTTGCTCTGGTGCAGGAGGATATGAAAAAGCTGATCGCTTATTCCTCGGTCGCACATATGGGCTTTGTCACCATGGGCATCTTTGCGGCAAACCAGCAGGGTGTCGACGGAGCCATCTTCCAGATGCTCAGCCACGGGTTCATCTCGGCAGCGCTCTTCCTGTGTGTCGGCGTGATCTATGACCGGATGCACACCCGCGATATCGAGGCCTATGGCGGTCTGGTGATCCGGATGCCCGCCTATGCGCTGGTCTTCATGCTGTTCACCATGGCCAATGTCGGTCTGCCGGGCACCAGTGGTTTCGTCGGAGAGTTCCTGACCCTGATGGGCGCATTCCAAGTCAATACCTGGGTGACTGCTGTGGCCGCGACTGGTGTTATCTTCTCGGCGGGATATGCTTTGTGGCTGTATCGTCGGGTCGTATTTGGCGATCTTATCAAAGAAAGCCTCAAGGCGATGACTGATATGAGCTCGCGCGAGCGGTTGATATTTGCCCCCCTGATCGTCATGACGATCCTGCTGGGTGTGTATCCATCGCTGGTAACAGATGTGATTGGCAACTCGACTGCCGCGCTGATTTCGAACTATGATACGGCTCTGGCCGCGGCTGAGACCGCGACCCAGACAGCCGCCTCGCATTAAGGAGGCTTTGGAGACATGATCCAGGCTGATCTGACAATTATCCTGCCAGAGATCGTTTTGGCACTATATGCGATGGCGGCATTGCTTGCGGCTGTTTACACCACCAAGGACGGGCTTGCGCCGACATTGGTCTGGGTGACAGCAGGGCTGATGGCGCTGCTGGCGTTCTGGATCGCAACAAATGGCGACGGAACAAACATCGCGTTTAACGGCATGTTTGTTGATGACGGGTTCTCGCGCTTTGCCAAAGTGGCGATCCTGCTATCTGCCGCAGCCGTTTTGATGATGAGCCAGGACTATATGACCCGCCGCGGGTTGTTGCGTTTCGAATACCCTTTGCTGGTGGCGCTTGCCGCTGTCGGCATGATGATGATGGTCAGCGCGGGTGACCTGATGTCTCTGTATATGGGTCTCGAGCTGCAATCGCTGGCACTCTACGTTGTGGCTGCGCTGCGTCGTGACAGCGCCAAATCCACCGAGGCTGGCCTGAAATATTTCGTTCTGGGCGCGCTTAGCTCGGGTTTGCTGCTGTATGGGGCTTCGCTTGTCTACGGCTTTACGGGTACCACGCTGTTCTCGGGCATCATTCAAACAGTTCACCACGGCGATGTGACCCTTGGGTTGCTGTTCGGGATGATCTTCCTGATCTCGGGGCTTGCGTTCAAGGTATCGGCCGTTCCGTTCCACATGTGGACACCCGATGTCTATGAAGGATCGCCCACACCAGTCACTGCCTTCTTCGCCACGGCGCCCAAAGTGGCCGCTATGGCCCTGTTTGCGCGCGTGTTGCACGACGCATTTGGAGGTGTCGTAAAGGACTGGCAGCAGGTGATCGTACTCTTGTCTGTTCTGTCTATGCTGCTGGGGGCCGTGGCTGCCATCGGACAACGCGACATTAAACGGCTGATGGCGTTTTCGTCGATTGCCCATATGGGGTATGCGCTGATCGGACTGGCGGCTGGGACCGAGCTGGGTATCAAGGCGATGCTGATGTATCTGGCGATTTACGTGACCATGAATGTCGGAACTTTCGCCTTTATCCTGATGATGGAACGGGACGGTAAACCTGTTACCGACATTGACGCCTTGCGCCAGTATTCCAAACGCGATCCGGGTAAGGCTCTGGCCGTGCTGATCCTGATGTTCAGCCTTGCCGGTGTTCCACCGATGCTTGGGTTCTTTGCGAAATTCGGCGTCTGGCAAGCGGGTATTGAGGCTGGCCTGACCGGTCTGGTTATCATGTCTGCCATCGCCTCGGTGATCGGTGCATTCTATTACCTACGGATCGTATACTATATGTATTTCGGTGCCGAGAATGACGACCCGATCGACGCAAATTCGTCTCCGGTTCTATGGGTTGCTCTGATGGGGTCAGCTGCATTGATGTTGGTTGGCGTATTCTATCAGTTTGGGATTGAGGGCGCAGCGGCAGCTGCAGCGGCGACGCTTGTTAACTGATTTCGACCATTGCCCGCGGCCTATTGTTCTTGTGACATGAGTGATTGGCCGGATGGATATGGGCTGCATGTATTGCAAGAGGTCGATAGCACTCTGAACGAAGCCGCCCGGATCGCGCCGATGGCTCAGGGTCCGGTCTGGATCCTGGCGCACCGCCAGACACAGGCGCGCGGTCGGCGCGGACGGGTCTGGACAAACCCCGAGGGAAATCTTGCCGCAACGCTGCTGATGCGGCCCGCAGGACGCCCGGAACAGGCCGCTCTGCGCAGTTTTGTCGCCGCCTTGGCCCTGTTTGATGCATGTGTGGCGGTCACCGGACGCATATCGGGTTTGTCGCTAAAATGGCCCAATGATGTGTTGCTGAACGGTGGCAAGCTTGCGGGGATACTGCTGGAAAGTACCGGGCAGGGGCGGGACGTCTCGCATTTGGCAATCGGCATCGGCGTCAATCTCGCGCAGGCACCGGCTGCAGATAAAGTCGAACCAGGTGCGCTAAGGCCGGTTTCGCTGTTGTCCGAGACAGGGGCAGATGTCACCACCGAAGACTTTTTGACCGAGCTTGCATCGGCCTATGCGCGTTTCGAGGCCCAGTTTGTAACCTACGGGTTCGAACCCATCCGCGCTGCCTGGTTGTCCCGCGCAGCTAAGCTGGGTGAGGTCATCACCGCGCGTACTGTCACCACTGAGACCGTCGGGACCTTCGAAACGGTGGACGCACGGGGTAACCTTGTCCTAAACACCGCGAAGGGCCGCGTCAGCATACCTGCGGCAGACGTATTTTTCTGAAAGGGGCAACAATGCTTCTAGCCATCGACTGCGGCAACACCAATACCGTTTTCTCGATCTGGGACGGTGAGGAATTTGTCTGCACGCTGCGCACGTCTACGCACCATGCCCGAACGGCGGATGCCTATTTCACTTGGTACTCTACGCTGGTCAAACATTATGAGATCGAAGCTGATATCACCGATGTGATTATCGCCTCGACCGTGCCGCGTGTGGTTTTCAATCTGCGCGTCTTTGCGGACCGGTTTTTTGGCTGTCGCCCATTGGTCGTGGGCAAGCCAGAGTGTCTGCTGCCTGTCAGCCCGCGCATAGACGAGGGTACGGTCCCTGGCCCGGATCGCCTGGCCAATGCTGCCGGGGCGTTTGAACGGCATGGCGGGGATGTGGTTGTTGTCGATTTTGGAACGGCCACCAACTTTGACGTGGTGTCTTCGGATGGAGCATATGTCGGCGGCATCATCGCCCCAGGTGTAAACCTGAGCCTTGAAGCGTTGCACCAGGGGGCCGCCGCGTTGCCGCATATCGACATTACACGTCCCGAAAAAGTGATCGGAACAAATACGGTTGGCTGCATTCAATCTGGCGTGTATTGGGGCTATTCCGGTCTGATCGAAGGGCTGATTGCCCGGATCAAGACGGAATACGGCATGCCGATGAAAGTCGTGGGAACCGGGGGGCTTGCGCCTCTGTTCGATCAGGCAGATGTTGGGTTTGACGCTATAGAAGACGATTTGACGATGCACGGACTGACCGTGATCCATCGCTATAACAAGGAAAATGGCTCAACATGAGCAGTGAACGACTGATCTATCTGCCCCTGGGCGGGGCGGGCGAAATTGGGATGAATGCCTATGTCTATGGCTATGGCAAGCCGGGAAAGGAGAAGCTGATCCTTGTCGATCTTGGTGTAACCTTCCCAGATATGGACACAACACCCGGTGTCGACCTGATCCATGCCGATATCAACTGGCTAAAAGAACGTGCCGACCGGCTTGAGGCGGTATTCGTCACCCATGCCCACGAAGATCATGTCGGCGCTGTGGCGCATTGCTATGACGACTTGGGCGCCCCGATCTATGCACGCGCTTTCACCGCAAATCTCGCGCGTCGCAAGATGGAAGAGAAAGCCCATCCGACAGACGCGGTTCAGACCCTGTCAGCCTGGCCTGAACAGGTGACGGTTGGCCCGTTTACAGTCGGGTTTTTGCCGGTATCGCACTCGATCCCCGAAAGTGCGGCGCTTGTCATAGACTCGCCAGCGGGGCGGATCGTGCATACAGGGGATTTCAAGCTGGATGCCAACCCTGTGGTAGGTGAACCGTTTGATCAGGACCTTTGGGCAGAAATTTCAAAGGACGGTGTGAAAGCATTGGTCTGCGACAGCACGAATGTGTTTTCATCGCATGCGGGCCGCTCGGAGTCCGAGGTAGGGCCCGAGATCACCAAATTGGTCGAAAATGCCAAATCAATGGTGGTTGCGACGACTTTTGCCTCGAATGTCGCACGGGTGAAGACGCTGGCCGAGGCTGGGCAGCGCGCGGGACGCTCGGTCGTTCTGTTAGGTCGTGCGATGCGGCGGATGATTGAGGCCGCGACGGAAACCGGTATTCTCACGGATTTTCCCAAGGTTATCAGCGCCGAAGAGGCCGTAGATATCCCGCGCCAGAACCTGATGCTGATCGTAACCGGCAGCCAGGGTGAACGCCGTGCGGCCAGTGCCCAGCTTGCACGCGGTAAATACCGCGGGATCGAGTTGAAGGAAGGCGATCTGTTCCTGTTCTCGTCGAAGACGATACCGGGCAATGAGAAGGGCGTAATCTTCATCATGAACCAGCTCAGCGAAAAGGGCGTTGATGTGGTGGATGACAGCTCGGGTCTGTATCACGTCTCTGGCCATGCCAACCGGCCTGATCTGGAAAAAGTGCACGCCATAGTCAACCCGCAGATGGTTATTCCCATGCATGGTGAACACCGACATCTGCGAGAACATGCTAAACTGGCCGAAGCGGGTGGTCGTACCGGGGTTGTGGCAGTCAATGGCACGATGCTGGATCTCAGCGGCAATGCCCCCAAGGTCGTCGACTACGTCGAGACAGGCCGAACTTATCTGGATGGATCCGTAAAGGTCGGAGCCTTGGATGGAGTTGTCCGCGACCGCATTCGCATGGCCTTGAACGGGCATGTAACCGTGACGGTTATTTTAGACGAAGAAGACGAACCGTTGGGTGAACCTTGGTGCGATACGATGGGCTTGGCCGAGACCGGAACATCGCGCGCAGCACTGGTCGAAGTTCTGGAAGAGGACCTGAACCAATTCCTCATGCGGGCGGATACCAAAACTCGGCGCGACGATGACAAGCTGGAAGAGGCATTGCGCCGGATCGTGCGTCAGACAGCAAAGACCGAGATCGGCAAAAAGCCCGAGGTGACCACGGTGATCAGCCGAATGAAGTAGGTTCGGCTAGAAGTCCTGTTCGGACATTGGATAGCCTTTGATCTGTAAGAACAGGCTTTGTTCTTCTTGATTGAGGAAGAACGGAACGCTTTGGGGTGGTTCGGGTCGTGTGACCCGGGCTGCAACTTCGGCCAGAACAACTTCGGTTATGAAGGGAAGATCAAGCTCGCGCGCCTTGTTCAACGGAACCCATTGCAGGTGAGACAACTCATCCGAAGCGCGGCCAAAGTCATCCAGATCGCCTTGCAGGGCGTCTGCATCTACCAAAAAGAATCGTGCATCAAAACGGCGCGTACGGCCGGGCGGGGTGACGGCGCGAAAAACAAACTGCAATGCCTGTGCAGAGGGCAGAAATCCTGCCTCTGCATAGCTTTGCCAGTCAATCGGCACCTCACCTGTCCAAGCGCCGGGAACTCCAAGCACCAGGCCGGTTTCCTCCCAGAGCTCGCGGATTGCGGCGGCCGCCAAAGCATTCTGCAGCCCGGGCGGAGACTGTTCAGTAAGCCGATCGCGGCAGAGCTGGGACATGTCAGCCGATAGCGGGACCAGGGCGTCCTCTGCGTCTACCGCGCCACCCGGAAACACGAATTTGTTCGGCATAAAAACGGCTTTTGCGCCCCTTTGACCCATCAAAATGGAAGGGTTCGACATCCGGTCCCGCAACACGATAACAGTTGCAGCGTCCCGTATAGCCGTTTTGTCTGTACTCATCTCAGGGCCGACCCAATCATTCCAGTCATCGGTCCGTTTCGAACCCATGCATCCGTCGTGCCCACTGATAGGCGACAACGGCCCCTTTCAGTCGCGGTAGCAGGAACAGTGTCAAGGCTGTACATCCGAAAGCAAAAATCAGGAACATGTTCAGCGGGTCAGGGCGCCACTGGACATAAGAGATGTGCAAAGCGGGCGCCAGCAGGTGACCGACCAACAGGATCGTCAGATAGGCTGGACCGTCATCCGCACGGTGATGAAACAGTTCCTGACCACAGCTGCTGCAGCTGTCATTCACCTTCAGGTAGCTGTGCAACAGCTTGCCTTCACCGCATTTTGGGCAGCGGCAGCGGAAGCCTTTGATTAGCGCAGGCCGGGTTGGACGGTCGTTCTCGGATATTGTGTCGATCGTTTGATCTGTCATTTTGAAACTCGCGCATTCAGATTGCCCTGATATTGCGCTTGTTTTGCCCCACAGAAAAGGGGGGTGCGTCGCTTTGTGCCGCGATGAGATGTCCGGAAATTATGAGGTCGATGGCAGTGAGCAACAGAAAAAATTCAAATTGGGCGACGGAAACCGAAAACTGCACCGTTTTAACCTATGTGAGCAGCGACAAACCGGTCGCGAGAAACAAAGGAAAACGATATGAAAAGCGCGAAACTTATCCCGGCCATTCTGGTATCGGCCATTGCATTGACAGGCACAACCGCCTTGGCTGTCGGTCCGAAAGGCCGAGAGGACGTGACCTTTCAAGAGCTGGACCTGAACAATGATGGTCAGGTCACGCAGGAAGAAATGCAAACCTATAGGCAACAGCGTTTCACCAATGCCGACACCAATGGCGACGGCATGTTGAGCGTCGACGAGATGCAAGCGGCTAGCCAGAAGAAGGCGAATGAGCGTGTGAATCAAATGTTCGAAAAGCACGATGCCAATCAGGATGGCCTCTTATCCGATGATGAGTTGCCCAAGCCGCGCCGTGCTGGCAAGATGTTTGACCGCATCGACGCGGACAAAAATGGCACGATCTCGGAACAGGAATTTGCCGATGCGAAAAACCGGATGGGCTGGCATCACAAAAAACGTGACAAGGCTGGCACCGACGACAGCTAATGAAGGATGCGGGACCTGAGTACCTCATCAACGGGGGCTCGCAGCCAAAGTCAGGCTGCGGGCGACCCCGGAGACGATGCATTGTTGCGGCGGTTCGCCGAGGGTGACGCTGATGCGGCACGCATTTTGACCGATCGGCTTGGGCCGCGCAGTTTTTCGGTGGCGCTCAGGCTGTTGAACGACCGGGCCGAAGCCGAAGATGTCACACAGGAAGCCATGATGCGCCTATGGAAGATGGCGCCGGATTGGGTTGCTGGACAGGCAAAGGTGTCGACTTGGCTTTACCGGGTCACTCTGAACCTGTGTGTCGATATTCGGCGGAAGAAATCGGCGGACAGTCTTTCTGATGTTGCCGAACCTGAAAGCGATGCGATCAGTGCAACCGAACACCTTCAGGATGCCGCCAGGTTGGACGCACTGCAGTTCGCGTTGGCGCAACTTCCGGACCGGCAACGTCAGGCTGTTGTCTTGCGCCACATCGAAGAGTTGCCCAATCCCGAAATCGCGGGAATCATGGATATTTCCGTCGAAGCTGTAGAGAGTCTGACAGCTCGGGGAAAGCGGGCACTGGCACAGCAGTTAGCCGCAAGAAGAGACGAGTTGGGATATGCCGATGGATGAAAATAGCGACCTGAATCACCTGTTTTTACGTGCTCGTCAAGAAAATGAGCCGTTACCCGATGCACTCGCCCTTCGTATTCTGGCCGATGCGGAAACCGTTCGTTTGCAAAGGCTTCAGAAATCACCCCAAGGGTTCTGGGCACAGGCATTGGATAGTTTCTTTGGCTGGCAGGGGATGGGAGGTCTGGCGGCCGCGGGCATTGCTGGCATCTGGATTGGATTGACTGCCCCGGCCTTTTTGCCCGATCCGGCGACGTTGCTTTATTCGCAATCCTCTGGATTTGAGGTTGCGGATATGGATCTGAATACAATCTTCCTGGAGGAAGGCGAATGAGCGAACAGTCAAAACCTAAACGCCGGTGGATGCCTGTCCTGCTGATCGTGTCCCTTGCTATCAATCTGCTAGTCATCGGTGCGGTTGTTGGCACGGTGCTGCGCGTCAGAAACAATGACCACGTCAAAGCCCCTCCGGGATTTGGATCGGCGCTTTATCGCGCGCTTCCCAAGCATGAACGCCAGGCGATGCGGGCCGAGCTTTCGGGCCTGCACCGCCAAGGTGTCGATCATCGGACGGCGGATTTTCAAGCCCTTGGCGACGCACTTCGCGCCGAACCCTTCGCGGCTGACGCTGTAGAGATTTTGTTGGGTCAGCAGGCGCAGGTGATGTCAGAGATGCAGTCTGCTTTGCAGGAACAGTGGCTGATCCGTGTGTCAGCCATGAGCCCGAAAGAACGCGTCGAATACGCTGATCGTCTGGAAGATGTGGTGCACCGAAAATCGAAAGCGGGCAGAAAACACGACTGACCGGATCAGGCTGCGTGATCCTGGACCATGACCTGATTGCGTCCCGCCTTTTTCGCAGCATACAGGGCTGTATCCGCAGATTTTATCATGTTGTCCAATGGTGCGGGTGGGATGCCCTGGCGAAACGTGTTGTCATCAGCTGTAATGAGGCCGATGCTGATTGTCACTGCGATTGGTTCGGCGGCCTCGGATAGGTCAAATGGACACTGGCAGATGTCGTCGCAGACGGTTCGTGCGATCCCCAATGCTCGAGGCCCCGTAGTTTCAGGCAGACCGATCAAGAATTCTTCGCCACCGATCCGTGCCACAAAGCCGTCAGAACCAATGGAATTGCGCATGCGCTCGGCTGTTTCGATCAAGACCTGATCGCCTCCGGCATGGCCAAACTTGTCGTTGATTGATTTGAAATGGTCCAGATCGGCCACCATCACGGTAAACCCGAGCCCGGTCTGCGCAGACTGCCGGGCGATTTGCTTCAATGCTCGCATTGCATAGCGGCGGTTATGCAGGCCGGTCAGTGGATCCACCCAGGATTCCGCGATGCCACGCCGCAAAGAATCCCGCATCTGGTCAATTCGGCTTTTGCGGGCGAGCTGGTTATCAAGCCGCAACAGAGTTTCACGGGGGCAGAACCCCGCCATACAGATGGCATCCGCGCCACGATCCAGCGCTTCGGCAGCCAGAGACGCGTCATCCTTTCTCAAGATGCCGATCAGCACCGTGTGCCGTGTTGCCCCGCGCGATTTCAAATCCGCCAGAATACTCAGGCCTGAAGATTCGCCATCAATTTCGACAATAATCGCGTCCGGGATGGGGCCAGAAAGCAGGCGGTGAAGGTTCGATATCGTGTGAATTGACAGACTGTGATGCGTATGTTCGGACAGCGCCTTCTGCCAAAGTGCCCCGGTTTTAGCGGATTGCGTCAGTAGGGCGGCGCGCGCAGCTTTGGGTGGCGTAGCAAAGGCGCTTGTCGCTTCGGCAAATCCCAAACATGGCGATCCGCTATTGTCTTGCAATTCCTGCGTATCGGCGCGTGCCCGTAACAAGCTGCGAACCCGAGCTAACAACAACGTGTCCTTGAACGGGTGCGCCAATACATCGTCCAACCCATCTGACAATGCCCTCAACCTAGCGGATTTGTCGTTTTGCGGCGCGATAGCGACAATGGGTATATCCGCCAGATCCGGGTCGGCCATTACCACTTTCTTGACATCAGCCGCCGTTCCATCCGGCAATGACTGCGCGGTTAAGATCAAATCGGGGCGCACACGTTTCAGCAGCCCATCAAGACCCCGCAGATTTTCCCCCTGTGCGACGTGATACCAGGCTGCAGTAAGCTGTACCTTCAGCATAATTCGATTGGTTGAGGTCCCGTCCAGGACAAGGATCGTTCCTTGCACCGACATATCAGTCACCGTTGATTGCATGCGTTGCTAAAGTGTTTATGACTCTGGTTAACAAACCCTTTCCAATATCAGATCAGGGGCTTCTTTATGCCAATTTCCGCTCAATCCGCCGAAACGCTGGCGCTGAATGCCCTTGCCTGGCTTGTGGGCAATGATGACCTGCTGCCTGTATTTCTGGGTTCGACGGGGGCTTCGGTGCAGGACATCAAAGACAGGGCAGCAGAGCCGGAGTTTCTGGGCTCTGTTCTGGATTTTCTAATGCTTGACGATTCGTGGGTAGTCGAGTTTTGTGACGTCAATTCTGTGCCGTATGATCAGCCGGGCCAGGCCCGCGCCTTGTTGTCCGGCGGCGCGGAAGTTCATTGGACCTGAAAGCCTACCGGGCAGGAGTTTCACAATGCCAATCCAAGCCATCCTGTTTGACAAAGACGGTACCCTGTTTGATTTCGCGGAAACCTGGGGCTCGTTCGGGCGCAATTTTTTACTGCGAGTGACGAACGGAGATCATGCCCGGGCGGCCGAGCTTGGGCAGGTGATCGGCTTTGACCTCGAACAGGTTGCCTATTCTGAGGACAGTGTTGTCATTGCGGGCACCGTCGAAGAAATCGCCGAGGTTCTAGAGCCGCACCTCCCGGAAATGCCGCGCGAAGAGTTGGTGGATCTGTTGAATGCCGAGTCGGCCTCATCTCCGCAAGCCCAGGCCGTTCCACTTATCCCGTTCCTTGAGGGGCTGCGTGAGGCAGGGCTGAAACTGGGTGTTGCGACCAATGACGGAGAAATGCCCGCATCCGAGCATCTTTCGTCTGCAGGAATCCGCGAACATTTCGATTTTGTCGCCGGTTATGACAGTGGGCACGGATTCAAGCCAGGCCCGGGTCAACTCTTCGCCTTTGCGCAGCATGTGGGGGTAAACCCAGAAAACATAGCAATGGTGGGCGACAGCCTGCATGATCTGCAGGCCGGACGGGCAGCAGGTATGAAGACGATCGGGGTTCTGACGGGTCTGGCGCGTGCAGAAACGCTCGAAGCGATGGCCGATGTCGTCTTGCCAAACATCGGACATATACCTGCTTGGTTGTACGAAAATGCGTGATCGGGCTGTGAATTCGGCGGTTCAGACGTCGAAACCGACATAGCCTGTCGCAGACAGAGCGGCCAACAGTACGCGTTCGGGGCTTGCTTCTAGAAAGCCAAGTTCCGAGGAGTGTCCAATGACCGACAAGAAAGCACGCAGAGGTCGCAGCGGAGGACGGGCCGGTGCCGCCGAGAGACGGGGCGCAGCGGTTATTGATCAGATGCCGTGGAGCCCTCCGATCAACACCGACAAACCAACCGAACCGTTGGACGAGATCGGCGTCGCGGCGATCCACGAGGGCGCAATGCGGATTCTCGAAGAGATCGGGATCGAGTTCTACAACGAAGAGGCAATCGGAATCCTGCGTGAGGCCGGATGTACGATCAACGGCGACAACGTTCGAATGGGCCGGGACTTTGTCATGGAAATGGTGCGTAAAGCCCCATCCACCTTTACCATCACACCGCGTAATCCCGACCGCGCAATCGAGATCGGGGGCAAAAACCTGCTGTTCGGAAATGTGTCGTCCCCGCCGAACTACTGGGATATGGAGATTGGCACCAAGGTACCGGGAAATCGCGAGATGTGCCGGAACCTGTTGAAGCTGACGCAGTATTTCAACTGTATCCATTTTGCCGGCGGATACCCGGTCGAGCCAGTGGATATACATGCCAGCGTCCGGCATCTGGATGTTCTGTACGACAAGCTGACTCTGACCGATAAGGCGATGCATGCCTATTCGCTGGGCAAGGAACGCGTCGAAGACGTCATGGAAATGGTGCGGATTGCAGGGGGTCTGAGCCATGAAGAATTCGAAGCCAAGCCGAGGATGTATACCAACATCAACTCGACCTCGCCGTTGAAGCACGATCAGCCCATGATCGACGGTTGCCTGAGGTTGGCGCGGCGCGGGCAGGCGATTGTTGTGACGCCGTTCACCTTGGCCGGGGCGATGGCCCCCGTCACAATGGCCGGTGCAGTAGCGCAATCCCTGGCTGAGGCTCTGTGCGCGATTGCATTGTTCCAATATGTGCGACCAGGGATTCCTTGTGTCATCGGTACGTTCACCTCGAATGTGGATATGAAATCTGGTGCTCCGGCTTTTGGAACGCCGGAATACATGCGGGCGACACAGATGACCGGCCAGATGGCCCGATTTTACGACCTGCCCCTGCGGTCTTCGGGTGTCTGCGCGGCAAACGTTCCGGATGGCCAATCTGTGTGGGAGACCTCGAACTCATTATGGGCGGCGGTGCAATCGGGCACCAACATGGTCTATCACGCTGCAGGTTGGCTTGAGGGTGGCCTGATCGCAAGCCCTGAAAAGTTCATTATGGATTGCGAGATATTGCAGCAAATTCAGCGGTATATGCAGCCGGAATTGACGGCAACCGGCCCTGACGAGATTGCTCTGGATGCAATCCGGTCAGTCGGCAATGACGGGCATTTCTTTGGCATTCAGCACACTCAGGATCGCTATACCACGGCGTTTTATCAGCCGTTTCTGAGTGACTGGAAGAACTATGAGGGTTGGGAAGTCGCAGGAGGCGTCTGGACCGCTGAGCGCGCGCATCACATGTTCAAGGAAATCATCACCAGCTTTGAAGCTCCGTCAATGGATGAGGGCATCCGGGAAGAGCTTGCCGACTTTGTCGCACGACGCAAAACCGAAGGCGGAGCGCCGACAGATTTCTAGCGTAATCTCAGTCACTTCCACTTCGATACTTGCGTGAATTCTATGTGGTGACGCCCGCGTGTTGGGTGTTTGTTAACAAATTTCAGAGCACACTGCGTGAGAAACCAATTTGAGGTCTCTCATGCATGGTCTGATCAACCGGGCGATTCAATCCTTTGTTGCGGTGACCTACGGGCAGCCGTGCTGGATGCGCGTGTTGGATTCAGCCGAACTGGGCTTTGCCGAGTTCGAGGCCATGCTTGTTTACGACGATGATATTACCGAGCAGGTATTGGATAAGGTATGCACGGTCCTGAAACGTTCACGCAGTGACGTTCTTGAAGACCTGGGAACGTACCTTGTGTCTCATCCCAACATGGAAGACCTGCGCCGTCTGTTGCGATTTGGCGGTGTCAGCTATCTGGAATTTCTCCATTCGCTTGATGATCTGTCTGACCGGGTCAGATTGGCCGTATCGGATCTAAATCTTCCGGCACTTGAATTGCACGAGCTTTCATCGACGGAATACAGATTGTCCTGCCATCCAGGCCTGCCTGGCTTTTCAAGCGTCATGGTTGGTGTATTGCGCGCGATGGCTGATGATTACGGGGCTCTGGCTATGCTATCGCATGAGGGCCAGCAGGGTGAGATCGAGTTTATCTCAATCGTTCTGGTAGAAAGCGCTTTTTCAGAAGGTCGGCATTTTGATTTAGGGGCGCGAAAACCATGATGAACGCGAATAATCTGGCAGAGCTTTTGCAAACCCTGTGCCCGATGTTTTTGTTGGTGAACGAGGATGGGAAAGTGACCCGCGTCGGATCAACCTTGCAAAAGCTGCGCCCTGAAAAGCCGATGGAAGGTCAGAGCTTTCTGGATATCTTTGAGCTGCTTCGCCCTAGGGCGGTTACCACGGTTTCAGGCTTGATGTCACAGGCTGGCACCAAGTTACAGCTCAGGTTCCATGACGCCCCGCGCACAGCATTGAAGGGCCTTATCGCTCCGCTGCCCAAAGGTAAGGGGGCGGTCATCAATCTGTCTTTCGGAATATCGATTTTGGATGCGGTTCGGGACTATGCCCTGACCAGTGCGGATTTCTCGGGCACTGATCTGGCGATCGAATTATTGTATCTGGTCGAGGCGAAATCGGCAGCGATGGAGGCGTCCAGATCTCTGAACCTGCGCCTTCAAGGGGCGATGCTTGCCGCCGAGGAAAAGGCATTTACAGATACACTGACGGGGCTGAAAAATCGCCGGGCGATGGATGTTCTATTGGATCACATGATCTCGTCCAAATCTCCATTCGCGCTGATGCATCTGGATCTTGATTTTTTCAAATCGGTCAATGACCAATTCGGGCATGCCGCGGGCGACTATGTGTTGCAACAAGCGGCGCGGATCATGGGTGAGGAAACCCGCGGAGACGATACAGTGGCGCGTGTCGGCGGGGACGAATTTGTAATTATATACAAAGGATTGACGGACGAGGGTGTTCTCTCTGCAATCGCCAGCAGGCTGATCGAACGTCTGCGGGAACCGATGAAGTTCGACAACGTGTCGTGCCAGGTTTCAGCCAGTATAGGCACGGCGCTTTCGACCCAGTTTCCATCGCTTAAACCTGCTGAGATTTTGCATGCGGCAGACCTTGCCCTGTATGCGGCCAAGCGAAATGGCCGGTCTCGCCACTGTCTATATTCGCAGCTTGTGGATCACTCACACAGATAGGTTTCCCCCTAAAGGAACCGGCAAAGTGTATGTGGTCAGACGACTCTATTTCGATGAAGAAAAAGCTTTGAGAACGGACGCTATGTGTTGCTGCACCAGTGGCAGTTCACCCACAACCGGTAAAACCTGTCCCTTGAACTTGGCCTTGCTTAATTCTTGCGGCACATCCTCAAGAACATGGCCACCCGTGCAGGCAAAAAATGGCAAACACAGGGTTTGGGCGCCGGTTCCTGCGGCGGCCACAGAAATCGAAGGGGCCTCTTCGACAAACCCAAGGCGCAGGGATCCAAGTGGTATCAGTTGCAACAAAGTGTCGCCGAATGCCGTTGCAACGGCGGAAGGGTTTCTGCTGCGGCCCGATCCATGCGCAGCGATCACAAGGTCCGTTTCTTGTGACCGCCAGTCTTTGTCCTGCAGCGTTCCCTCAAGGGTTTGCGCGACCAACTGGGGCAATTTCGGGTCCGCGCCCAAGGGATCCAGAATAGGGTTTCGGCGGTCACCAATACGTTTCGGCAGCACATCTGTGACAAACCACCCTTTGGCCATGAATAGGGGATAGATGACGGCGTCGCCGGGAATCTTGTCCAGTGCGCTGTCAAGTGCCCCAGGGGCTGCCAGCGTTGCAGAATGAACCGAAACACCGGCACACAGGGCATTTACATCGGCCGCATAAGCCGCCAAGACCGCTTCGGCTGGTTCTGGGTCAGAAGGTTGGCCATGGGTAACGATAAGGGCGTGTGTCATAAATCTGTCCTGTCCGCTTTAGCGATAGGTGCGTCGCGCCGTGTAAAAGTCAATCCGCCTGCCGCACCGTCAGCCCAATAGGGTCAGCCAAAACCAGATGCTCAGGATAGATACTGCCGTCCCCAACAGAACAGAGGATGCAGCAACCCGTTTGGCGCGGCCATAGATGTTTGCAAAGATATAGGCGTTGAAACCAGGGGCCATGGCGGCTGTCATCACTCCGGACCGGAATAGATCCTGTGGCAGTCCAAGGGTGGATCCGAAAAGCCAGAAAAGGCTCGGGTGCAGCAGCAGAGAAACGCCGCAGACAAAGGCGATCGCCCTTAGGTCACCTTCGGGTCTGTATTTAACCAGAACGCCCCCAAGCGCGAACAGCGCGCCGGGAAGGGCCGCGCGGGTCACCAGGCCAAGGGCATCATCCACAACGGCTGGCACGCCGAGCCCGGACAGATTTACGATGAAACCCAGTGAGATCCCGACAATCAGAGCGTTGCGAAACATCGCGGTCAGGACCGAGCGAACCATTCGCGATCCTCCGTGGCCCCGGTTCCGGATCACCTCCATTACCGTGATGCCTAGGCCGTAACAAAACGGCGAGTGAAAGGCGATGACGGCATAATTGCCCGTAAGGCTTTCAGGGCCATAAGCCCGTTCAGTAATCGGCAATCCCAGCAGGACGGAATTGGAGAACAGGCAGCAAAAACCGATTGCGACGCAATCCTCCCATTCGCGGTTGAAGATCAGTCGCGCGCCGAACAGGCCGGCACAAAAGCAAAGCGCAGCAGCAGAGTAAAAGCTGATCAACAGCTTAGGATCAAAACTGACACTGAGGTCGAGATGTGAAATCGCAAGAAACAGAAGGCAGGGGATTGCAAAACCCTGAGTGAACTTCATCAGGCCATCAATGTGGTTTTCCTTGAAGTATCCAAGAAGAGTGGAGACGTAACCGGCTCCAATAACAAGAAAAACTGGAAGGATGACTTCAATGAGATTTTGCAGCATGTCAGCGTTCCGCAACAGTTATTCGCGCGGGAAAGGATATCTGCATGATCTCGGCCAGGGCTCTACAGAGCCTGATGTATCACCATGCCGTCATAAGCAGGGGTGATGTTGTCTGCGGTTTCTGCGTCGACCGTGGCATAGTCAAGATCGATATGCATGTTGGTCAGAACCGCGGTTTTTGGTTGCAACAGGTCGATCCAGCCAAGGGTCTTTTCCAAATGCGCATGGGTCGGGTGCGGGGACCGGCGCAGCGCGTCGATCACCAGACAGTCCAGACCCTCTAATGTGGTCCAGGCATCGTCATATATCTCTGCCACGTCCGGCAGGTAGGCCAGATTGCCCATTTTGAAACCAAGCGCGTCGATTGAACCGTGGTTCACCTTAAAGGGGTGAAATGGGATAGGGCCTCCGGGGCCAGTGATCTCGAACGGGCCGTCGATTGTCTTGAGGTTGAGGATCGGCGGGTAGGGTGAGTTTTCGGGTTGGATGAAGGCATAGCCAAATCGGCCCAAAAGATCATTCTGGGTGTCGCCATCAGCCCAGACCGGCACCCGTTCGCGCATGTTGAAGACAATCATGCGCAAGTCGTCAATGCCGTGGACGTGGTCGGCATGGGAATGGGTATAGACCACCCCGTCCAACCGCCCGGTGCCGGTGTCCAGCAGCTGGCTGCGCATGTCAGGCGTTGTGTCGATCAGAACCGAGGTGGTGCCTTCGGGCCCGTCACGTTCGACCAGCATCGAGCAGCGGCGGCGGATGTTCCTGGGGTTTTCGGGGTCGCAGTCGCCCCAGTGACCGCCAAGACGTGGCACTCCACCTGACGAGCCGCAGCCCAAAATGGTGCAGCGCAGCGTGGTCATGCCGCCGCCTTGTGAGAGGCGACCTTGGTGAAGAGTCTTTCGAAATTGGCCTGCGTCTGCGCCGCGAAATCGGTATAGCCCATGCCAAAGACCTCGGCGCCTTTGCGGGCGGTGTGGGCGGTATAGGCCGGTTCATTCCGTTTGCCGCGATACGGGGGGGGCGCCAGGTAAGGTGCGTCGGTTTCAACCAGGACGCGGTCTACTGGCGCATTTGCGAAAATATCGCGCAATTCCTGGCTTTTGGGAAAAGCGGCGATGCCCGACATGGACAGGTAAAACCCAAGATCCAGGGCGGACTGTGCCAGCTCGGCCGAAGACGAAAAACAATGCATCACACATGAATAGGGGGCATTGCCGTATTCTTCGGCCAGAATGCGGGCCATGTCTTCGTCCGCCGCGCGCGCATGAATGATCAAAGGCAGTCCGGTACGCTGAGCGGCCTCGATATGAACGCGCAGGGATTGCTGCTGAACCTGCGCACTGTTGGCGGTATAGTGATAATCCAGCCCGGACTCACCGATGCCTACGAATTTGGGATGCTGCGCCAGCGCCACCAGCTCGTCCACTGTTGCCATTGGTTCATCTGCGGCGCTCATCGGGTGCGTGCCTGCGGCGTAGAAAACCGGCGCGTGCGCCTCGGCTATGGCGCGCACCGCGGGTTCGTTCCGCAGCCTGGTGCAGATCGTCACCATCCGGGTCACACCGGCTTCGGCCGCATTTGCGACGATCAGGTCCAACTGTCCTTCAAAATCGGGGAAGTCCAGATGGCAATGGCTGTCGGTGATTTGGGGGGTGTCGCTCATCTGTTCTGACCGGCGGTTTCCTGTATCTTGAACACCGTATCTAGGACCAGAGCGGCAGGGTCAAGGTTCACCGCCTGCCCGTGGCGGGCGCGGGCGGTGATCTGGGCTGCGGTTTCCGCCCAAAGGCGTGCCTGCTCCGGCGATCTGGACAAACGGGACAGGATATCACCTTCGTTTGGCGCGGCCTCTGGCGATGGCGGAGCACCAGTCGCACCGGTCACAGCAAGACGTGACAAGGCAATGTCGATCAGCGTCAACAGCAACTCGAACCGTTCGGCTGCTCCGCGCTGTGCGGCGGCCTCGGCCAGAGCCAGAGCGCGTAGTCTGTCCAGCCGGGGCAGGGTGCCCAGGATCGCGATGAGCTCGGCATATATTTCGAGTCCGCTCAGGTTTATCAGGCGGACGGCGTCCCCAACGGACCCGCTGGCCAGAGCGGCCAGATGGTCGGGGTTTCCAGTCAGCTCAACCCCGGTCTGCGTCAGTGCGGCGTTCATATCTTCCGCGTTCAACGGCGAAAGGCGCAAGGTACGGCACCGGGATCGGATCGTGGGCAAAAGGCGGGACGGTTGGTGCGAAATCAACAGCAGCGTTGTCCGCGCAGGCGGTTCTTCGAGCATTTTCAGCAATGCGTTGGCGGCGCTGATGTTCATTTCATCCGCAGAATCTACGATGACGACACGGCGGCCCCCATCGGCCGAGGACAGGCCGAAGAACTTCCCAAGTTTGCGAATGTCGTCCACAACGATTTCATTTCGCAACCTGCCCTGATCGTTCACGGATCGTTTGATGGCGGCCAGGCCAGGCTCGGCACCAGCCAGAATACGATGAACAACCGGGTGATCTGGTGGAACCTCAAGCGTTTCAGGGGGAGGTGGCGCGCCAAACAGCCCGTCCTCTTCGACAGCCGGGGTCGCCAGCAGAAACCGCGCGATCCGCCAGGCCAGCGTCGCCTTGCCCACACCTCGGGGGCCGGTCAGCAGCCAGCCATGGTGCAGGCGATCAGAAGCATAAGCGCTAAGAAAGGCCTGCTCGGCCTCTGCCTGCCCAAACAGATGTGGCGTTTCGCGCGGATGAAGGGCACCGGGTGCCTGGTCCGGGATTGGGATGTCGTTGTTCATCAATCGTCTGTCACAAGGCTTGCATGACGATATCTGTCACATCGCGGGCAACGCTGTCCATGTCCCTATTGCCATCGACCAGGCGAAACCGGTCGGAAAATTCATCCGCCAGTTCCAAAAAACCGGCCCGCATCTTCTGTTGCAGGTGAATGCCGAAATCCTCGAACCGTTCTTCAGTGCCCTGCCGGCCCTTGGCCCGAGAGAGGCCGGTTTCAGGATCCATGTCGATCAACACGGTCAGATCCGGTTCACGTTTGATCATCAGCTTATGCAACTGATCGACCAAACCACGCAGGTCGCCGCGTGATAGGCCCTGATACATGCGGGTGCTATCGGCGAAACGGTCGCATATGACGATCTTGCCCGCTGCCAAAGCGGGTTCAATGGTGCGTTCCAGATGGTCGCGCCGCGCAGCAGTGAACAGCAGGATTTCCGTCTCAGCTGACCAGCGATCGGGATCGCCTTCAAGAACCAGCCTGCGGATTTCCTCGGCCCCGTCAGAGCCGCCAGGTTCACGCGTCAGAACGACATCATGCCCGAGCTCGCGCAAATGCTCGGCCAGCATACGCGCTTGCGAGGATTTGCCTGATCCGTCGATGCCTTCGAAGGTCAGAAATAACCCGCCTGCCGTCACATCGCGCCCAACGGGTTGCCAATGACATCTTTCGCGACAATGCCGCCAACTGTCATAATCCGCACGAAGAAACCGCCCTTTTCGACGCTTTCCGCTGCAACCAGAGGCCTACGGATCTCGGGCAGGCCATCGGGTTTGATGACAAGCTCAGCGATTTCCTGTCCTTTGGCGATGGGGGCCTCAAGCGGACCGTCATAGACTATTTCTGCCTCAACATTCTTATCCCCGAGAACAGGCAGCAGCAGTGTCAAATCCTCATGCGGGACAAGATCAACCGTTTTCGCGGTGCCCATCCAGATATCGGCTTGTCCTATCGGTTTTTCTGCTTCGGCAAGCTGCCTCTCGACAAAATTGCGAAACGACCAGTTAACGACGGCCTCAGCCTCCTCTGCGCGGCGGGCGACGCTGTCGAGCCCCGACAAAACGAAAATGACCCTGCGATCCCCCTGCTGTGCCGATCCTACAAGGCCATAGCCCGCTTCTTGCGTGTGGCCAGTCTTTAGCCCATCCGCACCAATCCCAAGTTTCAGTAAGGGATTCCGGTTACGCGAATTTGACGGCACCCGGTTGTCGAATTCGAACTCTTCCTCGGCGAACAGAGGGTAATATTCGGGAAAGTCGCTAATCAGATGGTCGGCCAGAATGGCGAGGTCATGCACAGACATCATGTGGCCTGCGGCTGGCCATCCGTTCGAATTCGCAAAGTTCGAATTATTCATGCCCAGCTGTTGCGCGCGTTGGGTCATGAACCGGGCAAACCCAGCTTCGGTTCCGTCCGGGCTGAGGGCTTCGGCGATAACAACACATGCGTCATTTCCTGACAGGACTATGATCCCGCGCAGCAGGTCTTCGACCCGGACACGGTCCTGCGTGTTCAAGAACATACTTGAGCCCTTATAGCTGGTCGCATGTTCGGAAACCGGAAGTTCCTCATTCAGTTCCAGGCGACCGTCCCGCAGCGCTTCGAATGCTACAAACAGGGTCATGAGTTTGGACATGGACGCGGGCGGCAACGGCTGGTCTGCGTCTTTGGACAAAAGAACGGTTCCTGTCGTTTGGTCCATGACATAGGCAGCACGGGCTTGCGTATCGAAAGCTTGTGCGGGCAGGGCAAACATAGCCAAACTGAGGGTCAGTACAGATGATCGAAATGAGGACAGCACGAGGGGGACCTCCTTTTGCTTAATTCTTCACGGTATAGGCGTCAGAAAAGCCCAGATCTTTGACGTCGCTTTGCATTGCGTTTCGTTCCGCCCGCGTCAAAGCAGGACCAACGATCACCCTCCAAACGGTTTTGCCATTGGCTTCGAGTTTTTGAACTTTCGCAGGCAACCCGTTTCGCCGAATTTTCTCGGCAGCACCTTCGGCATTTTCTTCAACTGTGAAGGTGCCCACCTGAATAAACGGTTTTGAAAGCGATGAAACGGAGGCAGCCTCAGTGCTGGCTGCGGTTGCTGCCGGGGTAGGGGCGGCCTCTTCGATGGCCGCTGCAGCGCCCTCTATCGGGTCCAGAGGTGTTTCGGTGATTTCGTCGGCAGACTTCTTTTGCCACCATTTACGCTTCGGTGCAGCCTCGGTTGGCGGCGTGACAGTGGGATCGGTCAGATTTGCGGTTGGTGCTGGCTCAGGCGCCGCCTCGATAATCTCTGTTGCCACCTCATCGGCCTTTTCTGCGGTTTCAGCCACGGCTGCAGCTGTCGCAGCACCAGCTGCGGCAACTGGAGCCTTCTTTTGCCACCATTTACGCTTGGCTGGTTTATCAACGTCTTCGGACACATCTGCCGTGGTCTGGCTATCGGTTTTCTTGTCCTGAGGTTCAACCGCCTCAGCCGTTGGGGTCTCTTCGGGTTCAGCGACCTCTTCGGGCTCAGGAGCTTTTTCTTCTACTTTCTCGGCAGGCTTGCGTCGCAGGGCAACAACTTCAACCCGAGTCGGTGCGCCTGCGAGGATACCCAGTTTCGCGGCGGCAGTCGAAGACAGTTGCAGCGCAGGGCCCGGCAAGTTGCGTTCGCGGCGGAAAAGTGCGCCGGTTACGGATTTGTTGTTCTTCGTATTCGTTATCCGAACACGTTCAGGCTGTGTAACGTCCGGGTGCGCGACCCAGATTCCGCCCAACGAGGGGCGCCCATCCCACAAACCGGCTTCGGTGACCTTGAAGACATCAGGAGCTTCAACATCATCACGCGCGTTCCCTGTCGTTTTGGGAAACAGCTCTAATTTGCCATCGTCCTGCACGCTTTCGTCCGCCTGCTCGGTGGATGTTCCACCCGATGTCAGGGCCTCGTCGCACCCTGACAGAGCAGCAACTGTTATTACCAGAACCGCCAGTGCCCGCGGTTTTGCGCGTGTCGTGGTCGCTCGATCCATATTTGCAATCCCTTGCCTGTAAGGGGCCTCTTTCATCGTACCCCGCCGCCGATCGCTGGTTCTGAACTGCCAGCCTGTCACGGTCTTTCACGCAAAGCATAGCCTGCACGTTCGGCCATGGAAAGTCTGCTGCACAGGCTTCGGCAAGATTTCCCTATTTGGTCTTGCCACCGTTTAAAGATAGCCTTAGACCCGGCCCCACGCGGGGAGGTGGCAGAGTGGTCGAATGCGGCGGTCTTGAAAACCGTTGGGCGTGAGAGCGTCCCCAGGGTTCGAATCCCTGTCTCCCCGCCACTCATACCTGTCTCACTTCAGTTGTATTTTCTGATCCGGAATTGTGCCGCAATTCCCGCGAGTTGGCGCATGCGCTTTCAATCAGAGATGGAGCAAGCCGTACACTCAGAACGCAATTCAGGCCTCAGTCTCAGTGGCGCATTTTGGCGGGGTCGCTTTGGGAGGGATTTCCCTGATACCCGGCAATTTACTGGGAATTTTCGTGAGATGGGTCTGGAACCCAGAGTTTCTCCTCTCAGAAATGTATGTTTTTCAGAGGTTTATGAGGGAAATTCCCTAATAGGTGGTACAGGGAATTTTCTCGTGCGAACAGGGAATTGTTCCGTCGGATCAGGGAGGGCGAACCTTGTAGCAGGGACGAAGGACTTGGAGATGTCAGAAGCCGAACAGGCGTTCCTGTTCGGACCAATCAGGTGCGTGGGTCACGCTGACCAGTCAGATGAGGCTGCTCAGCCATGGTGCCTGAGAACCCGATCAAGAACGCTTACTTCGGCGAAACTCATGTATATACTTCGTTTTCACTTGATGCCTTCATTGGAAGTGCACGCCTGACACCTTCGGACGCGTATCGCTTCGCGAAGGGTCAACCTGTCTCGGTAAACAACGTGCAGCGCAGAATCGGTCGACCTCTGGATTTTGCGGCCATTTCCGTTCATGCAGAATTTCTTGGCGAGATGCTCTCAACGCAGATCCCATCTGCTCCAGGGCATTACCAAGAAGCTGCGGGCTCTACACCGTTGGCCATCCCACATAATTCCAACGGAAGCAAAGGCTTGATGTTTGAGCCGATCGACAATGCCGGAAATCCAATCACGCGCGAATATGCCGAGCGCCGCGCCAAGTGGGAGCCGTTGATCGAAATGATGCAGATCAAAGGCAATTCCGAAACCCATCCCGGCGTGTCGCCTAACGATGAATTTGCGAACTTCGAGAATGCAGAGAGTATCGCTGCATTCAGCGAACGTTTCTTCCGCACCGATGGCTTCGTCCGTTGGGCTGCGACTAAAGGGCTCGACTATGAGCAGAAGCTAGGTGCGAACCCTTGGAAACTTGGTTTCATCGGAGGCACCGACAATCATAACGGTACCCCAAGTGATGTCGATGAGGCGACTTATAATGGCAGCCATGGTGTTGCCGACGGTACTATCGAACAACGCCGCGAAGGCGAGATAGACGGCTGGTTGCTTGGCCCGACGCCAACCCGGGCTCGCTCGCAGGCGTCTGGGCGTCCAAGAACACACTTGGTGCGATTTTTGACGCGATGCAAAGCCGCGAAACCTTCGCCACATCAGGCCCTAGGATACAGCCGCGTTTCTTTGGCGGTGCAATACTCCAAAGCAACAACGATCCCGTGAAGCTTGTAATGGACGGTTATGCCAACGGCGTGCCGATGGGCGGTTCTCTGACAGCTTTGAACGGCCCACCAAATTTCGCGGTGCACGCATTAAAAGATCCGATCGGAGCCAACCTCGATCGCGTACAAATCATCAAGGGTTGGGTCGATGTGGGCGGATCGCCGCAAGAACGTATCATTGATGTAGTGTGGTCAAGAGATCGCGTGCCGGACGTGAATGGCAAGCTGCCGCCCATTGGCAATACGGTTGATCCTGAAACTTCGACTTACAGTAACGCAAACGGAGCTGCGGAGTTGTTTGGTCATTGGACAGACGACGATTTTGATCCTGGCCAACATGCTCTGTACTACATGCGCGTCATCGAAATACCAACTCCACGCTGGACGACGTATGACGCCGTCCGCCACGGCTTGCCGCTCCTTGAGGATGTCGCGGTGTGGATATAAGAACGAGCATGGATTTCGCCAATTTGGTATTCACCGGAGCAGTAGCCCACGGTCTTGTCAGAAGAACATTGCTTGAGCGGGGCAGGGCGGTTGCGTAGTTTTTGCACATGACCAAACCTGCCTCTTTTAAAAACTTAAAGACCAGTCCCGAGATCATCCGCCTTGCTGTGATGCTGTATATTCGATTTCCGCTCTTCCGTTTCGACGACGCGAACGCGCGACGCAACGGTTCAGGCGCATGCGAAGTTTACAGAAATTCGCTGCCGTTCATTCTTCCGTCTAAAACCACTTCAACCAAGAAAGATCGCTCACCAGCCGAGACACCTTCAAGCTGACCCGCGCCGCCGCTCTTAGCGAGTGGCGTCAACTTTGTTCCGGATAAGAATTGCGTCCCTCGCGTACTGATCCGATGCCAAGGATAAGGTCGGCGCATCGTTCGCCAAGCATCATGGCAGGTGCGTTTGTGTTGCCGGCGTTGATGTCGGGCACTGCGGACATGTCGCACACCCGTAAGCTCTCGATCCCGCGAACGCGCATTCTGGCGTCCAGCACTGCCATTCCGTCGCCGTCCCGGCCCATTTTGGCAGTGCCCGCCGGGTGATAGTTGGTTTTTACGAATCTCTTGCAATGTGCTCGCAGCGTCTGGTCGTCGTCCGCTATCGGAATGACGATTTCGCGGATCCTTTGTGCAAGCGGGCCCGACGTGAATGCCCGACGAAAGAACCGCTGCCCCCGGATCATCTCTTGCATGTCGTCCTCATGCTTCAGAAGGTTGGGCGAAACCACCGGCATAGCTTGAGGATCGGCCGAGCGAAGCCGAACCTCTCCGCGTGATTTCGGTTTGACCACGACGGTCGTAACGGTCACGCCAAAGTCATCCTGCACCTCGTCCAGCGCGTCGCGATCCAGATAGACGATGGGCACGCAAAAGGCTTGAATGGTCGGTTCTCCATCAGGAACCGACGGATTGACGAAGGCACCAGCTTCGACCCCGGCCGAAGTCACTGGGCCGCTGCCGAACAGTTTGAACTGTATGCCGTTGCGAAGCATCCGCCAGCCATCACCTTGTTTAAAATATCCGTATGGACCGTTGGCAAAGGCGGTGATGGGAACTTCGGGGTGGTCGATCAGGTTCTGACCGACCCCAGGCAGTGGGCAGAACACAGGAATACCGTGTTCGGCAAGATGTGCATCCGGTCCGATACCCGAAAGCATGAGGATTTTCGGCGTGACCAGAGCGCCCGCCGCAAGGATAACCTCACCATCACACCGGACGGTGTGGAACCCGCCTTTGTCGCGATACTGCACCCCGACGGCCTTGTCGCTTTCGATGATGACTTTTCTGACCGTGGCGCCAAGCCGTATGGTCAAGTCCGGGTTCGTCTCGAGAGGGGCGAGGAAAGCATAGGCTGACGAGCTGCGCTTTCCAGCGCGATTGGTGAACTGATAGAACCCGACACCGCGCTGTGTTGCGCCGTTGAAGTCCGTGTTGAATGGTTCACCAAGGGCCTGCACCGACTGAACGAACCAACGGGACATGTCGTCGATATACCCCGGATCAGAGACCTGCACCGGACCATCGCTGCCATGCAGGTAATTATGAAGCCTGTTGTTGTCTTCAATCCTGCGGAAATAGGGCAGCACATCATCCCATCCCCAGCTGACCCCGTCGTTGGTCTGTCGTAGCAGGTCGTTCCACGCGTCATAGTCAGAAGGGCGGCCGCGCATATAGACCTGCGCATTCACTGACGACCCGCCGCCCAGTACGTTGGCCTGCGGAATCTCATGCACGCGGCCGTCCAGGTGGTCCTGCGGTTCGGTCTGGTGGTAGGTCATGAACTTGGACCCGTTGATCATCTTGAAAATACCCGGCGGCATGTCCAGCAATGGATGGTGGTGCGAATGCCCGGCCTCCAGCACCAGAACCCTGCACTTGCCCTGGTTGACCAGTCGGGCGGCGGCTGCGGCACCGGCTGAGCCGCCGCCGATGACGATGTGATCGAAGGTTTCCGTCATGATGTCGCCTTCAGGTCCGGCGTTTGGGTTCTCTGATCGAGTCGCGCTCGACCAGTTCGCATTCAAGCTTCACGAGTGGGTGCCTCTGACCATCCGTCGGCCCGTGGAATAGCTGTTCGACGACCCAGCGTCCCATCGCCCGGGTGGGAAGAATCATCGAGGTCAGTGGCGGCGAAAGGTGTCGCGCGGTTTCGTCATCGTCAAATCCGATGACCGAGATGTCCTCGGGGATGGACAGGCCAAGTTCCTTGAGTGCCTCATAGCAACCGATTGCCATGCGGTCATTCTGACAGAAAATGGCGGTTGGCGGAGAGGGCAGGTCCATCAATTCGCGCGTGGCGGCATATCCGGCGCTGGGCAACCAATTGCCTTCGACAACCAAGTCCTCGTCGAATGGAATGTCGGCGGAAGCCAAGGCGTTTCTATACCCGGTCGTTCGTCCCGCGGCGCATTCCATGAACGGCTCGCCGGTGATAGTGGCGATTCGTTTGTGCCCGGCCTTGATCAGGGCGTTGGTCGCCGTATGTCCAGCAGCGACTTCGCCGGGGATCACCGCAGGAAACGAGAGGTCGTCGCAAAAGCAGTTTAGCAGCAGAACCGGGGTTGCGGCCTGCGTGAGGATTTCCGGAACGACCACCCGCCGGGTGAAAACAGTTGCGTAAACGATGCCCGCAACCTGTTGGTCGAGGAAATACTTAAGCGTTCTGGGTTCGACCTCTGGGTCGTTTTGGGTTTCTGCCAGCAATACAAGATTTCCGGTGTCCCGAACGGCCTGTTTCACGCCGCTAAACGCGTTTACCATTTCGGGGCTCGACGCCAGATCGTCCACGACAAAAGCGATGGTGTCGTCTAGTGCCGAGGGTCGGCGCGCGCTGTCTTGGGGTTTCCTGAGTTGAGAGGGCATGGCGTATCCAAGCGTATTGGCGGCATCCAGGACTCGTTGCTTTGTGTCCTCGGAGATTTTGACGGAATCGTTCTTGTTCAGAACCAGCGATACTGTCGTTTGTGAGCATCCAGCGACGCGTGCAATGTCGTGCATCGTTATGCGCTGTCGGCCCGCGACTCGTCCTACACCCCTGTGTTGTCCGGCCTTGTTCGCTTGATCGTTCATCGCTCAACCTTTTTGTTCGTATCCTTTTTACCGATTATGCGGAGGACGTGCAACTAATATTAGCGGATAGTAATTAATATTAGTGTTGACTAAATAATAATATTAGTGTTTTGATCGGTGGTGCGGTCGCCATTGTGGTTTGACCGAGCAAGCGCGGGAGGCGAAATTGCGGTCTGTAGTGGGGGAGTTGGGTCAAGTCGTTCGGCATTCGATGTTCATCGATGGCCGCTTTGTCGACCTTGACGCGGACACGGTTGTTGTCGAAAACCCTGCGAATGAAGAGATCGTTGCGCTAGTTCCAGATGGCGCCGCCGCTCACGCGGATGCGGCGGTCGAAGCGGCCCATCGGGCTTTTGGCTCGTGGTCCTCGCGCCCGGCGATCGAGCGGGCTCGACTGGTCCTGAGGCTCGCTGAGGCCGTCCGGATCGACGCCGGTCGTTTGGCTGCTCTGATCACCGCCGAGCAGGGCAAGCCGATCTCGCAAGCCCGAGGTGAAGTGGATGCTGCCGTCACCTTTCTTTGCCATGCGGCTGAAGAGGCCCGGAGGATTTCGGGTGACATAGTTGCGTCGGACAACGAGTCCGAGGAAATCCAGATCCGGCGTCATCCTTATGGCGTTGTTGTTGCGTTGACGGCCTGGAACTATCCGTTGGCATTGGCCGCCAGGAAGGTCGGACCCGCGCTAGTCGCGGGCAACACCGTAGTTCTGTTGGGGCACGAAATCACGCCGCTATCCGGTCTTGCGGTCGCCGAGCTTGCCAACAAGGTCGGGTTTCCGCCCGGTGTTCTTAATGTTCTGACAGGCAAGGGGCCGGTGGTAGGGCAGCGGTTGGTCGAACACCCCGATACGTCACTGATCACGATGACCGGCAGCACACGCGCCGGGAAAGAGATTTTTCGCGCCGCGGCCAACCGGATCAAGGTTGTCCGGCTCGAGCTTGGCGGTAAGGCTCCGTTCATCGTGATGGAGGATGCGGATATTGACGCCGCCGTTTCGGCCGCCATTGCCGCCCGGTTTGCCAATTGCGGCCAGATTTGCACCTGCAACGAGCGTATGTATCTGCATCGCGGCATTGCGGATCAGTTCTTGGAAAAATTCGTGTCCGCGGTCCGCGCTTTGTCGATCGGGGAACCGATGGACGACTGCGATTTGGGTCCCAAAGTCAGCAAGGCCGAAGTGACCAAGGTCGCCGAGATCATCCAGCGCAGCATCGCCGAAGGCGCCACGGTTCATCTTGCAGGTGGGCCCCTGACGGACGGGGCGCACCATAAGGGGCACTGGATGTCCCCGACGGTTCTTGAGGTCTCAGACAACAGCAATGCCGCGATGCAAGAGGAGGTCTTTGGCCCCGTGGCAACAGCCATGCGAGTAGATGATTTTGATCAGGCGATAGACGTAGCGAATGACACATCATTCGGGCTGTCTGCCTATCTCTTTACGGCATCGCACCGGCGATTGATGGAGGCCCCGAGCCGTTTGAAGTTCGGCGAACTGTATCTGAACCGCTCCAATGGCGAGGCCGTGCAGGGATTTCATACCGGTTGGGGTATGTCCGGGGTTGGGGGTGAAGACGGCGCATATGGCTTCGATGGCTATCTGAGGAAACAGACGACTTACATGAATTGGGCATGACCTAAAACTCGCGGTCAAAACGTTGGCGACCGCACCAATGGAGGAGGAATAACCATGAAACGCAGAACTCTTTTGATCTCGACGGTTGTCGCGGGTGCGCTGTTGGGCACGACTGCGATTGCGCAGGATCTGCCACAGCTTGAGCAGAAGGAGCGCTACAAAGTTGGCTTTGCGCAGATGGAGTCGAACAATCCGTGGCGCATTGCCGAGACCAAATCGTTCCATGACACGGCCGAGGCCTGCGGCTGGGACCTTATCGCGACGGATGCAGCTGGATCTGCGGCCAAGCAGGTTGCGGATGTGGACAGCATGATCGCACAAGGCATCGACGTTCTGTTTCTGCCTCCAAGGGAAGAAAAGCCACTGATTCCGGCGGTTATGAAAGCACGCGCCGCCGGCATTCCGACTTTTCTCGTGGACCGCTCGGTTGATCCGGCCGTCGCCAAGCCAGGCGAGCATTTCGTAGCATTCCTGGGATCGGACTTCATTGATCAGGGCAACCGGGCCGCGCAATGGCTGATGGAAAATTTCGACGGCGACAAGGGCGTCATCGTCCAGTTGGAAGGCACAACTGGTTCTTCACCTGCAAATGACCGTAAAAAGGGTTTCGACGACGCGATCACAGCGGACGACCGCTTTGAGATCGTGGCTTCTCAGACCGGTGACTTTGCGCGCGACATGGGTCGTCAGGTGATGGAAACCCTGCTGCAGGCGCACCCCGATGTGAACGTGGTCTACGCCCACAATGACGAAATGGCGATCGGCGCGATCCAGGCTCTGGAACTGGCCGGCCGCAAGCCTGGCGAGGATGTGACCATCGTTTCGATCGACGGGACACGCGATGCTCTTCAGGCCATCATCGATGGCAAGATGGGGGTCACGGTGGAAAGCTCGCCCTTCTTCGGTCCTCTGGCTTGTGAAATCATGAAGAAATACGCGGCTGGCGAGACGATCCCGGAATGGGTGAAAGTCGAAGATCGCATCTTTACCAAAGACAATGCGGCTGATCACATCGATGAAGCTTATTGATTCTCCCTGGTGGGTGGTGCTGGCCTGAGGTCGGTGCCGCCTGCAAGCAATCGGAGGAAGACATCTTATGAATGCGCTCGTCTCGATGTCAGGAATTGAAAAGTCCTTTGCCGGCGTACCGGCACTGAGCCAGGCCAGTCTGGAGATCGCACTTGGCGAGGTTCATGCGCTGATCGGTCAGAACGGTGCCGGCAAATCGACGATGATCAAGGTTCTGACCGGAGTTTACGATCGGGATGCCGGCGACGTCCATTTGGCGCGTGGGCCTAGCCGCATTTCCACCCCGCGCGAAGCGCAGGAATCCGGAATTGCCACGATCTATCAGGAGCTCAACCTGGTTCCGCTGCGGTCAGTGACCGAGAACATTATCATGGGGTACGAGCCCAAACGTCTCGGTTTGGTCGACTGGCGCGAGGGCAACAGGCGCGCACGCGAGGTTCTTGCGCGCTTTGGTATAGAAATTGACGTGACTGAGCCGCTAGGAAATTTCTCGACTGCGATCCAGCAGTTGGTTGCGATTGCGAGGGCTGTTTCTCTTGACGCGAAACTTGTCATCATGGACGAACCCACGTCATCGCTGGATGCCAGCGAGGTCGAGGTTTTGTTCGGTGTGGTGCGCGAGTTGAAGAAACAGGGCGTGTCTGTTCTGTATGTCTCGCATTTCCTCGATGAGCTGTTCCAAATCTGCGATCGGGTCACAACGATGCGAGACGGGCGTACCGTCAGCACGCGCACCGTCCAAGACACGACCAAATTAGAAATGATCGCGGACATGCTGGGCCGCAACAAAGATGAGATCGCGGCAGACGGACTCACGGACTTTGCAGGTGCGAAGGCTAAGAAAGGAGATATCGTTTTGCGGGCCGACTCTGTTTCGACAGGCCCGCGATTGACGCATTTCGACTTTACACTCCACCGCGGGGAAATCGTTGGGTTGGGCGGGTTGCTGGGCTCTGGCCGGACTGAGGCGGCGTGCGCTTTGTTCGGCGTGGACGGAGCCCGCAGCGGTGCGATCGAGTTGCACGGCGCGGTTGGACAACCATCCGGACCGGGTGACGCAATCGCAAACGGCGTCGGCTTTCTGACCGAAGATCGCAAGGCCGAAGGGATCATTCCAGACATGTCCGTGCGCGAGAATATGACGCTGGCCCTACTGCCGAAACTGGCCAGCCGTGGTCAGATCGATTTTGCCCGCGAGCGAGAGATCGTTCAAGCCTTCATCGACGATCTGGGCATCAAGGCGGCGCATATGGACCAACCCATTCGTGAGCTGTCTGGCGGCAACCAGCAAAAGGTGCTGCTTGCCCGTTGGCTGGCAACGCAGCCCGACATCCTGATACTCGACGAGCCGACCCGAGGCGTGGATGTCGGCGCCAAGCGAGAGATCCAATCGTTCATTCGGTCGTATGTCGAAAAGGGGTTCGGCGTCGTTCTTATCAGTTCGGAATTCGAAGAGCTGGTGGAAGGCGCCGACCGCATCGTGGTCATGCACGAGGGGCGCTCGGTCAAGGAACTGACCAACCCCGGGATTACGGAGAACATACTGGTGCGCGCGCTTGCGCATCATGAAGAAGGAACTGGTTCATGGACCGCGCAATGAAGTTGCCGCAACGGGTCGCATCGATACCCTTCCGCTTTCATGGCGGCATCGCCGCGTTGGTCGCCCTGCTGGTGTTCAACGCGTTTTTCACCCCCAATTTCCTGCAGATGCAGACCCTGTTCGTGAATATCAGCCAGGTTGCCACGATCGCCATCGTGGCCATGGGTATGACGCTGGTCATCGCCACGGGTGGAATTGATCTGTCGGTTGGCGCTGTCATGGCTCTGGCGGGGGCGTTGGCCCCGCTGATCTTTCTGTCGGATCTGGGCGCCGCCAATCCGATGCTTGGCGTCATTTTGGCCATTGTCCTGCCACTGTTCGTCGCGGGTTTATGCGGGGTATTCAACGGCGTGATGGTTGCCGTGTTGAACGTGCAGCCCATTATTGCGACGCTCATTCTTTTCATCTCGGGTCGCGGTATTGCCCAGGTTTTGACGAATGGCAACCTGCAGACATTTTCAAACCCTTCATTCAGTTATCTTGGAACCGGCAAGGTGCTTGGCTTGCCGTTCCAGGGTTGGCTGGCGCTGGCCATTGCCTGTGTGCTGTTCTGGGTGATCACCAGAACCACTTGGGGCCGCTACCTGCTGGCGATCGGCGGCAATGAACGCGCGGCCTATCTGGCCGGTGGTCCCGTCCGGCGGGTCAAGATCGGGGCCTATGTCATCTGCGCGGCGCTTGCGGGCTTGGCTGGTCTGATCGTGGTTGCGATCAACTCGGCCTCGGACGCCGCGCGCAACGGCAATCTGATGGAGCTTGACGCCATCGCGGCCGCTGTCGTTGGCGGGGCTCTTTTGCAAGGCGGGCGGGCGCCGATCTTTGGTGCCATACTGGGAGCCGTCATCATCCAATTGGTCAAATATACGTTGTTGGCCAACGGGGTAGAGGACGAAGTTGCACTGATCGCCAAAGCGGTCATTATTATCCTGGCCGTCTGGGTCCAGCAGTTTCGGAGGGCTTGATCGATGTTGGATGAAACGGCTTTTGACCTGCGAAAGTACCTTCGGCGCAATTCGGCTTCGGTGACGGTGTGGATCGCACTACTGGCTTTGATCCTGTTTGGGCTGATGCGCTATGACAACTTTGGTAGCGCCTACAATTTCTCGTCTTTCCTGAACTACAACGCGATGTTCATCGCGATTGCGCTGGGTATGTGTTTTGTGATCATGACCGGCGGGATTGATCTGTCGGTTGGATCCGTTGCGGCCTTTACGTCGGTTGTTGCGGCTTATCTCAGCCCATACGGGATTCAGGTTGCGCTGCCGGGGGCCGTGCTTGCCGGGGTGGGCTTCGGAGCGATCAACGCCTTTTGCATCATCATCCTTCGGATTCCGCCCTTCATCGCCACACTGGCGACCATGCTTGCCGCAAAAGGCGGCGCATTGGTGATTTCGGGCGCCCAGACAATTTCGGTTGATTGGGGGTCGAACTTCACCAAGCTTGGCATGGGGCAGGCGTTTGGTCTGTTTCCATGGGCAATCGTCATCGTGGCCGGACTGACGCTGGCACTTTGGCTGGTGCTGGAAAGAACCACCATCGGGCGGACCGTCTTGGCGATCGGTGGCAGCGAGGATGCCTCGAACCTCATGGGCCTGAAGGTCAATCGCGCCAAGGCTTTTGTCTACCTGCTGTCGGGTGGCTGTGCGGGGCTGGCCGGAGTCTTTCTGGCCTCGGGTTTTGGAGCTGGGCAACCCCTTGAAGGCATCGGATGGGAATTGTCAGCTATCGCTTCCGTGGTTGTAGGCGGCACTTTGTTGACGGGTGGGATGGGATCGATCCCTGCGACGGTCGCCGGCGCGTTGTTGCTGGGGCTGGTTTTCAACGTTCTAAACTTTGAAAACGGTCAGGGCACCATCAGTTTCAGTGCCTATTGGCAAATGGTCATACGTGGAGGCTTTCTATTTGCGGTCATCCTTTTACAGTCTCGGGTTATTGCCAGGCAGCAGAAGGTCTTGGGTTAATGAATCGCATAGAAAGTGTATCAGCGCGGCTGTTCAACGTTCCGCTCGCAGAGGTCCTGGTCGACGCCAAACATGGGGATCACACGTTTTTTCAATTGATCACGGTCACCATTCAAACCTCGGATGGGGTCGAGGGGGTCGGGTATACCTATACCGGGGGCAAGGGTGGTCACGCCATTCTGGCGATGATCAAGCATGACCTGTCACCGTTCCTTGTTGGACAAGACGCCGAACAGATCGAAAGCCTGTACGATGCCATGCAGTGGCACGTGCACTACGTCGCACGGGGCGGGATCGCCTCGTTTGCCATCTCGGCCGTGGATATTGCACTGTGGGATATTCGCGGCAGAACGCAGAATGCGCCATTGTGGCAGATGGCCGGTGGAGCGTCGAAAAGGTGCAAGGCCTATGCCGGCGGGATCGACCTGAATTTCTCGTTGGAGAAACTGCTGCGTCAGACCGAAGGCTACCTTGCGCGTGGGTTCAACGCGGTCAAGATCAAGGTCGGTCAACCGGATCTGGCCGATGATCTGGCGCGGGCCCGGGCGGTGCGCGAAATGTTGGGGCCGGACCGGTTCTTCATGGTTGACGCGAATTACTCCATGAGCGTCGAGCAGGCCATCGTGGCAGCCCGAGGGTTCGCCGACTGCGATATCCTGTGGTTCGAGGAACCGACAATTCCAGACGATTACAAAGGCTATGGCCGAATTGCCGAAGCCACGGGTGTGCCCCTTGCTATGGGTGAAAACCTGCACACGATTCACGAATTCGAGTACGCCTTTGATGACGCGAAGCTGAGTTTCATCCAGCCCGATGCTTCAAATTGCGGCGGGATCACCGGCTGGTTGCGCGTGGCCGCGCTGAGCGCACAGCACGACATTCCGGTTTGCAGTCATGGGATTCAGGAGCTGCACGTCAGCCTTGTTGCCGCGCAACCCAACGCAGGGTGGCTAGAAGTACACTCATTCCCGATAGATCAGTACACGACCCGTCCGCTGGTTGTGGAAGACTGTATGGCCGTGGCCCCGGATACACCGGGAACCGGAGTGGAATTCGACTGGGACAAACTGAATGCGGAACACATGGAGATGCATACATGACAACCGAGACGATCTGTGCGGCATACTACAGGGGCAACAAGAGCTTTGCTGTACAGCAAGCCCAAGCGACGGATCCGGGCCCCGGCGAGGCTGCCGTTCGCGTTGCCTATTGTGGGATTTGCGGGACGGATATGCACGTCTACCACGGCAACATGGATGCCCGTGTCGGTCTAAACCGGGTGATCGGGCACGAGATGTCTGGTGTCGTTGAAGCAGTGGGCGAGGGGGTGCATACGGTCCAACCCGGCCAGAAGGTCGTTGTCCGGCCGCTTGATCATTGTGGCGAATGCCCGGCCTGCAAGCGGGGGCATCAGCATATCTGCCAAAATCTCAAATTTCTCGGCCTCGACACCGATGGCGCCATGCAAGAGATCTGGACCGTTCCGGCCCATACGTTGCACATTCTGCCAGACGACTTGCGCATGGATCACGCGGCGCTGATCGAGCCGGTCGCCGTTGCCTGCCACGATGTGCGGCTGTCTGGCCTGCAACCTGGCGAGGACGTTGTCGTTATCGGCGGCGGCCCGATCGGCATCCTGGTTGCCATGGTTGCGCGGGATGCGGGTGGAAATGTCGTGATTTCCGAAGTGAATCCGAACCGTCTTGCGATTGCTGAAAAACTTGGTTTTGACACGATAAACCCAATCGAAACCGACCTGGTGTCCACAATCAACGCGCGCACGGGCGACAAAGGCGCAGATGTGGTTTTCGAGGTGTCGGGAACGCAGCCCGGAGTTAATGCGATGACCGCCGTTGCCGCGACTCGGGCCCGGATCGTGATGGTCGCGATCCATGCACAAAAGCCCCAGATAGACCTGTTCCAGTTCTTCTGGCGAGAGCTGCAACTGATCGGTGCTCGGGTCTATGAGCCAGAGGATTACGAGAAAGCCATTGCAGTTGTCGCCTCGGGCGGAGTGGACGCGGATGTTGTGATTACTGACGTCAGCCCTCTGGCAGACATCCAGGCCGCGTTCGAAGCACTGGATCGCAGCCCAACCGCAATGAAAAGCCTGATCGAAGTAGGACCGCGTTCATGAGTGTTTTGAAAAGTTTCGACCTGACGGGAACGACGGCCCTTGTGACTGGGTGCAAACGCGGTATCGGGCGCGGAATGGCCGAGGCCTTGGCATCGGCTGGAGCCGATATAATCGGAGTGTCCGCCTCGCTTGAGCTGTCCGGGGCGGATGTCGAAAAAGCCGTGACAGCGATGGGACGCAGTTTCCGGGCTTACCAATGCGACTTCTCGGATCGCGCTGCGCTTCATGCGTTCATTGATCAGTTGAGGGCCGACGGACAAACTCCTGATATCCTTGTCAACAATGCCGGCACGATCAAACGAAAACCCGCCACTGAACACCCGGACGACTGGTGGGACGAAGTGATCGAGGTGAACCTGTCCTCGCAGTTCGTTCTGTCTCGCGAGATCGGCAAGGACATGCTGGCGCGCGGCTCGGGCAAGATCATCTTCACCGCCTCGCTGCTGACGTTTCAGGGCGGCATCACCGTTCCCGGATATGCGGCCTCGAAAGGTGGGATTGGACAGCTGACGAAGGCCCTGGCCAATGAGTGGGCCGGGCAGGGTGTGAACGTGAATGCAATCGCCCCCGGCTACATCGCGACCGACAATACCCAAGCCCTGCAGGACGATCCGGTCCGATCAAAGTCGATTCTGGAACGAACACCCCAAGGCCGTTGGGGTACGCCTGGTGATTTTGCCGGACCTGTAGTCTTTTTGGCTTCTGCAGCGTCGGACTACGTCAACGGTGAAATCCTTGTTGTCGACGGGGGCTGGATGGGGCGGTAACACCGTCAACTCTCCATGTGACCCAAGGCATCACGTCCCGATGTAGTGCACCTTCAATCGTCGTGTCTTGGGTGCCTCGCGATGTTCGAAGAGATACAGGCTTTGTACGCGGCCCAGCGGAAGCTGCCCCTGTTCGACCGGGATGGACACCTGCGTTTGCGTCAACAGCGCCCGCAAATGCGATGGCGCGTTGTCGTCTTCGCTCGGGCGATGGTGATATTTGCCTGATGATTTGGGGACCAGTTCTTCGAAGAACGTCTCGATATCCTTGACCACCTCGGGATCGGCATTGGCCTGAACCAACAGCGCGGCACCGGTGTGGACGCACCAAAGGGTCAGCAGGCCCGAGCCAAGTTCATGGTCAGACACCGCACCCTGAACCACCCCGCTGATGTCGGTGAGGGATTTGCCGGGCGTTTCAATGGACAGCTCAAAAAACTCTTGCTTCATCCATCAGATCCTTTCCTTGATTTTGCGCGAATGCGCCCAGCTTTCCGCACCCCATTCGGCATTCAACTTTGAGGCTTAAGTATATGATTTGTAAAGTACAATGGCGCTTCATTCATGCGAACAGGCTTTTGAACCTGTCCACACACAGACGAAACCCATCTTCGAAGTTTCCGTTGCCGGGATGATAAACGCTCTCGAAAGAAATGACGCCATCATAGCCGTCGGATCTGAGCGCGTCCGCGATGGGTTGGAACAGAGGCGCAAGCTGACCTTCCCCCATACGGCGCACTTCCAGCGTTGCCCGTGGCGTGTCGACCTTTACGTCCTTGATGTGAATGTGACCTAAATAGCCGCCGCGCAGTTCTTCGTAACCGTCCGGGTATGCCAGTTCATGGCACCAGCAGTTGTTTCCGGGGTCCCAAAGTACCTTCAACGCATCCTTTGCATCCAACTCGTCGATCAGTTTTCGGGCTGTATAGTTGGAATTGACCAGCGTGCCGTTTCCGGTTTCTACGACGAGCGTCACGCCCTCAGCCCTGGCAAGTTCAACCGCCGGCGCGATCAGCGGCGGCATCGAGTCCCATACCCCATGCGCCACGTTCCACTTCTCGGCGCCGTTTTTTCCCCAGAGTATCTGCTCTTTTCGTTGGGTAATGATCCGAACCAGCGGAGACCCCACGACATGCGCCATGTCGATCACGCGTTTCAAGGCTTCCATGTGTCGGGTGTGCAGGTCGTCACCGGGCCTGTTGGCAGCTGTCATCCCCGCAAAGATATGGCGCGACAGACATGACACAGGCTTGCCCCGGTCGCGCAAAAGCGCGTCGATCTCGGCAATTTCCTGCGGGGAATGGTCCCCGACCTCCGTATCTCCAACGAACTGAAGCTCTGCATAGTCCAGACCGAATTCGTCCATTACGTCCACGGCATGCCGCAGTTCGCGGGAAATGCCGTCGCAAATCACACCAAGTTTCATGTTCGTCCCCCCTCAGCGATGCAATTCTGCGCCAACGATCTCTTCGATGACCTGAGTACACACCCAGTTGTCGCCGTTCGGGTATTTGGTTTTTCCTGCGTGAAAGATCTGCATTGCGGATGACGCTGTGTGCATTGGAACGCCCAACGAACCGGCCAGTGCCAGCGAGATAGTCAGGTCCTTGTGCATGGTTGCGATATGGCTACCGGTGGCCTCGAACTTGCGATCAATGATGTTTTCAAGGGCGGTATTCACGACGCCGCACCCCGCGCTGGATGAGGAGAACACATCAAGTATTGCCTGACCACTGACACCGGCTTTGGCCGCAAGGGCCGCAGCCTCGAATGTGGCGGAAAAGATCGATCCGATCAGAGATTGCAGGCAGGCTTTCACGGTTTGCCCGTCGCCGGCGTTTTCTCCGACCCGATGAATGGTTGCCGACACTGCCTGCATGACTTCGGCGTTTTGGTCCAGCACATCCGCAGCACCGGCAGCCATCATCGTCAATGTGCCGTTCTGCGCGCCGGGGAACCCACCCGAGACAGGGGTGTCTATTAGGTGGATGCCCGAGCCCTCCATATCCTGCCCGATGGCGCGGGCTTCGGCCGGGGTAATGGTCGCCGACAGGATGACCGTTCCGCCTTTCGCCATGTTCGGAACCAGCCCGTTTTCACCCAAGATGACATCGCGGGCCTGATCTCCGTTCATCACCATGACAAACACAGTGGCGGCGTGACGACCGACTTGCCCCACGCTGTCCTTGGGCCGGCCGCCCATGTCGGCAAATGCCGCCATGCGTGTCACGCTCAGGTCGAAACCGGATGTTTCAAAGCCATTCTTGATCAGGTTCTTGGCAAGGCCGCTGCCCATGTCGCCAAGACCGATTACGCCTGCGGTTTTCATTTGGAATCCTCCCGTTCTTCCGTCGTTGCCGTCTGGCAGACGTTTCGAAAAATGATGCCCCAAGGCATCGGTTTTCGCGGGAGTTTCACGCGTCTTGAACAGACGTCGGGCGAGTCCGGAAGACACCCCGCTGCCCGTTTACGTCCCGCAAGTAAACGAAGAATGCGGCGCACAGGCAAGCAAAGAAGTGTTACGGACGGAAAGAAACTGCCTGATCCGACGTGTCAGGAAAACGCCGCCATGATGCCGCGCAATTCTGCCAGCCCGCGCATTCGTCCGATCAGCGGATAGCCGGGAGCGCTGTGTCCGCCCAGATCGCTCAGCAGCTCTTGTCCGTGGTCGGGTCGCATCGGAATTTGCCAGTCGTCCCGCCCTTGAGATTTGCGGCGGCGTTGTTCTTTCATCAGCTCGCGAATGGTTCCGATCATGTCAGTGTCGCCCTCCAGATGCGGAGCCTCATAGAAATCGGGCTTCTGGCTGTCTGACCCCGCGATGCGTCGGGTGTTTCGCAAGTGAACAAAGTGAATCCGGTCGCCATGCCGGCGAACGAACTCCGGCCCATCGAATTCAGGGGAAACACCCAGCGATCCGGTACACAAGGTTGCGCCGTTCGCGGGCATATCAACCGCATCCAGTACGGCGCCGTAGTCCTCGGTACTGGACATGACCCGCGGCAGACCGAGCAACGAGAAGGGCGGATCATCGGGATGACAGCACAAGCGCACCCCCAATTCTTGGGCTATCGGGGCGACCTCAGACAGGAAGTCGATGAGGTTTGCGCGCAGCCGGTCACGGTCTATCTCGGCATATGTCTGCAGCAAGCCGCTCACGTCCTCTACGCTCCACTGATCGTTGGCGCCGGGCAGCCCCGCAGTGACATTGTGCTGCAACTGGGCCTTGGATTCATCCGACATGCGCATGAAGCGATCCTTGGCCGCTTGGCGGACGTCGCCGGAATAGTCTTCGGACGCGCCCGGACGTTCGAGAATATGTATATCAAAAACTGCAATATCGGTCAGGTCGAACAGCATGGCCGTTCCGCCATGCGGCTGTGGGGCACGAAGGGCGGTGCGCGTCCAATCCAGGATCGGCATGAAGTTGTAGCAAACAATTTTGACGCCACGGACGGACAGGGCCCTGAGGCTGGACTTGTACGCCTGCAGATGCTCGGCCATGTCTGCCGACTGCGTCTTGATCGCCTCCGATACGGGCAGGCTTTCGACAACGTCCCAACTGTACCCGGCCGCGGCAAGAACGGCCTGCCGTTCGGCGATGCTCTGTTCATCCCAAGGCTGTCCGGGTGGGATGTGATGCAGCGCGGTGACGATTCCCTGAACCCCGACTTGATGGAGATCGGCCAGGGCGATCGGATCCTCGGGTCCGAACCAACGCCAGCATTGTTTCATGGCAGCCATCCTTCATACAGTGGGTGATCGGGCCTGATGGGAAGGGCAACGCGCTGCCCGGTGCGCGCCGCGTGATAAATCGCCGTAACAAGGCCGATGGACGCAGCGCCATCCTTCAGCGTAACGGCCGAATTTGCCTCGGACCGCAGCGCTTTGCCGACTTCGGTAAAAAAACCTTCGAACCCCGTTGGCTCGGCAGCGGCGGCGGCAAGAGCCGCGTCGATAGCGGCTTGATCCGCCGGATCCCGCGCGGCGAATGTCCAAGGCGTTTGGCCCGGGGCATAGGGTTCCGTGCCAGAGGTGGCGGTCACCTTTTCAAAGACGAACCGCAGCCGGGTTTCGTCCGTGGCGGCGCCTAGTGTGATATTGCTTGTGCACAATGCTCCGGAAGTCATGCCAAAGCAGATCGCGGCGCAGTCTTCCGTCTCGATCGGGTTGACCCGCGTCGTTGTCATTGCAGACACCCAGGCGATATCGCCCGCGATATGAGTCAGCAGATCATGGTTGTGGATGGCATGGCCCAGAACCGCGCCGCCGCGTTCACCGGCCCATGTTCCTCGCCACGGCACCGCGTAATAGTCCGCCTCTCGGGACCAATGGGTTTCAAGCGCGGCAGTTTGGACCGCTCCGGTCAGGCCTGCGCGTTGTAAGTGGCGCAGTTGGGCCAGTGACGGGCCCCACCGGTATTGAAAGACCGGAAACACCTGCTTGCCCGCGCTGCGTGCGGCTGCCGTGATCCGATCCACATCCTGCATCGAGGTCGCAAGAGGCTTTTCGCAGACAACGTGTTTTCCTGCCGCCAGTGCCTCAAGGGTGGTCGGTACATGCAGATGGGGCGGCAGGCAGATGTCGATGACATCAATCGCCGGATCATCCAGCGCGTCTTGAATGTTGGTCAGTGCTCGAAAATTCGCGTTCTGTCGAATCTGTTCGATCCGGTCCGTATTCTGGTCGACCATGGCGGCTACGCGGAAGTCGCGGTCAAGCCGTTCCAGTGCGCTCAGATGTTGCGCACCGATACCAGCGCCAAGGATCGCAACGTTGATCATCTGCGTTCCGCCATTTCCTGCGCACGTAGCGCCAGTTCCATGACCTTAAAGCAGTGGGTCTGCGTCATTGCAGTTTCGGTCCGGTTACGGATGTCATCGGCGAGGCGCGCAAAGTAGGGAAGGCCGGCGTCAGATGCGTCGATCTTTTGGCAGGTTTCACCGTTGACGATGATCAGATGGTCTGTCCCTGAGGCCCCACCCACATCAACATATTTTCGCAACTCGATATAGCCTTCGGTTCCTAGGATCGTCAGACGACCATCCCCCCAGTTCGGAAGGGCATCCGGCGTAAACCAGTCAACCCGGATGTTCCCGGTGCCATTCTCGCTTAGTAGATTGACCTCGCCAAAATCCTGCAACCCGGGATCCTTGGGGTTTGCGTAGTTCGCCACGTAAGCGTTTGTGATTTCCGCGGTTTCCGAACCTGTGTAATGCAAGAACTGATCGATCTGATGCGAGGCAATGTCGGTCAGAATTCCGCCATAGCGGTCACGCCTAAAAAACCACTCCGGCCGGGTTGCCCGGTTCAATCGGTGCGGGCCAAGTCCGACCGTTTGGATCACGCGCCCTATGGCGCCGGCCTCGACCAACTCGGTCGCCATGGTGCTAACCGGCGTTTCAAATCGTTCAGAAAAATTTACCGACCAGATTCGACCGGTGTCCGCGACCGTTCGCTTGATCTGGTCGAGTTGCTCGAACGTCGTGCAGCCCGGCTTGTCGCTCATGACATCCATGCCGTTCTGCATAGCGCGGATCGTCAACGCGGCCCTATCTGCCGGAATTGCGGAAATCAGCGCTAGATCCGCCCCGCAGGTTAGGGCGTCTTCCAATCGGGCCAGCCGCGGAGTATTGGGAAACCTTTTGACGTAGCCCGGCAGCGTTTCTGGATCGCCTTGTGTCCAGTAGCCGACGCAGTCCACGCCGATTTTACGCATGTTTTCCGTCATGCCATAGATATGGCGGTGGTCCAGACCAAGGGCGACGCAGGTCAGGCTCATGAGGCGACTCGTGTTTTCTGGCCGGTTCGATTGGCGATCTGCATCGCGTCTATGACGGCGTGAGTCAAAAGGGCACTGCGTCCGCTGGCCAGCGGCCTCGTTCTACCGGCGACGGCCTTGGCGAAATCCTCGATAACCGTCTGGTGCCATTCATGAGTGAACGCCATGGGATCGGCCCCTCCGCCTGTGGCGGACGTTTCGCCAACCGTGGATTTCCGACCGTCGAAAGTAGTCAAGGTCAGAACACCTGATTCCAGATGCGCTTTGGCGTGCGTGCCCTGGATCGTGATAGATTCAGCGGCCCCGGGATATACGGCGGTGGTTGCCATCAACGTTCCCACCGCGCCGTTATCCATTTCAAAGATTGCACCTGCCCAATCCTCGGCCTCGAGATCGTGCAACGGAGTTTTTCTCATCATGGTTTGAATGTCCGAGATCGGCCCCAGCAGCCACATCGCGAGGTCAAGCGTGTGGATTGCCTGCGAAATCATGACACCGCCTCCGTCGCGTGCATAAGTGCCGCGACCTGGCTCGTCATAGTAGCTCTGATTGCGCCACCAGGGGACATGGATTTCCACCGTGGCGATCGCGCCCAACTCACCCTGTACAATGGCTGATTTCAGCGCCTGCGAAGCGGCGCGGGCGCGGTGCTGAAAGACTATGCCCAGCGGAACACCAGACACCTCGCACTGCTCGACAATGGCCGTCGCGGCGTCCAGCGTTCTTTCGATGGGCTTTTCCATCAGGATCGGTTTCGAAGCGGTAGAAAGAACCCGCACCAACTCTGTGCGCTGATCAGGCGGGGTTGCGATGATCGCAAAGTCGACGTCTGGTTCGTTTGCGATTTCCTCGACCGAGCTGAATGTGCGGGTGTCGTTTCGCTGCGCGAACTCAGCTGCTTTTTCAGGATTGCGCCCGAGGACGCCGGCAAGATTGAGGCCTTGGTCCGATGCCCGAATGGCAGCCACATGCGTGCCCGAAACCATCCCCAAACCAATCAGCGCAATATTCATTCATTCCCCCGGATCACCCGGTCAGTCTGCGGGTTCGAACGGGAAAGATGCAACCATTAAAAACTGTGTTAACAATTGCGGGCAGCAGTATCGGAGGAAGAATTGACCGATAATTTGAATGGCATGGCAGAAGACCTGTACCTGGGCATCAAGAACCTGCCGATCGTGTCTCCGCATGGTCACTGCGATCCGGGGTGGTTTGCAGCCGATGAGCCGTTTCCCAACCCGGCCGAGCTGCTGGTGGTTCCCGACCATTACGTGTTTCGTATGCTCTATTCGCAGGGCGTTCCCTTGTCCGAACTTGGCGTTGGGGAAGAGGGGCGAAAGAAGGATCCTCGCGCCGTATTTCGCACCTTTGCCGAGCACTGGCATCTGTTTCTGGGAACGCCATCTCGGATATGGATGAACTACGTGCTGCATGAAACGTTGGGCGTGTCTGAGGAGTTGTCTTCGCGCACGGCTGACCTGATTTATGATAAGATCTCAGAAAAGCTGGTGCGACCCGAATTTCGTCCGAGGGCTTTGTTCGACAGGTTTGGGATCGAGGTTCTGGCCACCACGGATTCTGCTCTCGACGGCCTCGCGGAGCATCGGGAGATTCATACAAGTGGTTGGGGCGGGCGCGTTGTTCCGACGTTCCGCCCAGACGGGGTTTTGGATGGGGCGGACCCGGAGTTCGTACAGAACCTGAACAAGTTGGCCGAGCTGACAGGCTGCGATCTGGGCAGCTATGATGGTTACCTCAACGCGCTGCGAATGCGGCGGGCTTATTTCATCCAACTGGGATGTACTGCCACCGACCACGGTATCGAACGTGTTCAGATCGAGTGGCTGGAAGACCCGGATGCGCTGTACCAACGGCTGAGACGGCGGGAAGGTACCGAACAAGATGCTCGCCGGTTCTATGGGCATATGCTGATCGAAATGGCGCAGATGTCTGTCGATGATGGTCTGACCATGCAGATACATGCTGGCAGCAAGCGCAACACCAACGACGCGGTAATGCGGGACTTCGGACGGGACAAGGGGGCCGACATTCCAATCGCGATGAATTGGGTCACGGGCCTTGAGGCGCTTTTGAACCGGGTCGGAAACTCGGCGGAACTGCGCATCATACTCTTCACATTGGACGAAAGCACCTATGCCCGTGAACTGGCGCCCATGGCGGGACATTGGCCGTGCCTTAGGATCGGGCCGCCTTGGTGGTTCCACGACAGCCCAGCCGGTATAGCGCGGTATTTCGATCAGATTGTTGAAACGTCCGGATATTACAATCTGGCCGGATTCAATGACGACACGCGGGCTTTTCTGTCCATTCCTGCACGTCACGACCTGTGGCGACGGGGGGTGGCGATTCATCTGGCCCAGCAGGTTGCGCGCGGCTATTTCGGTCGGGACAGTGCCGAGCATCTGGCGCGGTTGTTAGCGGTCGATCTGGCGAAACAGGTTTACGGATTGCAAAGCTAGATGGGTACAATTCTTCACTTCGGCCTTGGAAACTTCGCCCGGGCGCATTTACTGGACTACACCGATCATGCGGGCGGATGGGGCGTTGTCGGCGTCAGCCTGCGTTCATCCTCGGTTCGGGATGGATTGGCGCGACAAGGTTTCGAGTACGATTTGTGCGTACAGGGGCAGGGCGTCCGGCGCATCAAAGCTCTGCGGGATGTTCTGGTCGCGCCCAAGGATTGCGCAGAGATTTTTGATGTGATGGCGGATGCCGAGATCATTTCGGCAACCGTTACCGAGAAAGGTTATCACTTGGACGCCGCGGGCAAGCTGAACCTTCAGGACCCAGCGATTGTCGCCGATCTGGCGCGTCAAGGGCCCGCGACGCTGATCGGGTTTCTAGCTTTTGGCCTTGCGGAACGGCGCAAGCCAGTGACAGTGCTAAGCTGCGACAACCGCATGGAAAACGGCAAAACGCTCGAAACGGCAGTTGCCGATTTTGCGGAAGCAGCCGGTCTGGACGTGAATTGGGACGCTGTTCGCTTTCCCAACGCGATGGTCGACCGGATCACCCCGGCTACCACGGACGCCGTTCGCGCAATCAGCGGCGATCCTATGGCTGTTCCAACCGAGGCGTTCTCGGAGTGGGTGATCGAGGACAATTTCGTTGGCCCACATCCGGATTGGCCGGGCGTGCAACTGGTCGATGACGTGGCCCCGCACGAGATGCGAAAGCTGCGCATGTTGAACGGTGCCCATTCCCTCTTGGCTTATGCCGGGTTGGAACAAGGCCTGAACTACGTTCACGAAGCGGTTCGAGACCGGGTTTTGCGCCCGCTGGTTGCCGAGTTGATGCTGGATGTGGGCGCAACGCTGCCCGCTGCACTGCAAGCACAAGCTCCGGACTATGCCGAGGCTCTGTTGCGCCGTTTTGAAAACCCCGAGCTGGCGCACCGTCTGGACCAAATCGCGATGGATGGCAGCCAGAAGCTGCCGTATCGCTTTGTTCCCACACTCCGTGAAACCGGCTCTCAGGCAGTGATCGCGGGGATGCGGGCCTGGATCTCCTATTGCGTGTCTGAGACAGCCGAAGGCAGGGCGCTGACCGATCCTTGCGCGTTGGAAATCGCCTCGGCTGTCAAGCAGCCAGATCCGGTAGTACCGCTCTTGGGTCTTATTGGTGCTGAGGATCTCGCGCCACTTATCCGGGAATGATCGCGCCGCGGAACTGAACAACGGTGGAAGCCAGATTGTGTCCAGCCATCAGGGCCTCGGCCTGTGAATTTCCCGTCAGCAAGGCCGCGAGGTACCCACCGTTGAAACTGTCGCCCGCCGCTGTGGTATCCAGCACGTTATTGGCAGGCTCATAGGTTTGGTCAATGTTCTGGCCGATGGGCAGAGGACCATTCTCTCCGCGTTTCAACGCACCGACACCGTGATGATCGGCAAAGCGTGCCGCCACCTGATCAGTGCTTTCCCCGAAAAGCGCCATCTCATCGTCGATAGATGGTAGGGCAATATCTGCACGCTGCCAAAGCCGTTGGTTGATTTGCCGGGCGTGTTCGACGCTGTCCCAGAGACGCGGACGAAAATTGCTGTCATAGACCAACCGAACTGAAGAGCCTTCTAGCCAGTCCAGAAGCGCAAGCCTCACCGAATGCGGAAGAATGGCTACGGAAATCCCTGACAAGTACAGCACGTCGTAACCGTTAAGTGGGCTGAAGTCGTGATCGGCAAATAGCTGACGGGCGGCCGCCTCGCTGCGCCAATAGGTAAAGCTGCGTTCACCGTCCGCAGATGTCGTGATTGCGTATAATCCCGGAGAGGCGTTCGGAATGATGCGGATGCCGGATGTCCCGATTCCATGACTGGCGATAAAGCCGGCGATGCGCCCTGAGAACGGGTCGTCGCCCAGACATGTCATATACTCCACCTGCAGATCAGGAGCGGCGCGGTGCATGTAGATGGCCGTGTTCAGCGTATCCCCCGCGACGCCCACCTTTGCACCGGTTTCCAGCATGGACAATTCGATCATTGCTTCGCCGATGCAGGCAATTCGCTTCATTTCTTTTCTCTCTTCCAGATGATGAGACCGGCAGTCATGATTAGAGCAGCCCCTGCCAAAGTGAATGCGCCCGGTACCGTGTCAAAGAACAAATAGCCCCAAATCGCAACGTAGATCAGGAACGAATAGGTGAATGGCATCAACTGGTTCGCCGTTCCGAACCGATGCGCGTTCGTCAATAGTTGATGCCCGCACCAGCCAAAGACGCCAAGGCCGATCAGTACAATCAGGCTCCACGTGTTTTCTGGCTGGACCCAAAACCATATGGCGAACGGCAGCAGAACCACCGTCCCGGTAAGCCCAAGGTAGAATTGCATGGTGTCCACGGCAACAACCCCGGACAGCTTGCGCGTCATGATCGAGTACAAGGCCAAAGCGGTGGCATTGTAGACGATCAACAGCATGGTCGGATGAAAGGCTGAACCAAACGGCCGCACGACAACCAACACCCCCAGAAAGCCCAGGGTAATAGCCGCCCAACGCCATGGACCCACGCGTTCTTTCAAAACGAAGACGGACAGAAAACACACGATGACCGGGCTTGAGAACATGATTGCTGACACGACGGTCAGAGGCAAAAACCGCAGGGCATAAAAATTGAAAACGGTCGCCGAGATCAGCAGCAAGGCCCGGCTAATGACCTGCCATGGATGGTCGGTCTTGAACCTGCTGGCCTCAATCCCGCCCTTGGCGATCACGCCCACAGAGATCACAAAGTGCCCCGCATAGCGCATGAATGCCAACTGAAATGCCGGCACGCCCGCCAACGCCAACCACTTGGCCCCAAGATCCACCAGCGAAAAGAATAGCCACGCCGTCAACATCAGCACGATGCCAAGGCGCGGCAGGTCCGCAGTGGGGCTGGCGGTGACGGCCATCGATCAGGTGTTGAAACGCTTGACGTAGTAGTCAACCATCTGGCTGACCATGTCGTCCGCCTGACCGTGGTCGCGCGCGTCAATCAGCGCCGAAAGCGCGCCCTGCGACATCACGCTGGTAACGCCTGCCTCGCGTGCCATGCGGTCATAATACCCAAGGTCTTTTGCCGCGTTCTTGATGGCAAAGGCCAGCTGATTTGGGTCATCCTCGACGCCGTAGGCTTTGACGAAATCCATCATTCCGGAATGCAGCGGCCCTGCGGCCATAACGTCATACACCTGCTTGCGGTCAACACCGGTAATATCTGCCATGGCAAAGGCTTCGGCCATTGCGTTCGCGACGGTCATTCCGAAGAAGTTGTTGATCAGCTTGATCGTGTGTCCGGACCCAACGGGGCCAAGGTAAAAAACGTTTTCGCCCAAGTCTTTCAGTGTCGGCTCGGCCTTGTCAAAGTCAGCCTTGTCGCCGGAAGTCATAATGTTGAGCTTGCCCGCTAGCGCGTGCGAAGGCGTACGGCCAAGCGGCGCATCAAGATAGCTTCCGCCGGCTGCGGCAACCTCCTCGGCCAAGGCGCGTGTGCTGCCTGGAAGCGAAGTGCCAAAGTCGATGACGATCGCCCCGGGTTTCAATCCCGAAATCACTCCATCTGCACCGCGCATACGGCCCTCGACCTGTTCGGAGGTACCCATGCACAGCATCACGATGTCACTGGCCTGAGCCAGCTCGTGGGCGTTTTCCATCTCGCGGGCGCCTCGGTCAATCGCGGCGTCCAGGTATGTGCGGTCGCGGTTTCCCAATACCGTGACCGAGTATCCTTGGTCCAACAGTCGGTTCACCATGGCTCCGCCCATTAGTCCCAAGCCGATAAACCCGATTGATGGTTTGCTCATTGGTTTCCCTTTCCGTAAATGTCTCTGGTTTTCATTCTTGTGTCTGGCGCGGGCGGTTTTGAAGTTCGGATGCTCATATTGCCCGGCGTGTAATCATAGGTTTTTGGGTGGCCCGGTTCTTCGCCGGGGCCGGATTTCCTTCAGGTCGGTGCCCGCGCTCGAGCTGACCGCGCTTTTAGCCCCTGTTCTATCCGTGATGTGACCTCGAGCGTCCGGGCCGCATCCTCGACGTCGATCAACGGTGAGGCGCCGTCGATCACGTCAAGGAAGTGATCCAACTGGGCCTCCAGCGGCTCGCGTTTCTGTTTCGGTCGTAGAAGTTGGTCTTTTTGGGCCGCAGTGCCCCAATCCTTTCCACACCACAGGGTCATGGAAGGAAAACTTACAGCGCCCTTGGTTCCAGTGATCCACATCATGTCCTGTCGGGTTGTGCCGATATTCGGGTTTTCGCCGGTTCCGGCCTCAAACCCCCAAGGGCTGGGTGCGGTGTCGGCAAAGCTGATAGTGCCCGTTGCGCCGTTTTCGAACGCGATCGCGATAGCCCCGCTTTCTATCCGATCTGATCCGCGGATCGACGCGCCAGGCAGGGCGACGACATCTGAGATTTCTCCGATCACAAAGCGCATGACATCGATATCATGCACCAGGTTGATCATGACTGGGCTGCCATCGAAAGTCCGCCAGTTCTGTTCAAAATAACTCTCGGGTTTGCGCATGGCCCACAGCAACGAGACGTTGATAACTTGTCCGATCGTACCTTGCGCGATCACCTCTTTCAGTTGCTGCAAGGTTGTGTGATAACGCCGATGGTGGCCTACAAGGCTGCGGACATTAGCCTGGCGAACGGCCGTCCTCAGGCGCAGGGCATCATCGACTGATGCGGCAACCGGCTTTTCGATTAGCATGTGCCAACCGCGGGATGCGGCCAGAATGCCATGTTCTGCATGCAGGCGGGTCGGCGTCGCAATGATGACGCCATCCACCGGGTCCTGCACCTCGTCCACACTAGCAAAACGCGGCACGTCTATCTTGATCGAGCCATCTGGATCGGCCAACCCGACCAACATACAGCCGGGATGCTCAATCACGGCGCGGACGTGGCGGATACCGATCAACCCACCACCGGCTACAAGGATCCTTTTCACATCACAGCTCCGATTTGCCAGGGAACGAATTCGTAGTCACCCAAGCCCTGCGCCTCGGACTTGGTCCGCGCGCCCGAGGCGACTTGGAGCAGCCGTTGGTATATTTCCCGTCCTTTTTCTTCGACGCTGGTACCTTCGGTCAGAATGTCGCCCGCATCCACGTCCATGTCTTCGGGCATGCGCGCTGCCAATTCAGAGTTAGTAGCGATTTTCAGCGTGGGTGCCGGTTTGGACCCAAATGCGGAGCCGCGCCCCGTGGTAAAGCACACAAGGTTGCACCCGGCCGCGATCTGCCCGGTCACCGAGGCCGGGTCATATCCGGGGCTGTCCATGAAGGTGAAGCCTTTGGCGGTGATGGGTTCGGCGTATTTGAATACACCGGTCAAAGGGGTGGTTCCGCCCTTCGCCGCTGCCCCCAGCGATTTCTCAAGGATGGTCGTCAGACCGCCTTGCTTGTTGCCGGGGCTTGGGTTGTTGTCCATCGAACCGTGATTGCGAGCGGTATAGTCCTGCCACCAATCGATCAGTCCGATCAGTTTGTCCCCAGTTGCACGACCAAGGGCGCGGCGGGTTAAAAGGTGTTCGGCTCCATAGATTTCGGGCGTTTCCGCAAGGACTCCTGTGCCTCCTTGGGCAATCAACAGGTCGCAGGCATGTCCGAGCGCAGGGTTCGCGGTCACACCTGACCAAGCGTCCGATCCACCGCATTGCAGCGCAACCATCAGTTCGGACGCCGGGGCTTCGCTGCGCCGCGCTTCATTGGCAAGGGGCAGCATCTGGTTGATCTTGCTGATGCCGATTTCCACGGTCCGGCGCAATCCGGCGACGTTCTGGATGTTCATCGTATGGAAGGTGGGGCTCTGCTTCAGCCCATACGCGTCCAACAGCCAGTCGATCTGGTTCATCTCGCAGCCCAGACCGACCATCAGAACAGCAGCGTGGTTGGGATGTTTCGCAAACCCCCACATGACCCGTTGAAGAGCTTCGAAACCGTCGCCAGAGTCGGCCATTCCGCAGCCCGTTCCGTGGACAAAGGCAACCACGCCGTCGACGTTCGGAAACTCTGCCAGCTTGTCCGGTGTGAAGTGGTTGGCAATCATGCGGGCCGCAGTCGCCGAACAGTTCACGGTGGTCAGAACCGCGATGTAATTGCGCGTACCGAACCGACCGTTGTCCCGGTGGTAGCCCATGAACGTATCGACCGAGGTGGCGGGTTTCATGGGCCGGTGGTCCGTCGCAAACTCGTAGTCCACGCTGGTATTACGGAACTCGATATTGTGGGTGTGCACATGGTCGCCAGGTTCGATCCGTTGGGTGGCGTAACCGATAATCTGGGCGTATTTTCTGACCGGATCACCGGGTGCAAGCATACGCGTGGCGACCTTGTGTCCCGAGGGGATGCGCGCATTGGTCGAGACATCTTCGACCATACTACCGGCCTCCAGCGGCCGAGTTGCAACCACCACGCTATCCGTTCGATCTAAACGTACAAAAGTCATAATCAGCTTTCTTGGCGGCAGCAGCTAGGCGCAGAACGGCGAGTCCGATGTCCACCGGTGAATATCTATATGCGGCTGTCCGGACAGCCTTGCTCGTGCCGCTTCCCAATTGGACTTGCAGACGCGCCAATCTCGCAGCTCGGTTTCGGGGTGCGATCTGGACCTCGCGATGAAGCTGGGGAAATGATCTCGACCGGTGGGTTGGCCTGTCGCACTGAAGCGGATGTCGAACGACCAGCGGAACCGGTCCGTTTCATTGACCAGCGAAGCATGTGGCGTCAGAGGGTGAAACAGGATGATCCCGCCTGCCTTGACAGGAAGGGGCACGGCTCGGTCTTCGTCAATGAACCCGTCGGCAATGCCTGTCTGTGTCCGCGCGCAATGCGGCAGGATGGATTGGTCTTGTGCCTTTGGCAGCACTTGCAAGCAGCCGTTTTCAACCGTTGCATCGTTGACGGCAATCCAAACCGTGACCATGTCGGTCTGGTCCGCATCCTCCAACGCAACCGCCCGGTCCTGATGCCAGTCCGTTGCGGTGATGTGCGCGCGCACCTCGTCCTTGCACAGCTTAAGGGCAGGGGGCTTCAGCCGAACGTGCTGGATCGGATTGCTGACCAACTCTGGCCCGATCAACTGCTCGACAACGTCAAGCATGGGCTGGGCCGTCAGCAAGTCGAACACTGCGGGCCCAATATGTAACGGCGTGTCCGCCATGATCCGATCGCCGGGCAGCGAGATGTCCAGCGGCTGGAAATAGTCGCAACCGGCCTGATAGGCGGACAGAAGTTTGTCCCAGAAGGTCATTCTCGACGGGTCGTTCTTGACCAGCCCTTTGTTGTACCAACCGTCATAGAGCCGGTTCAGGACATCCGAGTATTCGGCCTGTACCCGATCCAGGACATCGCCGGGAATTACATCCTCGACCACAAGGTATCCGTCCGTCCGGAACTTGCCAATCTGATCTTGTGTCAGCATGGGTGCAACCTCACAACAGCAGCGCGATGATGCCCGGCCAGATCAGAAGAACGGAAAGCGCCAGCAACTGGATCCCGATGAATGGCAGGAAGCCGCGGAAGATATCCGTCAGGCTGATATGAGGCGGGGCTACCGACTTCAGGTAGAACGCGGCCGGTCCGAAAGGTGGCGAGAGGAAGCTGACCTGCATGTTCATACAGAACACGACGCCGAACCAGATGGCGACATGACTCGGCTCTAGCTGGCCAAAGACCCCGATTTCCTCAATGGGAAGGCGCAGGACGATCGGTAAAAAGACCGGAATGATCAACAGAACGATGCCGACCCAATCCATGAATGCGCCCATGAACAGCAAGATCAGCATCATCACCAGAATGACCAGCATGGTCGGCAGCTCCTGGCCGACGATCAGGTCGGCCACGTATTGGGGCCCGCCAGCAATGGTGTAGGCACCCGCCAGCGCGGCGGCCCCGATCGTAACCCAGATAATGGTACCTGTGGATTTTAACGTCCGCATCAAGCTGTCCCAAACCAGCTCAAACGATCCCTCGCCCCGCAGGATAGCGATGATCAGGACGGCGAAGGCGCCCATGCCTGCTGCCTCGGTGATGCCTGTGATCCCGCCATAGATCGAGCCGAGAACGACGCCGATGACGACCAGCGGTGCAACGAGGCCTTTGCCCATTTCCCACCCTATTTTGGCGCGCTCTCTGCCAAAGACGAAGAAGATCAGCAGTAGGGCGACGATCGTGATGCCGGCAAACCAGGGCAGGTAGTCAGCTGTCCCCAGCCGCGCTGGTTCACCCTGGCTGGCAGCGTTTGATCCGGAAAGCTCGAAGAACGCAGCCCGGATAAACAGAACGGTGGAAAATCCGGCGACGACGATGCTCATGAAAGCCCCAAACAGTTTGCGTTTTTCAGCCGGTTCGGGGTCGTTCGGGTCCGGCTCCGGCAGCGGAGCGTGATGAGGATTCAACTGCGTGCGGATGATGATGTACAGGATGATCATTGAGGCCAACATGAAGCCGGGAATGAAAGACGCGGTGAACAGCGACTTGATCGAGGTTTCGGTGATCAGCCCATAGATGATCAGAACGATCGAGGGAGGGATCATAGTGCCAAGCGACCCCGAGGCGCAGATGACGCCGATCGCGAGATTCTGATCGTAGCCGAGGCGCAGCATCTGGGGCAGGGCGATAAGGCCCAGCAGGACAACCTCACCGCCGATGATGCCGGACATGGCCGCCATGATCACCGCCATGATCGAGGTCACGATTGCGATGCCGCCGCGTGTTCTGGACAGCCAGACATTCAACGACGAATACATGTCCCGCGCGATCCCGGACCGCTCTAGCAGCGACGCCATGAAGATAAACAATGGAACTGATATGAGCACGTAGTCCGTTAAGAGCCCGTATATCTTCTGCGCCAGGATATAGAGCGGCCCAGTGCCTGGTCGACCGGTGAGAACCCCGTCGCCGAATGAAAACGGGTTCAAAAGCAGTGTCGGTTCAAACTTCAGGACCAGAACCAGAACAGCAAGAGAAGCCGAGGCCAGACCCAAGGGCATTCCGATCGCCAGAAGCACGATCAGGGCGACCATCAGGATGAGTGAGATTGTTCCAATATCCATCAGTCTTGTCCCACCGCTCGTTTGATCATTTCAATTTCGTCTTCGTCCGGTTCATCTGTGTGGATTTCCGGTTCTTTGTTCCAATCCGCGATCAAGTTCAAAATTGCTTGCATTGCGACGAGCGTAATCACGATCAGCACCATCGGCTGCAACGTCGCCGGGATCGGAGGATTGAAGGCGGAGCCATAAAGCTCCCATTTATAGAGCTTGTTGACGAACACCTGTTTGTAGCTGCCGTAGACCAGAAAGAAGGCAAACAGTACGATCAGGATTGTCGAAACCGTATCAAAAACACGCTGAAGCCAACGTGGAACTGCGTCGTACAGCAGGAATATTCGAATGTGACTGCGTTGTTGCATGGCGTAGTAGCCAGACATCAAAAACACAAAGCTGGCGAACCAGAGTGTCATTTCGTTGGCCCACTCGGTCGGCTTTTCCAGGATATAACGCATGAAGACTTCGTAGAGCATGACGACAGTCATGATTGCGATCATCATCATGGTAACTCGGCCTATGAACAGGGCGAAACGATCCATAACCGTCGAGCCTTCGAACTCCATTGTCGCTGGGCGCACGGTCTTGGTGCCAAACACTGCAAGAAACGGTAGAAGGACGAGCGCGGCCACGTCGATGATGTCGACATACCCCCCGAACACGCCAGGTAATTCGGGCGTGACGTCGCTGCGCAGATATATTTCCGTTACCTGGCTTTTGAGGGATTCAGAGGTGTAAGGCAGCCAATCCAATAGGAATGCCGGGAGATGCCAAACAAGCCAACTGGCAGTCGCGACGAAGGCCAACGGTATGAGCCATTCAATTGGTCCGCCTGAATTCTTGTGCATCGCGTAACCCTCGTCCCTATCCTTCGATCCTGTAGTGATCGATAAAGTCTCGATCCGGCTCGACCCCCAGTCCGGGGCCAGTCGGGATCATGACACGGCCGTTGTTGGCCTTGACCTGATTTTGAATTTCCAGCGGTACGGTCAGCAGATCGTCCCGAAACTTGTTGTCCGTCGTGTCGAACTCCAGCATAGGCTCCCAAGGATGCAAGCCGCCTGGAATTGGGGGCATGGCCGCCAGTAAATGCAGATTAGTTGCGACAGCGATGGCGCTACCCCAGACGTGATTTACGACCGGAGTGAAATGTGCGTGGCATAGTGCTAGTATCCTGAGATACTCTGAAACACCGCCCAAAGCGCATACTTCTGGCTGCGCTATATCGATGCCGCGATTTTCAAGAAGATTGCGCCAAGCCCAGCGATTGAAAACTGCCTCCCCGCCCGAGATGTTGACTTTCAGCGAAGTGCGCAATTCGCGGTACCCGTCAATGTCTTCTGGCGCGACAGGTTCTTCGAACCAATATACGTCCAGTTCTTCCAACGCCCGACCGACAAAAAATGCGTCCGAAGTCGTATAAGCATGGTTTGCATCGACCATATAAGGAAAGTCGTCACCAACTCCGCGTCGAACTGCTTCGCACAGCTTCACATCAGGCTTCGGGCCAAAGCCCGTTTTCATTTTGGTGGCGGTAAATCCCATTTCTTTGATCTTTGCGGCTTCCTCCTCAAAACGGCTGGCCAGACTAGAAATCGGTTCATCCCGAAGCATCATGCCGTAGCCGTAGCAAGGAACGCTTGTGCGATGCGCGCCGCCGACAAGCTTATGGAGGGGGAGGCCAGAGATTTTGCCGGTGATATCCCAAAGTGCGATGTCCACCCCGGACAAAGCCTGTATTGGCATTCCGCTTTGGCCATGGTCTCGCAGAAGGTTGTACACCTTGTGCCAGATCACGTCTTTGTCCAAAGGGTCCATGCCAAGGACCAATGGTTGGATTACCTTTTCTACGATAGACTTGTTGGCAATGGCTACGTTTCCGGGACCAAAACACTCCCCCCAACCGGTTACCCCTTCATCTGTCTGAATCTCGACCAGATGGGTTGTACGCTTGTCATAATACTGTTGCGAATAGCCCAAAACTTCCGGCATGTCGTACTGCAGTATGTGACTTATTATTCTGTTGATTTTCATGAAGTTCTGGATCCCGGCGCCAATCCGGAGGGGCCGCTAGAGCGGCCTCTCCGTGCGTCGTAATTCGGTCGAAGCCTGACTACTGCATTGCTCCCAGGTCACGCAGGAAGTTGATGTGGCTTTCCAAAAGCGCCTGTGCCTCAGGGGTCGTCGCGAATTCAGTCCAACCGACCTGAACGGCCGCGCGATACGCTGCCAGGTCTTCAGGCGACCATTCGTACAACTGAACACCTTTTGCTTTCAGGTCTTTTGCAGTCTGAGCGTTCTGCACTTCATTGATTGTGGCATTGTGCAATGCCAAGCTATCCATTGCGACTTCCATGATCTTCTTGTGGTGCGCGGGCATAGCTTCCCAAACTTCTTTGCGACAGGCTAGGTGATCTGCCGGCATCGAGTGAAAACCGGGATAGTTTGTGTGACCTGCGATCTCGTACAGACCCAGTCCCACGTTGTTAGTCAGGTTCGCGGCATCCGCGCCATCAATGATACCGGTTTCCAAAGCCGTAAAGATTTCGTTGAAGTCCATAACGATCGGAGAAGCACCAAGTTCCGCGAACACTTTGGTCGCAAGGCCTGGAGGGGAGCGGAATTTCCAATCTTTGAAGTCGTCCACTTTTGCAATCGGCTTGGTCGAAGAAAGCGACTCCGGCCCGGGAATCCACCATCCGATGAACTCCATGTCGTAGCCGTTGTATAGATCATTCACAGCTTCTCTTCCGCCGCCATGAAGAAGCCAAGCCATTTGCTGATATGGGTTCTGATACCCGCCGAGCAGGTCGCCCGCAAACTGGAAGGCCGGATTTTTACCGGTCTGATAGCCGCCGCCCGTCATGTCGCAGTCCAAAATCCCCGTAGCAGCGGCATCGAAGGTTTCAACTGATTTGACCACCGAAGAGGAATAGAACATTTCAACTTCGATTTCGCCGTTCGACATCTCCTGAATGTCTTCAACGAATTTTGCAGCCATCTGACCAGAAAGAGTTTCGGGCGAAAAATGGGTTTGAATTCTAAGTTTCGTTGTTTCAGCCATCGCGAAACCGGCTGCCATTGTCGTGGCTACGGCCGCCACGGCCGCTGTCTTGACTATTTTCATGGTGTCCTCCCAGACGTTGAGCATTGCGCTTAGTGGGAGATCTTGTCGCCTCCGCTGCTGTCACGCAGATAGACGTTAAGCCGACGAATCGAATGCAACAAGAAAAATTTGAAATTTCTAAAAATTTCGAGATTATTGCATAAATTCGAAAAATTGCTTACGACGCTACTTGGACAAAAATTGAAGGCGCATACCTGGATGAAAGAAGAAATCGATATTTATCAAGACCTTAAAATGCGCCTAATCTCTAATGGATTTGAGCATGGAGCCAAGGTGAGAGCCGAAGAACTTCGTAATGAGTATGGCTGTTCTGCGAGTGCGGTTCGGGAAGTCCTTTTTCGTTTGGCCGCTGTTGGATTGGTGGACTTTCAGGAACAAAAAGGTTTCCGCGTGCCGATGCGTTCGCCGCAGAAGCTTATCGAATTGACACACGTCCGTGTTTTGTTGGAGGCCGAAGGCACTGCGATGTCGATCCGCAATGGCGGAGTGGATTGGGAAGCAAGATTGACGGCCGCTCATCACAAACTTAGCCATATCGAAAAACGCATACACTCCACAGACGACCCGAGCGGCCTTATCGAGATATGGTTTGCCTCGGAGAAGGAGTTTCACCAAACGCTTATTTCTGCCTGTGGCTCGGAAACCTTAAAACAAATGCATAGCCGAGTTTACGCGCAATTCAGACAGCAATTGATGGTGGCAGATCGGAACTTTGAGTTCATTTCTCAAAACATAAGACACCATGCCGATATACTTGAAGCAGCATTGTCAGGGGATGAGCAGTTAACACGAGAAAAGATTCACGATCATCTGAAACGCCACCTAACTGGAAAGACGATGGGCGACTAAAGCCGAAAATCGTCTTCCAAATACACCTGAATGATTTCGTCGAAGCTTGATTCCGCCTTGAACCCCAACTCCCGAGCGCGATCTGTTTGAAAGTCGCGCGGCCAATTCTTGACTATTCGTTCGATTGCCTCGTCGGGTTCTCGCCTGATGAGGCCAACTGCATCTTGACCGGCCACATCGCGCAGCGCTTCGATTTGTTCGGCGACGGTGCAACTTACGCCCGGCATGTTTAATGCGCGTCTGTCATTCAAAAGCTGCGTGTCCAGTGTTGCTGCATGGGTCAAAAAAGTCGCAGCGGCGCGGGGGCTGGCGTGCCAGTGGCGAACAGTTACGGCAACTGGTAAGACAGCCTCATCCCCATTCAGTGGCTCTCGGATTATACCTGAAAAGAAGGAAGAAGCGGCAGCGTTGGCCTTGCCCGGGCGTACACACAAAGTGGGCAAGCGCAAGGAAATACCGTCGATGTATCCTTTCCTGCTGAAATCCGTGATCATCAACTCAGACGCTGCTTTCTGCGCTCCGTAACTGGTCAAAGGTGCCGAGAGGAACTCATCGCCAATCTTTTCAGGGAACGGTGCTCCGAAAACTGCTATGGACGAGGCAAAAACCAGACGAGGCGTGTACTCGCCTCCTGATGCCGCGTGTTCATCTCTGAGTGCATTCAGCAGTGCCCAGGTCGCCATAAGGTTGACATCCCAGCCCAACGCAAAGTCTTTCTCAGCTTGGCCTGAAACGATAGCTGCAAGGTGGAATATGACGACCGGGCGCTGAGCTGCAACAGACTTGGCGATGCCTGGTGCAGTCAAGTTCCCCACAATTTGCTTACCTGGCGCACTGTCGAGCGGGAACGAGAGATCGAACAGTGAGATTTGGGCTTCTGGTCCAAAAGTTTCTTGGGTCGAAATTCTATGAGCCAGTTTCTGGCCCAGCATTCCTCCACCGCCTAACACAAGGATCCTCGTCACAGCATCCCGTTCCGTTTTTTAAGTTCCAAATACAAGGCCGAATGATCCAGCTCAGCCCCATCCATTTCGTCTATCAAATATTCGAAACGGTCGCGCACAGATTGGGTGCTGGGTAGCTCAACGCGAAGGCTGCGCGCTTCCTCTAGTGTGTTGTCCAAATCCTTTATTTGAAACTTAGACAAACCTCCGGGTACAAAATTTCCGTCAGACATGCGTTCGCCATGTTGTTGCAAAATAATGCTATCCGCAAAGCCCCCCTTCAGCGCGGCCCTCAACGCGGTTGGGTCTGCACCGCCTTGCTGAGCCAGTAGTGTCGCTTCGGCGACAGCAGATATTGTCACAGCGACAATTGTTTGATTGGCCAATTTGCACAATTGACCGGAACCACTTGGGCCAACATGCACAGGCCGGCCTATTGCTGTCAGAACCGGTCGCATGCGCTCCATAACGTCCTTATCACCACCGACCATGATCGCAAGGGTGCCAGCTTCGGCTCCTTTGGTGCCACCGGAAACCGGGGCGTCCAGATGCTGCACCCCCATCGAGGATAATTGCGCGGATTGCTCTCTGGCGTGTTCGGGTTTAGCGCTGGACATATCAATCCAGATCATCCCCGGTTTGAGTTGTTCGCGGAAAGCCTCGTCAGAAAGTAGCGCGCCGGTCGCGTACCCATCCGACAGCATGGTTACTATTACGTCTGCACCCGAAACCGCCAGCGGGGCAGTTTCCGCCAATGTCGCGCCTTCTGCCGTCAACGGTTTTGCCTTTTTCAAGCTGCGGTTCCATACGGTTAGCGGATATTCGGCGCGCAAAATATTCCTCGCCATAGGAGCGCCCATCAGGCCGGTTCCCAATAGAGCTACTTTTAACTGCTTGCTCATAATCCTCTGTCCTTCCGAAGGTGCGCCACGCATGGTTATGGCCAAACCAAAATCTCTGACATACGCTAACGGCTCTGGGCCCACATGCCAGAAGTCGTTGCAAATCCGCCAAGGTTTCTCTGCTTCTCGGTTGATCTGTGGGACGAAGTAACACTTGTCCAGTCGCCACTTTTAGGGTCGGAAAATATATATGTCAGAGAGACTTAAGGGAAAAAACGTCCTGGTCACAGCCGCCGCGCAAGGGATCGGACTTGCAAGCGTAATTGCGATGGCAAGAGAGGGTGCGAAAGTCTATGCGACGGATATTAACCCTGGAAATTTAAATTTGATTCGCGATCAGAATCACGAAAATCTCGAAATTTTCGAGATGGATGTGACGAATAATGACAGTATTCATCATGGGGTCGCGCGAGCGAAGCCGGACGTTTTGTTCAACTGCGCCGGGTTCGTGCATCACGGAACGATTCTGGATGCGACCGATGAAGAATGGGACTTCGCCATGGACCTTAATGTGCGCTCAATGGTGCGCACGACAAAGGCTGTATTGCCGGGGATGCTAGAGCGCGGAGGAGGCTCGATAATCAATATGTCTTCCGCACTGGGTTCCATAATCGGTGCGCCAAATCGTTGTGTATATGGAACGACAAAGGCTGCTGTAGTTGGGCTGACTAAATCAGTAGCCGTGGACTTCATAACACAAGGAATTCGGTGCAATTGCATTTGTCCGGGAACAGTCGACAGTCCCAGCTGGCGTGACCGCGTAGATGCGTTGGGAGAGCAACTGGGCAACAGAGAAGAAGCCCTTGCACAATTTGTGGCGCGTCAGCCTATGGGGCGTGTGGCGAAGGCAGAAGAGATTGCCGCATTGGTCGTCTATCTGGCAAGCGATGAAAGTGCATTCACCACGGGACACACGCACATAATTGACGGGGGATGGTCAGGCCAATGACTAAAATATCAAAAAATGATCTGCGATCTCGCAAGTGGTTCATGAACTCTGAGAACCTTGAGATGACGGCATTGTATTTAGAGAGATACCTGAACTACGGGTTGACCCGCGCAGAACTGCAATCAGGCAAGCCGATCATTGGGATTGCTCAGACCGGCAGTGATTTGAGCCCCTGCAACCGGCATCATATCGAGTTGTCCAAACGCGTTCGCGACGGAATCATCGCCGCCGGGGGAACGTGCATCGAAATACCAGTCCACCCGATACAAGAGACCGGTAAACGGCCAACGGCCTCTCTCGACCGCAATCTAGCTTATCTGTCCCTCGTTGAGAGTCTATTCGGGTACCCGATTGATGGCGTTGTTCTGAACATTGGTTGCGACAAGACAACGCCCGCTCTTCTTATGGCCGCTGCGACCGTCAACATCCCAGCGATTGCGCTGTCGGTCGGCCCAATGCTCAACGGCTGGTGGAAAGGTGAGCGCGCCGGATCAGGAACGGTTATTTGGAAAGCGCGCGAAGACCTTGCGGCTGATGAAATCGACACCGATGAGTTCATGGAGATCGCAGCCGCCGCGGCACCTTCGGTGGGTTATTGCAATACGATGGGGACAGCAACGACCATGAATTCGCTTGCTGAAGCCTTGGGAATGCAATTGCCGGGATCAGCAGCCATACCTGCCCCGTATCGAGAGCGCGGTCAAATCAGTTATGAAACAGGTAGACGCATTGTGGACATGGTCTGGGAGGATTTACGCCCCAGCGATGTGATGACACGTCAGGCTTTTGAGAATGCGATTGTCATAAACTCGGCGATTGGCGGATCGACGAACGCGCCGATTCACCTGAATGCAATCGCCCGGCATCTTGGTATTCCATTGAACAACGATGACTGGCAGAAACTTGGCCACGAAGTTCCTCTGTTGGTTAACATGCAGCCTGCGGGCAAATATCTGGGCGAAGATTACCAGCAGGCCGGGGGTGTTCCCGCCGTTGTCGGAGAGCTTCTTGATGCTGGATTGCTGCCGCATCCCGATGCGATAACGGTGAACGGTAAGACGATGGGCAATAACTGCTCGACGCGCCGGTCTCAGAATAGCGACGTAATCAAGCCTGTCAGTAGCCCGGTTAAGCAACAGGCGGGGTTCATCAATCTCTCGGGCAACTTGTTCGAGAGTGCGATTATGAAGACATCTGTGATCTCACAGGCATTTCGAGAGACCTACCTGTCGAACCCGGATGATCCTAATGCATTCGAGGGCAGGGCGGTTGTGTTTGATGGGCCCGAGGATTTTCACCATCGGATCGATGATCCCGCAGAAAAAATAGACGCAAACTGTATTCTGATTATGCGCGGAGCAGGACCAAGAGGGTACCCAGGTGCCGCAGAGGTCGTGAACATGCGACCACCTGCATATTTGTTGAAACAAGGCATCGAAGCCCTTCCTTGCATCGGTGATGGCCGGCAATCCGGCACATCAGGAAGCCCGTCTATCCTGAATGCTTCACCCGAAGCAGCAGAGGGCGGTGGGTTGGCCTTGGTGCGAACTGGCGACCGACTGCGCATCGATCTAGGTAAAGGCACAGCAGATATGCTGGTTTCGCTTGAAGAACTGCATGAACGCGCTCGCGATCTGGAGGCAAAAGGTGGGTATTCAATGCCGCCCAACCAATCCCCGTGGCAGGAAATATTTCGCGAAAAAGTAGATCGGTTGGATCGCGGTATGACGCTCAAAGGTGCAGAAAACTACCGCGATATTGCGCGAGGCTTCATGCCACGCGACAATCACTAAAAGGAAAAGAAATGAAACTAGTTCGTTACGGAGCCGAGGGCTCGGAAAAGCCTGCCCTGGTCGACTCTGAGGGGCATTTGCGGGATCTGTCCGCTCACATCAATGATATCACCGGCGAGATTTTAGATGACGGAACTCTTGATAGTCTGCGCTCATTAGATCCGAGTAACCTGCCAATTGTGGAGGGTGATCCTCGTATCGCACAGTGTGTCGGTGACATCGGTAAATTTCTTTGCATCGGATTGAACTACTCGGACCATGCTGCAGAAACCGGCGCAGATATTCCCGAGCATCCGATCCTTTTTTTCAAGGCAAACTCAGCCGTCATAGGTGCCTATGACGATGTTGTTATGCCGCGGGGGTCTACACATACCGACTGGGAATGCGAACTAGGGGTCGTCATCGGTAAGACGGCCAAATACGTTTCCAAGGCCGACGCACTCGAATATGTTGCGGGCTATTGCATCGTAAATGACGTGTCGGAAAGGCATTTTCAAACTCAACTGACCGGTCAATGGACCAAAGGAAAATCGTGCGACACATTTGGCCCTACCGGCCCGTGGCTAGTGACCCGGGATGAGGTGCCTGATCCTCAAAGCCTTGGAATGTCACTGGATGTAAACGGTCAGCGCATGCAAACCGGGAATACTGCTACGATGATCTTTTCCGTTACCGAGATCATAGAGCATCTAAGCCAACTATTCACACTGCACCCCGGTGACGTAATTTCAACTGGAACACCGCCCGGTGTTGGAATGGGGATCAAACCGGAGCCAATTTATCTGAAAAAAGGCGACGTCATGGAGCTTCGCATCGATGGGCTTGGTGTTCAGCGGCAAAAGGTTGGTCAAGATGACTGACTTGTTGCAAATCGGAGGGATCACTGAACGGATGCGAGAGCGCCTGTCCGCAGCGTTCGACATTCATCAATTGGACAATTTCAACGCTGAAAGTGTTACGCATATTGTAACGAACGGACATGATGGTGTTCCCCATGACCTGATGACATCACTCAGTAACCTGAAGATGATCAGTGTCTATGGGGTCGGTTACGACGCTGTCGACGCAAATGCTGCGGTTGAGCGTGGGATTGTTGTTACGCACACACCCAATGTTTTGAACAAAGAAGTCGCTACCACCGCCGTTCTGCTGTTTCTGTCATGTTATCGAGAGCTCATACGTGACGATGATTACGTTCGGTCCGGACGGTGGGAAGTTGAAGGTAATGCCCCTTTGACGCGATCAGCGGACAATCAAAAGATAGGCATTCTTGGTCTTGGTCGCATTGGTCAGGCGATCGTTGATAAGTTGGAGCCGTGGGCCCCCGAAATTTCTTATCACACCCGCAATCAAAAGGATGTCCCGTACCCGTATTTCGACAATTTGGTTGAAATGGCAGAACATGTGGACGTCCTCATATGCATCACGCCCGGCGGTCCTTCGACCAACAAGTTGGTCAACGCTGAGGTGCTGCACGCGTTGGGGGCAGGCGGCACTCTGATAAACGTTAGTCGAGGTTCGATCGTCGACGAAACTGCCCTCATTAATGCATTGCAAAACGGTGAGCTCGGGTGGGCAGGGCTTGATGTTTTCGAGGACGAACCGCGTGTTCCAAAAGCATTGCGCGAGCTGTCCAATGTCGTTCTGCTCCCTCACGCTGGTAGCGCGACTATTGAGACGCGTGCAGCTATGGGTGACCTAACTGTCGACAATCTCCTGCAACACCTTAAGGACGGATCGGTGATTACAGCTGTGCCGGAATGCAGAGATCTGTAAAAGGCCAATCTGAACAGTGTTTGAATTTGCCGTTGCGGTTTTCTTTCTGTTGATTACGCCTGGCCCAGGTGTTTTGACAACTGCGGGTATTGGATCAGCATTTGGTTTTCGAGCTGGGCTCGCTTTTGTGGCCGGTTTGATGCTGGGCGGGTTCATCAACATGATGTTGGTTGTTTCTGGAGTCGCTGCAGTAGCTTTGGCTATACCGGTACTTAGAACTTTGCTGCTATTTGCCTCTGTCGGGTATTTGGGATTTCTCGCCTGGCGTATTGCAAGCGCTGGCTCAAAGGTCGGGTTTTCCCCCGCGGTCTCGCCACTTGGGTTTGCGAACGGGCTGACACTTCAGTTCATTAATCCCAAGGCTTACGTGGTCGGCACTGCATTGTTTTCAGGGTTTGCCTTTATGCCCGATGCGCCCGTTTGGGAGGTCGTCATAAAAATCGTAGTATTCAATATGATTTGGGTGCCAGTTCACATGATCTGGCTGGGTGCTGGCGCAAAGCTGGGCAGCCTTGATTTAAGTGAGAGTTCACATCAAAGGATCAACTTTGCGATGGCGGCTTCATTGATGGTTGTTGTGGTGATTGCTTTGGCGTCGGCGCTTTAAACGAAACCTGCGTCAGTCGTACCTAGCAGACGGTTGAAAGACACAAATCAAAGTGACGCCGTTATTCCGCCATCAACGTAGAGAGTATGTCCATTGACGAAACTGGATGCAGGGGAGGCAAGGAATATGGCGGCGCCGACAAGTTCTTCTACATTGCCCCAGCGACCGGCTGGGGTGCGTTTCTCAAGCCATGCACTGAACTCTGGGTCAGCTACCAATGCGGCGTTCAAAGGTGTATCGAAATATCCAGGCGCAATGGCATTGCAGTTTAGACCATATTTAGCCCAATCAGTTGCCATTCCCTTTGTAAGGTTGGTCACGGCGCCTTTTGTCGCCGTGTAAGGCGCAATACCCGGTCTTGCTAATGCGGATTGAACCGAAGCAATGTTAATGATCTTGCCTGACTTTCTTTCAATCATGTGCCGTGCCACAGCCTGACCGACGTGAAAGACGGACGCAACATTTGTCTGTAGTAGGCGCTCGAACGCTTCAGCGGGGAAATCCTGTAACTCCGTCCTGTGTTGCATTCCGGCGTTGTTTATCAGGATGTCTATGGGGCCGACATTGTCTTCAAAGTTGTCCACGGCAGATCGGACACCTTCATGATCGGTTACATCGAACGAAAGTTCACGTACCGAGGCGCCTGTTTCCCTCAACTCGGATGCTGCTGCCGCTAGCTTCGCGGTGTCGCGCCCGTTCAAAACGACCTGAGCACCGGCGGCAGCCAAGCCACGGGCCAACGCAAATCCAATGCCTTGGCTAGAGCCTGTTACTAGTGCGCGTGTTCCCTTTAGGTTGAACATTTCAAGCGTCATGCAAAAACCCCTTGGTTGTCAGCACCGACTATCCGTATCTTTTGGCAATCTGTATAGGGAGTCTGTGCAATGTCTTCGGCCAGTGTTGCTGTTGTTATCCATGCCGCAAAAGATCTGAGGTTGGAAAACCGAGACGTACACGATGTGGGGCCAGACGAAGTCTTGATTGCCATGCGCGCGGGTGGGATTTGCGGATCTGACCTGCATTACTACAACCACGGTGGTTTCGGTGCGATAAAGTTGCGTCAACCGATGGTACTTGGACACGAAGTCGCCGGGGAAATCGTGAAAGTTGGGTCAAGTGTGCAGGGGGTGCACTCAGGTCAACTCGTTGCAGTTTCTCCATCCCGCCCTTGCCAAGCCTGCATTTATTGTCTGAACATGCAGCAAAACCACTGTCTTGATATGAAGTTCTATGGCAGCGCGATGCCGTTCCCGCATATCCAAGGCGCTTTTCAAAGCAAACTCGTGGCAAAAGCAGGTCAATGTGTTCCGGCAGATGGGTTGAGCCCCGCGCAGGCCGCTATGGCCGAACCTCTGGCGGTCTGTTTGCACGCGATTAAACAAGCTGGGAGCCTCTTAGGTAAAACGGTACTTATCACGGGATGCGGTCCGATCGGCTGCCTCACGATCTTGGCAGCACGTCGTTCAGGGGCGGCCAGAATAGTGGCAACCGATATCTCGGACCAGACCCTCGCTTTGGCGCGTGAATGCGGGGCAGACGATGCCATCAACACTTACGCCGATCCGCAAAAACTGGAGACGTTTGAAAAGGACAAGGGCCAGATTGATGTCCAACTGGAGTGTTCCGGGGCTCAATCTGCTCTGGCTTCTGGAGTCGCATGCTTGCGACCGGGTGGAACATTGGTTCAGCTTGGTCTGGGCGGAGATATGAAAGTGCCGATGCAAGCGTTGACTGCAAAAGAGATAGTGCTTCGCGGGTCTTTCCGTTTCCATTCCGAGTTCTCAGTCGCGGTCGAGATGATGCGAAGCGGACTAATAAACGTCGACCAGTTGGTGACGCATACCTTCGAAGTTGGCGAGGTTGTCACTGCCTTTGAGGTCGCGTCTGATCGAAGCCAGTCAATGAAGGTACAGTTAACGTTTCCGGAAAATGACGATGGATAGACGAATGCGTGATACTGCAAAGGCTTATGAAAGAGACGGTTTCGTAGCGCCGCTGGATATCCTGACAGCTTCCGAGGTCCAAACGCTGCGCGATGGTTTTGAGAAAGCAGAGCGCATTCTCAGAGACGACCCGGAGAAACTCAAGCTTCTATATTCTTATCCGGACAGGCTAATACCATCATTCGATGCACTTCTTCGCCATCCGAAGCTGATTGAGGCTGCTTCAACAGTGTTGGGGCCGGACCTCATGGTTTGGAGCGGAGCACTTTTCGTAAAAGAAGCGCGATCATCAAAGATAGTCTCGTGGCACCAAGACTTGACCTATTGGGGTTTGGATGATGCTGAAGAGGTAACCTGTTGGGTTGCGATTTCAGAAGCGTCTGAGCAAAGCGGGTGTATGAGGTTTGTTCCTGGCAGCCATAAAAGCCGTATCGTGCCTCACGTGGACACCTTCAGCGAAAACAACCTGTTGTCACGAGGGCAGGAAATCGCAGTCGATGTGAAGGAAAAAGATGCGGTCGCTGCCGAATTGCGTGCGGGGCAGGCATCCATGCATCACGGGCATCTCTTTCACGCATCAGGGCCCAATAACACAGACGATAGACGCATTGGTGCGGCGTTGCGTTTCATAAAGCCCTCAATGAAACAGCAAAACGGCGTGAAGACTTTGGTTGCGCTAGTCGCAGGCCGAGATGATTATGGGCATTTTTTAGTTGCGCCCTCCCCTCAGGGTTTTTTGCATGAGAACGATTTCGATTTGTGTCAAAGGGATGCAGATCGCAAGAAACAAATACTCTTCGCGGGAGTGAAGTGACACCCCTGGCAGGTCTTGTCAGAAGAACTTTGCTTGAGCGGGGCGGGGCGGTTGCGTGGTTTTTGCACATGACCAAACCTGCCTCTTTTAAAAACTTCAAGACCAGTCCCGATATCATCCGCCTTGCTGTGATGCTGTATATTCGATTTCCGCTCTCGCTTCGGAATGTCGAAGATCTGCTGCATGAACGAGGCATCGACGTGAACCACGAAACTGTCCGGTATTGGTGGAACAGGTTCGGCCCGATGTTTGCTGCTGAGATAAGGCGGAAGCGAGTCCAGCAACTGCGGGCATTTTCGAAATGGAAGTGGCACGTGGACGAAGTTTTTGTGAAGGTGAATGGCAAAAGGTACTACCTCTGGCGGGCCGTAGATCATGAAGGCGAGGTGCTGGAAGCCGTTGTCACCAAGCGCCGAAACAAAGCTGCAGCACTGAAATTCCTCAGGAAACTGATGAAGCGGCACGGTTGCGCCGAAGAGATCGTCACAGATCGCTTCGCTTCCTACAAGGCTGCGCTCAGAGAAATGGGCGCGCTCGAAAAACAACAGACGGGCAGGTGGCTCAACAACCGCGTAGAGAATTCGCATCTTCCGTTTCGACGACGCGAACGCGCGACGCAACGGTTCAGGCGCATGCGAAGTTTACAGAAATTCGCTGCCGTTCATTCTTCCGTCTAAAACCACTTCAACCAAGAAAGATCGCTCACCAGCCGAGACACCTTCAAGCTGACCCGCGCCGCCGCTCTTAGCGAGTGGCGTCAACTTTGTTCCGGATAAGAATTGCGGATCCCGCTGCACACTGAGACTGGTTCGAATTAGTCTGGCAGCACCGCCACTCATACCTGTCTCACTTCAGTTGTGTTCTCTGACCCGGAATTGAGTCGCAATTCCCGCGAGTTGGCGCATGCGCTTTCAATCAGAGACGGAGCAAACCGTACACTCAGAACGCAATTCAGGCCTCAGTCTCAGTGGCGCATTTTGGCGGGGTCGCTTTGGGAGGGATTTCCCTGATACCCGGCAATTTACAGGGAATTTTCGTGAGATGGGTCTGGAACCCAGAGTTTCTCCGCTCAGAAATGTATGTTTTTCAGAGGTCTATGCTGCAAATTCCCAAAAAGGTGGAGCAGGGAATTGTTCCCACAGATCAAGGAGGGCGAACCCTGTATCTGGGAGGCCGGTTCTTGAGGTGTCAAAAGTCGAACGACATTCCTGTTCGGCCCAATCAATTGCGTGGGTAACGCTGACCAGACGCTTGAGTGTGAGTTCGGGCGGCTAGGTGCTGTCGAGAATCGTGGCCTGAATCTTCGGTGAGAGAAAGGCAGTCAGGTCGCAACTCCCGATGAAGCGAGAGAAATCCTGGACTTGAATGGAGGGGACCGCGTCGCGTTTTGAGGATAGGATGACTGACATCAACTCCCATCGAGCAACATTTTTTTTGGATTTCTGAAAACCCTAAGGAGATCGAACCATGCGAGTGAGTGTTTTGACATTCAGCGCGCTTCTTACAGGGTTTACTTCCGTTCAAGCTCATGCTCAGAACGCGGCTGAGGACATCACCAATCTTTTGCTCAGCAACCGGTCTGGAGACTGCGCGGACTATGCTGGAGTATATTCTGCTTCAGTGGAAGACATCACGCGACAACAACAATTTAGGCCCATTGATTTCCGTTTGGCTGCGTGAATCATCGCGCTCAAATGAGCGGTGCACATGTCTGATCGGGCGCACCAAGGGCGGCATGAACACATAGTTGCATGCGGTTTGTGACAGATGAGCCCCTTTGCGCTATTGGTTCAAGCACAATGGCGAATGAAGCCCCTGGGATCTGTCTGTCACTGCCGGATAGGTCAGCAACTACATTAGCGCGAGGGCATTGGTCAGCAGCCCGCCAAATGTCGAATGGTAGCTGGGTGAGCGCGGATATGATGCCGATTGGTTCAGAGAAGCGTTGAAAGACAAAGGGATACGCGCGTGCATCCCAGGCCGCAAACAGCGCAAGACAACTGTCCGATACGACAAGTGCCGCTACAAACGTCGCAATCGGATTGAGATCATGTTTGGCAGATTGAAGGACTGGCGACGCGGTTCGACAGGTGTCTCAAAGTCTTCCTCTCAGAAATCGCTCTCGCCGCTTTGGTCATCTATTCGCTATGTGTCCTGAGCCTAATGCTTCCTATCTCGACCTCCCTTTTGCGTTTAGACGAAGCAACCGCGGCGAGAACGATGGCCAATGATTTTAGGTTGGTTCTTGCAGATGTTGAGGGCTCTCGGTCGTCTTCAATTGAACAAAGAAGCTCCCCCATGGCGCCACGAAACCCGTCGTTGAACCATTGTCCTTCGAGTGCAGGCCGCGCAATGCCATGCGCTGTCTCAAGTGTCACAGATTGCGTCGACAGATCCGGTCCAACTGATGTCAGGCTACCGGTCGTACCTGCAACGTATGTTGTATCGCGAGGCCCAAAGGGAACGCCCCCGTCAAAAACCAGGCTTGCTTGGCCTTGGTCCAAACGAACCAGAGCCTGCGACATCAGAGGCACTTTGTTGGCCTGGCCGCGTGCAGATGTAGCAGCTGCAAAGACGCTTTCCGCTCTATCTCCGACAAGAGACGCAAGAAAGTCGAACCAGTGAATTCCAAAGTCGTAAAGTATCAGCTGGTCGATTTCGTCAAACGGGGTACCTGCAGTCCAGCTGTGATCCCAGTGAATTGAGATATGGGCCGACAGAACATCACCGATCAATCCGGCTGAAACCGCCTCACGCATCCAGGACAGGTGCGGGGCCCAACGACCGTTCTGGTTTACCGCTAGTTTAACGCCTTGATCATCTGCCAGCTTCACAAGGTCATTACCCAGATCGAGGTCGGTAACAAAAGGCTTCTGGCTGAGCACGTGTTTGCCTGCTTGCAGGGCAGCTCTGATGATTGGCACACGATGTTCGGGGTGCAGCGTGACATCGACAACGTCGATCTCGCTATCGGCAAGAAGCGCCTCCCAGTCATCTTCGATGCGTGCAGAGGGGCAGTATTCAGCAGCTTTCTCTTCAGCCTTTGAGCGCGTACGGTTCCAGATTGCGGCGACGTCCCAGCCTGCTGTTCGGTAGGCATCAAGATGGCTTGCAGAAATCCCACCCGTACCAATAACCCCGATCCGGGGTTCATAGCGTCGAGGCATTGGTGGAAGATACTGCAGATCCGGCGCATCGATTTCGTGCAGATGAGCAGATTTTAGTGCGTACTGGTCTGTATTGGCACTGTCTGAGGTCATGCGAGTAATCGAAGTGTTCGTTTTTCATATGCCGAGCGGAGCGCTGTATCGACGATCCGTTGCGCTGTCAGGCAAAGTGCTGGATCCAGTGGCCCTTTGACCGGGACTTCTCTGGATATGCAGTCAAGGACGTACTCAATCGCATTTCGTTCACCTAACGGTAGCGGAGTCACTGGTATCTCGTGCCGGTCAGGTCGTGTGCGGGTTTGAACCGTTATGTGATCGGCATAATCGGGCGATGAAATGGTGCCGTCTGTGCCCACAAAGACGAATCCGCAAGTTGGTTGAGGTTGCGTTGTCCACGGGTCGGTGAAGGTGCCCCAGCGCGTTTCCATTTTTGAGAGCCCGGTTTCATAACGGCAAACGGCAATGGCGTGTTGATCGACCTCAATCCCCGGTGTCTCATCGACTGTGCATGTCACCTCGATCGGCTCCTCGCCCCCCATATACCAGGTTCCAAGCGTCGCGCCGTAGCCAAGGTAATCCAACAGCGACCCACCGCCCGATGCACGCTTATACCACCATGAGTTCGGTTTCTGACGCTCAACCTCGTCCGGGGTGACTTCGACCTTGTCGGCCAGATGGTATAGAGGTCCGCGATTTCCGTCGTAGAAATGCACTTCGTGCAGGTCGCCGATCATCCCGTCATCAATCAACCGTTTGGCCGTCACATGGCTTTCGACCCATCGCAAAGGCCAGTTGATGATCAACTGCTTGTCGGTCCTATCCATTGCAGCCATCATGCGGCGCGCATCATCAGAAGATGCGGCAAAGGGCTTTTCGACAAAAACATGCAGGTCGTAAGAGGCCAGACGTTCGGTATATTCCGCATGCTGAGCCGTTGCCACACAAAGAATTGCCATGTCGTAGGGTCCCGCAGCCATGCATGTGTCGAAGTCGGTAAAGATCCGATCTTCGGGAACGCTGAAGGCCGTTGCCGCTGCCTTCATCTTGTCCCAATCAGGATCGAATATACCGGCGATTTCAGCGTCTGGATGATCGTGCACCATCCGAAGCAAGTCACCCATATGCATGTGATCGAAACTGATGCCGACGATCCGGAATTTGGCCATTGGAAACTCCCTTTAGCGCGTGCCGGTGATCCTGACGTAGAGTGCGGTAACTGCAAGAATGATCAGCCCAAACAGGGCCGTGCGCGCACCTTCCGGCATTTGCATCAATGTTAGCATAGTATCCAGCACACGCAGAATAAGTGCGCCCACAATCGCACCTGCGAAACTGCCACGACCTCCGAAGATTGATGTGCCGCCAATCACCGCCGCAGCGACAGAGGGTAACAATAAGGGGTTGGCAAGGCTCAGCGAAGTTTGACGGATCATGCCGAGATAGAGCAAGCCAGCCAGCGCAGCGATCAAACTTGAAAGCACGTAGAGCCCCAGATAGACCTGCCATGCTCGGACCCCGGACAGCTTAGCGGCCTGCTCATTAGAGCCTAGGGCGAACAGCAGCCGACCAAATCCTGTATAGCGCATCAGCCACAGGATAAAGAGCGCAAACGGGATGAATACAAAAAGGCCGTTCGGCATTCCAGCGGTGCGGCCGGTTCCGAGCCAGGCAAGGAAGGCGGGAATTTCGGTGCCAGCATTGATAACGAGGCGTTGATAGACCTGAAGACATCCGGTGGCGATTAACCCTGTTCCTAGGGTCATGATCAATGGATGGACCCGGACCAATCCCACGCCGATGCCATTTACAACGCCCACAACTAGGCCAGCTGACAGCGCGATCAATACTGCAGGTGTCACGCCCCAAATCGCACTAAGTGTTGCGCAAACGAAGGCTGACACGGTGGCAACTACCCCGACCGAGAGATCAATTCCTGCGGTTAGCATTGTCAGCACCTGACAAGCCGCAAGCATCGCCAATGGAATTGCGAACTTGATCAGGTTGCCAACCCAAAAGGTTGAAATCAGCCCATCCCGACCTGCTCGGACCGGGGTAACGATACCTGGCCGCAATACTTCCAGCACAGCGATCATCAGGACAAGGAAGACCAATAGCGGAAAAATTGGGTTGTCGCGCAGATAACGGCCAAAGCGGACCATCGGTGGATCTATGGTGTCCATGCTCATCGGCGGGCTCCCTTTAGTGAAGCCGCCGTGCCCAACATAACGACGAGAACCATAATTGTGCCTTCGATAATCGTGGTCACGTTTGGATCGACGGCCAGCAATGTCAGGATCGTCCGAATGATCCGCAAAATGAACACCGCGATGATCGGCCCAAGCAGACCGCCTTTGCCACCGCCCAGCACGACACCGCCCAGAACTACGGCCGCGACCGAGGCCATAAGATATGGCCCCGGTACCGGCTCTCCAATCCCGGTCAGCGCAGCGAGGCTTAGACCGCCCATGGCACAAAACAGCCCGCATAGCGCATAGGCTGCTATCTTTGTTCTTCCCACTGAAACACCAGAACGGAAGGCGGCAAGCTCGTCTGATCCGGTGGCGTAAATCGAGAGCCCGAGTTTGGAGCGCCGGATCGGCAACCAGACAACAGCGATGCCAAAGGCAACGATGAGCAATGCCTTAGGCAGCCCGTCGAATAGAAACTGACCGCGTATTGCCTGTTCCAGCCAATCTGCAGTCGCGCCGCCCGGTGTCTCAAGTATCAACAGCGCGACGCCTTCCCAGACAAACAGCATGGCGAGTGTCACAACGATGTCGGGCACGCGCGTTACAACGATCAAAAGACCATTGATCAACCCCATCAAAAACCCGACCCCCAACACGATAAACAAGGCCGGTACACCGGCCATGCGCTCCATCAGAACGGCTGCAGTCACAGCACAGACCGCCATCATAGACGCAACAGACAGGTCGATACCGCCGACAATTACGACGATGGCCATACCGGCGGTTGCGAAAGCAAAGGGCAGGGCGGCGCGGGCAATACTCTCCAGTCCTGACGCACCGAAAGTTGGCTGTATCAATTTTGTGATGGTCAAAAGGACCATGAGAAGAATCGCTAACCCCATGACCCATGCGTGTTTTCGGATGGCCACGCTCACGCCGCGCCCTCCGTCTCGGTCAGGCCATAGGCCGCACGCATCAGTGTTTGTTCATCCGCGTCAGCGGCATCAATCACATCAACCACACGACCGTTGAAGATTACGACCGCGCGGTCACAGGCAAGTGGGATTTCTTCCAACTCGGACGTGTAGAATAGAACCGCCGCTCCTTGATCTGCCAACTCACGGACAAGCGGGTAAATCTGGCGTTTTGTGCGCACATCGATGCCACGGGTCGGATCGAATAGAAGCAGGGTTTCGACACCTGTCGCGAGCCAGCGACCAATGGTGACTTTCTGTTGGTTGCCACCTGAAAGCCTTTGCACCTCGCCCTGCGCGCGTGTGTCGATCTGCAGTTTCTCGACCGCATAAGCGACCCGATCGCGCTCATGCCGCAGTTTTATTGGTCCCCAGTTCTTGAGCCGGGCAGAAAATGGCAGAGCGATGTTTTCTTTAACTGACCTTTGCGCCAGCAGAGCGTCTGAACGATCTCCCGGAACGAAAGTTATCCCGACGGCAATGGCGTCGGCGGGGTGGGCGAAGTTTACGGGCTTTCCATCAACTTCCATCGATCCTGAAGACGGGCGATCAAAGCCCGCCAGAACCTCAAACAGTTCATCCTGCCCCTGACCCTCAAGCGCGACCACCCCTAGGACCTCGCCGGGGAATAAGTCGAACGAAACATCCGAAAAACTGGGCTCAAAAGCCAGTGACTTAATGCTCAGGCGCGGTGTCTTAGCCTGTGGTTTATTTGCTCGAAGGATCTGACGTGTTCCAATATCAATCTTCTGACCCAGCATCAATTCGACCACGCGTTCTTCTACGCCGGGTTCAATGTCGAGATCTCCGACAGACATGCCATCCCGCAACACAGTGGCCCGATCGCACAGTTCCGAAATCTCGGTGAAACGGTGAGAAACATAGATCACACCCATCCCGTCATTTGCTTTGCGCCTTACGGTCTTCAATACGCGTTCAACCAGATCCGTCGGCAGCGCCGCGGTCATTTCGTCCAGCAAGAGGACATCTGGTTCAACAGCCAGCGCGCGCGCCAGATCAAGGATGCGCAGTGTAGCAAGTGGCAGGTCGCCAATCATTGCCGATAGTTTCATACCTTCGATACCAAGTTCTGTAACCCAATTTTGAAACTGATCAACAGGTGTGTCTGTCAGCCGAAGATTGTCGGATACGTCGAGATCAGGTATGAGTGAGGGTTCTTGATAAACCGGCACCAAACCGGAACGGCGCGCCTCGGCGGGGCTTGCGACAAACGCATGTTTGCCTCTGATCAATACCTGTCCAGCGTCGGGTTTAAGGGCACCGGTAATGATCTTGACGAAAGTGGACTTGCCAGCACCATTTGCGCCCATCAAGGCGACGATCTCGCCTTCAGCAACCGTGAGGTGCGCATTGGTCAACGCCCGTACGGCGCCAAAATTTTTGGCCACGTCAGACGCGTCGAGAAGTGGTGTGCTGCTCATGGAAGTCCTTGAATGCCGAGTGGGTTGGTTTTGCCTTCCGCCCAGCTAAAGGCGGAAGGCCAGTCAATTCGGGTCAACCTTCGCCGGGTCCCTTACAGTCGATGATTTGTTCCATCGTGTAGTCGGTCCAGTCGGGAACGGTCACTGATACGGGCCACTCTGGGTCAAGGTTAGGATTCTGAGCCGCTGTGATCGTTTCACGGCCTGCGTCCGTCGCATTCTCCCAAAGCACAGGATCTACAAGAACGGTTTTGTTCTCAGGTGCCTTGCCGTTAAGAATGTCGACAGCCAGAGCAATGCCTGCGCCGCCGACTGAGCCAGGATTTGTCACTGCCGCGCCGTTCAATCCCTCAACCTCGGTCAAGTATTGAACAAAGCCCGCGTTGTCTGCGCCGACGATCGGCACCAAAGGTGCCCCGGATTCGGTGAACGCATCGACGATTACGTTGTCGATGCCGCTGGTCCAGACACCGTCAAACGGGATGCCGGTGGCCAGGTAATCAAAGATCTGTTGCTTACCCTGGTCTTGCTGCCAGCCGGTGAAAACTTCATGCACCACATTGATATCGGGGTGTTCTGCCAACGCGCGTTTAAAGCCGTTGTCGCGGTCAGTATCGGCTGAGACGCCAGCAATGCCTCGCATATAGACAACGTCACCTTTGCCACCGAGCTGTTCAAATAACCACTTGGCGCCAAGATAGGCGTATTCTTCTTGATTGTTCGAAAGAATGTAGGCGCCTTCAGCCGAAACACCGGCATCCACGGCAACAATGACGATATCTTGCGCCATTGCTTTTTCCAGTGCCGAATTCAGAGCATCCGGGTTGGATGGGTTCAGCACGATGGCGTCTACACCCGCTTCGATGAGGTTGTTGATGTCTTCCAGTTGCCCGGCTGAATCAGTGTTGCGATGCGCGACGATCAGGTTTGTCACATCGGCTTCGACCAGAGCTTGGGCACGCATGGCGCAAATCATCTGTTCGCGCCAGCCATTGCCTTGAACGGTGTTGGACACTCCGATTGTGTATTGCTTGTGCCCGTCAGCCATCGCCACAGTTGAAAGAGACGCTGAAACTGCAAGAGCAGCAACACCATAAAGTAGGTTCTTCATTTTAGTTTCCTCCCAGTTTTAGTCATTTCAAATTTGATAATTTCTTCACTTGATGAATGGTGACAGGACATCCCGGGCCAGCAGAAAACCCCGCTTGACCTTTTCGTCAGTCCCTTCGAACAACCTGTCTTCATGTTCGATAATGATCGGACCGTCGTAACCGGCGCGGTACAGGCCGGAAAAGAAACCGGACCAATCCACATCGCCCAGCCCGCAAAGCCGTGGGATTTGCCATCCCATGCCGGTAGACATCACACCGTTGTCATAAAGCCCGTCCTCATCAACCATCACGTCTTTGGCATGGACATGAGCCATGTGAGGACCGAACTCCTTGATGAACCGTGTCTGATCGATGAACTGCCAGATCAGATGTGAAGGATCGAAGTTCATGCCAACCGCATCGCCCCATTCTTCAAAAATCCGCCGCCAGATTCTTGGCGAGTAAGCAATGTTGTGACCCCCGGGCCATTCGTCATAGCTGAAGATCATCGGGCAGTTCTCAAAGCACAGACGCACACCAGAGTTTTGTGCATGCTTCACGATCGGATCGAAAATTTCAGTGGCACGCTCCCAGTTCGCGTCTAGATGCAGAGTGCGATCTCCGCCGACGAATGTGTTGACAACTTTGATGCCCATAACACCGGCGGCGGTGATTACTTTGTTAAGATGTCCAATAACTTCAACCCGATGCTCTTCATCGGCGTGGAGCGGATTGGGATAGTACCCCAGACCCGAAATCTCGACCCCCTGATCGCCGAGTTGCCCAACAATTTCAGTGCCCTGATCCGCAGAAAGGCCATCTACGTTGATGTGGCTGGTTCCCGCATAGCGCCGTTGTTCGCCACCTGACGATGGCCAGCAGGCGACCTCCATCGCCGAAAACCCATTGGAACCGGCCCAGGCCGCCACCTCAGTCAATTGAGAGTTTTCGAATGGTGCAGTCAGTAAGCCCAGTTTCATGTCATCGCCCTCAAATCTCGCTCAAATCGACCCAGCGGCTCTCACTCGCCGACTTCACGACTGCATCGCAGAACTGCATCTCGTAGTGGCCGTCCTCAAATGTGGCCCATGTGCTGCCTTGTTGCCGCCCGCCCGCGATGACGTCGGCATAGACCGCCCGGAAAAAGTTGAAGAATGAATCTGCGAACCCTTCGACATGCCCGGGCGGCAAGGTGGCGGCTGCGATCCCCGGACTGTTCATCAAGGTGAAGTCACGCATCAGGGTCTGGTTGGGCGCGTCACGATGCCCAATGAACAGATGATCAGGAGTTTCACTGTCCCAAGCCGCACTGGCATTTGCTCCGGCGATGTCCCATTGCAACGAGTTCTTTCGACCCATGTTCACCTGGGATGTGCTCATCACGGCCCGCGCTCCGTTCTCATATCGGATAAGGATCATCGCAGCATCGTCGGTGTCGATATGCACAGTTTCGGTTTCGCTGGTTCCGCTGGTAAATGTCTCAACCGGGCCAAGAGGTTTCTGGCGTTCCGGAAGGAAGGTTGTCAGCTCAGCAAAGACAGAGGTCGCCTTCAACCCGGTGACGAAGCTGGTCAGGTCAACCCAGTGCGTTCCGATGTCACCAACTGATCGCAGCGCGCCGCCCATTTCGCTTTCTAGCCGCCAGTTCCAGTCGCTAGGTTTGGCAAGCCAGTCCTGATGGTAGTGCCCGGTAACAAAACGGATATCACCCAGATCCCCGGCCATTACCATGCCGTGGGCTTGTTGGTTCAGCGGATAAAAGCGAATGTTGTAACAAACCGCTGCAACCTTGCCAGAAGCCTTGGCTAGGTCGACCATCTCGGCGCTTTCTACGGACGTCATGGCAAGTGGTTTCTCGCAGATGACGTGTTTGCCCGCAGCTAGGATCGATTTCACTTGCGGATAGTGTGCGTGGTTAGGGGTCGTTACGTGTACTATATCGATGTTTTCATCCGCCAACAGATCCTCCAGAGAGTCATAAGCCCGGGCTACGCTCATTGCCCGCGCTCGTTCCCTTCCGCGCTCTGGCGATGACCCAAGAACACCTCTTACGTCCACGCCCAGACGCCGAAGCGCCTGAACGTGCACTGTTCCTATGAAGCCAGTCCCGATCACCGCAGCGCGGATTTTTGCGAAGTCACTCATCGTGCACTCCTGTCAAACAACCGAATACCCTCCGTCCACGATCACGCAGGCACCGGTCACAAAGGCTGCCGCATCGGATGCGAGAAACAAGGCTGTTCCAGCGATATCTTCTGGGTGACCCCAGCGTGCCAAGGGTGTGCGTGCTTCTACAGCTGTTGAGAAACTGGCGTCTTTTCGGGCTTTCGCCGATTGCTCGGTCACGATGAACCCGGGCGCGATCGCGTTCACCCGAATACCGTCTTTGGCCCACGCAATCGCCAGTGATTTTGTTAGTTGTTCCACGCCGGCTTTTGACGCGCCATAGGCTGGGTTGAGCGGTGAACCAAAGCGCGCATACATGGAGGCAACATTTATGACGCGCCCTTTCGCAACCGAAAGGGCAGGGTGCAGCGCTTCGGCGCAGCGAAAAGACCCTGTTAGATTTACGTCCAGCACGTGGGAAAAGAACTCAGGTGCCATTTCTTCACCGCGTCGAGTCACCGCCGCACAGTTTACCAAGACGTCAATATGGTCGCGTGTGCTTGCGAAATTGTAGACTTCGTCGGTGTCGGTTACATCCAGTTGAATGTAGTCAAACCGGGCGGCGTCCTCTTCGACGCATTGCGGTTCCACACCGGTAATCTCCACTGTGGCACCCGAGTCCTGAAATTCTCTTGCAATAGCGGCACCAATGCCGGCTCGGCTGGCACCGATCACCAGGACCTTTGCCCCGGCAAAGTCGAATGTGACCTTCGAAACCATCAAAGAACCTGGCTTTTGTTGCGTTTGAATTCGGATGCCATCAGTTTCCCTCGTTTGGCGAAATCGTTACTGCAATCGATTACATTTTGGAAAATACCTACTTTCCAAATTGTGTAATCGATTACATAATCGGCATCACATGAGATTCGAGTCAAGCCAGAAATCGACTGCCAAGCAATGAGCAAGATACCCAAACCCGCCACAATACAGGACGTCGCACGTGTTTCGCAGGTGTCGACAGCCACTGTCAGTCGTGTTCTGTCCAATCCCGATCTGGTGTCAAAATCAACACGTGTTGCTGTTTTGGAAGCTATTCGCGAGACGGGATATCGCGTTAATCAGGCAGCCCGAAACCTGCGGATGAAAAGGGCGGGGGCCGTACTGATCCTTGTTCCCAACCTCGGCAAACCTTTCTATTCGGGCATACTTGCCGGTATCAGTGAGGGGTTTGCGGGCTCGGACTATGCAGTTCTGATTGCCGATACCGAAAGTAATCCGCTGCAGGAAGAAACTCTTGCCGGGTACTTTCGAGACGGCCGGATAGATGGCGCAATCTCTTTGGATGGTGGCATTCCTTCGACCGCACTTCAGCAATGCGTCACATACGGCGCGGGCGACCGCATAGTATTTTTGTGTGAATGGGTGGAAGGCGAGGCCTTTCCGGTGATTTCCAGCGACAACGCCGAAGGTGCGCGATTGGCGATCAGGCATCTGCATGATTTGGGCCACAAAAAAATCGCGCATGTTACCGGTCCCGACGGGAATGTTCTGACGACCGCTCGGCGTAAGGGCGTGGTCGAAGAACGGACACGCTTGGGGCTTCCAGCGCGGCCCGAGTGGATTATCAGAGGCGACTTTTCGCTGGAATCCGGACATGAGGCCGCCAGACGAATACTTGCGATGGATGAGCGCCCAACGGCGGTGTTCTGCGCTGCGGATATGGTTGCCTTTGGGTTGATTTCTGGGCTGGTCGCGGGTGGGTTGAAGGTGCCCGGTGACATTTCGGTTGTTGGTTTCGACGATATCGAAATGTCAGGATCCTATGTTCCGGCTCTGACAACAATCCGACAGGACCGACACCAACTGGGACGCCGTGCGGCAGAGGTTTTGCTGGGCCAGTTGGCGAACACTGGTAAAGCGCTTCCAATGAAATCAGCGCTTCCCGTAGAGCTTGTAACACGGGCGAGCTCTGCGCCGCCCAATTAGCGAAGTCAAAATTCAGGCGCCTTTGCTATAGTCTAGGAAGAAGCGGGAGGCGCTGTGAGCGATGGAGACAGGGGAAATGAGTAAGTCGACCACACCCATTGGCTCTGAACTCACTGTTCGGGATTATTCCCTGACTGGTGTAAATACGCGTCAAGCGATCGAAAACGGTCTTTCGGCCGCGGAATGGTACCACAGCGATGTTCCTCGTAAGAAGCTGAAATCGCTTATGAAGCGCAGGGATGCGCCGGCCATTCGTGACACAGTGATCTGGATCGCTTTGCACTTTGTATTTGCGGCTGGCGGGCTGTACTTCTGGGGTAGCTGGCTTTGCGTGCCTTTCTGGTTTGCATACGGTGTCGTGTATGGTTCGGCCTGCGATAGCCGTTGGCACGAATGCGGACACGGAACGGCGTTTCGAACCCGCTGGATGAACGACGTCGTGTACCACATCGCGTCCTTCCAGATTATGCGAAACCCGGTCAATTGGCGCTGGAGCCATGCTCGGCATCACACCGATACACTCATTGTTGGCCGCGATCCGGAAATAGCGTGGATGCACCCGATCAGCCTCGTCCTGAAAGCGCTTGCGTTTGTGGGGATTGTTGAAACGTGGACCTCGCTCAAAGTTCTGACGCGAAATGCGATGGGAAACTTGTCGCAAGAAGAGCGGGATTACATTCCGGAAAGCCAATGGCCCAAAGCGGTCCTTTGGGCGCGGATTCACATTGCAATCTACGTTGCCGTCTTGTTGATTTCATTTGTTTTGCTTGTCTCCGGGGCCGCATGGAAATCCCTGATCCCCATACTCTTAATCGGAGGTCCTCGGGTCTATGGGTGTTGGCATTTTGTAATGACGGGGTTGCTTCAGCATGGAGGGCTTGCGGAGAACGTTCTTGATCACCGTTTAAATTCACGTACACTTTATATGAACCCGATAAGCCGTTGGGTTTACTGGAACATGAATTACCATATTGAGCATCACATGTTCCCGATGGTTCCGTATTACTCTCTTCCAGCGCTTCATGATCTGATCAAGGATGATCTGCCGCCGCCGAATACTTCGATTTGGGACGGCTACAAAGAAATGATGGGTTCTGTCATGAAGCAGCGTGTTGACCCGAGTTACGCCATACGAAAGTCTCTCCCGCCGACGGCCCGCCCATATCGGGAACATTTTCACTTGGCAGTTCCGGAGAGAAACACGGGGTTAGAAATCGGTGATCGAGGAGGAACGTAATGCCTTGGGTTGACGCATGCGCCGTAGACGATGTTGAGGAAGAAGATCTCATTCGTTGGGACCACGACGGTAGAACCTACTTGATTGTTCGCAGTTTGGACAATGAGTTCTATTGCACCGACGGCCTCTGTACACACGAACAAGTGCACTTATCGGACGGTCTGGTGATGGACAATGAGATAGAGTGCCCCAAGCATAATGGGCTATTCGACTATCGCACGGGCAAAGCTTTGAGGGCGCCCGTATGCGAAGATCTTCGCACCTACGAAACCAGAGTAGGAAATGGTCGCGTCATGGTATTGGTGGAATGATTTTTTGGGCTAGGAGTGGTTTGTGATCGAGCTGTCCGCAACAGGCATCCGGCTTTCATTCGATTTGCAGTTGGGGTTGATCGAGAGTTTCAGTGTGTACGACGGTAACGCTGAGATTTCACCACTACATCGCGCACCTTGGGTCGGCACAGACGAAGTTATGCCCGAAGGTATAGCTCCTCATTTGGAAAAACTCGGCGGTGATTTCTTCTGCGCCCCATTCGGGTCAACTGAGGGGACATCGCCGCTGCATGGGTGGCCAGCTAACTCTCGTTGGAGACTAGAAGAAAAGACCGACAGCTATTTGCGCGCTGAGCTCGACAGAACGGTCTATGGAGCTAGGCTGCAAAAAGAGATTACACTGCATCCTGAGCATCCATTCGTCTACCAGCGTCACACTTTCATTGGTGGCGACGGCACGATGCCGGTTGCAAATCACGCAAATGTATCCTTGCCCAATGGTGGGATCATTCAAACCTCTCGAAAGCAGTGTTGGAGAACGCCTAAGGTTGAACAGGAAGTTGATCCGGCATTAGGCTATTCAGCGCTTAGATATCCGGCTGAAAGCCAAACGTTGGCGTCTTTTCCCGGGAAAGACCGCGAAGTGAATCTGTCAAACTACCCATGGTCTCCACAGAGTGAAGACTTTGTTGTTGGATTGGATTCGCCTGAAGAGAAATTGGGTTGGACCGCGGTAACTCGCCCCGTGGAGGGCGACATGTTCCTGTCGCTTAAATCGGCTCAGGCCTTGCCGATGACGATGTTGTGGCATTCGAACGGTGGTCGATATTATGCTCCTTGGTCGAGCCGCCACTTCGCCTGCCTTGGGGTTGAGGAGGGGGCCGCTTCGCCCATCCTAGGAAATGTCGAAAATAGTTTCCCGAACGATCACGGCGTCATTCATCTAAACCCCGATCGCCAAGTTGAGGTTACACATGTAATCGGGGCGCTTCGTTGGTGTAGTGGAGCCAGGGTGATTGCAGTTGAAACTCTGGGAAACCAACTTTTGATCCGAGGTACAGAAAATCAGGAGATTCTTGTGCCATTCGATCCGCAAGCCCTGAACATTTGAACGGGTGGTGCAGGGGAAATTGGCTTGAGACAGGCAGGGCAGTTTCGTAGCTTCGCTTGATGACAAAAACGCTCACTTTTTTGTTGCTTCAAAACCAACCCTGAGATCATTCGTCTAGCAGTGATCGTGTATGTTCGATTCTGGTTGAATAGGTTTGGCCCTATCTGTGCCGCAGAAATTAGCCGAAAACGCATAAATCGGATGCGATGTTTCGCGAACTGGTGGCGGCATTTAAATAAGGTTATTGTTGAAGATCAACGGCAAGCAATATCACCTGTGGCGGGTAGCCGACCATGAAGGCGAGGTGCTGGAAATCTATTTCACGAAGCGCCGTGATCGTGTTGCGGCCCTTTTACACTTGAAGACAGCGATGAAACGATGGGGCCAGTCAGGTTTCGTCGTCACTGACAAGTCGCACTCTTACGACGCGGCGATGAAAGTCATAGGAAATGCCTCAAGGCAAGAAACCGACCGTTGGAAGAACAATCTTGCTGAGTATTCCCATCTTCCGTCGGCGAAAAGAACGTGCGATGCTCTGCTTCCGGCAAATGCGGTGTTTGCAAAAGTTTGCCGCAGACGACACTTCCGTCCATAGTCACTTCAATCATGAACGGCAGCTTTACTCACGCGACAAGTTCAAACTCAGTTGAACTGCCGCCCTTTCGGCGTGGAGCCAATTTAGTTTCGCCTAATTTTCAGCTTTCTGAGGTAGACTGAGACTGGTTCGAATTTGCCTGACAGCACCGCCACTCAGCCTGTTTCACCAAGCAACCTGCGATTTCTTTCTTCAGCAAACGCGGATTGGCTTCGCTGCAAGAATGTGCGTCGCGCTGCAGATCCTTCGAAAATATTTCCCACGAATAAGGGTCAGTTGCCCTGATTGCGGGCTTCCAACCGTTCAAGGTTCACAACGGTCGACAGCATCAACCTGTCATGGCTCCAGTCGTCTACAGGCTGCAATGACGCAGCGCCTAACGCCAATATCACAGCAAAAGCCGCGCTTAAGGCAAAGAACAGAGGGGGCATTGTGGGTTGGATTGCAGGGGCATCTGCCAGGGCAATCACACGTTGACGCAAGACGCGTTTGGCCTTGCCCCCTTTAACCAATGCTACGTTCAATACACGCGGGCTGCCGCGCATTACTGAATTGGAGCAATAGTTCAGCAGGCAGGACGTGTATTCGACCGCGTTGATTTCACGGCGCGAAACGACGGATTGATCACAGGCCAGCTCGCGCAGCCGATCGAATTGAAACTTGAGAATCAGATATGCCGGGTTCCAGAACAGGAACGGCCGCAAAAGCTCGAACCCCAGTTCCCATTCAACATCGGCAGCCCTTACATGTTGCAGCTCGTGTGCAAGGGCAAACCGCATATCGCTGGGGGTGTTGAGCAGATGGCTGGGCAATACCACATGCCTGCGCCACAAACCGCGAACGGCGAAGGGGACTGTGACCCGGTCGGACAGGCGGATATCGACCTTTTCCGAGCTTCGCCACAGATAGCTGGAGCGAACAATGCCTCGGATTGCCAAACCGTCACGGATAATGCGCAGGATGCAGACCGCAGAATAGAGCGCCATTACCACCAAGATTGCCGATATAATCGGGTTTTCTCCTGCAAGGGTCTGTTCGATCCACCTTTGCCGGGTATTGAGCAGGGCCTCGAACTGGGTGGCGGGCATGGCGATATCGCCACGCAGATAGGCGGCAACGGCAAGATCCCCAATGGCGACCCCGCCTTCAACGGAATACATCGCCATGACCAAACCAGCCCCGATTGCCAAAAGGGGGCTGAGCAGTACGCAAAGACACAGAATTTTCAATGCGCGCAGCTGTGCAACAAACCCGTGTCGCATCTGCGTCATTGAAACCACGTATCTTGCCGCGATCCATACAATCGCTGCTAGGGCAAGAACCAGATTCAGTTCGAGAAATGCGTCGAGAACCGGTTTAACCGCTGTCATTTTGCAGTCTCCTCTCTACCAGTGCCCGAATATCCTCAAGATCTGCCTCGCTCAGACCGGCGTCATCTACCAACCGTGCAACCAGCGTGGCTGGTGTGTCATCGAACAAGGTTCGTGACAGGTTCTGCAGTGAGCGCGCCTGATACCTATCCTTTTCCAGAAGCGGCGTATAACTCAGGGTCTTGCCGTTTTTGCGACTTTCTACAAAGCCTTTTTCGTCAAGAATGCGAAGGATTGTGGCCCCTGACGTATAGGCCAGGTTCCGATCCGGTGGCAGCCGGTCCAGTACATCACGCACCGAGCCCTGACCCAGAGCCCAGAGTTCGTTCATGAACTCCAGTTCGACCTCGGTCAGCAGGTTTGTCGTCTTTTTCTTTCGCATTGATCCCAGTGCCGTCATTTTACCTGTGCCTGACAGACAAGCATTCTTTGATGGTTTCGCAAAGCTTAAACTTTCCAGAACACGAAAACGCCCCAGCCGATGGACAGGAACAGCGGTGTCCAGACCGGTTGCCCGACTAGCCCTAACCAGGCCAGAAAAATGTAAGCTGCCCCAAGCAATGTGATGAACAGCCGGTCGCCCAATGTGGTGGTCAAGCCCAGAACGCCGCGCCGTTCAATCCCGTCGCGGAATTTGAACCCTTCCAGCAGACCGATCAGCGCAATGGCTGAAAAGATGCCGACAAATACGGCCAGGGTCGCCGGTGTCCACGCCATCCAGAAATCCGGCCACAAGGGCGCAGTCCAGGAAAACTCTTTTTCTTCGGGCTGACCTACACTTCCCCACCCGGCCTGTGCTTGCGCCAAGGCCGAACCCGGGATCAGAAAGGGGATCAAAAGCAGTTTACGCATATCGAACCTCATACACGCCCCATCGCGAAACCACGCGCGATGTAGTTGCGGACAAACCAGATGACGATGGCGCCGGGGATGATGGTCAGCGTCCCGGCGGCGGCCAGCAGGCCCAATTCGTACCCGGCGCTGGACGCGGTTCGGGTCATTACGGCAGCGATGGGTTTGGCCTCGACCGCTGTCAGAGTCTTGGCCAACAGCATTTCGACCCATGAGAACATGAAGCAGAAGAATGCCGCGACGCCTACGCCCGCTTTGATATTTGGCAGGAATATCGTGACGAAAAAGCGCGGGAAGGAATACCCGTCCACATAAGCGGTTTCGTCCAACTCCTTGGGGATGCCACGCATGAACCCTTCCAAAATCCACACCGCTAGCGGCACGTTGAACAGCGTATGCGCCAGCGCCACCGCCAGATAGGTGTCAAACAACTGGATTGACGAATAGAGCTGAAAGAACGGCAAGGCGAACACCGCAGCCGGTGCCATCCGGTTGGTCAGCAGCCAGAAGAACAACTGCTTGTCCCCTAGGAACCGATAGCGTGAGAACGCATAGGCCGCTGGCAGGGCGACACAGACGGAAAGCACCGTGTTCAACGTCACATAGGTGATCGAGTTGATGTAGCCCCAATACCACGTCGGGTCTGTGAAGATCGTGATGTAATTTTCTAGCGTAAAGGTCTGCGGGAACAGAGAAAAGCCCGACAGGATCTCGTTCGTGGTCTTGAAGGACATCGCCACTAGCCAATAGATCGGCAGCATCAGGAACGCGATATAGAGGATCGGGATGAGGGAGCGCTTTTTCATTCGGCGTCATCCTTTGTCATCAGAGTGTAGAAGACCCATGAGACCAGCAGTGTGATGGCGAAATAGATCAAGCTCATCGCAGCCGCAGGGCCAAGGTCGAACTGTCCCAGCGCGATCTTTACAAGATCGATCGACAGTAAGGTGGTCGAGTTTCCGGGACCCCCGCCAGTCAAAACGAAGGGTTCGGTGTAGATGTTGAAACTGTCCATGAACCGCAGCAGGATAGCGATTGTCAGAACCGTCTTCATCTTGGGTAACTGGATATACCGGAACACTGACCACGGGCTGGCACCGTCGATCTTGGCCGCCTGATAATAGGCGTCCGGGATCGAAACCAGACCCGCATAGCACAGTAGAACCACCAGCGAAGTCCAGTGCCAGACATCCATGATGATGACAGTGATCCAGGCCGACAGAGGCTGTTGGGTCATGTCATAGTTGATGCCCAAAACGTCATTTAGGAAGTATCCAAGCAGGCCGATCTTGGGCAGCGTAAAGATGTTCCACATCGAGCCCACCACATTCCACGGTATCAGCATCGGCAGGGCCATCAGAACCAGACAGACCGGCACCCAAAAGCCTTTACGCGGCATGGATAGCGCGACGATGATACCCAAGGGCACCTCGATGATCAGGATCATGAAGGTAAACAGGAACTGTCGCCCAAGTGCGGCCTGAAACCGGTCCGACCGCAGGATCTGTTCGAACCAACCCAGGCCTTCCCAGAAAAACTGATTGTTGCCGAAGGTCTCCTGCACCGAGTAGTTGACCACCGTCATCATTGGCACCAGCGCGTTGAACGCGACCAGTGCCAGAACCGGCAAGACAAAGAACCATGCTCTTTGGTTTATTGTTCTCATTGGGCCCGCTCCTGCGTTGCGATCCAGCCGTCGCGATAGACGCGGGACTGCTCGGGTTTGAATTGCAGAAAGACCATCGAGCCTTGTTCGGGCGCATTGTGTTCGGTGACGGCCTTGATCGGTGTGTTCCCAACCATGGCACTGACCACGTAATGGCGCCCGATATCGGCTACTTTGGTGACATGTGCCGGTATGCCGGATTGGCCGAAGCCTACATATTCCGGGCGTATTCCTAGATCGGTGCGACCACCTTCACCATGGGTCGGACCTTCCAAGACCACCTCATGCCCTTCGAAAATAGCGCGATCGCCCTTGGTCTCGCAGGGCAAGACATTCATGCCGGGCGAGCCGATAAAGTGACCAACGAATGTATGCTGAGGCCGCTCGAACAGTTCAACCGGCGTACCAATCTGAACCACTTCACCATCCTGCATGACCACGACTTCATCAGCAAAAGTCAACGCCTCGGTCTGGTCGTGGGTGACGTAGATCATTGTGGCTTTTACGCGCTGGTGCAGCTCTTTCAACTTGGACCGCAGTTTCCATTTCAGATGCGGGTCGATCACGGTCAGCGGCTCATCAAACATCACCGCATTCACGTCATCGCGCACTAGTCCGCGCCCCATCGAGATTTTTTGCTTGTTGTCCGGGCTCAGGCCAGAGGCTTTGGTGCCCAGCATATCCGCGACATCCAGCATTTCGGCAATCTCATCAACACGCCGCTTGATGGTTGCCGCGTCAACGCCCCGGTTTTTCAGAGGAAAGGCTAGGTTCTCGCCTACGGTCATCGTGTCGTAGATCACTGGAAACTGAAAAACCTGCGCAATGTTGCGCTGATCAGGGGGCAGGGCGGTCACGTCGCGGTCATCAAACAGGATCTGCCCCTCGGAAGGTGTCAGCAGGCCCGAGATGATGTTCAGCAGCGTAGACTTGCCGCAGCCCGAAGGCCCCAGCAGCGCATAGGCCCCACCATCGCGCCAAGTGACATCGATTTCCTTCAGCGCATAATCCTCGGGGCCTTGCGGCGATGGCATATAGCTGTGTCGAAGGTTTGAAAGCTTGATCTGTGCCATGTCAGGCCACCCTTTTGCCGTCTTGGCCGAAATACCGGCAATGAGCCGGATTCATATAGAAACTATGGTCTTCGCCAACCTGATAGGGATGTACGCCCGCCGCCAATGAAACCCATGCGTCGTTCCCATGTTGGAAATGCGCACTGGAGTCAGATCCGGATAGCTCGGTCACGATCACACGCCCGGTCAGTTCTATATCTGCGTCCGACGTGCGGAAGGGCGTCACACGATGCGGGCGTACCGCCACTGTGTATTCACCGTCTGCGATGCCGGTGACGGCCCAGCCACCGCCCCCTGCAAGTTGCGCCTGTGTACCCGAGACGGTGATATGCGCGACGTTGATCGGCGGATCCGAGAACACACGTGCGGCAGCGATGTTTTCCGGATTGCGGTAGATATCAGCGGTTGGCCCAAATTGGGTGACCCGGCCGTCTGCCATCAGAGCGGTATGACCACCGAGCAGCAATGCTTCTTCCGGTTCTGAAGTCGCATAGACCACAACGGCCCCGCGTCCGGCAAAAAGATCAGGAAGTTGCTCGCGTAGCTCTTCGCGCAGTTTGTAGTCCAGATTGGCAAGGGGTTCATCAAGGAACACGGCCCGGCTTTCCTTGGCAATCGCGCGGGCCAAAGCGGTGCGTTGTTGTTGTCCACCCGACAGCTCGTGCGGGCGGCGCTGCAGCATCGGGCGCAGCTGCAGCAGATCTGCGGCCTCTTCCACGCGGCCTTCGATTTCGCTTTTCGCCATGCCTGCTACGCGCAGGGGCGAGGCAATGTTGTCGAAAACGCTCATATGGGGGTAATTGACGAAAAACTGGTGCACCAGACTGATCTTACGCTTCTGCGTATTCAGCCGGGTCACGTCCTGCCCGTCCATCAGGACCTTGCCTGCGGCGATCGGATCCAGTCCGGCCATCATCTTGATCAGTGATGTTTTCCCGGAACCGGTGGCACCCAGTAACACATTGAAATGGCCTGTTTGCAGCGTCAGATTCGTGGGTTTGATATGGATGACGTTGCCGACTCGTTTGGTCGCGTCTTGAAGTTCGATCATCTGGTGTTCTCTGGGGGTATTTGGGGGTAGGCCGGGTCTGAGCCCGGCCTACGAGTTTACGCTTACTGGGACTGCCAGCGCTGAACCAGTTCGTCATAGTTGACGGTCTGGCCTTGCGGCTTTTCGTTCTCCAGCTTGGCTTTTGGCGAACCCGGCTTTTCCAGCCAGAAGGACGCATCCTGCGGCTCGTTCAAGCGCGGACCACAACCGCCGTAGACACCGGCGCTTTCATCCGCGGCCTGCATCCGGCCCATTGTGATGTCCATCTCTTCGGCCAGACGATCCATCGCTTCTTGCGGAGTGAAGGCACCCGAGTTCACGTCACCAATCTGCTGCCACCAGATCTGGGCCAGCTTCGGATAATCCGGCACGTTGATGCCGGTCGGCGACCATGCCACGCGGTCAGGTGAGCGATAGAACTCGACCAGACCACCCAGCTTGGGCGCGCGTTCGGTGAACGACTCGTGGTTGACCGAGCTGTCGCGAATGAAAGTCAGACCCACATGGGACTTCTTCACGTCGACCGTCTTGGATGTCACGAACTGGGCATACAGCCAAGCCGCCTGAGCACGATCCGCAGGGGTCGACTTCAGGAAAGTCCAGGATCCCACGTCCTGATACCCAACCTTCTGACCATCTTCCCAATAGGGGCCATGCGGGCTCGGCGCCATCCGCCAAAGCGGTGTGCCTTCGTCGTCGACGGTGTTGTTGCCTTCGGACTTCGGCTTCACCATGTCGGCGGTAAAGGCGGTGTACCAGAAGATTTGCTGGGCCACGTTGCCTTGGCTAAGCGCCGGCAGCGACTGGTAGAAGTCATAAGACGCGGCACCTGGAGGTGCATAGTTGCGCAGCCATTCGTCCCATTTGCGGATCGCATAGACCGCAGCTGGACCGTTCGCAGCACCGCCGCGCGACACAGATGCGCCAACAGGGTTACAGGTGCCCGCTTCCATGCGGATGCCCCATTCGTCAACGGGGATGCCGTTCGGCTCACCCTTGTCGCCAGCACCAGCCATCGACAGCCAAGCGTCGGTCATACGCCAGCCAAGGTCAGGCGCGCGCTTGCCGTAATCCATGTGGCCATAGATCGCGGTACCGTCGACTTCTTTCACATCGTTGGTAAAGAAATCGGCGATGTCTTCGTAAGCGGACCAGTTGACCGGAACACCCAGATCATAGCCGTACTTCTCTTTGAACGCGGCTTTGTTTGCCTCATCGTCGAACCAATCCTTGCGGAACCAGTAGAGGTTCGCAAACTGCTGATCAGGCAGCTGATACAGCTTGCCATCCGGACCGGTGGTGAACTGAATGCCCATGAAGTCATCCAGATCCAGCGTCGGAGAGGTCGTGCCCGCCCAGTCGCCACCCATCATGTCGGTCAGCGGATACGCCAACTGCAGACGCGAGTGGGTGCCGATCAGGTCACTGTCGTTCACGTAGCCGTCATACAGGTTCCGACCTGTTTGCAGCTGGGTTTGAACGGCTTGAACTACTTCGCCTTCACCCAGAATCTGGTGATTGACCTTGATGCCGGTAATTTCTTCGAACGCCTTGGTCAGAACCTCAGATTCGTAAGAGTGCGTAGGGATGCCTTCGGACAGGACGTTGATTTCCATGCCATTGTAAGGCTGTGCAGCTTCGATGAACCATTGCATCTCGGCCATCTGCTCGTCTTTCGACAGGGTTGATGGCTGGAATTCGTCGTCGATCCAGCGTTGTGCTGCGGCTTCGTCGGCCCAAACGGGACCGTGCCCCGCAATGACGGCAGCCGCCGCCACTGCGGAAAGTAGATGTCTCCGCATCTGTTTCCTCCCAAAGATAATGTGATCCGGCGCAGACCGGATGACGATCAGCATCAGCGATTTGCCTCCTGCGTGTCAAACTAAATTTTTAGTAATTGAGGTGATGGCAGGGATAAATTTCTGAAAATGAATTGATTTATATCATGTTTTAAAGCACCATTTGCCCATTAATTTCAGTTCGCAGACCCCTTGAATGCAGGGTCGCGCGCGTGGTTTTTCGGCAGACGCTGTGATGTGGGTCCATTTGAAAAGCAGACCTTTGTGACCGTTTGCTGCACGATTTGAGTTCAATCAAGTTTTCAGGCTAAGAGGATCAGCAATGTCCCGAAGTCTTCTGAAATTTACCCGCGTTCTCGAGATCGTGGGGGATACGCTAAAGATAAAAGTTCCGAGTGACGGGTCCGCTGACGCGACGGTGCGTTTCAACGATCTGGCCGTGATCGAAACGGTCGATGGGCACAGAACGCTGGCGCAAGTCATCTTCATCGACCGCGATGTGATAACCTTGCAAGTGTTCTCGGGTACCAAGGGGATTTCGACCGAGGCGACAGCAACGTTCCTTGGTCATCCGATGCAAACCCCGTATTCGGCCAATATTCTGGGCCGGGTGTTTGACGGCGCAGGCGAGGCGATTGACGGCGGCCCGGACTTGTCTGCCGAACCGCGCATCGACATTGGGGGACCGACGGTGAATCCGGTTGAGCGGTCGGTTCCCAACAAGATGATTCGCACGGATGTGCCGATGATCGACGTGTTCAATACACTGGTCGAAAGCCAGAAGATCCCAATTTTTTCGGTATCCGGCGAGCCGTTCAACGCGTTTCTCAGCCGCATCGGCATTCAGGCGGATGCGGATATTGTTGTGTTTGGCGGGTTAGGGCTGATTTTTGACGACTACCACACGTTCAGAACCTCGTTCGAGGATGCGGGCGTGTTCTCGCGGACCGTGATGTTCGTCAATCAGGCCATGGACCCGTTGGTCGAACGCCTGCTGGTGCCGGATATGGCGCTGGCCGTTGCCGAGAAATTCGCTGTGGAAGAGGGCAAGCGTGTTCTGGTCCTGCTGACGGATATGACCGCCTATGCCGATGCGATGAAAGAGGTTGGGATCAGTCAGGAACGCGTCCCATCGCAGCGTGGATATATGGGCGATCTCTACTCGCAACTGGCACGACGGTATGAGAAAGCTTGCGACTATGCCAAGGGTGGATCGGTTACTGTGCTGACTGTCACAACCATGCCCGGGAATGACGTGACCCATCCGGTCCCAGACAACACCGGGTATATCACTGAAGGCCAGTTTTACCTGCATTCCGGGGTGATCGACCCGTTCGGCAGTTTGTCGCGCCTCAAGCAGAATGTAATCGGCAAAACCACACGCGAAGACCACGGCCAGATCATGAACACGATGATCCGGTTCTATTCCGAAAGCCGAGATGCCGCGCAGAAACAGGCCATGGCGTTTGACCTATCGGATTATGACAACCAGTTGCTGAAATTCGGCGCTTTGTTCCGTAAACGCTTTATGGACATCAACGTCTCGATCCCGCTGGAGGATGCGCTAGATCTGGGATGGAAGACACTAGCTGAATGCTTTGCCCCCGAGCAGTTGCTGATGAAGCAGGATCTGATCGACAAATACTTCCCAAAGGATGCACATGGCGCGGTTGCAGCTGAATAAATCGTCGCTTGCACGCGAGCAGACGCAGCTGAAAAGCTATGAGCGGTTCTTGCCGTCTCTGGACCTGAAGCGTCAGCAACTGATGGCTGAACGGGCCAAGGCACGTAAAAATGTGCAGTACCTGCAGGAGGAGGTGACGCGCTTGGCACAGCAGGTCGGGGAAAAGCTGCCCATGCTGGCGCAACAAGGTGTCGACCTGGAAGGGTTGGTCGAACTAAAGGATTACCGGCTGAAGAAGGTCAACGTGGTTGGCGTTACCATGCCCGATCTGGACCGGATCGAGGTCGCGGTACGTCCGTATTCCCTTTTGGCCAAGCCACATTGGGTGGATGCAGTGGCGCGTTTGTTGCATGACATGATCGAAGCTCGATTGCGCGTGAAAGTGGCCGAAGAAAGGGTCAGGATTTTTGACAAATCAGTGGCCACGATCACCCAGCGCGTCAATCTGTTCGAGAAAGTGTTGATCCCGCGCGCCAGGGCCAACATCAAGAAAATCCGCATCTATCTGAGCGATGAACAGATGCAATCCGTTGTGCGCTCGAAAATCTCCAAACGCAAACATGCGAAGGAGGTTGCGGCATGAGTGTTGCAAGGCTGAAGAAACTGTCTTTGGTCGGCCATGCCGCGAACAAGGGGGACACTCTGGGCGCGCTGCAGACATTGGGATGCATGCATGTTTTGCCTTTGGCACCGCCGCCGGCAGAGCCAGAGCGGATCAACGAGCGTGGTGCCCGAAATGCGTATAAAGCATTGCGGTTTTTGAAAGAATCGTCGGAAACGCGTCGTCAGGTTCGGCGCGATTCTGGTTTTGATATGGACCAGTTCGTCGGTGAAGTCCTGGACTTGATGCAGCGCATAAGGGATATGACCGACCACCGGGATTTTTTGGCCCACCGGATCGCTCAGGTGCGCCCGTGGGGAGATCTGGATTTTCCGCCGAGTGATGTGTTGGCAGGCAACCGGCTTTGGTTCTATCAACTGCCGCTAAAACACCGTGAGGCACTGGCGGAGCTTCAGTTGCCCTGGGCCATCCTGCAAGAGGACCACCGGTTTCTCTACGCCGTTCTGATCGCCCCGGAAGATCCCGAAGACGACATCCTTCCAGTGCCGCGCACCCATACGGGTTCGTTGCCCATTCACGAGCTTGAAGCTCAGCTGGAAGAGGCCGAAATCGCCATTGAGGCGCTGGAAGCCGAGCGTATCGGGCAGACCCGTTTTCTGACGTTGATGCGGCGTAATCTTGCCGCCGCCGAAAGCGCAGCCGAACTGGCCCATGCCACGCAAAAGGTCCGCGACGAAGGCGAAGTGTTTGCCCTGCAGGGTTGGGTGCCCAGCGATCAGGTCGAGGCTGTCCTGGACATGGCCAATTCGCAGAACGCCGCTGTTTTGATCGAAGACCCGGGCCCGAACGAGATACCTCCGACGCTACTTGAGCAGCCGGAAAATCGCAGTGCAGCGGTAGACCTTGCCCTGTTCTATCAGGTTCCTGGGTACCGAGAATGGGACCCCAGCATAATCGTGTCCGTCTCGTTCGCGATCTTCTTTGCGATGATCGTTGCGGATGCCGGCTATGGCCTGGTTATCCTGCTGGGGCTGTTGGCCTTCTGGAAACGTCTCGACAATACACCAGCGAAAAGATCGTGGCGGCTTTATGGTCTGATCATTTCGGGCGCGACGGTCCTGTACGGGATTTTGGTTGGAAGCTATTTTGGCGCTTCCCCGGCCTCGAGCACGATCTGGGGGAAACTCAAGCTGTTGGACCTGAACAATTTCGACTCGATGATGATGATTTCAATCGTGGTCGGCGTTCTGCACCTGATATTGGCGAATGCGCTTGCAGCACGCGCGTCTTGGGGGCGGCGCAGTTCCGTTGCCAATCTTGGCTGGATCGCGGTGTTGATCGGCGGGTTCATACTGTGGCTGAGCTATATGAAAGGGGGACCCACAGCAGCGGGTGCTGCGATTATGATCGCAGGCGCTTTGGCGATCCTTCTGTTCACCAGCGAGCGCAAGATTGCCAAACCGTCAGACTGGCTTTGGCGCCTTATAGAAGGGGTACAGGGGTTGGCCGGGGCGATGGGCGCCTTTGGAGATGTTCTTAGCTATATGCGCCTGTTTGCACTGGGATTGGCCTCGGCCTCACTGGCGATCACGTTCAACGATCTGGCGGTCTCGGTGATGCAGTCCCTGAAAGGGCTGGGCCTTCTGTTTGGCGTGCTGATCCTGATCGCCGGGCACATCCTCAATTTCGCGCTCGCCATGATGAGTGGCGTCGTTCACGGATTACGTCTCAATTACATCGAATTCTTTAAATGGGGTCTGCCGGATGAAGGCATCGTCTTTCGCCCGTTCGCCCGCAAGGAGGTTCAGGAATGAATGAGCTTGTACTTACATTGGGCTGGTTGGGAATCTATGCCCCCATGGCGCTGGGCGCCGCAGCAAGCGCGATTGGCTGTTCCATTGCTGGACAGGCCAGTATCGGAGCGATGACGGAAACCGAAGGCGGGTATGGCCGGTTCATCGGCGTGTCGGCCTTTCCCTCGACCATGGTGATCTACGGCATTGTCATCATGTTTACACTGAACCGCGATGTGACGCCTGAAAATGCAGGCGGGCTGTTCGGGATCGGCATTCTGTCGGGCATCGCCCTGATGTATTGCGGCATCTGGCAGGGAAGGGCCTGTGCTGCAGCGATTAACGCAACCAAGGAAAAGCCCGAGATTTTTGGCCTGGCACTTGCGCCGGCTGCAATCATCGAGGGCTTTGGCGTATTTGCCTTTGTCTTTGCTTTGGTCATCAGCGCGGGGATTAGCTGATGGCACAGGACGGGATGATTTCGCATGGGGTGGATGCGCTGATCGACAAGCTGCGCAGCGATGGTGTGGCTGCCGGTCAGGCCGATGCAGACAAGCTGCGCGCTGATGCCAAAGCCGAGGCGGCCAAAATTCTTGCCGATGCCAAGCGCGACGTAGATGAGTATCGGAAAAAGGCCCGTGCCGAGGCGGATAATTATCGCACAGCCGGAGAAGAGGCGCTGAACACAGCGATGCGTGATGCGGTGCTTACAATGAAGGCCGGTCTGACAGATCGATTTCGCAAGGATGTTGAACGGCTGGTCACCCAAGAAATGACTGATCCTGAACTGCTGAAACAAATGATCCTTGAGGTCGTCGGTCGCGCCGCGTCAGACGCCAGATTGGAAGGGCCTGCGCAAGTCATACTGCCCCCCAGTGTCGCCACTCAGGATGACATCAAACAAAACGCCGATGATATTCAGTCGGGAAAGCTGACGCGTTACGTTCTGGGACTGACGGCTGAAATGCTGAAGGAACAGGTTGAGCTGCACAGCGCGGATGACACCCAGAATGGCATCCGCATCCGGGCTGATGAACAGGGGGTTGTTCTGGATCTGACCGATAAGGCCGTCGCCTCGTTGTTGATGGAACATTTGCAGCCGCGCTTTCGTGCCGTTTTGGAAGGTGTGATCCGGTAACATGTCGGACCCTGACGCCTATATCGCGCTGATCAGCAGCCTGCCGGGCTCGGAACGGTTGTTCATCGCCAAACAACCTCCGCTGTCGCGGCTCAGGCTGGACCGGCGCTTGCGGGCGCTGACACCAGCGGATGCACGGGTTCTGGAGGTAATGGAACACGCTCTGAACTGGAACAACTATGATATGAACGTCACGGATGCACAGACCATTGAGCGATGCAAAGAAGCGCTCCGGCACATTCCACAACCGACCTTGCGCAAGCTGTTCATGGAACGGATGGATTTGAGGACGGCGGTTGCCGCGCTGCGCCTGCGCAAACAGGGGGGTGCTGCACCTAGTGGCGTCTATGGCATTGGACGCTGGAGCCGACACATTCCGGCCAACTGGGGCGACCCTGCCTTTCGGCTGGAAACCCCGATGCCCTGGATCAAAGAAGCCAAACACTTGCTGGATGTCGATGATCCCCTGGGGCTTGAACGGTTGCTTTTGTCGGTCAGCCATAAGCAACTGAAACGCTACGCCGCGCGCCATCTATTCGATTTCGAAGCCGTGGCGATTTATGTTCTGATCTGGAATATTTTTGATCGCTGGGCGCAAAGCAATGCGCGTGACGCGGCAACGCGCTTTGAGAAACTGGCGCAACACGCCATGGCAAGTGCGATCGACTTAGATTTCGAGGGAGTAAGCGCATGACAGCCCCAACCTCCGCCACGCAGACCTCTACTGCCCGCGTCGTCTCGGTACAGGAAGGGCTGGTACAAATTCAGGCGAACCCTGATGCCACAGGCCATCCCGGACAGCTGGTCAAGAATGAGGTCGTTTTCATTCTGCCCACGCGGCCCAGCCCCGGTGGACGTCAGGAACGTCTGAAAGCCGAAGTGTTACGGGTGCGGGGCGACACTGCCGATGTGCAGGTTTACGAAAGCACTGATGGCGTCGCCGTGGGCGACCCGGTCGAACAATCCGGGCAGCTGCTCTCGGTCGAACTTGGTCCTGGGCTGTTGGGGCAGGTGTTTGACGGCTTGCAGTCGCCTTTGGCCAAAGTGGCGGCAGAATTCGGAACCTTTCTGCCGCGTGGGGCGGACGTGGCGCCGCTGGACACTCAGGCAAAGTGGTCGTTTACCCCATCGGTCAAGGTGGGCGACACGGTCACTTCAGGCGACAGCATCGGGGCGGTGCCCGAGGGGCATTTTACCCATAAGATCATGCTGCCCTTTAACTGGGTTGGGGATTACAAAGTCATTTGGGTTCAGAAGGGTGCGGCCATGATCCATGATATCGTGGCGCGGCTTGAAGATGCACAGGGGGGTGAGCACACGCTGACCCTGTCGCAGAAATGGCCGGTACGGCGGGCTTTGCCGGAAAACGTTCTGAAACGCACTTTGTCCGAGCGGCTCTATCCAACCGAACCTGTGCTGACCTCTCAGCGCCTGATCGACACGTTCTTTCCGATTGCCCGCGGTGGGACGGCCTGTATTCCCGGTCCGTTCGGCGCAGGCAAGACGGTGCTGCAGAACCTGATTGCACGCAACGCCAAGGTGGACATCGTGATCGTGGTGGCCTGTGGTGAACGCGCGGGTGAGGTTGTCGAGACGATTGCGGAATTCCCGAAGATGACCGACCCGACCACTGGCGGCAGTCTGATGGACCGGACGATCATCATCTGCAACACCTCCTCGATGCCCGTAGCCGCGCGCGAGGCGTCTATATTCACCGGGATCACCCTGGGCGAATATTACCGCCAGATGGGGTACGACGTGCTGCTGATTGCGGACAGTACCAGCCGCTGGGCTCAGGCCATGCGCGAGACCTCCGGCAAGCTCGAAGAAATTCCGGGGGAAGAGGGCTTTCCCGCCTATCTCGAAAGCTCGATCAAGGGGTTGTACGAACGCGCCGGAGCGATGAAGACCAATGATGGGGACACCGGCAGCCTGACCCTGATCGGGACCGTGTCACCGGCAGGTGGGAACTTTGATGAACCGGTCACGCAATCGACGCTGTCCACGGTGAAGTGTTTCCTCGGCCTGTCGTCCGAACGCGCCTACAAGCGGTTCTATCCCGCAGTCGATCCGATGCTCAGCTGGTCGCGTTATCTGGAACAGCTCTCGGACTGGTACGACACCAACGCCGAAGCCGGATGGACGGCCAAAGTGCGCGACTTGCTGGCATTGATCGAAAGGGGCGAACAGGTTGACCAGATGATGCAGGTGACCGGCGAGGAAGGGGTCACGATCGAGGATTTTGTGACTCAGCAAAAGGCGCTGTTTGTCGACATGGTCTATCTGCAGCAGGATGCCTTTGACCCGGTGGATGCGTCGGTTCCGCTAGAGCGTCAGAAGATGACGTTCAAACTGGTCTATGGCGTCACTCAATCCACCGCGCAGTTCGCCGACAAGGCCGAGGTACGCCAGGTCTTCACTCAGCTTACGGGATTGATGAAGAACTTCCACTATGCCGCCGAAAACACGCCGGAATTCAAATCTGTCTGGGGACAGGTGCAGGCCCTGTGTCAGGAAAAGTTCGGTGTGTGAAGAAATGGTAGCCCGTAGGGGAATCGAACCCCTCTTTCCAGGTTGAAAACCTGGCGTCCTAACCGATAGACGAACGGGCCAC